>QCHV01000001.1 GCA_003217035.1 Prochlorococcus sp. AG-402-G22
CTGATGTTTCAACAGCTATGATTAAAATTGCAAAAGATAATGCTATAAAACATTCTGTTGAGCTTAAATGTATTAGTAGTGATTGGATAAATATCAAAGATAAAGTAAACACTAAATACGACTGTATTATATGCCTTGGGAACTCATTAGCTTGTGAGAATGATTACATAAAAAGGCAATTGGCTGTATATAACTGGTGTGAGCTTTTGAAAGAAGGTGGAATTATAATTGTGGATAGAAGGAATTATGAGTCTCTATTAGAAGGGAAGGATGTAATTAGTTCCAGAAAGCTCTATCCAGGTGAAAGTGTACATATACGTCCTGAAAAAATAACAGATGATGATACGATCTTTAGCTACACATTCGCTGATGGTAAGAAATTCAATTTGCAAATGTATCCAATACTTGAAAAAGAGATAACATGCCTATTTAAGAATGCTGGATTTAGCCTTTGTGGGATTTATGGTGATGCGAAATTAAATTTCGATAAAAATGAAACGAGTATCTACCACTATGTCTTTAAAAAAAAGCTATGAATATAATTGATTTGGCTTTTGAAGGTAATGGGTTAAAATAATGAGAGATGAAGATATCAATGCAGCTAAGTAAAAATTTTTCACCTAACATCTCTTCAAGTGTATACCTGAGAATTGCATTTAGTATACTGCTTTTTCTTGCAACACTTGAGCAAGGTATCGTTCACGGTGGTAGTTGGGACTTAGCTACACAAATTTTTACTGCTGATAAAATCCATGATGGTCTTTCTTTGGCGTATACTCATAATCAAAATCAATTAAATCAACCCTACTCAGGATACTTTTATTTACAGCCACTTCTACTCTCTTTACTTCTAAATTTCTTTTCATTAGAAAAGCTAGATATAATTTCCTGTCTAATTATAGGTCCAATAAGTGTAGTTATTCTCTACAATTTGATATGTACAGTTGCTAGTAAAATGGGAAATATAAAAAAAATAGACAAAAATATTCTATTATGGTCAGGTACAACAATTTACTCATTATCATGGTATTTAGGGTATGCATCAAGGCTAAAACCAGATACATTAGGTTTAATATTTTTGTGTCTAATTATATTGGCATGGAATAGATTTATTGAGGATATAAATGAACTTAATCTCAAGAAATTATCTTATATTTCTACTATTGCTATATTAATTTTTTTAGCATGTAGCACTAAGCAGCAACTCCTGCTGCCTTGCCTGGTATTCTCTATTTATAGTGGATATTCAGTTAAAAATGCTAAATTAAGTGTTTTATTTATATTCAGTTCATTATTAGCAATTTTATTGCCAATGATTATTTTTGATCATTATATATATTACACTGTAGCATCTTATATAGATGATGGAATCGGACCAATACTTAAAATAACTTCAGATTCAATTAGTACTTTTATCCAGGTAATATTTATAAATTTCCTAATTCTATCTCTTTCAAATTTTTCCGTAATAATAAAAACATCTCGGTTGATAGGAAATGAAATTTCACTGTATTTACCAGCAATAGGAAAGTTTAATAAAAAATTCAATAAAGATAGGGGTATGATGAAGGGATACTCAGCACCTATATATAGAAATTCCACTGTAATTGTATTTACATCTTGGTTCATTGCGCAAATAAGCTCGGCTTATAAAAATGGAGGAAATATGGGTAATTTCGAAGTTGGAATCCTACCAATAATATGTATTTTTATACCTCTATTTTTTTATGTTAAAAGTCCTAATATAGTTAAACAAGATGAATCTTATTTGAAAAGAATAAGAATAAATTCAGTCCTTCTAGCTAATTTTTTAACAACATTACTTATAATATCACATTTCAACTATGCAAATTATATTTACACCTCGGGAAAATCATTTATTACTAAGGATATTACATTGGTAAATCACCTTAGAAAAAATACATTGGTGACAAAACCAATACTGGTAGACTGGGAATCGTCTCTCATAGCAAGAAAGGCTGGCTACAAAGAATTAATTAGTAGCTATCAATTTACTGATCCAAGTATTAAAGAATCGGAAGTGATTATAGATTATATAAATAAGAATGGATTATCTTATGCTATTAGATCTAATGACAAAGCAGAATCATACATACAGACTCTAAGGAGCTTATATACTTCTGAGCTTAAAATAACAAGGTCTTGTGTTGACATAAGCTCAGAGAAATATCGGCTTTGTGTTGGTACTATTAATAAAGCTGATTAATTAAAGCTCTTCTGTGAAAATTCAAGGCTTACTATTATTTGATATTGATGGTGTGATTCGCAACGTTTCTGGTAGCTACCGCCTTGCAATACAAGAAACTGTCAAGTATTTCTCTGGCTGGGAACCAACCATCGAAGATATTGATGACTTAAAGTCAGAGGGTATTTGGAATAATGACTGGCATGTCAGTCTTGAACTAATAAAAAGAAAAGGAATATATAAAAGCAAGTCTTCAAAAACACCTGATATTAAAGAAGTAACTTCAGTGTTTAGTAATTATTATTTTGGAGGTGATCCCAATGGAGACTCTGATGACTGGAATGGTTACATCAAAAACGAACCGCTTCTCGTCAACAAAAGTTTCTTTGATAAAATCAAAAAAAAGAATTTTATCTGGGGATTTGTCAGTGGTGCAGAACAACCTTCAGCAAGATTTGTCTTAGAAAAAAGACTTTCTCTTTTGGATCCTCCATTGATTGCAATGGGGGATGCGCCCGAGAAGCCAGATCCTACTGGATTTATTAAACTTGCAACTGAATTATTGGGAGCGCCTCTTGGAGGGGAAGCTCCTCCAATTGGATACTTGGGAGATACGGTTGCTGATGTTATAACAGTTATGAAAGCTAGAGACTTAATACCAAATCAAAAATTCATAAGTCTAGGGGTGGCCCCACCTCATCTTCACAAGAAAGATAAAAGCATGAAAAGAAAAACTTATGAACAAAAACTTTTAAATGCTGGCGCTGATATAATAATTCCATCTACAATGAAAGCATTAAAGGAAATAGATTTATTTTTAGAAATATAAGTTATATAAAATAGAACTTCAGAGATATTTATATTTTCAATTGGCAATTCTATGCTTCCGCAAGTAAAAGATTATTTTACACTTGTTGAATGTAAAGAATACAAATTAAAGTTATAAGTCATCTTCATTTCTAATAATTTAGAATCATTGAATATAGATATAAGTCTTGAAGCAGGGTATTCTAAGATTCATGCTAAACTACGTTATCAGTAAAACACTTATGTCTGAGGGCAAGGTTTCACTAAATTCTAATGGCAGCTTAGAGTTCTTACAGCAAAAGATAAATCATTACCCTATTGACTCCCAAAGCGTCATTGCTGCTCCTTTGTCTGTAGGAATTTGTTCGAGTGATATTCCCAGGTGTTTTGATGCAAAAGCTTATTTCTATCCTCTTGTAATAGGACATGAGTTTATAGTCAAAATCTTAGAAGATCCAACAAATGAATATAAACCAGGCGATAGGCATCTTGTATTCCCTTTAATTCCATGCTTTAAATGTGATCCATGCAAGAGCAAGAGCTATAATAGATGTGAAAATTATTCTTACTATGGTTCAAGAATAGACGGGGGTCTTCAATCTTCTATTTCAATAAAAAAATGGAACCTTATTAAGTTACCTGATGAGATAGATAATATTTCTGCATGTTTAGTAGAGCCCTTGGCCGTATGTATTCACGCGACAAAACTAGTCAAATCCAGAGATAAAGTTTTATTATATGGAGGTGGTTTTCTATCTCAGATAATAAGTCAAATATTAATTCGAGAGAATTGCGAAATAACTGTAATTGAAAGAAATCAGTATAAGGAAAAGTATTTTGATAAGCGAATAAAATTCTCAACTGATACGGTTAAGCTAGAAGATTCTATTTTTGATGCTTCAATCGAGTGCTGTGGGGCTAGTGGTGCTTTGGTCAAATGCATATCTCTGACAAAAGCAAATGGGAAGATCATTCAGATGGCCAATCCAAATGTTAATCTAACAGTAGATTCAACTACCTTGTCTAAATTGATGCGGAAAGAGCAAGTATTATTAGGAACATGGAATAGCTTGTACCGACCTGATGATTTAGATAAATGTGAGTGGAACTTAGCAATAAAAATGCTACTAAGCAAAATAGTAGATTTAAAGCAATTAATTAGTCATCAATCTAATATCTTTAATTCTGCAGGTCTAATAAATAAAATCTATCAAAGAAGAGAGGATAAATCATACCTTCCTGAATTTAATAAAGCCGTGATTAATATCTAAAATGAATAAATGTGCACAAGTGGCTTGTTTGATACCATGCTACAATGAAGTAAAAAATATTGCTTACCTATGTTCTGAGATTGAAAATAATAACTCACCCTTAATCGATTGGTATATCATAAATAATGGTTCTAAAGACATAGGAGATAAAGATTTTAAACAACTAATTGATCAGAATACTTTTAGTCAAAATATATTTTTTTTAAATCTTGATGAGAACAGAGGGTATGGTGATGGTCTCAAGAGAGCATCTCGAAAGCTAAATTTTGAATATAGATTTATTGGTTGGACTCATGCAGATGGTCAAACTCCAATAAAAGATATTATAAAGGCAGTTAATATTTCTAGAGAAGATAAAGATATTAATCTAATTAAAGGGGTTAGAGTATATAGAGAAGATGGCTTCTTAGCCTCACTATTTACATTTCTTCTAAATGTAACCCTATTCTCAACTGGTAAGTTTATAATACGCTCTCCAAATTCACAGCCTACTCTAGTAAATGCAAAACTCTTTAATGAAAGTATATTTAAATTATCTGATGATGGAAGATTAGATATATCTATAATGGTTCTTTTTAAAAAGAATGGTTATTCTATTAGAAGATTTCCAGTAAAATTTCTAAAGAGGAGGTCAGGAGAAGGTGTAAATGAATCATTTATAGCAAAATTAAAGTTTTCACTTAAAACACTTATCTATTTATTAGATTCCTAAATGATATTTCCTATTGCTCATAGAATAAACGACCATTCCTATATGAAAATTGAAAGAGAGGTGGGCATAGAATTTGATGTCCACGCCTATGGGGACAAGTTAACAATAGCTCACGATGCACTTCAAAAGGGTTTCCCATTTGAGGATTTTATTCAGCTAAATAAGGATAGGTTTCTAGCAATCAATGTTAAAGAGGAGGGAATAGAAGAGGATATAATCAAAGCTGTTCTCGATATTGGCAAGTCTGACTTCTTTCTTTTTGATGTTTGTTTTCCTCAAAGTTATAGAATAGGAAAGAAATATAAAGAATATATAGCCCTTCGAACTTCTCAACTTGAAAAGCCTGACCTAAGTAAATGCAGTCTATTCTCTAGCTATCTAATTATAGACACTTTTGATGGTAGCTTTTGGATGAATGAAAAAGATATTACAGAAGCGAAATTACTGGGGTATAAACTGTGTTTCATATCCCCTGAACTACATAGGCCTATAATAGGGGACCATCTTGAGTTCAGAACTGAGCTGCTCAAATATAAAAGTATATTAGATAATAATGATTCGATTCTTACAAAGAAAGTTGGGTTATGGTCCTAGAGATAAAAAATGATGATTCCTATTGATTCTTCCATGTTTATAAGCTTGTCTTATTAAGAAGAATTCACATTCTAATTTTGGTTTATAGGATACAATGCTATTGGTAATTACATAGTAATGTCAAGAAGTGCCTTCCTAACTGGTATAAGAAGCATTGAAATTGGAGAAGATGCCAATTTGTCTTCAGAATATTGCGTAAAAATTAAAGTTAACAGTTGTGCAATATGTGGCTCAGATATAAGAATATATCAACATGGGAATGAGAGAGTTTCTTATCCAACAGTGTTAGGGCATGAAGTGTCTGGAGTTGTTACAGAGACTAATCATCCCCAATACAGCGTAGGAGATAGATTAAGTTTAGGGGCGGACATACCTTGTGGTAAATGCAATAAATGTAAACTTAATAAGCCAAACTTGTGCAGTCAAAACCTAGCCATTGGATATCAATTAAAAGGAGGTTTTACAGAATTCATGGAAATTGATAAAAGAGTTTTTGATTTAGGGCCTGTAGTTAAAATACCTAAAGAATTGAATATTGAAACCGCTTGCCTTGGAGAACCTCTTGCTTGTGCGATTAACGGGGTTGAAAAAGTAAATATGAGTAGTGGAGGAGATGTTCTTATTTTTGGAGGAGGTCCGATAGGGATTATGATTGGTTTTCTATGCAAGAAGATATATGGATGTAATAGATTAGACTACGTAGAGCCATCAGATTACCGAAAGAAGTCAATTGACCAGATAGGCATAGCTGATAACATTTACGACCCCAAAATGATTGAAGAGGATATTCAAAAGTATGAAAGTAAATATGACTATGTATTCACAGCATGTAGCGTCTTTAAGACTCACCAAATAGGTCTTAATCTACTTTCTAATGGAGGTTATATAAATTTCTTTGGTGGCCTTCCAAAGCCTTCTCCCTCTATGCCTATTATTACTAATGATTTACATTATAGAGAAATAACTCTTACAGGTAGTCATGGGTCAACACCTCTTCAACATTCCAAAGCTATTAAGTTAATAAATAAATATGAAACATTCTTTACATCTCTAATTACACATAGATTTTCTTTAGATGATATTGAAAAGGGTCTAGATCTGGCCTCTGAAGGGAAGGGAATAAAAGTATTAATAAAGCCATGAATTTTAAGTTGCTACCGTCAATAATGTGTGTTGACTGGATTAATGCAAAGAACGATCTAGATATTATTTCAGAGAGGGTTGAATATTTTCACTGGGATCTTGTAGATGGTCAATTTGCTCCAGATTTTACTATGGGAACTAGTATTATTAATACCATACGCGAAGTTTATCCTAATAAAGGAGATTTCCATCTAATGATAGAAGAGCCATCAAGGCTATTCTCTAGTTTTAACTTTCAAGAAGGAGATAGAGTATGTATTCATGTTGAATGTTGCAAGAATCTTCATAGAGATATTAAACACTTAAAAGAAATTGGTGTATCCACTGGTGTTGCCTTGTCACCTGCAACACCTTTATCAACGCTTGAATATATTCTTGATGAAATTGATAGAGTATTGATATTAACTGTTAATCCAGGATTTCATAGTCAACCCTTAGTTAAGCAGGCTATTATTAAGATTAAGAACTTAACCAATTTGTTGGAAGAAACAGCTATGTACGGAATTTCTATTGTTAGTGATGGTAATGTAAATCTAAAAACCATACCAGAGATGTATAGAGGAGGTTCTAGAGAGTTTGTCCTAGGCAAGAGCGGGCTCTTCAAGGGAGATATAAAATATAATTTTGACAAAATAGTTGATTTACTTGCCCGACTGGAATCAGGAGAAGAAGCATGAAGTTATCAGTTAATACAGGTTTCTTAGTCAACAGATACCCATCGCCATACCAATGGTGTAAAGTGATAAAAGAATTAGATGTTAAAAATATACAATTAACTGCCGACTTATTTAGTCCAAATTACCCTGACCAAATACTAAAAGAAGAAGTAAAGGTAATTAATAAACTATCCAAAGAATATGATTTCAAAGTTTATTCGGCTTTTACTGGGGGATTTACTCGTGTAAATCATTTTTGTCATCCTAATAAAAATATTAGAGACTATTGGTTGTCATGGTTTGGAAAGTTTGCAGAATACACAGCAGAATTAGGTGCCAAGAGATTAGGAAGCCACATAGGAATTATATCAATACCAGATAACATTGAATCTAGAGAAGAGTTTCAAGAAAGATGTATAAGTTACTGGATAAAACTTGCGGAAATTGCTTCAAATCACGGTATTGAAGAGTTAACATGGGAGCATATGAGCATACAAAGAGAGCAAGGCCATACCTGTGAAGACATCAACAAAATAATTAAAGGGCTCAAAGATGCAAAGATACCTATAAGAATGTGCCTAGACCCTGATCATGGTGATTTAACATCACATAATAAATATGATTATGAGCCATATGGACTTATAGATAGGTACATAGCAGAATCAAGCCAGATTCATTTAAAACAAACAACTAAAGATAAAAGAAGTAATGGTCCATTTACATTGAAAAATAACAAAAATGGGCTCATAAATGCTCAGAAAGTTTTAAATCATATATATAAAAATATTAATAAAGATTCAATAGACAAACTTGAGTTAATTCTGGAGATAAACTCACGAGAGCGAGAGCCTGATGACAGTCAAATTATAAATGCAATAAACGAATCATTGAATTACTGGAGAAAGGCGTTATCAGAAATGAATCTAAAATATGAATAAAAAGACAGCCTTGATCATTCCAATAGCAGGAAGATCAAGAAGGTTTCAGGAGAAAGGTTACAAAACACATAAGGCTTTTCTTCCCATAGGTAAGAAAGTAATAATTGAAGAGATAATATCACTATTTCCACAAAATATATATCAGCCAATAATAGTTTGCACTAAGAAGCAATTAAAAGAAAATGAATCTTTAATGAAGGAGTTGGTAATAAGTTTTAGAGATCTAGAAATACAAACTATAGAAGAGCATGAGTTGGGACCGACTTACTCAATAGCTCAAGTAAACATTGAATCTAACAGACCAGTAGTAATACATTACTGCGACTTTATTGTTAAAAGCTGCTTTAAACAATTAAATGATATTATAAACGGAGGCCTAATATGTGCACCTTATTTCAAGGGTTTCCACCCTGCTTCTTTGGGTACGACTAAATTTGCCTATATGAAATTAAGTTCACATAAAAGATTAATTACTTTAAAAGAAAAAGAATCATTTACCGATAACAGAATAGAGGAACCATGCTCAACTGGTATTTATGGCTTCCCATCCTTTGGGGTTTTAAAGGAGATTTCTCAGAAATTACTATCTTCTCCTGGTGAATGGGGGCACCCAGAGTGTTATACGTCTTTATGTTTAAATAAAGCCATTGAAATGGGTTATGAGGTTTATTGCAATGAGGTGGAGAAATTCATATGCCTTGGAACACCAAGGGACTATGAAGAATACAATTACTGGCTAGATATATACTCTAAATACGAAGAAAATAAACTAATTAAATCACAGATAACTGATTCTCATATAATTACTGCCGCTGGAAAAGGTAGTCGTTTTAAAAAAGAGGAGTACCGTTTACCAAAAATAGCTATAAAGTTTGACGGGAAAGCACTGCTACAACATTCAATAGATTCACTTAGATCTACAAGAAATACTCTGATCTTATTAAAAGACAATGAAAATATAATAAAAACAATTGATAGCAGAACAATAAACACTTTCTATCTTAAGAAAACACCAAATGGCCAACTGCTTTCTCTATATGAATATCTGAAAACATACAAAGGGAAGGAGCAGTTCTATGTATCTTCAGCTGATTATAGTTTTGGCTATTCGAAAAAAAAAGTCGACGATATTATTTTACAAAATGACCCTGATGTAATTATATTTACTACACCATGGAATACTTATGCTTTTAACACACCCAAGCATTATGGTTTTGTCAATAAGGCAGATAATTCAGAAGTAATAGAAATAGTTGAAAAACCAGATTTCATACCAAATAAATCACTCCTAGATTCTTTGCTTATTGGCACTTTCTGGTTCAAAAGTCCAAAGATAATTGAAGAGCTAATATCCATTTCATCTGAAGATGAAGAACAAGAGGAAGCCTTCATCGCAAAAACAATATCAAAGAAATTAAGCTCTCTATCTGTTTTTTCAATTCAAGTAGATTTTTGGCTATCTTTAGGTACTCCTAAGGAGCTAAACCTAGGTGAGTATTGGTTCGACTATTTCAAACATAAATAATATAAGCACTGTTCACTATGAACTATCAAATAATTAAATTTGGTGTAGTTGGTTTGGTTAATAACTTGGTAAACTTCCTTATAGTTATATTTGCCTCTTATAAGCTATCTCTAGATTCATTCAGGTCAGCTTCATTAGGTTTTATAGCTGGTGCATTAGTCTCATACTTATTAAATGCCATTTTTACTTTCAAAAGAAATCCCAAGTCCTCAAGAAGATTTCTTTATTTCATACTTCTGCAAATAACCATTCTTCTAATATTTTCATCAAGCGTATACATACTTAATATTTTCACTAACAATATAGTGCTGTCTTGGCTATTTGCAGTAATGCTAATATTTATGATGAATTACCAAATGCAAAAAATATTTATTTTTAAATAGCCACGAAGCATAATAAAAAATTCTCTATATCACTATTCTAAAGAGTTTGGTTTATTCAATATTCAACTTGAAGTTAATAAGAATAAGACATATAGAGAGACTAAAAGTATAAGGGAAAATTCAACAAATCGTCTAAAAACATTATTTGGGATTACTAATACACTTGATATATAATAGTTATAGGCCATAGAGTATCTATATGATATATAATCTATAATTGGCAAGATTGCTATAGAAGCCAAGCAGTCTAGGGTTAAATTACTGGTTTGCATGGGAAGAATTGCTGAATCCGGATTATAGATGAATGAACTAATAGCAACTCCACTATATATTAGGAATATTGGCAAGAAAGAAAATAACAACTTGGTATTTACTGTATCTCTAATTAAGGATGTTAGAGATAGTATGAGTATAACTATAGTAATTCTTAGAAGATGATCCTTTGACATAACTCCTATTGAATTGGTGAGATTGTGTTGAGAGAATATAACAAATAGAAAAACTAAACTAGATAAAATCCTGGTCGAGTCAATTCCACTTGGGAGTGAATCTGGATAATGAAATTTCATTTTTAAATTATTAATAATTAAATCTATATTCTTAAGGGAATGAATAAGAATAGATGCAATTAGGGCTAAGATTATTGGTATAGAGTTATAAGTTCCAAGTGAGATTAACATAACATGAGAGCAACCTAAGGAAAGAAATATAACCTCCAGGAGAATTAGCGGTGATATTTTACTTCTGGAAACCTTTACTACGATATAAAGAAGTCCAACAAGTAATAATGCATTAGGGTTTCCTGTAAACCAATTTGTAAATATATTACTTAATCCATTAAATGAAAAATTCGGATTTGAAGGGGATATTAGAAATTCTATGAACGTAGTGTTATAAGTTGTAGAGATAAAAAGAAAAAGGATTAGAACCGCCAAATACCAGGTAGACCTAAGCAATAAATGCCTATAAGCTCTAACTAAATAAAAAAGGGTAAAGAAAGATACTGCAAAGTTCATAATTAATAAATAATTAGTCAGCGGCTAGGATTCCTTATCAGAGATAAATGAAATGGGAACAGGCTTGTTCAAGTCATCTTGCTATCTACAAGTTGATTTGGAAAAGCAAGTTAAATCTTAAATTGTTGAATACAGCCAATATACCAAATAAAAGATATTTAATCTCCAAAGCTATAGAATATAAGAGAATATATATATGGCTTGTGATTCTAAAAAGGGAATATGAAGCCATTGAGCGGAATTAGATTGCTTTGAAGGGGATAACAATAAATGCTATTTTATAGTATTATCTAATTAATTTAAGTAAAGGATTAAGGATCAAGAATATCATGCTTTCAATTATACCAATGTTTTTCTTCTATTCGCCAACTCACTCAAAAATAGAAAATAGCAGGAATCTGTTTAAATAACAGGTCAAGATAAAAAATTGCCTCCACTAAAAAGCTATTACTATTAACAAATGAAAGTATTAACCTCCAGTTTCTTAATTAAAAATTGGCTACCTCTATCAATAGGCCTTGTTCTTAGACTGATAAAGATTAATTCTCCGATAGTTGGTATTCATGCCTGGCGACAAGCAGATACAGCAGCCATGGCAAGGCATTTCTATATAAACAATTCTCCTATATGGCTTCCTCAAATTGACTGGGCTGGTTCAGGAGAAGGCTTTGTAGAATCGGAGTTTCCAATTTTTCCTTATATCGTTGGACAAATATATAAGTTGGTAGGGTTAAATGAATGGGTGGGTAGAGGTTTATCAGTTTTATTTAGCGTTTTAACTATAATTTTTATTATAAAGATTGGGGAACTTTTCTTTGATAGCAAGTCCGCATGGTGGGGTGGCGTAATATTCGCAATTTCACCTATCGCAATCTACTACGGAAGAACATTTCAAGCAGAGTCCCTAATGTTATTACTTAGTTCTTTTAGTCTTGAAAGGTTTATTCAAGGATTGAATAGAATTTCATTTAAGGACATTTTCTTGAGTTGGCTAGCTTTTACTATCGCCATATTGATTAAAGTGATACCAGTAGTATGGCTTGGATTTCCTATAATTGGATCCTATATCTTATATAAAAAAGGTTATAATTTTAAATCCTTTTCTCTAAAGAATTCAGAGAAAAGGATTGGCATTACTTCTATAATCATATATTTCTCTTCTTCAATCATAGTATTATTTCTATGGTACTTATATGCTTATCATTTAGGCAAAGAAAGTGAACTAAGTTTTGGTTTTTGGGGTTCTGACAGAAGTAGCATAAAAATGCTACTTGATGTACAGGTATGGTTGAATTTATTTATAAAGGTATGTATACGAAATTATGGAATATTTAGCTTACCATTTCTCATTCTTGGAATAAATTATTCTAAAAAAAATCATGGTTCTAAAATTCTTATCTTAGGTATACTAGGTTTATTCTTAACCACAATAATAGCTTTTCGCTCTAGCAGTATTCATGAGTATTATCAACTACCATTACTAATATTTACTAGCCCATTAATAGGGAAAGGTCTGGTGGAAGCAAATAATTATATAAAAAACAGGAATCTCACTATAAGAGTAATAAATATCTTTATTACTTTAACCAGCCTAACTAGTTTAGTTGTTTTATCTATTGATTACTATGCTGTTGAGAGTTATCAAGCAAAAATTTGGATGCCACTGGCTTTACGCGTAAGGAGTGAAGTGAAACCTAATGAAAGGATCGTAAGTGTTACAAGATCTGATCCAACATTACTAAATTTAGCAAGACGGCAAGGATGGCTTACAACTCCTGAAAATGTAACACAAGAAAATTTAAACTCATGGTTCAACGAAGGTGCTACACATATAGTGGGTAATCTAAATTGGCGGGAAACATACTCTGCTATGAAAAACAAAAGCAAAAAAGCTAAGCTAAAATCTATATTATGTAGGGGTATAAATCCTTCTCAATGTCTAACTAATTCAGATTTTAGTTACGTTATTCCTTTAGATAATCTAATTAAAGAATAATATAAAATCATCATACTGAAGTTAATATTTAAATATTTTTGAGCGATTAATTTAAAAGTGGTTTATATAACCTAAAGATCAAAATGTAGTCAAGGCGTGTTCCAAACAAAGCGGGAAGAAGCTACATAATTCCAGATAAATACGATTGAGATACCTGCAATTTGAGCTAAAAGTTCATTATCAGAAACCATGTTGTAAAAAGCTGTTGCCAATCCTATATTGGCAACTACTGGGAACGATGCCACAAGGAGAAATTTAAGAAGTCCTTTTATTAGAAGGACTCCGGTTAATCTTTTAGACCTAAACGTTAGTTTATTGTTAATTAAATAATTGGATGTCGCCGCCGTAATTACAGATATTGGAAGGGCCTCTTTAAAAGTAAAAGCAAAAATATTCATTACAAATGAAGTAGTTAATAATTGCACTAAAACACCACTAAGACCAACTATTGCAAAGCTTATTGCTCTTCTTGGTAGTATTCTACAAGTAGCTGTATGTAAAAGGGAAATTAAAAAGTCCCAGACTATAGATAAATCTAATTTAGATTCTCCATGCAACCTGGGCTCAAAAGTTAAAGGAATCTCTTCGACTGAAAGCTTGCCCCTACTTACCGCTAAAAGCTCATATAAAAACTTAAAACCATTTACGTCTACCTTATAAATAAAGGCTAAACATGCATCTAGATTCGCTACAAAGCATCCACTCATATAGTCAGTTATATGACTATATTTTTTTCTAAGGCTACATCTTGACAATACGTTAGCCAAAGAAGATCCACCAGTTCTTCTTTGGCTTAAACCTTTTATATCTGCAGATTTTAAGAATCTACTCCCAACTACCAAATCAGTTTTATTGCGTAAAGCATGCAAAAAAGCGTTTAAAACATCTACTGGACGATGTTGTCCATCTGCGTCCATCAATGCGACATAATCCCCAGTAGCACTAAGTAATCCTTCCTTAATTGCACTTGCAAGGCCAGATCTACCAACTCTCCTAATAATTCTTATCCTAGAGTCCTCAAATGAAATCTTTTTTACGAGCTCAAAGGTCCCATCATTAGAGTCATCATCTACAATTAAAATTTCTAATTCGTATGATTTAAAAAGTTCAAAAAGTTCTTGGACAATGCTTGAAATGTTCTCTCGCTCCTTATATGTGGGCAAAACTATCGAAACCCTATGATTGTTGCTATCAATCTTTTTCATTTAACCAGCAGAATTCCTGAACCAAATATATAAATCCTACCCATAATAAAAAAGACTGCAAAATTGATGGTCAAACGCAAAACGTAAAAAAACACAAATAGATTCTCTCTTGCTATCCATACATAATTGTTGAGTTGCCTAGTGTAGTCTGTTATTTCAACTCAACTCAACTATGATTTGCTCCTTTCACAAGGCACAGACTAGTTCAAATGACAATGGCAAAACTTAAAAGGGACAAGGAAACAAGCACTGCTGTTCAAAAGATAGTTTTACTGCTCTTTGGCATTGGGCCAATACTAGTAATGTTATGGTTCCTAAGCTCTAATGGCTTTTTCAACCCTCCAGGCACTTGAAATTAGCCACTACTGAAAGGAAAGAAATTTACAAAACAGAGGTATATGATAAAGTGACGTCTTAATGTTTTCTTTATGTTTTAGATGTCTCTAGCGATTGCCGCCTCTAAGAATAAAATCTTTTTCGCTAGAGCGGATAGGAGGAGGTTGGCTCTAAGACTCGCAAAAGCAATTGAAGGGATGAAATTTCAGCAGAGCAAGTCAATTCAATCAATTAATTAGTACTCGAAAAACATCTTATTCATATAACCCAACTCTTGTTTTTTATTATGGCAGTGCTATGTAGTTCATTATTTTTACTTTGTAGAGAAGTTATTTCGTATTACTAATATTTTTAAAATCAATATCTATTTTTAGTAAGTATATATCACTTCATAATATTGATTATTAGTAGCTAAAAATTTACATTCTCTCTGGCCTTGGATCATTCCAATCAGGCGACCATCCCTGCGCTTTAATAAGGTGTCTAGCTCTATCCTCAAGTTCTTCTCTGTCCAATCTCCAAATATTATAGATACTATATTTTCCAAGAATCTCTGGATTCAAACCTTTCCAATGAGGATTACTGCTTGTTTTATTATCAATGATTAACAAAACAGTCTGACTACTATTTTTTACTCCTAAAGGTTTACCTTGCCAACCTTGTCTAACCTCAAAATTTAACCTATCAGCCAGATTAACCAATCCTTCAGCATCATTTGCCTCATATAGAATAATTTTTTTTGTATAAAAATGAATTGACGGTTTGTTAATTCCAACCATTGCTAATGATTCATGCTCGCGTTGAGAAGAAGCTAAGAGGTCCGCAGCCTTTCTTAAGGGTAACTGTCTCAACCTGTCACTTATATTCCACATCGGTAGCATAAATAATAACTGGAATAAAATTAATGGTACTTGCATCAAAAAGAAGTTCTTAGGTAAATGTAGCAGGGCTATCAGAACACCTAACAAAGAAGTTATTGTTAACATTAGAGCTCCTTTTATATATATTCCACTCGAAATAAATTCGTATGAGAAATTAGGTATTTCAGGATCATTAACTGAAAATATCCATAATTTTGATGCCCAAAGTACTAGGGAAATAGAAAGGGATAAAGCTATACTGGCCCATATTGCGGCTATATAATATGGGCTATTAGCATTCTTTTTATGAGAAGATAAACCTATTAAAATTGCTGCTGCTGGAGTTGCTGGGATCCAATAACTTGGAAGCTTTGTTGCTGCTAAGGTAAACAATAAGAACACAGAAACTAGCCAACTCGCAGAAAAATTCAAGAGAGATTGATCAGCTTTTTTCAAACGAGAGGTGTTTTTATTCCAAAAAGAAGAAATTGACTGAATTAAGCCTAATATAAGAAAAGGTGTAAAAGGCAAAGAAGAGACAACAAGTATTAGAAAGAAAAACCACCAGGGTTGTGAATGGCTATTAACAACAGATGTTAATCTTTGAAAATTATGATATCCGAAGAAACTATCCCAAAAAGGTTTTCCTTCTACTAATAATTCCATAAAATACCATGGTGAACTTATTAGGAAAGTAATGAATATACCTCTTATAGGTTTTATTCTTTTTATTAAGTTTATATAGTCAGATTGAAAAATAGAAAAGCATGTCAAGATCATTATTGTTAAAACAATTGCAACTGGACCTTTTGTAAGAACTGCTAAACCTAAAAAGGTCCATTGCCAGGGCCAATGTTTCTTTATTGGGTTTACATAAGTTCTCCAATTAAGAATTAAACTTATCCCAAGAGTGGAACAAAGCAATGCATCGCTAACTGCAATTCTGCTCCAAATCAGAACTAAAGGAGAAAGCGCGAAAGCCAGAGAAGTAACTACAGCAGCACGAGCAGGTGAACCAATATCTTTACCTGGCCACTTAATAACAGTATCTCCAAGTACTAGCATCATCGCCAAAGTGGAAAGAGCAGAGGGAAGTCTGGCCGCCCATGTTCCAAGAGGGTCCCAAAGATCCTGTCCAGGCAATCCATAAAAGAAACCCATCAACCAATAAACAAGTGGTGGTTTGTCAAATCTTGGAAGACCATTAACTCTTGGAGTAAGCCAATCACCCGTATTGCTCATTGCTCTACTAGCAGCAGCAAAAAGGGGAGGTGTTTCATCAACCAGTCCAGTTGAGCCAAGCTCCCAACAACAAATAAAAATGCCAAGAAAGAGTATTAAACAAATACACCTTTGATATTGAGTTCTAGGTACTAATAGTTTCACTTAATCTTTGTAAATTTTAGGCTAGGTTTATTGATTGATCCAGGATTCCTTCCTGGATCCATATAGTAATTCTTTGAGCAAAGTTTTCACAAGAGGCATAATTCAATGCCCATTCCCTGCATTGTTTTCGATCAATCTCTTTAACTTGCAAAGTAGCCTTAATTAATGATTTGACATCATCAGGTTCTACAAGCCAACCTGTAGATCCAGATTTAATCAACTCACCTGGACCTCCACGCTTATAAGCAACAACAGGAACTCCACAGGCCATAGCCTCTACAACCACGTTTCCATAAGCTTCGTTCCACTTTGGTGTATTGATCAATGCCCTGCATTCTCCCAATTGTTTCTGGAAATTATTTGTATCTAAAAAACCTCGCCAATCAATTGTTCCCGATGGATAAGAATCTTCTATTCTCTGAGCATATTCTTGATCTTCAATAATACCCCAAACCAATAATTGATCTCCTAAACTTGCAGCAACCGAAACAGCATCCTCCAATCCTTTCTCAGGGGCAATCCTTCCAGCCCAACCAAGCGGACCATTTAAATTTGAATTAAAATCATATTTATTAAGGTCAAAACCATTACCAACAACAGTTGGCTCAGCATTTAATTGATAATCAGACGCCTGGCTATAAGTGTGAAAAGCAAGACGATTATTATAACAAACTGACAATTTCATTACTTGATCTTTCATTACTTTAGAAACAGCTCCCATACTTATTAAATGAAAAATCTTTGGTTCAACATGAGGCGTAACCCATAAAGGCAACCAGTCATAACCAAAGTTCAATATTGCATCTACTTCATTTCCAATCTCAAGCGCCATGTTCCACATCGCAGGGAGGATGCTATCTGGAGGCATTACGACTGGTGAAGAATATTTTTGATGCTGCCAACTAGGCTGGTCAAGGCCAGGAACCATTCTAAGATCAATGCCTTTGCACTCTTCGGGGAGATTAGAACCTTCTGGTGCAACAAGAATAATTTGATGTCCAAGATCTACTAGTCCCTTAACTAAGGAAGTTAAAGTAATTTCTACTCCTCCACCTTTTCCACTTCCTAAGGAACCAACGGGTGTACTGACTAACAAGATCTTTAAGGGTTTAACTTTCATTTCGATAGTTCTTCATCTAAGTCCTTATGGAAATTATCAAACGGATTCCATAAACGATTTCTCTGACTCACCAAAACAACCGAGGCAAGAACAAAAACAACTCCAACCCATTGCAAAGGCTCAAGCCTTTCTTCTAACCAAATACCCCCAGCAACTAAGGCAAAGACTGGTGTCAAAAAAGCGAGCGCTGTAAAGCTTGTTAATTCTTTCCTATTGGCAAACCAAAAAAATAATCCATAAGCCAATGCACTTCCAAAAAGACTTGCATACGTCATAAGGCCCCATTGGATTCCAGACCAATCTGGGATCAAAGGCCATTTTTGATCAAATAGATGCCAAATAAACAAAGGGATACTCCCAAAAATCATATGCCACCCTGTTACGGCTACTGGATCACTTCTTTTACATGTAAAACGTATTAAAACAGTTCCTAAAGCCATTGCTATAGCTGCTCCTAGCATCCATCCTTGTCCATGACCAAAAAGACTTCCACCTAAAACTGGATCCCCCATAAGCAGCCAATGCCGCAACATATCTGGAGAAACACCTAAACAGACTATTCCTACTAATCCCAACATTAAACCTGACCAACCAAACGGGTTGATTTTGTCCCCAAAAAGGCTTCTTGCTAGAACTGCAACCATTAAAGGCTGGGAATCAATAAAAACCGAGCCAAGACCTGCCCCAGTTTCTATTAGTCCTCTAGCAAGTAGAAACTGAAAAATTGTCGCATCAACAAGCGTAAATACAACAAACCACCCAAAATCTTCTTTGTCTATCTTAAGAGGCCTTTTTAATATAAAAACTGTTAAAACTACTATTAAGCCTGCAGGCAAAAGTCTTAAAAAGGCCACTGTCTCTGGTCCGCCAGATTGCACAAGGGGGGTCATCGCAGCCATTGCTGTGCCCCATAATGCAAAGGGGAGAATCATTAATAACCAATTCAACATTTCAAACATGACATCTGCCTAATGGCATCTTTTAAGATCCAATGGAATCAGCACTAATTAAATGATCTGGCCTTGGCGCCGCAAATCCAAAAAAAGGATGGCAAGAATCATTATTGATGGAGCAATCAATAGTGATACAAGAAAGCTTTTTCTCAAAGCGGCTAAGCAAATTGAAGAAAGAGAGTTTCCTGCCTTGTTGGTAAGGATTGACAGTCCAGGAGGAACTGTTGGAGACAGTCAAGAGATTCATTCTGCTCTTATGAGGCTCAGAGAAAAAGGCTGTCATGTTGTAGCTAGTTTTGGCAACATTTCAGCTTCAGGAGGAGTATATGTGGGCGTTGCCGCTGAGAAAATTGTCGCGAATCCAGGAACAATTACTGGATCTATCGGAGTAATACTTCGTGGCAATAATCTTTCAAAACTACTTGAGCGCGTAGGAATTAAATTTGAGACAGTAAAAAGTGGTGTTTACAAAGACATACTTTCTCCTGACAGATCATTGACTGATCAAGAAAGAACCCTTCTCCAATCTCTTATAGATAGCAGTTATGACCAATTTGTAGCTGCGGTAGCCAAAGGAAGGAATCTAAGCGAAGAAGAAGTTCGTCAATTTGCAGATGGACGAGTCTTTACAGGTTCACAAGGGTTGGAACTTGGATTAATAGATGAACTGGGGGATGAGAACCATGCAAAACTTTTAGCAGCAAAACTTGCAGATCTTGACGAGAAGCTACAACCAATTACCCTTGGTCGTCCTAAAAAGAAATTTTTAGGCTTACTTCCAGGGGGTAAGTCTTTGGCAAAGTTTTTTGAATTCTTAAGTATCGAACTTTCTAATTCTGGCCAAATTCTTTGGCTCTTTAGACCATAAACCATAAGCTCAATCAGCAAGAAATGAAATTACAAGCTTTGCGAGGAGCTACTACAAGCCTAAGTAACTCCGTTGAAGCAATTGAAAAAGCTGTAAGTGAACTTGTTTCCGAGCTGGTCAATAGGAATGAGCTGGATCCGAGTCAAATAGTTTCTATGACTTTTTCAGTTACCAAGGACTTGGATGCTTGCTTTCCTGCAGCAATAGCTAGGAAGCAACCAGGATGGGAAAAAGTGGCTTTACTTGACTGCCAACAAATGTTTGTCGAAGGAGACTTAGCAAATTGCATAAGAATTCTTGCCCATGTTTGGATGCCTGAAGGTGCAAACCCTAAACATACTTATTTAGGAGAGGCAAATAAGCTTCGACCAGATCGATAAAACCCCTGACAGCTATATTGCCGTAACAAATGATCCTAATTACTCAAAAGCATAGGCAAAAATTAAACTTCAATGCCTCCTTTAAAAAATTCCTCTAGATTCTCAACAAAAATGATTCAATTCAAAAAACCACTAAAGTATCTCTTCAAAGGGAGTCTTATAGCCTCACTAGGTTTGTCTTCTTTTATAGGTATTGAACAATTAACTAAAAACCCATCATTAGCAGGACCAGCTGGTATTGAATTCCAATGGGACGCAGACCCAAGCTTTAAAAGACTAAAATATTTGCAAACCTCTGATCAAAGACTTGATAGAGCAACTTATTATTTTTTCTTAAGAGGTTCTGAAAGAAAAACAGGGATTTTAAAATTATCGATAAAAGTCCCTGATTATTTTGAAGCAGCAATCAAGCCAGAAAAGCTTTCTCTTTGCGAGGTCAAAATCGGAGGGTGGAAAGAAAAAACTAAATGCGTAAAAAAAATTCCTACTATCTTTGAAGTAAGTAAAGATCAAACTTCTATTGAGATCTTTCCAGAACAACCAATACCCTTAAACAAAAAACCTTATGCAGTAGTTATGAAAATCTGGAATCCAAGGAAGGCCGGGATGTTCCAATTTCAT
Organism: Prochlorococcus sp. AG-402-G22; assembly: GCA_003217035.1. Taxonomy (GTDB): domain Bacteria; phylum Cyanobacteriota; class Cyanobacteriia; order PCC-6307; family Cyanobiaceae; genus Prochlorococcus_D. Next base: position 20,977 of record QCHV01000001.1, read on the forward strand.
GCCTATGCACAATCTCCTGGAGCAATGCCTATATCTAGTTATGTTGGCACCTGGTCTCTTTCAGTCGAGTAAGCTGATAAATTATCCAATAAGGAAAACAATTAATTCTAGGAAAGGGACTATTTTCACATGACTAAAAGGACTCTTGGGGGAACAAGCCGTAAAAGGAAGCGAGTATCAGGCTTTAGAGTGAGAATGAGAACACATACAGGCAGAAGAGTAATTAGAGCAAGGAGAAAAAAAGGCAGGTCTCAAGTCGCTGTTTAGTCAGAATTAAAATTAAAGCCTTAGTCTACTAAAATTACATTTACTTCAGATCAGTAATAGGGATATGGTTTTACCAAAGCCAATGAGAATAAATGGTTACAAGTGTTTTGACTATATTCATAAAAAAGGAGTTAGATACAATAGCTCCTCAATATTTATTAAGGTAGCTCCAGCAAATCCTTCCTTAATAAACAACAAATCAATTAAAGATAGGTCTATTAATTCTTTTAGATGTGCTGTTTCAATAAGCAATAAAGTAAGCAAGAGAGCAGTTGTTCGAAACCAATTCAGACGTATATTTCATGAACACTTGCAAAAAAGGCTTCTCAAGCTTAAAACTTCAAAGGAGTTTTGGATTCTTATAAGTCTGAGGCCAAGTTCTTTAGACAAAGGTCCAGTTATTTTGCTAAGAGAAGTCGATAAATTACTTTCTAAAGCCGGTTTCTTAAATGATTCTCTCTGAAGAAAAAGTTTTTTACGAAGGCCCTCCCGCCAAAGAAGACCTGATTTTCAATCTCTTGGCAGGTATAACTCTGATTGGCTTACCTTTTACTTTTGGAGCCGTAGTAAGAGCTATGTGGCTCAGATTTAAAATTACCAACAAAAGAATTTCTGTAACTGGCGGTTGGCTTGGAAGAGACAAGACACAAATTGCTTATAACCAAATTAATGAGATCAGATCAATTCCTAGAGGGCTTGGTTCTTATGGGGACATGGTGCTTGTAACCAAAGATGGGGCAAGGTTAGAAATGAGATCAATGCCAAATTTCAGAGAAGTGTCAAATTTCATTGAAGAACAAATCAATCAATCCAGTTCAAAAAGCTCCTCAGATAATGCAATGGGGTTTTAACTCTCGTAAAGTTCACAAATACACTGAAAGAACTTATTATCTTTTGTCTAAAGCAGGCATCATTTAAGCCTTTCTCCATTCATTCTCATTAAACCATCGTGATCGGGTACATCTCTGACAATCTGCTTATCCCGATCCTAGATTTCTTCTATGGATTAGTACCAAGCTACGGACTTGCAATTGTTGCTCTAACAATTGTTATCAGGCTTGCACTCTTTCCATTAAGTGCTGGATCCATAAGAAGTGCTAGGCGAATGCGAATAGCTCAACCTGTAATGCAAAAACGCCAAGCCGAAATAAAAAGCCGTTATGCCAATAATCCGCAAAAGCAACAAGAAGAGTTAGGGAAATTAATGGGTGAATTTGGCAGCCCTTTGTCTGGCTGCCTACCTTTGCTAGTTCAGATGCCTATACTTTTTGCCCTTTTTGCAACCTTAAGAGGATCACCTTTTGCGGATGTTCCTTATTTAGTCAATGTAAAAGTGCTTCCACCCGAGCAAATAGCAACAGTTGAACCAAAGCCATTTAAGAGTCCTAAGCATTCAATATTTATTACAGAAAAGGATCATTTCCCAGTAATAGCTTCATTACCCGGTGGAACAAAAATAGCAGCAGGCGAATCAGTAGACATCAGACTTGAGACGCCAAATGGAGAAGGTTATAAGAATGTACTTGCTCGATATAAAGATGGATCTAAATTCACGCCTAGCTGGAAAGTTACAAAAGGGGAAGACCTTGTAAAAGTTTCTTCTGAAGGCACCGTTACAGCTAGATATCCTGGAGATGCGACTGTAGAGGGTCGAATCCCAGGCCTTGCTGCAAAAAGCGGTTTCCTTTTCATCAAAGCTTTAGGCCAAGTTGGTTTTTATGTTGATGGTTCTATTAATTGGGATATAGCAATACTAGTAGGTGGTTTTGGTCTAACTCTTGTCATATCTCAACTTCTCTCTGGCAGAGGAATGCCTCCAAACCCTCAACAAGCTACTGCTCAAAAAATTACTCCGGTAATGATTACAGGGATGTTTCTTTTCTTCCCACTGCCTGCAGGAGTTCTTCTATATATGGTTATTGCAAACGTTTTCCAAGCAGTTCAAACTTTTTTACTTAGCCAAGAAGCTTTGCCAGATAATCTTCAGAAAATATTGGATGATCAATTAAAACAACAAGCAAACCCAGCAATTGCTTCTTCTCCAACAGTTGTTTCAGATACAGATCGACTTCCATTTGAACCCAAAAGCAACAAATAAATTATTTAATTGGTAGCTTCTAAAGGCCAAAAAAGGAGAACCTATGAATAACTGGAATGATCAATTTGATCTTTTAATTAAATCTAGAACTCCACTAATATTTATTAGGAGTGGAGAAGAAGAAAGGGTTCAATCTTTACTATCGCAAGCATCAAAAAGACTTAATCAAAGACGTCTCGCAACCTGGGATTATATAGAAGGTTTACAAGGAATATTAAATTCTGAGTCATTGGGGGCCAGGCAACCTATGGCGGTTTTGCAATGGTTGCAAAAACTAGATCCATCTAAGCCAACAATACTTCTAGCAAAAGATTTTCACCGTTTTTCAGAGGATGCAGGAATTTCAAGAATGCTAAGAAACTTATCTTCTGATTTGAGAATGAAAAACCACACTCTTGTTTTATCTGCAGGGGATTGGAGTCCCCCTTCCGATCTAGAAGAATCAATAACAATTCTAGATCTCCCTCTTCCAAAAGAAGATGAATTAAAAATGCTTCTAAGCAATATCGCCAAGGCCAGCGAATCGATTCTTTCTGAAGATATTCTTGAAGATTTAACACATGCATGTAGCGGCTTAAGTGAAATAAGAGTTCGTCAAGTTGCCGCAAGAGCACTTGCCCAAAGAGGTTGCCTAAGTAAAGAAGATTTAGGAGAGGTATTGGCAGAAAAACGTCAGGCCATTGCTCGCAGTGAAGTTCTTGAATATTGCGAAACAAATTCAACGCCTGCAGATATTGGTGGATTAGATGCTTTAAAGAATTGGCTTGATCAGCGTCATGCTGCCTTTTCTGATGAAGCTCGAAAATTTGGATTACCTTTGCCAAGAGGAGTTCTTTTAATAGGACCTCAAGGGACTGGTAAATCTTTAACAGCAAAAACCATTGCTCATAGTTGGTCCATGCCACTATTAAGGCTTGACGTGGGAAGACTTTTTGCTGGTTTAGTTGGTGCAAGTGAAGCAAGAACCCGTGAAACGATTCAAAGAGCAGAAGCCATGGCGCCTTGTGTCTTATGGATTGATGAAATAGACAAAGGGTTTGGAGGTGATGCAAGAAGTGATGGAGGAACAAGCCAAAGAGTTCTAGCGAATGTTCTGACTTGGATGGCTGAAAAGACCTCTGCAGTATTTGTGGTCGCAACCGCTAATGGAGTGGACCGCTTACCTGGGGAGCTACTTAGAAAAGGAAGGTTCGATGAAATATTTTTACTTGATCTTCCTAGCTCTCAAGAGCGCCATAGCATTCTCAAGCTTCACCTAAATCAGCGAAGGCCTGATTTAGGATTCCCAATTAAATCAATAGTTGATAGGACTGAAGGATTCTCAGGCGCTGAACTAGAACAAACAGTTATAGAAGCAATGCATTTTGCCTTTGCAGAAAGGAGAGAGCTCCTGGAAACCGATTTAATCCTTGCGGCATCGCAGCTTGTGCCTCTTTCAAGAACAGCAAAAGAACAACTTGAGTTTTTAAAAAAATGGGCATCTACTGGGCGAGCTAGGCCTGCATCACTTAAGATTGTTTAAAAAATAGTGCTTGATCAAAGACTTATTAGGGAAAACCCCAAACTCATAGCAGACGGTTTGAAAAATCGTGGCATAGAAATAGATTTAGAACAATTACAGCTAAAAAGCGAGCGGCTTAAAGATATTGAGCAGCAACGGAATAAGCTTCAAGCTCAAGGAAATAGCATTGGAAAAGAAGTAGGCCAAAAAATAAGAGAAGGTGTTAAACCTAATTCAAATGAAATAGACTTACTTCGTTCTAAAGGAAATAAAATCAAGCAAAAAGTCGCTGAACTAGAAGAAGTAGAAAAAGAAATATCTGAAGAAATAAAAAACACAATCCTTACTCTGCCTAATATTCCCAATAAAGAATGCCCAATAGGTAAAGATGAGAAAAATAACATCGTAATTCGCTCATGGGGTGAGCCAATTAAAAGCAAGGATTATAAAGATCACTGGTCAATTGCCGAAGACTTAGGGTTACTAGATACACAAAGGTCTGTCCGAATCTCGAAAAGCCGTTTTGTGACATTATTCAATGAAGGTGCTCGATTAGAAAGGGCATTAATAAACTTTATGCTTGATTTACATACAAATAAAGGATATACGGAAGTTCTACCTCCAGCATTAGTAAACACAGCAAGCTTAACTGCATCAGGCCAACTTCCAAAATTCTCAGATGAAAGCTTTCGCTGTATAGAAGATGATTTATGGCTTACACCAACGGCAGAGGTGCCTTTGACTTCTTTGCATAGGGAAGAAATAATTCCTTTAAAGAACCTACCTATTCGATATGTTGCTTATAGTCCATGTTTTCGAAGAGAAGCAGGAAGCTATGGAAGAGATACAAGAGGCTTAATTAGGCTTCATCAATTCAACAAAGTTGAGCTTTACTGGTTTGTACATCCTGAAAACTCAAGAAAAGCACATGAGCAAATAACCAAAGACGCAGAAGACGTTCTAAAAGCATTGGAATTACCCTATAGAGTTGTTGAACTTTGTACAGGAGATTTAGGTTTTTCAGCCTCAAGAACATATGACTTAGAAGTTTGGTTGCCAGGAGCTGAAACTTTTAGAGAAATTTCCAGCTCTAGCCTTTGCAATGATTTTCAAGCGCGAAGATCGTCCATAAGAACAAAAGACGGAAAAACCAATGTTCTCGTTCATACCCTTAATGCAAGTGGACTTGCAGTAGGAAGAACAATGGCTGCTCTTTTAGAAAACGGACAAAGTTCCGATGGAACAGTGGCACTCCCAAAAGCTCTAGTTCCATACTTTGGTGCAAGCAAACTAAAACCTCAAAGCAAATAAAAGCATGAACTTTTTAAATGTAATTTCATCTATTGCAGTATTAGCACTATTAATTTTTTTTCACGAAGCAGGACATTTTCTGGCTGCAACTTTACAAGGCATTCGGGTTAGTGGATTCTCTATTGGGTTTGGGCCTTCTATTTTAAAAAAAGAATTTAAAGGTGTTACTTACTCATTAAGAGCTTTACCTCTAGGTGGGTTTGTATCATTTCCCGATGATGACGAACAAGGGGAAATTCCGCCCGATGATCCAGACCTCTTACGCAACAGGCCAACCCAGCAAAGGTTGCTTGTTATTTCAGCAGGAATTCTTGCAAACTTATTAATTGCTTGGATTGCATTGTTTGGCCAAGCAACTTTCATAGGGTTACCAAACCCGGCTGGTCCTGGAGTACTCATAATGGGTGTTCAGGAACAAGAGGCTGCTGATTTAGCAGGTTTAACTGTAGGGGATAAGGTTTTGAGTGCTGATGATATAAATCTTGGACAGGGGCAAGAAGCTGTTCAAAAGTTAGTAGAAAAAATCCAGCAATCTCCAGGCAAACCCATAAAACTAGAAAAAGTTAATAATGGAACAAAAGAAATAATTAGTTTAACTCCTTCTAATTTTCAGGGCAATGGGAAGATAGGGGCTCAGTTACAACAAAATATAAGCAATTCAACCAGGCCTGCAAAAGACATCTCTGAAATAATTAATCACTCAAATACTCAGTTTAGTGATCTACTTATAAGAACGATTAAAGGCTACCAAGGTCTATTCACTGATTTCAAATCAACATCCAAGCAAATTAGTGGGCCTGTGAAAATTGTTGAACTTGGCGCACAACTTTCAGGTCAAGGTGCATCAGGAATGATTTTATTTGCAGCATTAGTGTCAATAAATCTGGCGGTTTTAAATTCCTTACCTTTACCCATCTTAGATGGAGGGCAATTTGCTTTGATTTTAATCGAAGCAATGAGAGGAAAGCCAATCCCTGAAAGGATCCAACTTGCCTTTATGCAATCTGGTTTCATTCTTTTAGTTGGTTTAAGTATCGTTCTTATCATTAGAGATACCAGTCAACTATCAATATTTCATCAGCTAGGCAATAGTCGCTAAGCGCAACTTGTTCTCGCTATAAAGGAGGCTAAGGAGTAAAGTCTCTAAAAGATATTGCTTTTAAAGCTTTTTCATGGCAAAGAAATCGATGATTGCCCGCGATGTAAAGCGCAAGAAATTAGTTGAGCGCTATTCAGCGAAAAGAAAAAAATTGTTAGATCAATTCCATTCCGCCAAAGATCCTATGGATCGCCTGGAAATTCATAGAAAGATTCAAGCACTCCCAAGAAATAGTGCTCCATCAAGGATGAGAAATCGTTGTTGGGCTACTGGCAAACCAAGAGGTGTATATCGTGATTTTGGCCTTTGCAGAAATCAATTAAGAGAAAGAGCTCATAAAGGAGAGTTACCTGGAGTGGTTAAATCAAGTTGGTAAATACAAAAATCAAGACTTAAACAACTAATGTCAATATTGTTTTTTTAGCTTAAAAGTCAATAGCTAAAAGGTTTTAGAAATAAAATCGACCCTATATTAGGGTTATTAAAAACGAGAAAATACTGTTTTTATAATCAATAAGTACCTATCAAGTGCAAGAATAAGGGTAGAAAAAAAAACATACGCAAACAACGTGCAAGGTCAGACAACAACGGTTTCCTTTGATGGTCGGGAAATACTGCTAACTACAGGACGATATGCACCTCAAGCAGGGGGATCAGTACTAATTGAATGTGGCGACACCGCAGTATTAGTAACAGCCACTCAATCTCAGGGTAGAGAAGGGGCGGACTTCCTTCCTCTGACATGTGACTACGAAGAAAGACTCTATGCAGCAGGGAGAATACCTGGAAGCTTTATGAGGCGTGAAGGACGTCCTCCGGAAAGAGCTACTTTAATTTCTCGTCTAATCGATCGTCCATTAAGGCCTCTTTTTCCAGCATGGATGAGAGATGACATTCAAATTGTTGCCACTTGCCTTTCCTTAGATGAAAGAGTTCCAGCAGATGTTCTTGCTGTAACTGCCTCTTCTATGGCGACATTGCTTGCAGAGATACCATTTAACGGTCCAATGGCAGCGGTTAGAGTAGGTTTATTGGGAGATGATTTTGTATTAAATCCAAGCTATAGAGAGATAGAGCGTGGAGACTTAGATCTTGTAGTAGCAGGAACTCCTGATGGTGTAGTAATGGTTGAAGCAGGAGCAAATCAACTTTCAGAACAAGATGTAATTGAAGCGATAGATTTTGGCTATGAAGCTGTTAATGAACTAATAAAAGCTCAACAATCAATTCTTAAAGAAAGCGGGATTGAGCAGAAAAAGCCAGCAGAGCAAGAAATTGACGAAACAACGCCAAATTATTTAGAAAAGAATTGTAGAAAGCCAATCTCAGACCTACTTAAAGAGTTTAAATTAACTAAAGAAGAACGCGACTCAAAATTAGAAGAAATAAAAACTAATGTAGGAGACAAGATAGAGTCCCTAAAAGAAGATAATGCTGTAAGAAAAGCAGTTTCTACAAATCCAAAGTTGCTTACTTCAAGCTTCAAGGCTTTAACAAAGAAACTAATGCGTGAACAAATAGTTAAGGACGGAAAGCGTGTGGATGGTAGAGCCCTTGACGAAGTACGAAAAATCGAAGCTGATGCTGGAGTTCTTCCCAAGAGGGTCCATGGTTCAGGCTTATTCCAAAGAGGGCTTACTCAAGTCCTCTCCACTGCAACATTGGGAACACCAAGTGATGCTCAAGAGATGGATGATCTAAACCCCAGCTCTGATAAAACCTATATTCACCATTACAACTTCCCACCCTATTCAGTCGGAGAGACAAGGCCAATGAGAACTCCTGGCAGAAGAGAAGTGGGACATGGAGCACTTGCTGAAAGAGCTTTATTCCCAGTTTTACCTCCAAAAGAATCATTCCCATATGTTCTTAGAGTTGTAAGTGAAGTACTTAGCTCCAATGGATCAACATCAATGGGCTCAGTTTGCGGGAGCACGATTGCCCTTTTAGATGCAGGTGTACCTTTAAAAGCCCCAGTAAGTGGAGCTGCTATGGGACTAATCAAAGAAGGTAAAGAAATTCGTATTCTCACTGATATTCAAGGCATTGAAGATTTTCTGGGAGACATGGATTTCAAAGTAGCTGGAACAGAGAAAGGCATAACAGCCCTTCAAATGGATATGAAAATTACTGGCTTAGAAGTAAAAGTGATTGCTGATGCAATAAATCAAGCCAAACCAGCAAGAACTCATATCCTCGAAAAAATGAATGAGACAATTGACAAGCCCAGAGAAACTCTCTCTCCTCACGCTCCTAGACTTTTAAGCTTCCGCATAGATCCAGAGCTAATTGGAACAGTTATTGGTCCTGGAGGTAGAACAATTAAAGGGATTACAGAACGAACAAATACCAAAATTGATATCGAAGATGGAGGCATCGTGACAATTGCTTCTCATGATGGGGTTGCTGCAGAAGAAGCCCAAAAAATCATCGAAGGTCTCACTAGAAAAGTACATGAAGGTGAGATTTTCACTGGATCAATAACGAGAATTATCCCTATCGGTGCTTTTGTTGAAATTCTTCCTGGGAAAGAGGGAATGATTCATATTTCCCAACTGTCAGAAGCTAGGGTTGAGAAAGTAGAAGATGTAGTGAAGGTAGGTGATGAAGTTACTGTTAGAGTTAGAGAAATAGATAATAGAGGGAGAATAAATCTAACTTTAAGAGGTGTATCTCAAAATAATGATATGAACTACCCTCAACCAACTCCTACTCCAGTAGCACCGTTAAATTAAAAAGGGACATTAAATAGTTAAACCTCAAACATTGGGTCTATATATTTCATCGCATTAAAGATTAATTCGCATAGCAATTTATGTTTACTTCCGCTGCTTGCGATTAAGCAACCAGCTTGATTAAGATCTTTTTGCATATAAACAAGAGGCTTCCCATTCGCATGGGAGAACTCTCCTCCTGCTGCTTTAAGCAATGCTTCCGGAGCAGCCATATCCCAATCTTTAGGAGAAGTTTTTCCTGACAAAGAGATATAAACATCTGCTTCTCCTCTAAGGATAGTTGCGACCTTACAACCCACGCTACCAACACCTTTAATTGAAGCAAAAGAAATCTTATCTATCAATTGAGACAGTCTTTTATCGCGATGATTTCTACTTGCCAAAAGAATCATCTTAGAAATTTCACCCCTATTACTAAATTGAACATCTTTCTTCTTCTTTAAACGGTTTTCGCACCAAGCACCATGACCTACAACTCCAAACCAAAGTTCGTCAAGTTCAGGTATTACAACAACTCCTATTATTGGAGTATGGTCTTTAACAAGAGCTAGATGAACGGCATATTCCCCTGTCCCCTGAAGAAAATCCTTAGTTCCATCCAAGGGATCCAAAACCCAAACCCATTCATTGTTTTTGTAAACATCATCAACAGATCTTCCTTTTGCATTTTCTTCACTTAAAACAATCCAATCTACAGAAGGGTAATAATTTTTGAAGCCTTCTAGAAGCCAGCTGTTTACTGCAAGATCAGCCGCAGAGACTGGACCATCTGCATTATCTTTAATATCTAATTCTTTAGAAAAACCATATGGAGGCTTTTCTCCTCTTGCATAAGCCATCAAAATATCAGCAGCCCCCCAACTTAAATTTCTAAGCACATCAAAAAGATCATCAATCTTTATTCCTTGTGGAAGACAAAAATTAACTGAAACCATGGATTGTTTAGAAAAAGAAGTTTTTACTCAAAGAGCCGAACCAGCCTCAGGCAATTTATACGTTATTGGAACACCTATTGGGAATCTTGCCGATCTATCACCAAGAGCAAAGTTAATTCTAAAAGAAGTCTCGATTATTGCTTGCGAAGATACTCGTCATAGTGGGCAACTTTTAAAAAAATTAAGTATTCAAAATTCTCTGTTAAGTTTTCACAAGCACAATACAAAAAGCAGGATCCCTAAACTTTTAAAAGATCTAAAGAGTGGCCTAAGTATTGGATTAATTAGTGATGCAGGTCTACCTGGAATCAGTGATCCTGGTGAAGAGTTGATTAAGGCTGCAAAAGAAACTGGTTGCAATGTAATTTGCATACCAGGTCCTTGCGCAGCAATAACAGCCTTAGTTAGCAGTGGCCTGCCCTCAAATAGGTTTTGTTTTGAGGGGTTTCTTCCCATAAAAAACAAAGATCGTAAGAAAGCGCTAAGCGCTATTGCTTTAGAAAAAAGAACCACCGTTTTATATGAAGCCCCTCACAAGTTGATAAAACTTTTAGAAGAGCTTTCTGAGTATTGTGGGAATAGTCGGCCTATTGAAGTAGCTCGAGAACTAACCAAAAGATATGAAGAGCATGTTGGTTCAACAGTTGGAGAAGTATTAAAATATTTTCAAAAAACCAAACCTAGAGGAGAGTTCACAATAATTTTGGGTGGTTACTCTTCGAATTCAAATGAAAACAGCTCGATAGATATTGCTGAATTAAAAGAAAAGATGCTTTCACTTATAAAAGATGGTTCAACTGTGAGCTTTGCGGCCAAAGAAATATCAAGTAAATCTGGACTTTCCAAAAGATTCCTTTATTCTCTTATGAATAAGAACCAAACCTCTAATAGTCAAGAGGAGAATAAAGAGGCAAAATAATCTCAATAGAAAACAACTCTTTATGCTAAAGAAACTACTGCTACTAATATTTACTCTATCCAATGCAGGGCTAATAGTTCTTGTACTTTGCTTGGGAGCCCAGAATCTGAATAGCAGATACAAGCTAGATTTAGGCTTTTCTTCAACTCCTCCCTATCCATCTGGATTTCTCTTAGGAATATCAATTAGCCTTGGTTACATTAGTGGAGGTTGTTCAGCTGGATTATTAACATTGACCAATTCTGAATAAAGACATTATTAAAAAATATTTTCAACCATCTAACTGTCAAGTGCTATTAAGCAATCATCTAAAACCAATCTCGTAATGCCTTTTGAAACCAAGAAAGGGCAAGAAATCATGAATACCTCTGGATTTGGAACTTTTAAAACTCTTTGATTTCTAGTGCAATGTCTTTTAGCTGATCTTTGATTTGAAAACAATAAAATAGCTAAACGCTCTTGATCTTGGTCAGGTAGAAAGCTCCATTGGGAAAAATCCTTTAAGGGCTTTGATTCCAGCTCCACTTTCTTATCTACAAGCATATAAACAGTTTCTGGGAATAGTTCTATGTCAAAAGGTTTAGCCGCGACTTCTTGTTGCTCCTCCCAGGCAAATTCTGATATCAAAGGAACTACTTCTTTAAAGTTTTCTTGGGAATTGTTCTCTCTTAAATCAGGCTGACTAAATTCTTCATCCAAAGTCTCCCAATTCTGATCTGCTATGAAATCTTCATTTTGAAGCAAATCATTATTGAGATTTTGAGGCTTAACCTCTTCTATCGATTGTTCTACTTCATTTGATAATGAAGAGTTATTAGCCAAATTTACGCTTTTGATTGTCCTTCCTTTTTTCAAAGCCTCATATTCTTCCTTAGTTAAAAGTCCTTTTACTGTCCTTGATATTGTGCTGGTAGTACATCCATAGCTTTTAGCTAAATCGCCAAAGGACTTTCCTAAAAGAGATTCCTGAACAATCTCCATTTTTTGATTTTTTGAAAGCTTTCGAGCCAAATTAATTAAATTGAAAAGGAACCGAATATAGTCTGTCAGCTTAGCAATCACTAAAATTGGTTTTAAGCTCCGTTAGCTCAGCTGGATAGAGCAACTGCCTTCTAAGCAGTGGGTCTCAGGTTCGAATCCTGAACGGAGCGTTCAATCTTAAACTTCATAAGAATTGAAGTTTAAGCAAAAGGGTTTAAACAGAGTAATTAATTGTGTGGAGTATACAAAACACGAACTTCCCAGTAAATAAGAGCCATAAAGGCAATACTGGCCATTGTGATCTCAATAGGAATCATGAGAAACGAAGCTGACTTCTTTTATTTTGTATCGAATTACACCGAATGAGCTAACTTGCTGGATCGCCTTAAAGAAAATTCACTTGAATATGGAATGGAAAGCCTGAGCTTTTCTCTAATGTGTTCTTTCAGAATATCCAAAAGGATTTAGCATTTGCCATCTCCATCCATCCCTACAAATATCACTCAAACTTCTTGATGGTTCCCAGGCTAAAGTTCTAATAGACAATTGATTGTTTGCAACTGTTTTAGAAACATCTCCTAGGCGTCTAGCTGAAAAGACATATGGAACTTTACAGCCATTGACTTTTTCAAAGGTTTTTACAAGCTCTAAGACACTTGTTCCTTTGCCTGTACCAATATTTAAATTTAGTAATTTAGATTGTTTGGAGAAGAGATATTCCAAAGCAGCGCTATGAGCTTCTGCTAAATCCATAACATGGATGTAATCGCGAATACCAGTCCCATCAGGGGTAGGCCAATCACTGCCATAAATCTGTAATTGCTTACGACTTCCTATAGCAACTTGACAAATGTAGGGGAACAAATTATTTGGCTTCTCTAGAGGAGACTCACCTATCTCACCAGATGAATGAGCTCCAACTGGATTGAAATATCTTAGGTTTGCTATACGCCAATTATTTTCTGAATTTTCAAATAAATCACGAAGTAATTCTTCAACAGCAAGTTTAGTCTTCCCATAAGGGTTGCAAGGCTTAAGTTCAGAAGCTTCGGTTAATAAATTATCAGTAGAGGATGCATAGATTGTTGCACTACTACTAAATACAATAGTTCTACAATTGTTTTCATCCATCACACGAAATAAATTCCTGGAACCTTCAACATTTACATTCCAATAAAGTAAGGGTTCTCTTACAGATTCTTCAACAGACTTTAATCCAGCAAAATGAATCACAGCTTCTATCGGAGCATTATTCTTTATAGCTTCTACAAATACTTTTGATAATAATTTATAATCTCTAATATCTCCTCGAACTTCATGCAATGTGTTTTGTGCAGATTGTTTCTGAGTTTTACTTAAACCTATTACACGCTTTAAAGCAATTACAGAACTATTTATATATGAATCTAGAACCACTAAGTTGTAACCAAAGTCAAGCAAGGCCAAGCATGTATGACTTCCAATAAATCCAGATCCTCCAGTTACTAATATAGTTTTCATAAATGCATTAGCTAATTAATCTTGTAAGTATAAAATGTTTTAAAAGCTATACTTATTTTGATCTAAATGTAAAACGATGAGATTGAGTTCGTAAATAGTATACATATTTATCTATAAGAGATGTTTAAAGTTTATAATAGTCTCTGAACCATCTAGTAAAGCTTGCTATTCCTTCTTTAATAGATGTTTTAGGTCGAAAATCCACCCAATCTTCTAGTCTTTTAGTGTCAGCAGCAGTTGCAATTACATCTCCTGGCTGCATAGGCATTAGATCCTTTATTGCCTTTTGACCAAGAGAATCCTCAAGGAGTTGAACAAATTGCAAAAGCTGAACTGGCTGACTATTACCAATATTGAAAATACGATGAGGCGATGATGATGTTGCAGGGTCAGGCTGAAGTGGGTCAAAGAGAGGGTTCACTTTTGCTGGCTTGAAACAACAACGTAAAACAGCCTCAGCAATATCATCGATATAGGTGAAATCTCTAAGCATTTCACCATAATTAAAAATTCGAATTGGTTCGCCCTTCAAAATCGCCCTAGCAAATATCATTGGAGCCATATCTGGCCTTCCCCAAGGACCATAAACAGTGAAAAATCTCAATCCAGTTGCCGGGATTTTGTAAAGATGACTATAAGTATGAGCCATCAATTCGTTAGATTTTTTGGTTGCCGCGTAAAAACTTACTGGATGGTTGACGGCTTGTGATTCAGAAAAAGGAAGATTTCTATTTCCACCATATACCGAACTACTCGAAGCATATATCAAGTTTTCAATTCCCTGATACCTACAAAGCTCCAAGATATTAAAAAAGCCAATCAAATTACTTTGAACATATTCATAAGGATTTTCAATCGAATACCTCACTCCGGCTTGGGCCGCAAGATTAACAACAATCCGAGGTGAATGCTTATCAAATACTTTTTTTAATGCTTCTTGATCCTCTATACCTAACTGATAAAAGTTCCACTTTCCATTAGCAGAGTCTTGAACCTCTCTTATTTCATTTAACCTTGCATGCTTTAAAGAACTATCATAATAGGTATTCAAATTATCTATCCCTACAACCTGTTCCCCTTTTCGCAAGAGCCTTTGCACCAAGGCTGCTCCAATAAAACCAGCTGCACCAGTTACCAAAATGGGGTTTAAGTTGGATCGCATCAACGAAGTTTTACTTGTGATTATACTTTTTTTATGCAAGAGCGATGAAAAGAGATTTTGTTATCAATATCAAATAGAAATTGTCCTAGGTAAAGACTAGAGAACAAGATATAATTAAAAAGTCAATGCTATTAGTATTTCAAGTAGAAACATATTATGAGCCAAGACACCGTATCCATAACTGACCATTTGCAAGAATTTAGCATTGAACGTAACATTTTAAAAGAATATTTTAATGAAGAGCTTACGACTAATACAACCATAGCTTTAGTATGGAAAAAACAAATAAATGAGAACTTTCTTACCAAGTACAAGAATATAAGAGCCGTAGTTAGATATGGCGTTGGCTATGACAATATAGACATGGATCTATGTAAAAGAAAAAATATAATAGTAGTAAATACTCCAGACTATGGTATCGACGAAGTTGCTGATACTGCTTTAGCTATGATCCTAAATTTAACAAGAAAAATCAACTCACTTCAGGAATTTGCTAAATCCGATCAAAATTCATGGAATGGAAAGAAGATAAACTTTCCAATAAAAAGGATCAACAAAATGAGTTTAGGAATAATTGGACTAGGAAGAATTGGGAGTTCTCTGGCAAGAAAGTATTTATCATTGTCAAGAATTGTTGGCTTTTATGACCCTTACATCTCTTCTGGCGCCGAAAAAATTCTGGACATAAAGAGATACGAAAAATTATACGACTTGCTAAACAATTCAGACATAGTTTCAATACACACCCCTCTAACTGAAGAAACAAATAATTTAGTTAATAAAGATTTTATTTCAAATATGAAGAAAGGCTCTTTTCTTATTAACGTATCTAGAGGATGCATAATTAAAGATCAGAATCTTATATATGAAAGTCTAAAATCAAATCATCTTGAAGGTTATGCCACAGACGTATGGACCTCCGAACCCCCAGAGTTAAGTGATAAATTATATAGAGTGTGGAAAGACAATCAAGAGCTAAATGGAAGAGTAATCATTAATCCACATACAGCCTATTACAGCAATGAAGCTCTTGAAGAGGCTAGGGTTAAAGCTTCAGAAAGCTGTCTTGATATTATTAATGGTAAACAATGCAAAAATAGGATCATATAGTTATCTAAAGGATAATTCTTTACATGAATGAATTAACGGTCAAACATATTGCTCCCTTAGACAGATATTTAATTGACATTTGGAAGAAGCTCGAAATAGAGTCTAATTGTTCTGTTTTTCAATCATACGACTGGTTTATACATTGGTATAAATATGAGCTAAGAAGAGAACCTAATACACAGGTAGAAATTTACATAGTAAATAATGAAAAGGGTAAGGTGATTGCTCTATTTCCATTGCAAATTATAAAAACAAGTGTAATTAAGCTTTACAAATTTACAGGGGGTGGATTTTCAGAGTATAACAACCCATTGGTGAACAATGATTATTTACATAGCAATAGGTTGTATAAAATTTGGAAGTTAATTATAAAGTCTCTTCCTTATCACGATGCTTTTATAATTCAGAGAAATCCAAATATTATAAATAGCCCTAAACACAATTTCCACCTTGAGCAAATTGGTGGTATTAAAACAGGTTATTCATATTCAGTTAGTACGAATAAATATACTAAATTAGGCGATCTATTTAAAGATGTTTCCAGCAGGATGTTGAAAGACAATAATAGATATAAGAGAAGATTAAAAGAATCTGGTGAACTAACATATAAGGTCTATAATTCAGAAAAAGAGTATAATAATATCTTCAAGATAATATCTTTATCTTTAGAAAAGAAAGTTCAGAAAATGGGGATACCATTTACCAAAAAAATCTTTGCAAGACTGAATTTCTATAATGATTTCTATCAATATTCCAATAAGGAAGTTGATGATAAAAATTCAAATATGAAATCACATCTACTAAGCATTAACCTTGATGAAAAGATTTTAGCTGCTTGCTGGGGCATAACATACAAAAATACATTATATTATATATATCCAGCATATATGGATACTCCTTACTCTAAGTATTCCCCAGGCAGACTTCTTTTGGAATATTTGATAACTATTTGCTTTGATGAAAAAATAAATAGGGTTGATTTTACACTTGGCAACGAATCATATAAGTTCAAGTGGGCCGGAAAAGAAAATATTCTCGAAGAGTATGTTTTTTCTAACACATTGATTGGTTACATATATACATTATATAGAAAGAGTATGAATATTATAAAGAGCAATGAAAGGTTACTAAAACTAATAAGGAGATCACTCTCAATAATCGAGAGGATACTTAAAGTTTTCAATAAGGTACTATGAAAAAGCTGTTCAATTCCATCAAGAAAAAGATTCAAAATGTGAAATTTGAGCTATGGCATAGCTACTTAATTCCGACAGGTGTTTTCTGGCAGTTAGTCAATGAAAAGAAATTAACACGTAGACACATAGAATTAAATTCTATTAAGAAAATAACCAAGCCTTCTAATAAATTCTTAATCGCTGCAGATCCTTTCTTTTTGTCTGACAATGAATTACTATTTGAAAGTCTCTCTATAATTAACGGAAAAGGTGCTATCTTCTTATATAAACTAGTTGAAAAAGAATTTAAGAGATTAGCGTTAGATCATCAAACTCATTACTCATTCCCTAGATCTTTAAGCATCAGAAAAGATACATATCTTACGTTTGAGTGCAGTTCCAAAAAAGGACTATGTATCTACAAAATTAAGAATAGAAAAAATATGCTAATACAAAAGATAGAAACAAATCAGGCTTCTATTGATAGGTTATACAACATAATAGATCCTATACTTACTATCGAAGGGGATAACATAAATCTGATCTGCAGTTCTTTAGAGTCAGAGAATAAAGCCAGGTATTTATTCAGCTCTGCTTTAAATATGAATGATCTGAATTTTGAATTAAAAGAATGTATCTATGCTAAAAAATTTGACAAATCAATAGCTGGAGCTTACATGAGAAATGCAGGTGGTCCACTGAGATTTAACAACCAAGTCTACTATCCGTTGCAAACAAAAAAAAGGTATTATGGTGATGGAATTTGGCTACTTAAAAGCAATCAGTTAAGTGGTTTTGCCGAAATTAGAATAAAAAGAAGTCAGGGAAAGAACTATTATGGACCTCACACTATAAACTACTCCCCAGATGAAGACAAACTAGCAATTGATATATATTCAAGGAGTATTTTACTTTCCCCATTAAAAGTGATCTGGTTGACCCAGGATATACTGAGAATGGTGGCAACTTTGAGATATAGAAATATTGGCAAGGGTATTGTAAATCTTATTAAAAAATACACTAGTTAAAGAACGTCATTAATTTATTACGATATTAATACTTAGTGTTTAATGGTTGATTTTTAAATTAATCTTCTGCATAGAGTATATACTCACCTTATTTAGAGGTATGCAAATGAGTTTCTCCCATAATTGAAATGCTGGAGCTGATTCTGAGATTTGTGTATCTGGCAAACATGGCCAACTAAAAGCTGACAATGAATTCGCATAACAATATTGAATTATTTTATTCCTTTGATTCTTATCCTTACAAATTGCGGGGAAGGCCCAAGGGCAAAGTCCTTGCATATCTTTTATAAATAATGGTTCCAAGCCTATACTTTTTATAAATTTATTCGCAATATCCCAACCTTCCAATCTAGATTCTATAATAGTAGACCAATCCAAATAATTCTCTGGAAGTGATTTAGCAGGTTCAAATTCAATCAATTTAGTTTTTTTCTCTCTAAAAGAATATGGGCTATTTTGATCACTAAAACTTAATTGAATCAGCCTAATCTTATTCTTCAAACTATTTATGATTCTATATTTATGCAGTAATTTATTTGTTACAGGTATTTTTTGATAGTCAATATTAAAACTATGTGCTGATCCTATAAAACCTTTATTTATATTGGCTTGAGCACTAACTATATTTAATGATAAAATCCCTCCAATAGCTTGTGAATATAATTTCCTAGGAGAACTTATACTTATGTCCCCTACAGCACCTAATTTCACACCTCTACTTGAACCTCCAAAGCCATGAGAGTTATCCTCTACAAGAAGAATATTTCTTTCTTCACATTTTTTCTTTAAGGAATCAATTTCGGGGGGGATTCCAAAATAATTAACATATACTATAACTTTTATATTAGGCATAGAAGAAAGCTTAGTATTAATAGAATCAATCAAAGGATTTAACTTAGAATCAAGTTTATAATAGCTAAGATGAAATCCAGACATCTCAAGTATTTCAGTTAAGGAGTTACATATCAATTCAGGCAGCAAGATAACAGATGAATCATCTAGTTTGGCAAATTTTTTAAGATACCAAATCAACCCAAACCTAGCTTTTTTGAAATAAAACGAATTTGATATGATATCCATTTTTAAATTAGTTCTCGCCAGAATTTAAAATAAGGGCTTAGCCAATTAAAAGCTATTAGCCTATAAATTTATGATATCATTCTTGTATGAATCTACATACTACATTTAAAGGTAAGAAAGTAGTTATTACAGGACATACTGGCTTTAAAGGTTCCTGGCTTAGTATTTGGCTAGTTTATCTTGGTGCAGAAGTTCATGGAATTGCATTGAACCCTCCAACATCTCCATCCCTATTTGACAGTGCTTCAATAAAAAATAGAATGAATGACAATAGAATTAATATAAAAGATGATCAAAAGTTGATCAACATAATAGATAGAATAAAGCCAGACTTTTTATTTCATCTAGCAGCGCAACCAATAGTAAGAAGATCCTACATAGACCCATTAGAAACATGGCAGACTAATGTTTTAGGAACTGTGAACATTTTAAATGCACTTAAGGTAATAAATAATAATTGCATTTCTATAATTATCACTAGTGACAAGTGTTATGACAATCAAGAATGGTTATGGGGCTATAGAGAAACAGACAGGCTAGGGGGTGCTGATCCATATAGTGCTTCTAAGGGGTCAGCAGAAATTGCATTTAGCTCTTTTTATCGTTCATTCTTCAATAAAGGAGATAGCAACATTTTGATAGGCTCAGCAAGAGCAGGAAATGTAATAGGTGGAGGTGACTGGGCAGAAAATAGAATAGTTCCAGATTGTATTAGAGCATGGACAAATAGTGAGCCTGTATCTATTAGAGCACCTCATTCAACAAGGCCCTGGCAACATGTACTTGAGCCACTAAGTGGTTATCTCCGTTTCGCACAAGCATTGAAAGATAATCCAAAACTAAATGGTAATTCATTTAATTTTGGGCCTAACTCTGACCAGGATTACTCTGTACTTGATGTAGTAAAGAAATTATCTACCGCATGGGTAAATTCATCTTGGAAGATAGAAAGTGATAGTGATATAAAAAAAAGTGAGTCTAGTCTTCTCAAATTAAACTGCGACAAAGCACTTGCAAAAATACAATGGCAGCCAACTCTAGATTTTGAATCTACCATAGAATATACTAGGTCTTGGTACTCAGATTTCTATTCCAATTCAAATACGATAAGTGCGTATGATCTTTGTCTGAATCAAATTAAATCGTATACTTCCTCTGCTAAGCAGATAAAAAATAAATGTATATAAACAACAGTCATATTTCGGTAACTAACCTTAGTAGGATTTCTGTTGAAGGAGGAGATGTTCTTCACGTACTCAAATCAACAGATAGTCAATATAAAGATTTTAAGGAGGCTTACTTTTCAATAATAAAGTCTGGTTATACAAAAGCATGGAAGCGCCACTTGCTTATGACAATGAACCTAGTAGTTCCAGTTGGTAAAGTTCAGTTTAGTTTCTACAATGATGATAAAGAATTGATTCAAAATACTATAATTGGAGAAAGTTTATATTCTCTTATAACAGTTCCTCCAGGGATTTGGTTTGGGTTTAGAGGATTATCAGGAAGCGATAGCTATATACTAAATATTGCTGATTCACTTCATGACCAGAATGAAGTTGAACGCCAACCACTTTCCTTTCTGAAATTCCCACCCAAACCAAAATGAAAGTAGTAATTCTTGCTGGTGGTTTTGGAACTAGGCTGTCTGAGTATACGGCTGTAATTCCCAAGCCTATGCTAAAGGTGGGCGAGAAGCCAATGATTGAACATATAATGGATATTTATTCTAAATTTGGTTTTAATGATTTTTATTTAGCCTTGGGTTATAAAGCTGAAATTGTAAAAGACTATTTCTACAAATATCAGACCCTAAACTCAGACTTCAAAGTTAACTTAAGAAATGGAGATATTATTCCTTACCATGGGCATTCACCAAACTGGTCTGTCAGCCTGATTGATACAGGAATAGATACTATGACTGGGGGGAGAATACGAAGGCTTAAAGAATACATAGATGATGGAACTTTCTTATTAACATATGGAGATGCTGTATGCGACTTGAATATATCTGAGTTAATTGATTTCCACAAATCTCATGGAAAACTAGTAACAGTAACTGGGGTAAGACCTACAGCAAGATTTGGGGAGCTGAAGATTTCCGAAAAAAATATGGTGACTAGTTTTATAGAAAAGCCTCAACTAAAAGAAGGTTGGGTAAATGGCGGTTTTTTTGTAATGGAGCCCAAATTTATTGAATACATCTCAAATGATTCAACAATATTAGAAAAAGATCCATTGGAAAGAGCAGCAAAGGATTCTCAGTTAATGGCTTATTTACATGAAGGTTTTTGGCACTGTGTAGATACAAAAAGAGACAAAGATACTCTAGATGCTCTCATAAAATCAGGAGTTAAGCCATGGTAGAAAAGAAAGTAGTTTTAGTAGCTGGTGGAACTGGTTTTATAGGCTCACATATTGCAAATTACTTTATTAATAAAGACTTTAAGGTTATAAGCATTTCCAAAAATGAGGTGAAGCCTTGGAGAAAGATTCCAGAAGTAAAATACATAAAGCATGACTTGTCGCAATTAGTTCCAAAACAAATAATTGAACAAATCTCAAATATAGATTACATAATTAATAGCTCTGGTTATATAGACCATAGAAGTTTTGATGATGGAGGTAATGTTGTTTTTGAAAATAATCATGATGCCTTGGCTAACTTAACAAAACTTGGTTCAAAATTTTCGATTAAGACTCTAGTTCACTTGGGTTCAAGCGATGAGTATGGTCCTACCAGTTCTCCTATAACAGAAGTCACAAGAGAAATGCCATCGACTCCTTATTCATTAAGTAAAGTATATTCTACAAATCTATTACAATACCTATTCAGAACAAAAGATCTTCCAGTTGTTATTTTAAGACCATTTTTAGTATTTGGTGAAAGGCAAGATAAGAATAGATTCTTACCATACTTAATAAGAAACTGCCTAAAATCAAATAATATTCCAGTAACAGAGGGAAAACAATTGAGAGATTATTGCGATGTCAATGATTTTGTTAATGCTGTTTATTTGTGCATAGAAAACAAAAAAGCATTTGGCGAAGTAATAAATATTGGTTCTGGTGTCCCAATTAGTATAAGATCAGTCACAAACAAGGTAATTGAGATTACAGGAGCGGGGAAGGCCACCTTCGGTGCAATTCCATATAGGGATACAGAAATAATGTCACTCTACCCAGATATTACAAAGGCAAGGAATCTACTAGGTTGGGAGCCTGTATCTGAGTTTAACTTGAGTCTTGAAAGAGTAATTAATTGGTACAAAGTAAATGACTAAGTATCCTCTAGTAAGTATAATTATGAATTGCTTTAATGGAGAGCAATTCCTTAATCAAGCGATAAAGAGTGTATTGGAACAGGACTATAAAAATTGGGAAGTTATTTTTTGGGATAACAGGTCTACTGACAAATCGAAAGATATAGTTCTTAGCTATAATGATATAAGAATTAAATACTTTAATTCAGCTGATCAAACCAACCTGGGTAAGGCTAGAGAGAATGCCTACAATGTTATTAGTGGTGATTATGTTGGTTTTCTTGATGTAGATGATATCTGGATGAAGAATAAATTAAGTAAGCAAATAGAATATTTTAGAGATGAGTCTGTTGGCATATGTTATTCAAATACTATATTCTTTAGCAATAAACATCAACAAGCTCTATATAAGAATAAGGTTAATATGAATGATTCAACGGGGAAACTAATTACAAACTATCATATATCATTAGAAACAGTATTGCTTAGGGTAAACCATATTAAAAGACTTGATAAGGCTTTTGACAATGATTTTAGTCATATTGCAGATTTTGACTTAATAACAAGATTATCTACTCAATGCAAAATTGCATATTGCCCTGAAATTCTTGGAGGCTGGCGTATTCACGGGACTAGTGAAGGGCACTCTGCCCCTGAGAGGTTCAATTCAGAAAGAAAGAAATGGGTTCAAAAAAATATTGATAATGAGATTTTTAAAATACATAAGGATTCTATACTAGAACTAAACAGATTAGTTCTGGCTAACATCAGGATGCAAGGTAAATACAATTATAATTTAAAACCTGGGCATCTTTTAACTAGATACAGTAGCCTTCGAAACTTCTTATATGTGGCGTTCTCAATGATACCGATTATACCTCAACTTTTAATGAAAATAAAGGATATCATCTACTATAAGAAATGGATTGAATCTTAAATTAATTACTAGTATATTTTAAATATATTTGAGTCTTCTGAATTAACATTATGTAATTGAGGTTTGTACAAAAAAGATGTTCTAACTGCTATAACCTTAGATCCCGATTTGACTGCCATGTTTATATAAGAAGAATTTCCAAAAATGCAATATCTTGTCAATTGAATAGATTCTTTAATATTCTCTAAATTGTTATCAATGAAATAATATTTTAAAAGATCAAAATTAAATTCTCTTTTAAAAATTTCAATTTGATGTATTGCTTGCTTCCTATTAATGGTCGGATGCAACCTAAAGTAAATAGGTCTATTAAGGAATTCTTCTTTTTGGCAGAAGTTGTTATTACTATGAAAGCAAGTTCTAAATAGAATTATATAAATTTCATTAGGATCAATATGAGAAAAGATGGTTGCATATCTTACCTTTTTATCATTTGGAATAATTGTATGTTTTGAATCTCTTTGTGAATGCCTATTAAGGGATCTCCTAACAACAGTATATTGACATAAAGGTTGAGTATTAGCTAAAGCATTCTTCATCTCTAACAATGAATTATTATCTTGGTGTAAAAAGTTGTTTAGCCCCCAGATTCCAGTCAAAAGCTCAAATTGAGTTGGTGTGAACTGTTTTAAGGAATTGGAAGAATAATAAGAGCCAAAATATGAATAGATTTCCATAGGAATATGAGCACATGAATCTGTATAAAACTTATTAACACCAATAGAGATTGCCCTGTTGTTTAGTTGATTCTCATGCCAGATGAATATTTTCGATGGTTTGAGTTTGCAAGCTTTACAAGAAGAATAATAATTAAATAGTGATAATAATCTTAAATTTATATGTTTATATGAATTCAGGAGGGAATAAAGGCTTCCAAAAGACTTTTTGGAATAAGAGTTTAATTCAAAGATATAAATTGACAATAAGTTATGAATTGATCTGAATATATCACCAATACTTAGAAAATCTAAGGCTGTAAATATATCTTTGTACTTTATAGCAGAAAGCAAGCCTATACTATTAAATCTATACTGGTAAAATGTAGTCGCAAATGCTACTTTACTTTCTCTTTTTTGGTAATCAGGGTAGTAATATTCTATTGATTTTCGCTTCTTATTCTTCCAAAAATATATAGTGTAGAGTTCCTTATTAAGAATCGACGTCTCTCTTTTATTTGAATTATTTGTGTTTCTTAAAAGTAATATATATAAGAAAGCTATTATCAGTAAAAGCAATGTGTCTATAATAGATAAAAACGTTTTTAAAATAAATTTAAAACCATTAAATACTAGATGGGAGATTTCAGTAAATTTCAGTCGCCTACTATTTGAAATAAACCTGGAAAACAGATATGTGAATCGCTGTTTTTTAGAAAGAGAAGAAAATAATTCATTACTCAAATTATTCTCAAGCCTACCCAATAGGAAAACAGTATCCAAGTTTGATGCTTCTAAGAAATATACGTCTCTGTCACATAAATACGAAAGAAGAAGAAAAGGCTTTCTTTTGTAAAGGCTAAGTTTAGAAAACTTTCTAATTTCAAATAATCTTGATAATTTCAAAAATAGTTTATTCGCGTATTCGAATGAAACTTCTGTTTTTTTATCTATATCTATATCTTTCATTTATGTTTAATCAACAATTAACTAATTTCTTACTCTGATCAATTATATTACTTCTAATAAGGTTTTCAGCTAAAGATATTGCTTCTGTTAAATGGATGCTTGATTCGCCAACAACAATTGATTCAAGCTCAGGCCTCACAATATTACGAGCATGTGTCCCTATACTAATTCCAGAGAAAGGTACGCCACACTGTCTTGCTAGTTTACCAGTTAATGTATTTGTGCCCCCAGATATTAGTATAGGTAAATTGTTAAATTTCCTATCTTTAAACTTTAATTCTTTATTAATAATATCTGCTATAGCTACAGCCTGGAGGGTTGTATTAAAATTATTAGCTGACCCTCCCATAGGTACTCCATCTGCTTGAATTATAAGGCGATCATCTGCTATTTCTTTTGCTAATTTTATTCTTTCTACTAAATGTACATTTGTCATATGCTTACGATCTAAGCACATAGATACAATACCTTCAGGTACACACTCGCAGACAGTAGTCCATTCCTTAATTGTAGTTATATCATCTGCAATTGCTGCATGAAGTTCTACACTTTCAGCTCCTGCTTGAATGCACAGAGGTAACACCAAAGAAATTTCTTTTTCATTATGTATATATTCGATTGCAGATGCTGAAGGTGGGCATACTGCCTCGCAATTTCCACAGCCTATGCATCTATCTTCAATAACTTCCAAATTCGAAGGAATGGCTTCGGTTGGGCAAGACGGAATGCATAAATTGCATCCAATGCAATCTTGAGTAATTACAGCTTTACGAACGTGGTGATCTCCTGGCATTCCAACACTGACTGTTATAAAAGGGCGTTCTCCATCATTAGAGAAATAAGGGCTATCAAATGAAAGTGCTGCCTCAATCCCTTTGTTACACGCCTCGACTACTAGAGGGTTGGCAGATACATCAAAGCCTGTACAACCTGCAAGTGTATAAACAAAGGTCAATTTACTAACTTGCTCTAACTCTTCATATCCAGCACCACAAACTAACTTAAAGAAAGAAGAAGAAGAAAGAAGCTGCTTATATCTTGAAAATCTATCCATAAATGCTGGATAATCCTTTTTTATTCTATATACTCCTAAGCTTTTAAAAAGTCTAAAAGTTCAAATATGCTATTTATTACTAATATTGAGTTCTTTTGACAGTAGAGTTCGTAGTCTTCAAAGTCAGTCCATTCGCTGACAAAGACAAAGTCTAGCCCATTTTCACTGGAGACTTCATGATCCAAACGACTATCTCCAATAAATAAAGATGGCTGCTTTATGCACCCATTTGCTATTTCACGTCTAAGAATTTTTTCTTTATCATCGGGGCTACCAAAGATTCCTCCATCAAAAAATCTATTTATTTTTTTGTAATTAAAAACTTCTCGCAATTCACTCTGGTCTCCTCCTGAAACTATAAGCCAATTGGCATTTAGACTTAAATTACGGAGCTCTTCTAATCCAGGAGCAATCTCTGACTGTAAAAGTGCTTTCTTACATATATCATTATATTTTAAAAGTAATTCAACTTCTTTTTCCCCATCCATAACAGAAGAGTACTTAGGTGCAATATCTGAGAGAAAGTATCGTATTTTTTTATATCTAGAAATCCCACCATTAGCTTTGTGATAGTGAACAAATTTATTTACAGCTTCTTCTCCATATGAAGCCAATGCTTTTCTAAAAGAAATTGTCTTTATAGGATTAGAGTTTAAGACTACTCCATCACAATCAAAGACTAAACTCTTATACTTTCTAAGATTCACGAAAAGAATAGTCTTGAAAGTTCTTTTTCAACCGAAGTAATATCTGAAGGTATATCCACTGCCAATGTATGATTATTAGTCATAAACATCTTAATCTCTAAACCTAATTCGTAGAATCTTAATATCTCTATATCTTCAATTTCTTCTAAAAAACCTTTTCTACCAAAACCTAGAAATTTTAGTAGCTCTAATTTATTGTATGCATAAATACATACTTGCTTCTTATATTTAATATTACTTGAAGCATTAGTCTTACTGCCTGGTATCATGGACCGAGAGATATATATTAATTTATCTTCTTCAGAAGTAACTAACTTTGGTATATTAGAACATGAAGGGTCTTCTTTGTCTGTAATAAAAGTATAACCATTTATAATATATTTACTATTTTTTTTCTTATTTTCTATTGCAATTAAAATATCTTCAGGTTCAACTAATGGTTCATCCCCTTGTACATTTACGTAGATATCATAATCTAGATTACTAGCTGCTTCTGCAACTCTATCTGTTCCTGTTAAATGATTTGATTTAGTTAAAATTGCTTGATAACCCGACTCAATTACCAAGTTAAATATTCTTTTGTCGTCCGTTGCAACATAAACATTCTCTGATCCCACAGCTCTTGAAGAGGTTTCGGCCACCCAAATTACCATAGGCTTACCAAGAAGCTTTACTAAGGGTTTTCCAGGAAGTCTAGAAGACTTATATCTTGCTGGGATTATTACACAAGACCTCATAAATTAAATGCCATATACACTTTTTATAGTTAGGTTTTTATATTTAGATGGGGTAATTGCTATTAATTCTAAATCTGGGCGAGCTGTCTTGAATTTATTTAACAAATCATTTACTTCATCATTTCTTGAATCATCAGTTGAATATCCATCAAATCCTGCCAAATAAATTTTAGATGCTTTCCCACTCGAAACTATAGCCAGAGCATATGCAAGGACTAACGAGTTGGGAAGCAAGCTATATGTTTCAAAAAATTCAAAGCCCTCTTGAGAAATTCCAATTCCATAGTCTAATACTTCTTTTAGTTTCATTAATTTAGAAAATTCTTTAGGAAGCATAGACAATGGAATTATAAGAGGTTGGGGCAACTCCAAATGTGTCTTTAGGTCTGCCAA
Organism: Prochlorococcus sp. AG-402-G22; assembly: GCA_003217035.1. Lineage (GTDB taxonomy): Bacteria > Cyanobacteriota > Cyanobacteriia > PCC-6307 > Cyanobiaceae > Prochlorococcus_D. The sequence continues at coordinate 48,594 of QCHV01000001.1, forward strand.
AAGCCTTGTGGGGTGACATGCAATTCTAAAATCAATCAACTGGTTGTTAATTAATGTCTGGGTATTCATTGCTATTACAATTGCATTTGATCTCTTAATAAATGACTCCACTGCTTTTATATGAGAATGTAATTTTTCTCCTGTACCCAAAAGCAGAACATCCTTGCCCTCAAAATGATTCCTAGGCTGCCAGCTTCCGACTGGTTCAGCATTATAGAATTTTCTTGTATCATCTAAGTTTGTAAAATTAAATTTTTTATTTTCTACTCCTTGACTTTTTAAATAATCAATTGAAGCCAATATATCCTCTTCCTGATATCTATAATCTGAAAGCATGGACTGAATATAAGATGGGTGAATAGAGTATTTACCTGCTAAATAATAATATGGGTTAGTTCCCCAAGCATGCTTAATCTTTAAAGGTTTGAACTCTCTGTTAATTAGTTTAAGCAAAGGGACATAATTAATATTCTTTTTCTTTTTGTTGGCAATCTCAAGCATTAGCTCTTCTGTTTTTGCATTTCCTGGCCCTCTACCAATTCCAGTAATTGTACTGTCGACCCAGGTAACTCCTTCCTCTATTGCTTTAAGAGTATTAGAAAGAGCAAGTCCTTGGTTGTCGTGTGCATGAATACCTATAGGACCTGACCAATTCATTCTTAAATTAGTAATTATATTTTCTATATGAGCTGGCTTTAATGCACCTAAGCTATCTGCTATATATAAGACATCTATTGTATTTCCTGAAACCAAACTACCTAGTTCTATAATTTGATCTGGAGACTTATCTGAGACCTGAGTAACATTACAACCAGTCATATAACCGCAGGAATTTAAATATTCATACGCAATCATGGACTGTTTAATTGAATGAGCTGATCCCGCTATTCGCACTAAGTCTACTGGTGATTTATTAGCACTAACTGGTACGAGCCTTTTTAATCTCTGAATGCTAAATTTGTTATTATAAAATAAATCAGATGAATTAATCATAATAGCTATCTTTATATCTTTTGGGATATCTAAAGACCTCAAGAATTCATCCGTAGTAAAAGCACATGAACCTTTAAAGTTGTTATTTTCTAAATATCTAAAGCCAATTTCACAATATCCAACAGAGGTTCCCTCAATTGCTGATAAATAACTATTTATAAGCTCATATGAAAAATCCCAATTTGTATAATAACCACCATCTCTGAATGTACAGTCAAGATGTACTATCTCATTGGTCATGATCTTATAGCTCTCAATTTTCAAAAAGGCCTTCTAGCCAGATGATCTGAGATTATGGATATTATATACGAACGTTGGTTCTTTTCAATATCGTGGGCTATTAGGACCTTCTGTAAGAAAACACTGATTTTATTCATAAAATTTATTTTTAGACAACTTGCCAATACCAGAGTTAAAGGAATTAGTAGGATCTATCTTTTTATAAAAGTTTTCTAAATTACTATCAGCAAAATACAAATGTCCCACATTGTGTTCAGCTGGGTATTTTGCTCCTAGTGAATCTAACTTGCGAAGCAGCTTGGTTTTTAAAATTTTCTTTTGGTCTTCACTTTCAAGTATAAAATCCCAATGAAAAACCATACATAAGAAATGGCCCATTCGAAAAACATTTAAGCTATCAGTCATAAAATCTTCAGATATAATTTGATGCCAATTATCACAATTTCTTGGCATAGCTACATCTAAAGGGAAAAGCACGGCTGACTTGTCTTTATTCAAAATTGCAAAGCGTTTTGGTGCAATACCAGCCACATAGCGATGAAGTAATAAATCCGAACCTTCATTTCTGGAACACTTATAATAATCAAAATCTTCTTCATTACATACTTCTAAAAGCATATTCTCTGTATTAGCAATATTACTATCACTACATTTAATAATTAAAATATGCTCAAACCTTTCTCTATACTCTCTTGCTTTACTAGGTAAATGATCCGGTAAAAGTTCAGCATGCTTATGCAGAAATACATCAAAGTAATTTTTTCTAGATAGTGATAGCAAAGATAGTAAGGAATCTAATCTTTTCTTAAACCAAAATAGTTTAGGGATAAACTTCTTTCCAAAATACTTAATTATAAGGAACGTATCCTTTCCATAAACATCTGCTCCATCGAAGAAGCTTCTATGCATATATTCAACCATATCTGGAAGTTGTTTGAACTTAGTTAAGATATAACGTCTAATATTAGTAAAATGATTTGGATCATTAGTACCAATCAAGAAAACTTGTTCCTGTTTAGACTTATTAAAAGTATCTAGCCTTACAGCAAAAACAGCTATTTTGCCTGCACAGCCACTTGCTTCAAAAAGTCTTCTTTTATCAGCATTAAATCTAGCAGGAGTATTGGAGGTTATATCTCTTACTCTAGAAGAATATTCATTATCAGAAGCTTTATATTTTGACTTAGGTAAGTTTGATCTGGAAAATTTTAGGTTTTCAAGGTTATATAGTATTTCTCTTGGAGAATTCCCTAGTTCAATATCTAAATGATTGACAAGCTCTAACTTGCCATTCTCATTAATCTTGGCATAAAGAGATAGTTCTGTATAAGCCGGTCCTCGATTTACTAAATTTCCTCCTGAGTTATTACATATACCACCTACGATTGAAGCTCCTATACATGAAGAACCAATTAGTGAATGAGGCTCACGATTATAAGCAGACAAAACATCTTCTAGCCTAGTTAAAGTAGACCCAGCAAATGCCAATACTTGCTCACCCTTATTTAATAGTATTAGCTTATCTAGGCGTAAGGTATTAATAATCAACACATCTCTATCATAATTATCTCCTTCAGGTGTTGAGCCTCCAGTCAATCCTGTATTTGCTGCCTGAATAATGATAATTTTTTCAAAAGATACACATATTTCTAAAATCTCCCAAAATTCCAACAATCTCTTTGGTAATACAACACAGCAAGCTTTACCTTGTCCAATACGAATACCTTCTGTATAACTTTTTATATCTTCCTCTTTGATAAGTAAATTCCTTGGACCAACCACTTCTGATATAGCCTGAATAAACTCTGGAATACGGTCATTTCTCATCTATTTATTGGTAAAGATAAAAACTGAGTACTAATGAAGATAATGGTTTATGCGTTTTTATATAATAAAAGAACAATGTGGAGCTCAGGCAATTCTAACCGCTGAGAACCTGAATGCAATGTAGGCGCTCTACAAGCTGAGATACAACATGATTTTTCAGGGGTTTTTAGCATTTTGCACGCAGGCATAACATAATTAAGAATAGCTGACAAAATCACCCTTTTTATATCACTGATAGGTGTTCTTAATATCGTTTGGTTTGAATACTACAGAATAAAAAACTGAAGATAATTATGAATAGACTAGATTATAAAATCTACTAGAATATGAATTATTAGATCCTAAATTATAAATAAATACTGAGTACTTTTAGAGAAAAACCGCTGAATAGTTTTCTACTTAGATATATTTCTACAAAGCTTATTTTAAATCTTTCTCGCTATTGTTATATATTGAATAGGCATAAGCTGCCTGTTAGGTGATTCAAAAGTCTTAATCTTCTCTATTTCCCAACCGTTAGATAGTAAAACTCTTAATCCGTGAATTGTAAAACGCCAATTATCAGGTAATGGACCATGAATTCTAAAATTAAATGGGGTTGAAATATATAAAAGACCGTTTGGTCGTAAAAGATGATTTAAACATTCTAATGCTCGAAATGGATCTCTAACATGTTCTAAAACTTCAAATAAAAGAATTACATCATATCTGTATGATATTTGATGTATCTCCTCGTAGTTGCATATATCTGCTTTAAATGTAATTTTTGTGTCTTCAACTATATCTAAGGTATGCAAAGTTGCTTTTTTGAACTCTAATGATAAATCACGGTTACTTGTAGGACCTATCTCAAGAATTTCATTATGCTGCTTATCGTATTGGCTAATTATTTCATCTAACATTTTGTTTATATTTTCTCTAAGAATTTTCAATGCCTTTTTATCAAACTCTGATGGTTTATGCATGACCTTCTATATGGGTTACTAATGTTTCTATCATATCGCAGGAAAAAACAGGAATTGCAAGTTCTTTAGATATTTTAGTTCTTTCTGTATATGAATTATCAATGTAAATTGAATTCATACATTTAATGTAATTTGACCTGTCTTTACTTAAATCATTTAATTGTATTACTTCAAGAAAATAATTCAATAAATCATAATTTTTAAGAATAGTTATAATGTTTCCTGTATGTTTTGTTATTAAGATACAATTGATATCAAAGTTTCTACATTGTGATATCAAAGCAACAGCAAAAGGATTTATATTATCATTAATTAATATTGTATCAGTGAACTCAATATATAAAGTCTTTAATTTAATTTTAGGTTTTAAAGTAGAATGAAGATTCCGAATTAAATATTCAAAAGTCATGTTTTTTGTAATTTTAATATTAGTCTTATCTATAAGTATTAATATTGAAAGCAAGGAAGTATTTATACCATTGGCTCTCATTAAAGTCATATTGCCTGAAATCCTTGGTCCAATCTCTAAAAGGCAGGGGATATTATAATTATCATCTTTAACCTGTAAAAACCATGCACCTCGTAGCTTTGTTAATTCAGCTACTCTTGTGACAAAATTCTCAATATCTTTTCGATCTTTTATTATTTTTGTAATCCTTGCTATACCTGACTGGATAAAAATTCTTTCTCTTATAACAAAATCAATTAGTTTACCTTCTCTATTAGAAATACAATCAACTGTATACTCTTTCCCAGGTAGAAACTCTAGAAATAGAAAATCATTATCTTTAGGAATATTTTCATATTCATATGAGTTCTTGATTAAAAATACATTTTTTGAACCATAACCTTTATCTGGTTTTACAAATATAGGATATTTATTATTTTTAAATTTGCTTATAATTTCTGGGGTTCTTACTTTATTTCTTAAGAATATGTATGTTTGTAATTTTGATCTATATTTCCTTATTTGTTCAGGGTAATCAGACACAATATCTGCTTGTATATTACCCCAATTATCTGCCAACCAATCTAGGAATAAATCATGAGCAGGAAAAATTATATCAATAGAGTAATTATTAATAAATTTTTTTAATTCAATTTTAAAATTATCTGAATTTATATTTGGCAAATAATATGGACTAATTTCAGGTAATGATGAAGCCAATATTAATTCAAAGGATGTTTCATATTTTAAAGCATTTACTATTTCTAAAGCAATATTAGAAGTAGAAGGAAAGATTAATATTTTTCTAACTTTCTTTATTGATTTAATTTTTCCTTTTTTTGAATCCATAGTCCTAATAATAGTTTAAATTTGATTATTATGTTAAAGAGCTAATATAAAAGAAGTATATGATTAATTCTTTGCATTTAATATTAAAATTTCTTTAATTTTATTTGTTCGTCTTTCAAAATCAAATAATTTTTCAGTTTTTTTCCTGCCGTTCTCAGCCAATTTGTATAATTCTTCTAAATTATTAAAGTAATATTGTATTTTTGAAGCAATATCATTGGAATCTAATTCAATATGTACGATTTCATCTTTTTTATAGTACTTAAAATCTTGATTGATATTTAATTTGTCTGCTTGAAACATTGCAACACCACACAGACTTTGTTCTGGCCCCATAGGATATCCATCAAAACTTCCTAGATAATGAACATTCGGTCTATTTGGACAAATTACTATGTCCATTAAATAGTAAAAGTTTAAAAGCCATATTGAATCTCTAATACCATAAAATATGATTTTCTCCTTTATATCAGTTATATCAAAAACTGAATCATCATAATTACCTACAACATGAAATCTTATTTTGTTGTTTATTTGATTTGATGATTTAACAATTTTTTTTGCTGATTCAACAAATAGGTCATATCCTTTGGATATTCCATTATCTCCATAATTGAAAGCTACAAAGCAAATGTCAAAAGTATCCTTGTCTTTTGAAAAAAATTTCTTCTTTGATGGATTGAGTTGACTTTTGTTAAATTGTATAGGGCCTCCAAATATAAGTTCAATTTTTTCTTTTGGGCAGAAATTATTTTCCAATAAGTAATTAAGTGAAACATCGTTAGTTACAATTACTTTTTTAAAGTATTCATTAGAAAATATATCTCTAAGCATAAAGTTAGAAATGTAATTATTTAGACCAAAGGAGCCACCAGGATATAATGTAAAAATAAAAGGGATTCTATTCTCTTTTAAATAAGGTGCCAATACAAATGTTTGACCTAAATAGTTTGTATAAGCCAAGTTCGCTCTTAATTTAATACTTGGATAAAGGTATTTAATTTTATCTTTAAAAGAAGAATTTATAGATTTTTTATAATATTCTAAATAGCCTTTTTTATCATATAGAAATTTTGATTCTGAACTCCCGAATGCTGATACACACACTTTCCATAATTCGAATTTATTTTCTTGCCTTGAAATAGGGAATGGGCGATAGGCTACTATTGATTTTATTTTTTGTAATAGTGAATTAATTTCAGCATTGTCATGACCATGAGGATTTTCCTGAGGGAAGTAAGTTTGTAATATTAATATATCTTCAAAGACTTTTCTCTGGAAAATTATTTTATTAAATTTGAAATATATGATTTTAAATTTAGAAAAAAGTTTTCTTATTCGTGTTCTAGCTCTTACTTTGTATTTTAATTTTTGAATATTATTTCTGAAGGAGGTAGAGTTCATTTTAATTTTTTTTACGCATAATATTTAAATTAATAAGTTTATCCAAGCGAAGTTTAAAATTTTTTTAATTTGTAGCTTTATTTAAATTTTTTTGCATAGGTTGTTGGTCGCAGAGCAGCCATATTTAACCATAATTTGCCTTATAAAGACCTATCGTTTTGCCATGATAAATTGACCAAGCTAATTGGTGCAACTAGCGAAAATCCTGATGGAGCCAAGCGGACTCGAACCGCTGACCCCCTGCATGCCATGCAGGTGCTCTACCAACTGAGCTATGGCCCCAAATCGTTCTAAATACTGTGCTGTCAATACTTTTCAAGGAATTTTGACTTGAGGTCAAAATCGCTCAATAAGACTTAAAATAGTAATTCTGCGCAACAATATGCGCAATGGATTACTAATCACAGAGTGGCTTCTAAGGCTGATTGGCAGACAATTCTGCGCAAAACCATCAAACTCGAGAACGGCGAGGGATAGTCTCTTCGTGGAATAGAGATAAAGGGAGTCCTTCAAACTCAAGTAACTCTTAGACAGCAAGAAGATGGCCTTAGAGAAACTACTTTTATTCCTTACGAATGGAACAGTCGAAACCAAACCAAGATTACTACGGCGGTTGCAGAACATAAAAGGCTTATTGATGATCGAAACCTATCTATATCAAAGTGTTTTAGGAGATGAATATAAAGTTCATACAACTTCTATCTATCGTTCAAGTCATATAGATTCAACTATTTTTTGCTTAAAACCAGGACTTGTATTGCTTAACGAAGCAAGAGTTAATGAATCAAACTGTCCAGAAGTATTTAAAAACTGGGACAAGATATGGTTTAGTGATGTGGCTCCAACTTCTAATGAAGAGTTAGCCCTCCAAAAGGATGTAAGGGAACCAATTGGCAAAAGACTTATCGAATTAGGTTTCAAAACAAATTTGCTTCTCATGTCATCACCTTGGGTTGGGTTAAACTTCCTTTCCATATCAACTGATACTGTCGTAGTTGAAAGTAGACAAACAAACTTAATAAAGATGTTTGAAAATAGCGGTTTCACAGTTATCCCTGTTCAAATGAGGCATATGTATACACAAATGGGAGGGATTCATTGCGCAACTCTAGATACAGTAAGGGATAGTAAATTAGAAAGTTATTTTGATTAAGTTTGGAGGCCAAGTATAAATAGTTATTTGACAATATATCTTTTCCTTATAATGGAACATTAGGGAAGCATTGTTTTTCTTTTTATAGTAATTATTCTAGAATTTTTCACACATTTATATCCATTTAAGTTTATAAGATAAACACAAATATCTACAAATTAGTTACAAGTTAAGTTGAGATTAAATGATTATCCCGCTCAGTATATTTTTCTAAACTCAAGTCTGTCTCCACACCGCTAAGAGTTTTCCCTGGATCTGCACTTCCGCAGCTTCTAATTTTATCGGTTCATAAGCTGGATTAGCTGCTTCAAGCCTTACTAAGGAGCCTTCACGAAAAAAATGCTTCAATGTTGTACCTGCCCCAGGGACCATTGCACTAACAACTGTGCCATTCCTTATCCTTGATGGCTCTTGAACTGGTTCCATTAAAACTATATCTCCATCAGCAATATATGAATCAATCATAGAATCACCATTTACTGTTAAAGCGAACAATCCTCGGGTTTGCAAAACAGAATTGAAATCAAGTTTTTCTTGAACATCATCAAAAGTTTCAACTAGTCCCCCTGCTGCTACTGCTCCTAAAACAGGTATTCCAGAAAATGCCTCTCCCAATAGCTGCAACGTTCTTGCATGACCCTCTTTCCAAGTAATCCATCCTTTCTCTTGAAGATGGCGCAACCTACTTTGAATTGGGGCAGGAGACCTTAATCCCATAGCTTGCATCATTTGCCTGATAGAAGGACTGTGATGATTTGCTGCTATGTAATCAGACAGCCATTCATACAATTCTTTTTGAGCAGGGGTAAGAGTGTCGTCTCCCATAAAGAGGTAAAGTAATTCATTTGTTCTTCAATACATATGTACCTATAAAACTCAATTTTTGCAAATTTATAGCCCACCCAAAAGTGCCGCCAAGAGAGCTTGCTGAACGTGAAGCCTATTCTCAGCCTGATCAAAAATGCGACTGGATTTGCTTTCCATAACTTCATCGGAAATTTCTTCTCCTCGATGAGCAGGCAAACAATGCAAAACAATTGCTTCTGCATCTGCCTCAGCAAATAGTTTCTTATCAAGAGTAAATCCCTCAAAAGCCATTTGCCTTTCTTGCTGTTCCTTCTCCTGTCCCATGGAAGCCCAAACATCTGTATATATTGCATTTGCTCCTTTAACAATTTCGAATGGGTCATTTGAGATTTCAATTATTGAGTTAGGAGAAGCCAATAACCTAGCCTTATCAATCAGTAAAGAGTTGGGTTCAAATCCCAATGGACAAGCAATACGAATATTTACTCCCAAAATTGCACCACATATCATTAAAGAATTTGCCACATTATTTCCATCCCCAACATAAGAAAGAGTCAAACCTTTCAACTCCCCAAAGTTCTCTTTAAGAGTAAGGAAGTCTGCTAATGCCTGACATGGATGTTCTAAATCAGTTAGCGCATTAATTACTGGTATAGAAGACCAATTTGCGTAGTCAATCAATTCTTGATGTGAATGAGTGCGTATAGCCAACGCATCACAATAACGACTCAAAACTCTTGAAGTATCTTTTAAAGATTCACCCCTAGAGATTTGAGTTGACTGAACTCCAAGATCAATTATCTGCCCACCCAATCGAGCCATTGCAACTTGAAAACTAACTCTTGTCCTTGTTGAAGCTTTGCTGAAAATAAGACCTAAGACCCTATTGCCTAGATCTATTCTTCTCTGTTGACTCTTTAGTTGAGTGGATAGGTTGAATAGAGATTGAATCTGCTGAGATGTGAAATCTGCAGATGATACAAAATGCTTTCCTTTTAACAAAGAAAGTTCTCTGGCTACACCTTGGGATACTGTGTCCATGTAGTGAGCATTAATAAGCCTTTATCGGAGATTAAGTACCCTTTCGTCAAGTACTAATCAAGAAAATTTAGGCATCGAAGACTCAGCAAGCATATCTTTTAAATCATTTCCTTCGATAACTTCTTTCTCAAGAATCTTTTGAGCAATGGTTTCTAACAATGACATGTTATGCCTAAGAATGGTTAAAGCACTTTCATGAGCTTCATCAACAAGACTTCTAACTTCCTTATCAATAGCTTGAGCAGTTGCATCACTAACTACTCTTCTAGGGTTGTTATTCCCTCCAAGGAATGATCCTCCACCTTGTTTGTCATACGCCAAAGGTCCCAATATGTCACTCATCCCATAGGTTCCAACCATTTGTTCAGCCAAGTCTGTAGCTCTTTGCAAGTCATTTGATGCTCCAGTAGTGATTTTGCCAAAAACTATTTCTTCAGCTGAACGCCCCCCTAACAATGTTGCTATTTGACCTTTTAATTCGTCTTTAGAATTTAAAAATCTTTCTTCAGTAGGCAACTGCAATGTGTAACCAAGTGCACTCATACCTCTTGGAACAATTGAAATCTTTGCGACCTTGCTTCCTCCAGGCATTAAATGGCCAACTATTGCATGCCCAACCTCGTGATATGCCACCACTTTCTTCTCATCTTCTTGTAGAACTCTACTTTTCTTCTCTAAACCAGCAACAACCCTCTCAATAGCCTCATTTAAGTCTTGCTGCTCTACTTGATTTCGCTTGTTTCTAGCTGCTAATAATGCCGCCTCATTAACCATATTGGCCAGATCAGCCCCTGCAAAACCACTTGTAGCTTGAGCAATTAAATCTAAATCTATGCTTTCTGCGAGTTTAACTTTTTTTGTATAAATCTCAAGTATTGTTTTTCTTCCTGAAAGATCAGGTCTGTCTACTAAAACTTGTCTATCAAACCTACCTGGCCGCAACAAAGCTGCATCTAAAACTTCTGGCTGGTTTGTTGCCGCGAGTACAATTACAGGTTTGTCAGCTGATGCAAAGCCGTCCATTTCTGTAAGTAATTGATTGAGAGTTTGCTCTCTCTCATCATTCCCCCCAACAACCCCCATTGATCCAGATCTACTTTTTCCAATTGCATCAAGTTCATCAATAAATATTATGCACGGGGCTTTCTTCTTTGCTTGTTCAAACAAATCTCTAACTCTTGCAGCACCTGCACCTACAAAAAGCTCTACAAATTCAGAACCTGAGATTATAAAGAAAGGCACTTCTGCTTCACCTGCAACAGCTTTAGAGAGAAGAGTTTTACCTGTTCCAGGAGGTCCTACCAATAAAACACCCTTAGGGATACGAGCTCCAATATCTGTATACCTTTGAGGCCTTTTTAAAAAATCAACTATCTCAGTTAATTCATCTTTAGCTTCATCAACTCCTGCTACATCAGCAAAAGTAACTCTGGACTCCTCATCTGGAACATATACTTTCGCCTTGCTCTTCGTAAAACTCAATGCACCTTGAGCACCTCCTCCTCCCATACTTCTTCTTGCAAAAAACTGAAGCACTAAAATAAAAATTAGAGGGGGTACAACCCAACTAAGAATTGTTGTAAAAATATTCGGCTTCTTTGGAGGGGCTGCAGCAAATTCAACTCCTTTGCTTTCCAACCGTTGAGGTAAGTCCATATCAAATATTGGAGTTGTTGCCAAAACTGATGGTGAGTCTTCTGCCGCAGATGAAAGCTCATATCTAATTTGATCTTGAGTTATATATGCTCTTTTAACTTCTCCATCATTAACTTGATTAATGAAAAGAGAATATGGAACTCGCGGAACTTGCATATTTTGATTTGGGAAGAAGCTACTAAAAAGAAGCAACGCTCCAAATCCAATCAAAATAATGTTGATAATTCCAAAGCGCCGATTAGGTTGATTCTCGTCTTGGCGGATCGGCATGATCAGAAGTTCTAAGGAATACCAAACTAAACAAATATGATCAAATCCGTTTAGCAACCTTAGGTGTAAGAACCGAACGAGCTAGGGCTTAAGGACAATCTCAACTATTTTAAGAGCATATTTAATACAAAATCTTTACCTGCTTTTGCCATTGAAACTTTGGAAAGGACAAAAACTTCGTCCATAGAATTGAACCCAAAGTCCGCAAGAGGGGTCATTGCCGCAGAACCACCTAATAGTTTTGGAGAAATAAACACAATAACTTCCTGGACGCAATTGCTTTGAATGGCACTAGTTGCAAGGTTTGGTCCACATTCCCACAGGACTCGGTTGCATCCTTTTTTTGCTAGCTCTAAAAGTAATTCATTCGGATTACTATTTTTTAAAAAAAGTTTTTCTGGTTCTTTAGGTAATTTTGATATAACTCTCGATTGGGTTTTGACACTGCAAGCAATTATTGTTTCAGCAATTTCAGTTTCCCAAACTTGGGCCTTCTGAGGTAAATCCAAACTGGAACTAAAAACAACTCTTTTAGGCTCTGGTTTTTTTAATCCCCTAGTTGTTAACAAAGGGTCATCGCTACGAATGGTTTGGCCGCCAACTATCACTGCATCACAGGTGCTTCTTAAATAATGAACTTTGTTTCTTGCCTGTTCTCCAGATATCCATTTACTCCTCCCGTTAGGTAGGGCTATGCGTCCATCCAAGCTCATTGCCCATTTAAGAATCCCCCAAGGGCGTCCAGTTTTGAGTCTAAATATATAAGCTCTATTTTGATAAGCGATCTCTTGATCTAAAACACCATCTAAAACATGTATTCCTGATTCTCTCAAAATAGAAATCCCCTTACCAGAAACTCTTGGATCAGGATCTTTCAAGCCAATAACAACTCTCGATATACCTGATTTCAAAATTAATTCAGTACAAGGAGGAGTAAGACCAAAATGGCAGCATGGTTCCAACGTCACGATAAGTGTGCCTCCTTTGGCTTCGCTTCCGGCTTGCGCAAAGGCTTCTACTTCAGCATGAGCACTACCAGCTTTTGAATGAAAACCTTCTCCTATTAACCTCCCTTTAGAATCAAGTACTACTGCTCCAACTAGTGGATTAGGACTAGTATTGCCTTCGGCTAGAGACGCAAGTTGAATAGCTCGACGCATCCAAGGTATCCAATTACTAATCTTCAAGTTTTTACTCTTCATTTAGGGATTTATCTAATATTAAGGCCCGCCATTCTTTGACTACATAAGGTGGAACCGGCAATTCATTAAAAGCTCCTGGTAAGAACAATCTTAAAGGGCGGTTATTTGTAAGGTCTATTATGAGAGGTGCCAAATCAAACTCTACAGCTGCTTCTCTTATATCTTTTGCTAGTTGAATATTTTTCAAGGTTATGTCGTCAAGATTCCACGACTTAATACCTGATTCAACTTTTAAATTAGCGGGATGATTTAACCTGAGAGTCCCTGGATAACCAACGATTCTTAAAACAATAGTTTTCTCGAAACCTTTTTTTTGGTATGCAACAACTTGCCATGTTTGATAATCAAGATCTCTAAGACTTTCCAAACTTCTATAGCTTTCTTCACCCTCAATCATCTCAGAAAGTTGTATTTTAGCTTCAACAATTTGAGGGGAGAAAGTCAAAAGAGTTATCACTATCAAAAAAAAACAAATCAACTTTTTTAGTTTTCTGCAAATGATGGTTTTAATCATTAACACCATCTCCTGAATCAAGCAGTGCATCCAAAGTTATTGCAGAACGTACTAAGGATTGATATTTTTCAAGGATACGTCTATTACGATCAATCCATCTTGCAGGATCAATTTCATCTTTAATGCTCCCTGCAAAACTTGGTGCTTCAGCATCCATCAGATCCAAATCCTCTTCACGTTTAATCAAAGCCAACAAAAGCTCATGCTGCCTTTGACGTCTTAATGAAATTTTGTTGTTTTGTATGTTTGGATTGTCCACAGATTTATTAAAGAAGAATCTAAGCTTCTAACGAAAGCTCCATTCAACTTCCAAAGAGGCCTTATTAGGTGGAACGAAACAATACACCAATCAAGAAGGAATCAAACACCATTCATGTAATTGGGGTCTCGGCAGGAGGAGTCAAAGAGCTGCCTAATAGGATTCAACAAATCATCACATCCTCGAAAAAAATAGCTGCTCCTTCAAGAATTCTTAAATCTCTAATTAACTTGTGGCATATTGAAAAGCCTGACAATGAATTACCTGAATTATTTGAAAGTGACAAAACATCAGCGCTAATTAAATGGTTAAAACTGCAGACTCATAATACAGTTTTGCTAGCAAGTGGAGATCCACTTTGGTTTGGGATAGGAAGACTACTAATTGAAAGTTTTCCTGAGAAAGAAATAATCTTCCATCCATCACCTACATGCCTGCAACTGGCCTTTTCTCGAATAAACAAACCGTGGCAGGATGCTTCCTGGATAAGCCTTCATGGAAGAGACCCTTTACCTTTAAAAAACCTCTTACAAAAAAGACCAAAATCAATTGCAATCCTAACTGACCCAAGCAGGGGTGGAGCAGAAGAAGTTCGTAAGTTTTTAAAGACACTTGAAATAGAACAAAATTATACTTTTTGGATTTTTGAAAAATTAGGTCATCCTGATGAACGCTTCTACAAAGTTCTCCCTTCTGAAAAAATCTCAAATAAAATTGACCCTTTACATTTAGTAGTTCTAATCCAAGAAAAAACATCTTTAATTCTGAATAATAACGATGTTCCTTTATTTGGAATTGACGATGGCCTATTTATCCAACATGAAGATCGTCCTGGTTTAATGACCAAAAGAGAGATTAGAATTCAAATACTTGCTGAGCTTGAATTACCTGAAGAAGGTGTTCTCTGGGATATAGGAGCTGGCGTTGGAAGTATTGGCATAGAAGCCATAAGACTAAGACCCAAACTTAAGCTTCTATCAATAGATAAAAGAATTGGGAGTAAGCTTCTTATATCAGATAATGCGTCAAGGTTTTCTGTGCAACCTTTTCAAATAATTGAGTCTGAAGTTTTGGATTTATTGAAAGAGAAAGCACTTCCTAATTACTTATCTAAACCTGACAGAATAGTCATAGGTGGAGGCGAAAAGCTTCTAATCATTCCAGAGCTACTAAAGGTTATTAAAAGAAAAGGAATTATAGTTATCCCTATAACAACTTTAAAAGGGCTGAGTCAAGCAGAAGAAATTCTGAGAGAATCTGATTGCTTATTAAGAATTAGCCAACACCAAAACTATCGAGGTATAGAGATGATGAATAGCACAAGGCTTTCTCCCATGAACCCTATTTTTATAATAAAAGCCAAATTTCAATAAAAACTCTTGTAAAACTAGTTCTTATCAGGTTTTGCTTCATGAGGTAAACCCCAGCCTAATTTATTTCTAAGAACTTTAAAAAATTCATGGTCAGACAGACGAATCAATTTAACTGGATGGCTGCTTTTACGAATTAGGACGCGGTCCTCAGGCCATACGTAACATCCCGCAGTACCATCAACAACCATCATTAATCTCTCAGGAGTCGCAGGGAAAACAGTTACAGGTTCCAGATCATTAAATACCAAGGCTCTAGAAGCCAATGAATGAGGAGCTATAGGCGTTAATTGAAGAACAGGACAATCAGGAGTGATTACAGGCCCCCCAGCACTTAAAGAATAAGCTGTGGATCCAGTGGGTGTTGAAAGAATTACTCCATCAGCAGAAATGTCGACAGGAGCATGTCGCCCAATTGATATCTCAAAGTGACACATACTCGTAAGAGGTTCACGATGCAATGCCATCTCGTTTAAACAAAGTGCTTCCCACCTTCTCTGGTCACCCCTCATAACACTTATTACTAAACTTGTTCTAAGTTCAACTTCCCAATCATTTGAAAGAACCTGTTCTAAAGCCCTATCAAGGTCTGATAGATAAGCTTCAGCAAGAAAACCTAAATGGCCAGTATTAATAGTAAGAATGGGTACTCCAACTGGTGCAGTTTGTCTTGCTGCTGATAAGACTGTCCCATCTCCGCCTAAAACTATCGCTAATTCCATAGACGCATCAAATCCATCAGGAACGCATGAGCTATACCCAAGCATTCGCATGTATTGATCAGGATTAGCGAATCCAACCATTCCCCCTGAGCTGCTAGCTCGAATCACCTCACAACCTGAGTTCTCAAGTTTCTTTTGAATAGCGAGAGCAATTTCTACAGTTGGCTCTTTACCATCATTAACTATCAGTCCTAACCTAGGCACTGCTCATAATAAATAAACATCTCGTCCATAATCAAAATAAATATGTTCATTTTGGATTTCCAGGTCTTGTTATTAAAAAGCCTCGCAGTAAGTTTAAGACTAAAACTGTTCAAGAAACCTCAAATCACTTGTATATAAACGCCTAATGTCATCAATCTCATGGCGCACCATACAAAAACGTTCAACCCCAAGGCCAGCAGCGAAACCTGTCCATCGCTCAGAATCAATGCCCAAACCTTCTAACACTTCAGGGTCAACCATCCCACAACCCATCACCTCAAGCCATCTACCTCTCCACTGAACATCAACCTCTGCAGATGGCTCAGTAAAAGGGAAATAACTAGCTCTAAAACGTACGGGCAAATCGCCAAAGAAAGCCTTTAAGAAAGCCATTACTGTCCCTCGCAAATGGCTAAAATCTAAACCTTCATCAATTGCTAATACTTCAACCTGATGAAAAACTGGAGAATGGGTTGCATCGACTGCATCCCGTCGATAAACCCTTCCAGGTGCAACTATTCGAACTGGTGGCGGGTTTTTTTCTAAATACCTAATCTGAACAGGAGATGTATGAGTCCTAAGAAGTAGATCACCTCCCAAATAAAATGTATCTTGCATATCTCTTGCAGGGTGATCTTCTGGAATATTTAAAGCTGCAAAATTGTAATAATCATTTTCAACTTCAGGACCTTCTTCAACGACATATCCAAGACCAGAAAATAAATCCAAAATTTCTTCAGTTGTTTTGCTTAAAGGATGCCTATGACCCAACAAAGTTCCAGAAGGTGGCAACGTTACATCAATAGTCTCTTTGGCTATTAATTCACGTAGAGATTCTTTTTCTATTTGGCTTAAACGATCTGAGACAAGATCTTGAAGCTTCTTTTTAAGTAAATTGGCTTGCTGGCCGACAACTGGACGTTCACTACCACTTAGCCCACTCATAGAACCAAGTATTTTCGACAAATTTCCTTTTTTACCTAACAAATTCACTCTGAATTGCTCGAGGGAATTTGTATCGACTATCTGCGAAATATCTTTTACAGCCTTTTCCTCTAAACGGTTAAGTTCATCAGTAAGCTGCTTAAGGGACAAAGTTTCACTCACGAGTCAAAAGTATTGAATACAAACTTTAAACAGCAATGGGACCCAACTTTGCCTAAAGGAAGCTCAGAGTAATGAAACCTTTGAAAATTCTGATTAGCAATGATGATGGAGTCTTTGCGGACGGGATTAGGAACCTTGCATCAAAAGCAGTTCAACGAGGCCATGAAGTAACTGTTGTATGCCCAGACCAAGAAAGGTCTGCAACTGGGCATGGATTGACTTTACAGGCGCCCATTAGAGCCGAAAAAGCAGATGCACTATTCGAAGAAGGTGTTTTAGCTTGGGGGTGTAGTGGAACTCCTGCCGATTGCGTAAAACTTGCATTAAATGAGCTTCTAATTGAAAAACCAGACTTAATTCTTTCTGGAATCAATCATGGTCCAAATTTAGGAACAGATGTTTTCTGCTCTGGAACAGTTGCGGCTGCTCTCGAAGGGACTCTTGCTGGTGTCCCATCACTAGCAGTGAGCATTGCAAGTTTCCAATGGCGGGAATTCACTTTTGCAAGTGAATTAGCATTAGAAATAGCTGAGAAAGCCCTTAGTCAAAGTTGGCCCGATAAACTTCTTTTAAACTTAAACATTCCGCCTTGCAATGCTTCAGAGATGGGAGAATTAAGTTGGACAAGGCTTTCGATAAGGCAATATGAAGAGCAATTCTGTAGACGAATAGATCCTAGGGGCAATATTTATTACTGGATGGCTGGCAATGCCGTAAAAGATATTGATTCTGCTGGGGATGGTCCTTTCTCATGGCCAAGTGATGTCGCCCAAATCGAATCAAATTCACCATCAATTACACCAATACAACCTGATCTCTTTTGGCGAGGAGACCTGAACGAGCTACCTTCTTTTAATTAACAATATATATCTATTACCTAGACCTATAAATTCGCTGAAGCAACCAAAGAGAAAAGGTCAACCCAATTAAATGCGCAAATAAAACTTGAGTATTACTCAAAACTGATAGCATTTCCAATGAGGTAATTGGATAATTATTCATGTCAAATTTTCCTACCCCAAGTGAAATTCCTGGAGCCTGCATTGAAGCTTGTACGAATAACGCCCCAGCTAAGGATTGATAGCCAACTGAAGAGAACACCAATCCCAAGAGATCAACTATTAATCCTCGCTTTAACAAGCGAGCAGTTTCTCCTCTGCTAGGCCTTGCAGGAGTATTAATGGCTCTACCGGCACGAACTATCAACCATCCCTGCCAAAGGCTGTATAACAATAAAATAAATGCAAAAGTGGTTAGTGACAATCCAGGTCCTAGGCCCAATGCTCTTTCTGAATTCCTTGCCAAGCTGCTGCCAACATTGTTAAAAAGCAAAACCCCGATAACAACAACCCCGAGAATTGTTTGGATCCAAAAACGGATCCAACCAATTCTTCTCAACCCTAGAGAAAGCAATGGGAAATCAGGTTGGTCTGGCATCAAAATGAATGCAGTACTAATTCAAACTTGCCATCTAAACGAACATTTTGCACGTTAGTTTTGATTCCTCTCTGTTCCCCTTCGCAAGCCAGACTTCCTACAGCTTTAGCTTTAGGAAGTTTTGATGGCATTCATGCAGGCCATAAAAGAGTTATTAATGAAATAACTATTCCAAGTGATTTAGTGCCAACTGTCGTTAGTTTTTGGCCTCACCCAAGAGAAGTTCTATATGGTGAATCAAAGCTAAGGCTTTATCTTCCTTCTGAGAAGGCTAATCTCCTGGAGTCATTAGGCGTAAAGCAATTAGTTTTAGTGCCCTTTGACAAGTTATTAGCTCAATTAACTGCCGAAGAATTCTTTTATCAAATACTTCTAAACAAACTTGAAGCCAAAAGAATTGCTGTAGGTGCAAATTTTCGATTTGGGAAAAATCGAGAAGGAGATACTTTGACCTTGAGTAAGCTTTGCAAATCATCCGGTATAGATCTATCAACAGTGCCTATTCTTAAGGATGTTAATGGGAGAATGAGTAGCAGCCGAATAAGGTCAAAACTGAAAGAAGGCAATCTAAAAAAAGCAATAAAACTTCTAGGCAGGTCTTATACATTCCAAGGCATTGTTAAAAAAGGGAAAGGAATAGGCAAAAAGATTGGTTGGCCAACTGCAAATTTGCAAGTAGATGGAAGAAAATTACTTCCTGGAATTGGAGTATATGCTGCTTGGGCAACTGAAATAAAAGCTGGAACAAGGTTTCCTGCAGTAATGAATTTAGGACCTCAACCAACAATTGATCCAACTGCACCTTCAGCAGTTGAAGTTCACCTGCTTGATCAAGACATCAATCTTGAGAATAAAGAACTAATTGTTGAGCCTATAGAAAGAATTAGAGGACAAGTTAAATTTAAAAACCTTGATGAACTTAGCTATCAAATAAGTGTTGATGCAGAAACGGCCAGATCAATTTTGAAAAAGCTATAGACTAACTAGGATAAGCATTAGCCAATCCCCAAACTATAAAAAAACCTATACCTCCAAGTAAAAAAACTCCCCAGATGAGCACATTTAAGGTGCTAGCAAAATTACTTTTCTCCATGAACGTGGAGGTATTGAATCTAGTCAAGGTTGGCATGAAATAAATGACTGTCACCCCTAATCCAGACAAACATGTTGCACAACTGATAGATGCAAACCTTGATAGAGCAAGAGAGGGCTTGCGTGTTATTGAAGATTGGTGCAGATATGGCCTGCAAAGAAAGGATTTAATAGTAACAATAAAAAACTTTAGACAACAATTAGGTCAATGTCATAAAGAAATCTATAAGCAAGCTCGGTCAGCCTCAACTGATCAAGGTTCCGGCTTAACCCATTTGGCTCAACAAAAACGTAATGACCCTTTGGAAATAGTTTTTGCTAATTGCGCTCGGGTTCAAGAAGCTTTAAGAGTTATTGAAGAATTTTCAAGATCAACAGATGAGAAACTGTCAAATGTTGCTTCTCAAATTCGTTATGAAGTCTATGAACTTGAAAGCAATATTTTAAAAGCAACCAGAGGAAACGTCCTTAGAAAGAAATTGCAATCATGCAAGCTTTGCCTTGTCACAAAACCACATCCTGAACTATTTAACATCGTTTCCAATGCGTTAAAAGCTGGAATCACCATGGTGCAATACCGATGCAAAAAAGAAATCGATAGCAATAAGGTTTCTCAAGCTCAAAAACTTGCTGCATTGTGCAAAGAACATAGGTCCCTTTTTATAATCAATGATCGAGTTGATCTTGCTCTAGCTTTAGATGCTGACGGTGTTCATTTGGGGCAAGAAGATATTCCAGTAGATATAGCGAGAAATCTTCTTGGTTCAGAGAAATTAATAGGTCTTAGCACCCATTCTTTAGAAGAAGCAAAAAGTGCACAAGATAAAGGATGTGACTATATAGGTTTCGGCCCAGTATTCAAAACAAACTCTAAGCCAGGCCTCAATCCACTCGGATTTAGCTCCTTTAAGGAGCTGTCAAGATCAATTAGTCTACCTTGGTTCGCTATTGGAGGTATTAACCAAAAGAATGTTTCCCAAGTCTTTGACGAAGGAGCAACCCGAGTAGCTGTAATAAATTCTATTATGAATGAGAAAGATACTTATATCGCAACTCAAACTCTTCTGAGAAACTAAGATGAACATAGAGATAAATGGAGAGTCACGAACTTTTGAATGCAATTCAAAGCAACTAATTTTGTGTGAAGTTATAGAAGAGCTAGGACATCATCCAAAGATGATTGTTGTTGAATTCAATGGCTATATATTGCACCCAAGTCTTTGGGAGACGCAGGTTGTACAAGATGGAGACAGGATAGAGATTGTGACGATAGTTGGTGGAGGATCCTAAAGCTAGTGAGAATTCCAAAATTGATTGCTGATTTTTTGAACAATCGCTTCTTAAAAAAACAGAAGCATTTCTTTGCAAGTATTTTCCTTGCCTTGTTTGCTTTATTGCTCTTCTTTACTTCACCGCAAAGTGTTAATGCAGCCAATGGCGGGCGAGTCGGAGGAGGCAGCTTTAGCTCTCCTTCAATGCCAAGGCAGAATGGCTACAACAGTGGCTATCAGGAGAATTTTGGAGGTTACAGATCTAGAGGGATAGGTTTTCCTTTCATACTTCCATTTTTTGGCTTTGGAGGAGGAGGCCTATTTGGCTTTTTAATACTTTTTGCAATTACAGGAACAATAATTAATTCAATACGAAAAGGAATTGCAAGAACAACAAACAGCCAAGAAGCTGTAGAAATAACGAAATCGAGAACTGCATCAATTTCTCAACTTCAAGTAGCCCTTTTGGCAAGTGCAACGTTTCTACAAAGAGACATGAAGCAGATTGCTCAAACTTCAAATACCAATACTCCAGATGGACTGCAAAAGGCACTTCAAGAAACAACGCTTGCTCTTCTTCGTCATCCAGATCAATGGGCATATGGGAATATTGAATGTGGAAATGTTCCTTTTTCAGCAGCAGAGTCTACTTTTAACAAACTTTCCATTACAGAACGAAGCAAGATAGACAAAGAAGTCATCTCTAATGTTTCTGGCAAAATTAAATCTGAACTGAAGCAATCTCTTTCAAAAGGAATCGATACTCAAGAGAATGAATTTATAGCAGTAACTCTCTTGCTTGCCTCGAAAAATACAATCGGATTAAATAAAGACATTTCCTTTGACTCCTTAAAAGAAACATTGAGCACCCTAGGTTCAACTTCTTCAAATGATTTACTTGCTTTTGAAGTTATTTGGCAACCAGAAGGAGATGGAGAGATACTTAGCTCTGAAAAACTCTTAACGTCATACCCAAATCTAAAGCATTTATAAAATTCAGCCTCTAAAAACCTTAAATAAGACAATCTTCACAATTTCTTTCGCTAAAACTCGCAATATCTAGCAAATCAGGGCTTCAACACAATTAAGCTGTATTAACTTTATTTTTTAACTTAGGTGTCCACTTCATCACAACCAGAGCCTCGCTCTATGAAGTGGGAGAGCAATGGCGAATTAGCCCACAGGGATCTTTCAGAACTTGTTAATCGCTTGCTTGATGTTGAGTCGTCAAGCCATGGCAATGAACTCTCTCGACTTGGTACTAAATATAACGAAGAAGATTAATTATTAGTCTTTGCTATTGCAATTGCCAATTTTATACATCACTTTGGATTTACTAAATAAATCTGCCAATAGATGAGTACAAGATCAATTGCATGGATAAACACCCCAGTAATAATGGAAGCGCTTATTCGCTACAAAGAAAATAGGCTCCCAAGATCAATGAAACTCTGGCTTGAAAAACTTCTTGATATCAATGAAAAAGAAAGTGGAGGTTTATCAATGGATATCACTCACTCTTAAAAGAAAACTCATCAGCCCTAATAGCATTGATAATTCTAAGTGCTGCCATTGCAGCTCCATAGCCATTGTCTATGTTTACAACTGAAAGGCCTGGCGAGCAACTTGCGAGCATCCCCCCCAAGGCAATCTCCCCCCCTTTACTAACTCCATATCCAACAGAAACTGGAACGCCAATCACTGGCTGAGGAATCAATCCAGCCAAAACAGTTGGCAAAGAACCTTCCATTCCCGCGCAAGCAATAACAACACTTGAAGTTTCTAGTTGTTTTAAATTTCCTAAAAGTCTATGTAAACCAGCTACGCCAATATCCAAAAGAATCTTTGTCTGAATTCCATGGAAGCGTAAAGCTAATTCCGCCTCTGCCGCAACAGGCAAATCGCTTGTCCCACCACTTAAAATAGCTACTTGGTTAATAGAGCGATGTGCTTCAATTGGGCTTCCAAGAGTGAGGCATCTGGCTTCAGGGTGAAATTCTGCTCCATTAAAAAGATCTATCAATTTATCTGCTTTTTCTTTCGAAACTCTGGTGACAAATGCTAAGTGTTTTGATTCTGAAAGACTTCTCAAAATCTCAGCTATTTGCTCGCAGGTCTTATGCTCCCCCCAAATGGCTTCTATCATGCCCAGTCTAGGAAAGCGGTCAATATCCAACCGTGTAACTTTTCTAGTCACTGAGGGGAAAGTGCTCCTTCATATTTGATAGGAAAAGGGTTCCCTGTGTTTTTACCAGTAGCTTCTCTAGCCAATTTCTCAAATAATTCTTGGACTTGATCAATCTCTTCTTTTGGAATACTTTTCCATAGTTTTTTACTAGACCAAGAGATAAGCAATGTCGCCTCTTCATTATCTTTATCCCACAAAAGTTGTCTTCCAAGAAAACCGTCTTGATTTTCCAGCCAAGGTTCCCAACTTCTCTTTTCTGCAAGCAACCAAGCCTCTCGATCCTTTTTAGGAACTCTTAAACGAAGATGCTCAACAATAGTAGTTTTAGAAGGAGAATCCACTTTGACTTGAGATGCAAATACAACCTGAGTTGTACTAAAGAAAAAACTCATTGCACAAACCAATAATGCAAAAAGAAACAAAAAAACTGATCTTAGGTCAAGGAAAGACTTCATTTCTATATTTTTTCTAATAAAACAACTGCATGGCTACTAATTCCTTCTTCTCGACCTTCAGCACCTAAAGATTCATTAGTAGTTGCTTTTACACCAACCAAATCAACGTTTACATCAATTCTTGCAGCAATGTTTTTACGCATTGAATCAATATGATTCTTTAATTTTGGTCGTTCAGCTACTACTACTGAATCCACATTCACAACTCTCCAGCCTCGTTCCTTAACAAGTTTCTGAACATTTTCTAAAAGGACAAGACTATCTGCATTTTTCCATTTCGAATCAGTGGGAGGGAAAAACTTTCCAATATCTCCCAATCCAAGGGCACCTAATAGAGCATCCATAACAGCATGAACCAATACATCAGCATCGCTATGACCATCTAGGCCTACCCCTTTTGGATGGATTAATTTAACTCCACCTAGAACAAGGTCCCTACCTGGAGTCAATCGATGAATGTCATAACCATTACCTATCCTGAACTTTGGAGAAGAAGCAGTCATATCAATTGTTCTCAGGTTTTTAAAACGAGATTAGACTCAAATGTAATTCAATCACAATATTCTATAGGGATTTGGGAAGGCCTAGAGATTAAGAGATTGTCCTCCAAGCAAAACTTTGAATTGAGAAAATGATGAGCTGTAAACCATTGCTATTTTAACAAGCTGAAAGCTTACTTTTTAGTAAGTATTAGCAGTTTTGATTATTCCAACTTAATTGGAATTAGGCTTTTTCAAAAAGCCGCCTAGCAGCACAACAAGCCAATTTTTCAGGCAAATTGGTCTAAACCAAGAAATCATGAACCTAAACACTTTCCTATTAATGCTCTTAGTAGTAGCCGCCTATACGAACTTATACATAACAATCAAAAATAGAGGTAAACGATAGGTCCTTATGAAACTATTAATTTAAAAATGGGATGCATCTAAAAAGCTAATTCTTTAACTCCATCTGGGATCCAATCTTCTAAGAGTTAACTTCTTGAATTACGAGTTATATTTCATAGACTTCTTTACCAATCTGGATAAAGATCATATCCATTATCAATACGGGATTGCAACTCATTCGTACCACTTAACCCTCTATAGGAGCTATCAGATGTTTTTTGAACAAGCCATTGATAATAAAGGTCAGGTCGTCGAGCTTTTGTGCGTAGTTCTTGTTGGTCTTGCCTCCATTTCAGAATCTCATTGTGATTTCCACTTCGAAGTATCTCTGGAACATTCATTCCATTAAAACTTGCTGGGCGCGTATATTGCGGATGTTCAAGAAGATACCTTGAATGACTCTCCTCAACAAGAGATTGCGAATCTCCAACAGTCCCAGGCAACAAACGCACTACTCCATTAATAATTGACATCGCAGGTAATTCTCCTCCAGTAAGAATTACATCGCCAATGGAAACCTCTTCATCAGCAAGAGTCCTAATCCTTTCATCAAAGCCTTCATACTGGCCGCAGATAAGAACAAGCTGTTCATATTTCGACCAATCCAAAAGTTTTTTTTGCGAAAGAGCTTGGCCCTGTGGAGTCATCAATAAAACCCTCCTTTTCAAACCCGAAGGGATGGCCTGGAATGCTGCAAAAAAAGGTTCTGGCTTAAGAACCATCCCTGCTCCACCTCCGTAAGGCTCATCATCTACTTTTCTATAGCTATCAACAGTAAAATCCCTAGGGTTATGAATATGCAATTCTGCTATTCCCGAAGAAAGAGCTCGGCCAATTACACCAAGATCTTTCAACCCAGAAAAAGCTTGAGGGGAAAGACTTAAAACATCTATACGAAATCCGCTCATATAATTAATCCCCCTTGTAACCAAGCTCTGCCAAACTCCCTGGCTTACTTCTCCAATGGGGAACAACTTTTACAAACAATTCAAGGTAAACAGAAGCATTAATAAAAGTCTCCATTTGAAGTCTAGCTCCCCTCCCAATTGTCCTTAACATTGCCCCCCCTTTGCCAATCAAAATACCCTTCTGGCTTTTTCGCTCAACCAACACAGTTGCCAAAATCGCAGTATGCCCACTTTTGGCATTTTTGCCATTACTGGGAGGGACTTCTTGTATTCGATCAATCTTTACAGCAACACTATGAGGTATTTCTTCTCTTGTATGAAGCAAAACTTGTTCTCGAATTAATTCACTGAGTAAAGTTTCTTCAGACTGATCTGAAATCATTCCTGATGGAAACAGCTGTGACCCAATTGGCAACCCTTTTGAGATGGCTTCTACTAAGCCTGCGCATCCATCTTCACTAATTGCACTACAGCAAAAAATTGGCCAATCAAATGTTGGAAATAAATTCTTATACTCTTCCTTTCTCTCTTGAAATTTTTCTTTTTCAAGCAAATCCCATTTATTTAATACTATTAATACTGGCTTCTTATGTTCTTGCAACAATTTCACGACGTATGCATCCCCTTTGCCTGGAGGATGGCACCCCTCAAAAACAATCAAAAGACTATCAACTTCACTAATTGATTTTCTAGAGCTCTGAACTAATCGTTTCCCCAACAAATGATGTGGCTTATGAATTCCAGGTGTATCAATAAATATCACCTGTGCGCTTTGAGTAGTCAAAACAGCTCTTAGTCGATTGCGAGTGGTCTGAGCCACAGGAGAAGTAATTGCAATTTTTTCTCCAACAAGCTTGTTAAGCAAAGTTGATTTGCCTACATTGGGCCTTCCAATCAAAGCCACAAATCCTGATCTATAACCCTTTTGACTAATCTCAGGTAAAGACATGACGGGGAAGCACCTATCTATAGCCTGACTCCAAACGTCTCATAAAGCTATGAAAAAAGAAAAAAACACTTTTGAAGAATCTTTGAAAATCGCATTGCTTTTTTGCAATGCTTGGGATCAAGAAGAACTAAGCGATGAAATACTTGCAGATAAAATTTCAGATCTTATAAAAACTGAAAATGGCGCAAGAGGATTTTTTGTAATAAGTCTTTCAAGCGATTCCCCTCTAATGGATAGACTTCCTGATCCAATAGTGCAAAAGCTAAGGTTTGGTGGGGATCTTATTGTTGATTTAACAGTAAGGAATTTAACGATGAGTTCAGCAATGGCTGTTACTCATAAGAGGAACAAACAATTTGACCAGGAAAATAGTTCCAAAAGAATACAGAGAAGATGTATTGAGCTTTTAAGGCTTTTAGAACCAAAACTAGTTAAAAACAGAATAGAGAGTTTACTAGAAGGGACAAAAGGTATTGGCAAAGATGTAATTTTCTTGAAAAGGTGGGGCTATGACAATGAACAAATTCAATCTATAGTCTCAGCAATTAATTCAATTCCAGAAAACTAAAAAAGTAGCCTGGGAATAATCCCAGGCTACTTTTTTAGAGAAATCAATTTGCAACTAATCTCTACGACCGCCACCCTGTAGAGCAATGATTAAACGCAATATAAATACAAACAAGTTTATATAAGTTAAATACATACCAAGAGCACCTGCGAGATATTGCTCATCGTTATATCTCCTTGGCATTGTATAGAAATCAACAAATGACATCCCTACAAAAAGAACTGTCCCAAAGCCCGCAATCATTAATTCAAAGCCAGTGCCCGCAAACATTCCTGGTGCAAAGAAGGAACCAATCAATTGAACAACTATTGCAAGTATTAGGCCCATAAGACCTAAGCCAACAACGTTTGATAGGGCTTGCCCCACGCTATCGCTCATCCTGCTTCCAACTGAGGAAGCAACAACAAAAGTAATTCCTGTAGCAAAAGCTGCGATACCTATTGATCCAATACCAGCAGTGCCTATTGCAATTGCAACAATCCCACTAAGTGTAAAGCCTGTTAAAACGCTAAAGGCAGTTAAAAGTGGCAAAGCCTTGCTGTTGTTTGCATTATTTGCAGCGCTTGTTGCCATAAAAAACAGCACAATTTCGCCAATAAATGCCACGAGAGCTAATGGTTGAAATAAGGCTGGATTAGAAGCTAATAGTGTAAGACCACTAAGAACTCCTAAAGCTGTCAATAGCATTCCTCCACCTACATAGGGGAGAGCTTTGTTTACGACATTTGGGCCAACCAATGCGCTTGATTGCGCTTCGCGTATAGCCTGTTGAAAATTACTACTAGCTGGCATAGCTAACCAGTTAAACTTAATAGTTACTTTGGCAGAAAAAATAATAATTGCGCACTTTATGTTGTGCGGATGTCACTATCGCTTCTCTTTCTTTGAATATGCTTCTACTACTCTTTGTACAAGCTGATGCCTAACAATATCTGCAGACGTAAGCCGGCAAGTAGCTATCCCCTTGACTTGTTGCAAAATCTGAACCGCTTCTACTAAGCCACTTTGCTGCCCAGCGGGAAGATCAATTTGTGTTATATCCCCAGTAACAACCATTCGAGACCTCTCGCCAAGTCTTGTTAAAACCATTCTCATTTGAGCAGAAGTAGTATTTTGAGCCTCATCAAGGATCACAAAAGCATCTTCAAGAGTTCTTCCTCGCATATAAGCCAAAGGAGCAACCTCAATTAATCCCTTATCAAGCAAATTTGATGTTTTTTCTAAGCCAAGCAGAGT
Organism: Prochlorococcus sp. AG-402-G22; assembly: GCA_003217035.1. GTDB lineage: Bacteria > Cyanobacteriota > Cyanobacteriia > PCC-6307 > Cyanobiaceae > Prochlorococcus_D. Next base: position 76,616 of record QCHV01000001.1, read on the forward strand.
ATGAAGAGCATCATAAAGGGGCCTTAAATATGGATCTACTTTTTGCTGAAGATCACCCGGCAAGAAGCCAAGTCTTTCGCCTGCCTCCACAGCTGGTCTGGTGAGAACAATTCTTTCTATTTTTCTTTCAGTCAACATTCGAACTGCAAGAACTGCTGCCAAAAAAGTTTTGCCAGTGCCAGCAGGTCCTAAAGCAAAAGTTAAATCATGAGCTTCCATTGCTTCTAAATAAGCTTTTTGCCTAATAGTTCTTGGTCTTAAAAGATTTCCTCTTTGGCTCCTTGCGACAACATGATCGGCTAAAAGTGCATGATCCGTTTTCCTCCCAGCATCTAAAGATGTAAGCGCTGCCTGTAAATCAACTGCTGAGACAGATTGCCCCTCTTGCCAAATAGGTCGCACCAATTCAACCAAAGCTGCTGCTCTTTCAAGTTGATTGGAGAGACCACTTATCTCTAATTGCAATCCACGAAGAACTATAGAAGCTCCGGTAATAGTCTCCAATCGATGCAGTGTTGATTGACCAGCACCAGCAAGGGCAATGGCTGCATCCGAATGAGGTAAATCAATTGAGAAACGTCCTTTGGACGTTACGTCAGACATAAAATCCTTACTCTTCAGAAGTTTCTATTGGAGACTCATCTTTTGCTACAGGCTCTACTTTTTCTATTTTTTCTTCTGTAGCCTTTTTAGAAACTGATTTCCTAGCCAATGCCTGCTTGGCTTTTCCAGTTTTCTCAGCTGGTCTAATAGTTTTTTCTAAAAGTCCACCTTTCTCAAGCAGAGATCTGACAGCATCTGTAGGTTGAGCTCCTTGACTCAAACGTAATCGTAGGGCCTCAGTATCTAACCTGGTCTCTTTGGTGCGAGGGTTGTAGAAGCCTAGTTCCTCAAGAGGCCTACCATCTCGGCGAGAGGTGCTATTACAAGCAACCAAACGAAAGCTTGCTTCTCTTTTTTTACCAAACCGCTTCAGGCGAAGCTTGATCATCTTGTGTTTACTTCTGGGTAAGTGTGATTGTATGACAGGTGAAAAAACACTTGCCAAAGTTACAGCTTAACTTGTTGTGGGTTCATAAGTCTCCAAACCCCTTCTTTTTCTTATAAGGACGTTGTCTGCGAGGCGATCCTCCACCTGCCCCATTCCCAGGTCTGCCTGAGAATTGGCCTCCGTCCATCCCAGGCAGACCCATGCCCCCTCCAAGACCTGGCATTCCTGGCATTCCTCCACCTGTTGACATTTGTTTCATCATACCTCTCATTTTCTGAAAATCAGCCAAAACCTTATCTACATCTACAGCTTTATGACCACTGCCTAGAGCAACTCTCCTGCGTCGAGAAGGTTGTGATGCCAATAATTCTGGATGTGTTCTTTCTGTTGGAGTCATTGAGCCAATCATCGCCTCAATACGTTTCAACTGATCTTCTCCACTTTTAATCATTTGATCATCAATCTTATTCATCCCAGGGATCATTTTCATCAAGCCACCTAAAGAGCCCATTCTTTTAATCAAACGCATTTGTTTTACGAAATCCGAGAAATCAAAACTCGCCTCCTGAAATTTCTTTTGCATTATTTCTGCATCTGCAATCTCAACTTCTTTCTGAGCTTTCTCTACCAGTGTTAAAACATCTCCCATCCCAAGGATTCTGCTAGCCATTCTTTCTGGATGAAATGGCTGCAATGCCTCTACTTTTTCCCCTGTACCAATAAATTTAATAGGCTTACCACTGATTTTTCTAATCGAAAGGGCTGCTCCACCTCTCGAATCACCATCTAGTTTTGTAAGAACAGAGCCAGTAATACCAACCTTTTCATGAAAAGACCTGGTTAATTCTGCGGCCTCCTGGCCAATCATGGAATCAACTACCAACAAAACCTCATCAGGGTTAACAGCAGACCGAATTCGAACCATCTCGTCCATCATTTCTGTGTCTATCTGAAGTCTCCCTGCTGTATCTACTAAAAGCGTGTCAAATCCCTCTTCCCTAGCCTTCTTTAGCCCAGAAGATGATATTTCTTCAGGTTTTAGATTTTCACCAAGACTAAAAACCTCTACATCAATTTGCTTTCCTAAGGCTGTCAATTGATCGATCGCCGCTGGTCTATAAACATCAGCAGCAACCATTAGAGCTTTTCTACCCAGATCCTTTAAATGCAACGCAAGCTTTGCAGTAGCAGTGGTTTTTCCTGCTCCTTGCAAACCAGCCATAAGTATTACCGTCGGTTTTTCTTCAACATCTGCCAATGGGGAATTGCCACCTCCCATAACTGCTACTAATTCTTGATGTACTACTTCTATAAATTTCTGCCCTGGATTTACTCCTCTGACTACTTCTGCACCAATTGCTTTTTCGCGAACTTCCTCAACAAAATCCTTAACCACTGACAAACTTACATCAGCTTCTAGCAACGCCCTTCGAACTTGTTTTAGAGCTGCTCCTACATTCTCTTCACTAATTTTATTCTCCCCCTTAAGCCCTTTAATAGCAGCATCAAAGCTTGCTGAAAGATCATCAAACATTACAGTTCAGATTGAAATCTATTTAGGATATTGTTTAGCATTTTACTGGATTTATGTTCTACTTGAAAAGTCAAGCAGTTTCCACTGGTTATTATTTCTACCTAATACATATGTAAGTTTTAAATAAGGGATAGTAGTCTCCGAAATTATCTGCCCAGACGAATTGACTCTTTGATCCTTATAGGAAACTATAGCCTTTACAGATATTCTCTTTTCTGTTTGCTCTTCTATCTCTAAAGACCTTATAGAAGCATAAATAATCTGTTTTTCTCCTAAGGAAATATCTTTCTCTCTCTGATCACGAACAATTTTAACCAACGAAGGCTTTGCTACTTTAAACAAATCAATATTTTCTAAACCAGATAGAATTTGAGCTTTTCCAAGAAGCCAGGATTCTATTAATCCTTGGACATCTTCCTTTGATGGCTCTACTTTAGTTAAAAGCTTAAATTCATTTACTGCTTTAAAAGTTTTCTCTTTTTCTTCTGGGAGAAGAGACTCACTCTTAGTTTGCAAATCTTTAATTGAGACATTAGTGGGCTCAGGTTCTATTTGTTCTGAACCTTTATTTCGAACAGAAAGCCATCCAATATATGTTCCTGAAAGGAGTAGAAGAAGGAAGCCAAAGAAAAACAATAGATATGAGTTGCGTGGTTTCTGGATTGTTGGGCTTGGCAATTCAATATTGTTAATTTTGTTCCTAAATACTTCAATGAAATTATCTATGGATTTACTTAAGTCAAGATTTTCTATAAAAGCTTCTTCTTGCTGAAATTCTTCTTCCTCTATATTTTGATCACTGAAATCTGAAGCATCATTAACTTGATTCTCTCCCTGAGGGTCTATATCTAATTCTTCTTGAGCATTAGATATAGGTTTTCCCGAAAGGAAAGAAAGTCCTGCTCTAGCAATTCCAAAGGCACCTTTTCTCTCAATTTTTTCTACATAAGCCTGAACATCTCTATCCGCAAACCAAGCCTCTAAATCAACTGACTCGACTTCAATATCTCTAAATCCAGGCAAAACATCTCTAAGCAACCAGTTTCTGCAGTAATGGCATAAAGCAGCTAATTCTTCATCTGGATATGCATTCAACCAATCTTGCAGACCTTTATCAGGGCTAGTTTTAAAGCGTTTAGAAGCTTGTGGAACATCTGCAAGCAGAAGATCTACACAACCAAGCAAAGGCATTACATCAAAGCCTTGAGAATTAAGAGCATTTAGTTGTTTCTTTGCTTTTTGCAAGACCTCAGGTTTTCTCCAATAAAAACCAGAGGCTATTAATGCAATAGCCGCTAAAAAACCAGCATCTACCGAACCTCTTCTTTGCCAACTAACGAACAAATCAATCTGTTCTTGTGCTGTAAGGAACTTTCTAATTTGCTGAAAGAAAAGTTCAAATTCACTTTGTGTTATATCAATTGAAGAATTGGATAGATTTCTACCTTCTAATCCCCCTCTTTTTAAGACAAAAGCATCAAGCAAATTCAAACCTTCTTCATGAGATTTGCTATCAGCTAAATCTCTACTTAATAAATCCAGAATTCTATAAGGCAGTAAAAGCTCCAAATCTCTTTCAAGTATTTTCCTCTGCTCAGGAAGTTTTCCCATCCTTTGGAGCAATTGAATTCCTTCTTGTAAAAGCTCTGCTGCAGAAGCGTAATATCTTTGTTCTTGCTCTTGCAATGCGGCATCTTTGCAAGACAATGCTAAAACCAACGCCAAATCAGCCTCTCTGCCGCTTCCTAATGCAGGGGTCTGTGGAGGCTGGAGAGCTTTTCTCGCAAGCTTAAAGGCTTCATAAGGCACTCCTCCTTCCCAGAGAAGAATCAATCCTGCAACTTCACGTTTATACGACAGCTCAAGACCTAAGGCCCCTTTGATAAGAGCAGATTCATATTCTTCTCTCATGGCCTGATCGCAAAGTAAATCAGCTGAAAGTCTTAACAGCTCTGAACGCTGAGCCATTACTTCTGGTGTGAACCCTGGGTGGGGGATGCGATCTAATCTCAAATGGAAGAATCTAAGAACCTCCTCTGCATCAGCAGATGGGCTAACCCCAAGCAAACGAAAATGATCTATTGGAAGTTCCAAGCTTTATTTAGCTATTAAAAAAAACTCTAGGCATATGAACGATCTCTGCACATTCTTATGCCATTGAGCTTTAAAGTTGTAAAAGGATTGATAGATCTGCAAGATGCAAAAAACCTCAATGACCAATGATCAGGAAGGCAGCCAACTCTTACAGCAAGAGGGGCACGCAGAGAGACTAACTTCTTTGAGAGGGGGAGAGTCAGCAAACCTTGACCGTGAAATTGGGTTAAAACTTTTCCGAGACATGACCTTAGGGAGAAGGTTTGAAGACAAATGTGCAGAAATGTATTACAGAGGGAAAATGTTTGGATTCGTTCATCTATATAACGGCCAAGAAGCTGTCAGCTCTGGGGTAATTGGTGCAATGAAACTGAAACATGATTGGTTTTGCAGCACATATCGTGACCATGTTCATGCTTTGAGCGCAGGTGTTCCTGCAAGACAGGTTATGAGTGAACTCTTTGGCAAAGAAACCGGATGCAGTAAAGGCAGAGGCGGTTCTATGCACCTTTTTTCTAAAGAGCATCATCTTTTAGGAGGATATGCATTTATTGGTGAGGGCATACCAATTGCTCTTGGTGCTGCCTTCAGCAGTCGTTATAAAAAAGAAGTTTTTTCTGATGAGAATAGTGATTCAGTTACTGCGGCATTCTTCGGAGATGGAACTTGCAACAATGGACAATTTTTTGAATGCCTCAATATGGCCCAACTATGGAAGTTGCCAATAATTTTTGTAGTTGAAAATAATAAATGGGCTATTGGCATGGCTCATAATCGCGCAACGAGCGATCCAGAAATTTGGAGAAAAGCCAATGCATTTGGGATGAAAGGCGAAGAAGTTGATGGTATGGATGTTCTTGCGGTTAGAGGGGCGGCTCAAAGGGCTCTAGAAAGAGCTAGATCAGGTGATGGTCCAACTTTAATAGAATGCCTTACTTATAGATTCAGAGGACACTCACTGGCCGATCCTGACGAATTAAGATCTGAAGAGGAAAAAGATTTTTGGGCACAAAAAGATCCTATAGAAAATCTTGCAAGAATCCTTGCTGAGAAAGGGTTCTCTAATAAAAATGAACTAAAATCAATTGAGAAAGAAATTGACCTAGAAGTCAATGATGCTGTCGAATTTGCTCTTAGCTCTAAAGATCCTGACCCCAATGAATTAACCAAATATATTTGGGCAGATTAATCAGAGTTTAAAATCTAAGAAATTGAACTAACTTTATTGAATTTTCACTATATGCCGCTTGGCAATTTTCTTGTTAGGTTGCGCAGTTTTCGCAGTGATTTTAATTCAACTTGTCTTACCCTTTCTCTTGAGACTTGAAGCAATCTTCCAATCTCAGCAAGAGTATGTCTTTCGTTACCTTCTAAGCCAAACCTAAGTTTCAAGACATGCTGCTCCTGTTCGCTTAAGTGAGTCAACCACCTGCCAAGCTGCTCTTGGTGAATACGCTGTTCAACTTTATCCAAGGGCTCTTCAAGGGATCCATCTGCTATTAAATCACCTAAGAAACTTCGTCCATCATCTCCATTAACTGGAGCATCAAGGCTGCTAGTTGTAAGTGCTTGGCGCAATATCGAGTCCAACTCTTCCATGTCGATTCCCATAGCCTCAGCCAACTCGGAGCGATTAGGCATAGCTCCTAATTTGTGAGCCAACTCGGAGCTGACTTTTCTAATGGTCGCAAGCCTCTCACTCAGATGAACTGGCAAGCGAATGGTTCTAGATTGACAAGCAATAGCACGAGTCATGCTCTGCCTTATCCACCAAAATGCATAAGTGGAAAATTTATATCCTCTTGTTGGATCAAACTTTTCTACAGCTCTTTCTAAACCCAAAGATCCTTCTTGTACAAGATCAAGTAACTCCAACCCTTTCCCTTGGTATTTTTTAGCAACACTGACAACCAAACGAAGGTTTGCCTTCATCATGCGTTCTTTTGCCCTTCGACCTATACGAATTAAACGACGCTGATGAGAAGTAAATTCCTTAGTTTTTTCATCAACATTTCCATCCTCAGTCAAGTTCATCATTACTTGAACCTGATTACCTAGCTCAATCTCTTCAGCAGGAGTAAGTAGAGGCACTCTTCCAATAGTTGATAGATACCAACTAATTGGATCGCTATTGCGTCGTTTTTGAGATTCAGCCGCCTTTGGTGCAGATGAAACCATTGTTTCCTAATCGCAATTTGTTGCTACCGACTTTCCTACAGATATTGCAAAACATGCTTAGGCTTCCAAAACCCTTCAGATTCTTGCTAGCAAATCTACACATTTCCCCAAAATTCGCCCATTAAATACAGTTAAATGTCTCTTTGAACACATTTGCAGTCCTGAACGCTTCTTACAAGTTTTGCTAAAGAAGCAACAATTAAATTCGCGTTACTCCCATTAAGAAGTGTTCTTCCAGCTTCTGCATGAAGAAAAGCAGCCATTGCTAACAACTGAGAATTAACCTTTTGGGGTTTTGTAGAAGACCCTATTGCTCCAACCCCAGCAAGAAATCCAGCCAAAACATCTCCTAATCCTGAGCGAGAAACTGAACTGGAAACTTGGCCTAGCTGCCAAGTAGTTCCTTCAGGAGAAGCAATCAGACTATGAGCGCCCTTAAGCAGCACTGATGCTCCACTACTTTTCGCGGCAATAGCAACCGCATCTAGAGGGGGTAAATGCTTCAACTCAGGGAATAATCTTTCAAACTCTCTAATGTGAGGAGTAATCCAAGTAGAACCTTTTCTATTAACAATCCATTTCCAACCATTTTTAGAAAGCGCCAACCCATTCAAAGCATCTGCATCAAGAACTAATAAACCTTGAAATCTTTGCAGTAATTCTGAGTAAATATCCCAATTTCCCTTTGCTTTCCCCAAACCAGGACCAATCATTAAAGAGTCAAAGTGATTGAAATTTTGCTCTGCCAAAATTTTTTGTATTTCTATTCCTTGATTAATTGAACTTTCAAAAACTCCATTAATAACGACTTCAGGACAAACTTGCCAAAGTGAGTTTGAAAGTGTTTTTGGTACCAATGCAGTTAAACTCCCTACCCCACTTGCTAATGCACCTTTTAAAGAGAGGAGTGCAGCTCCTTTATATTCATCACTTCCAGCTATAGCTAACACACGACCACGTTCATATTTGCTCGAATTAACGGCGGGTACTGGCCATGGCAAAGAGTCCAAATCCTTAGAAGTAACTCTTAAGTGAATCAAATTAGAGGTTTTATTGAAAATCACCTCTGGGATACCGATATCAATTCTTTTAAGTTCACCAACATATCTCAGAGCAGAATCTTGAATTAATCCTTTTTTTATCAAGCCTACGGTCAGGGTATGTGAAGCAATCGCAGGGAAGTCACATAGTGCTTTCCCTGTATCAGAACAAATTCCACTTGGAACATCCAATGCAATCATTTTCCCTGGATGTTTTTCTTGTCTAGATCTAAAGAGAGTAATAAGTTCTTCAGATAAAGGACGGGATTGACCTAGTCCAAAAATTGCATCAATCCAAAATGCATCACTAGATACATCTGGCGATTTTTCAAGTTCTTTAAGTCCAAGCCAACGGCAATATTTAAGTTGTTGGAGAGTTAAATCCTTTTTTATTTGAAAAGGGCACCATATTGAAACGTCAAAACCTTTTAAGAAAAGTTCCCTTGCCACTACAAGGCCGTCCCCGCCGTTATGTCCTGGTCCCACTAAAAATTGAAGACCAAACTTTAATAATTCAGGCCTTTGTAAAAACCAATCAGTTATTTTCAATCCAACTTTTTCCATCAAAGCCTCAACAGGCATACCTTTTTGAAAAAGACTTTTTTCAAAATCTGCCATTTCGGCTGATGAGACAATTAAATGATGAGAGTCTGATTTAGGCCAAAGCACAACAATTTGGCATACCATCCCACTATGAATAAATAATTGCGATAATGCCTAAACTTCCTATAAATACAAAAACAATATCTAAGACAACAAAGCCACAAAAAATTTTAATTGGGGGAGAAGTTGTATCTCATCTAAAGCAGCTCCCTGGAGAACATTCTATTGCTGTAGGCCTCTCAGGAGGCGTTGACAGTTCATTAACTGCTGCGCTTCTTGTCGAAGCGGGGTGGAAAGTTGAAGGTTTAACTCTTTGGCTAATGCAAGGTAAAGGGTCTTGCTGCACAGATGGCCTAGTAGATGCCGCAGGGATTTGTGAACAATTAGGCATCCCACATCATGTAGTAGATGCCAGGTCTTCTTTTCAAAAAGAAATCGTTGAAAATTTAATCGCTGGATATCAAGAAGGAATAACCCCTTTGCCTTGTTCGAAATGTAATAGGCTTGTAAAGTTTTCTCCCATGATTAATTGGGCCAAAGAGAATCGATGTATCCCAAGAATCGCCACTGGTCATTATGCCAGAATTAAATATGCCGAAAATGCAGAAGATCTTTCTGAGAGGAAGAATAAAACTGAAGTAAAAGAAGATAGGCACAAACTTCTAAGAGGAATAGATAGAAATAAAGATCAAAGTTATTTCTTATATGATTTATCACAAGAAACTCTTGGCAAAGTTGTTTTTCCTTTAGGTGAATTGACCAAATCAGATACAAGAAAGGAAGCCAATAGCTATCAATTAAGAACTGCAAATAAAAGTGAAAGCCAGGATCTTTGTCTTGTAGAGCATCATGGCTCAATGAAGGCCTTCCTAGACAATTATTTACCTTCAAGAAAAGGAGAGATTGTGCTTAAAGATGGTTTAGTTGTTGGTGAACATGATGGTATTGAGCATTTCACTATTGGTCAAAGGAAAGGTTTAGGAGTTGCCTGGAAAGAGCCCTTGCATGTAATAAAGTTAGAAGCATCTTTAAACAGAGTAGTAGTAGCTCCAAGGTCAGATTCAGGAAGAAAAAGATGTGCTGTTGGGCAGATAAACTGGGTATCAATTAGTGCACCAGAAAAAGAAGTTTTTGTTGAAGTTCAAATAAGATATAGAAGCAGCTCTGTTATCGCAAAACTTATACCTAAACCCCCAAAATTAAGCGACATAAGTAACGATCGTCCTTATCGATGTATTCTTGAATTTGAAGAAGAGCAATTTTCAATAACACCTGGTCAGGCAGCCGTTTTCTATTGTGGCGAGTTGTTACTAGGAGGTGGAATTATTGAATCTTTTGAGTAATTAATTCTTTTCTGAGTAGTTATTAGCAAAGCAAAATAAGCAAAATAAACTTACAGTGAACAAAAGCATCAACGGTCTCTCTCTCCATTTAACATAATAATTAATTTTGCTTGATAAGTGAACATTTACTAATCCTATTCCTGCTTTAAAAGGTGATATAGCAGAACCAATCAAACCAGATCTAGAAACAATAACTGAAGGACCTGTATTTGCAATGCTGACCAAATCTCTAGAAGTTTCAATACTTCTCAACTGAGCCAATGCAAGATATTGTCTTTGCAAAGAAATTGGATATGGGTCAAGATTTGCTATCGACAAAATCCATTGAGCACCTTCATCTACAGCTTTTGCCAAAGCATTACCATTACTTAGTTCATAGCAAATTGCCACAGCAAGAGGAGGACCTTCACTCCAAGGGAAGAACCTAGAAGGCTCTCCAGGATCCAAAGAACCTGCCAAGGAAAGTCCTTTTTGAAAAAAGCTTAAATAGAATGGCATCCACTCTCCAAGTGGAACCAAACGATGTTTATCAATGAACTCCGAATATTCTAAATCTTTTGTTTTAAATGCAAGCAAAGAACTTCTTTGACTGCCTTTTGAATCTCTAAATCCTCCAGAGAGAAAAGGCAAAGGGGATGGAGATATAAGTTTTTGACCTAGCGGCAAAGTACCTTCTGGAGCAACCATAAACGATGCTCCTAATTTTTTAGATTTTTCTAAGGCATCTTGCAAAGAAATAGGCAAAGCTCTTAACTGACTTTGCGAAAATTTTTCTCTAACTGGTGTGTTTGTTTGCCAAAGAGAAACTTTCTTAGTTGAAGAAAAGTTTTCTCCATGTAAAAGAGTCCAGCCAAAAAGGTGAGCCAGGGCTAATACAACCAAACCAAATATAAAAAGTCTTTTAAACGAGTCCCGATAGTTGAACAAAAGAGCCAACTGCCATATCCACCATCCAATAAGTAATTGAATCATCGACAAACCACCTGCCCCAAAGAAACCTGCTAAACCTGCAAGCATTCTGTCTTCAGGCAAAAAGCTGCTTGAGATTCCAATCCAAAACAAAGGCCAATTTGAAAGATTTACTTCCATTAATCCCCACGTTGATGAAAGGAAAACTGCAACAAGAAACTTTCGAGCGAAAGAATTGTTAGTTGTATTCATCAAGAAATTAAGTCCGCTAAAACAACTCCAAAGCCATATAAGAAAGCCTCCAAAAAATCCACAAAACAACCATATTGACATTGTTATAAAACAGCTCGCCAAAGGAGAAAAACCCAGCCATGTCAAAGGATGAAGCGCTAAAAGCCACCTATGACTAACAAGGACTGCTAAAAAGCCCCAAAGAGCCCCAGCGAAAGGGCTTCTCCTTACTGACCAAAGAATTGCAATTGCAAATGGCATTAAGACTGGACCCTGCTTAGAGAATCCAACCCCAGCAATTAAACCTCCAAGGCAGCCTTGTAAATAAATCAAGTATTGATTCTTCTTCTGAAGGAGCTCCAGCTGACCTAATCCCATTCTTCTATTTTTAGAGTTTAATTAGCTTGAGAAGCCAAAAATTGTTTTAAGTACTACTCTTCTGAAAGAATATTCGAATATTAACTAAAAGTTTCCGTGAGAGAAGTCTTCATTAGCTTCACCATTTTTATTGCATGCGTAATGGTGGCAATCACAAGTCAAATCATTTCTCCCACAATGGTTTCGGCATCAAGCATAGAATCAGTTGTTCAGGCAGATTTAACCTCACCCGATCAAAATGCTCAGAATCCTTTTGAGTTAGACCCCAGCGACCCAAATCCAACTCTTTTTGCAATGGCACAAAACAAACAAACAAGTGACAATGCGGCAAAATTAGGAGGAGGCATGGAAGCCGAAAAGTCAATTCTCACTGCTAGTGGCTTGAAAATCACAGATCTTCAAGTTGGCGATGGCGCAGAAGCAACTGCAGGACAAAACGTATCTGTTCACTACAAAGGAACTCTGGAAAACGGCAACGAGTTTGATAGTAGCTATGGGAGAGGGCCTTTTACATTTCCTCTTGGTGCAGGAAGAGTAATTAAAGGATGGGACGAAGGAGTTGCGGGTATGAAAATTGGAGGAAAAAGGAAACTTGTCATTCCATCTGAACTTGGCTATGGGCCCAGAGGAGCTGGAGGGGGAGTCATACCTCCAAATGCAACGCTTATTTTTGAAGTTGAATTACTAGAAATTAATTGATAATCAACTAAAAAGGCTTAAACAATTCTCAAATGGAAGATTGCCAAGTAAGGTACTTCTAGACTCGTTTGTGCAAGCCACATGTTGCATTCGGCAATTTCATCAATTCTCAACCACCTTCCATCTAAGTCAGTTTATGCTCACTGTGATGGACCCTGCGGTGTTTATGATCCCGCATCATCAAGAGTTTCTGCAGAAGCAGTTCTCTCTATGACTAAGAAGCTTTTAGCATTAGCTCCAGAGGGGAATGATCCAACTGCCTTAGCGGCCTATAACAACACTTTCTCTCGCTTTGTTGCAATCAAAGAAGAGCAAGCTCAAGAAACAAAAAAAGAACTTCTAATTCTTTGGACGGATTATTTTAAACCAGAGCATTTAGCGGCTTATCCTGATCTTCACGATACTTTCTGGAAAGCAGCTAAACTTTGCAGCGCATGCAAAGTAAATATTGATCTCGCGAAAGCCCAAGAGCTCATAGCGTCGGTTGAAAAGATCCATCACATGTTCTGGAAATCCAAAGGTCGCTCTGATTCATGGGTCACGGCAAGCTAATTCGACATCCAGAAGAATTAATTTTCTAAAGTCCTTATTACTAGTACTAATTGGCACTCGTCGACATTGTCGTGTTGTCGGAGATTCGATGATGCCAACAATTAATTCTGGAGATTTTTTAATCTATAAGCCTTTAAGATCCCAAATTAATTTACTTAAAGAAGGTCTTTTAGTTGTAATAAAGCACCCACTTAAAAATGAGATGTTATTAGTGAAAAGGATATATAAATTAAATCTGCCAATTGTGGAAGTAAGAGGAGATAATGATCAGCATAGTATTGATAGTCGTCAATTTGGAATCATCAAAAAAGAGCAAGTAGTAGGAATTGTTGAAGAAATAATTCCAAAAGGTTTATAAATTCCTAAAACATCAAGCCATATAAATAGAACTCCGTTGAACCCATATTAGTCCTGTGGCAATTGATAAACATCCTGCAAGGCCAACAATAATAGGCAATGATTTTCTTCCTGCCTTAAAGGTTGCAAAAGCCATAAAAAGTACAACCAGTTCCATAGCAAAAATAGATCCTAAAAGATACGCAAAAATATATATGAAAGCTCCAATTGGAGGTAATGCTAAAGCAGGTATAACCGCAAGCAGGTGACTACCACCAGCCAAGCCGTGCAAAACACCTATACTCGTTACAGAATGAGAGTGCTTGTTATGTTTTTTATTACCTAGAAAATGAAAATGTATATGCTTGTGTTGACTTACTTTTCCATGCTTATGATGATGAGCATGAATTCTCATACCAAATGCGTTTCGTATAGCCAAAACTCCTGCAACTAGAAGAACCAATCCAACACTAAACTCGGCAAATAATGACAGTCTTTGAATATGAACGAAGTCTTTAATGAATACTCCTATAACCGACAAAATAACCACACCAGTCGAATGTCCTAATCCCCAGGCCAATCCATTCCTAAGTGCAGATTTGGGACGCTCAAAAGCAGCTGGCGCAATTGCCACCAAATGATCAGTCCCTGAAACTACGTGAACTGCACCTGCAACAAAACCAGTTAAGATACCAAATAACATTTGACTAACATCCTAGATAGAAAGATTTTGAAGTTTTGCTAGTCATTTCAATTAAATTCCCATCAAATTTCTTAAAGCAGAGCCAACATCATCTTGCCTCATCAATGATTCCCCAACCAAAACAGCCTTTGCTCCGTATGAAGAAACCGTTTCCAAATCTTTGCGATTAATCAATCCCGACTCACTTACCAAAAGAACATCCTGTTTAATTAATTGTTCTTTATGTGCATCAGCAACATTTTTTGTTGTCTTTAATTCAGTATTAAATGTAGTCAAGTCTCGATTATTTATTCCTACCAGGGAGAATCCTCCTATTTGAAGAACTCTAGCCATCTCATTGGAGTTATGTACTTCAACTAAAACATTTAGCCCCAAGCTTATCGAAACTTTCCTTAGGTAAATGAGATCTTGATCAGACAATATTGCTGCAATCAATAAAACTGCATCAGCACCTGACACTCTTGCTTGATAAAGCTGATAAGGCTGCACAATAAATTCCTTGCACAAAAGAGGTAAATCAACTTTTTTTCTTACTTGAACAAGAACATCAAATCCACCCTGAAAAAAGCTCTTGTCAGTAAGAACTGACAAGCAAGCAGCACCTGCATTTTGGTAATCAAGCGCTATTTCAACAGGGTTGAAATTCTCCCTTATTATTCCTTTACTAGGACTTGCTTTCTTGATCTCAGCGATTATTGCAGGGAATGAACTTGAATTTCGAAGTGCGCCTAAAAAATCCTTGGTATTAGGTAAATCTTTGACCTGGGATTTCAACTCTTCTAAAGGGACTCGCTGTCGAGAAGCAATGATTTCACGATCTTTTTCCCAAAGAATCTTTTCAAGGATATTTCTAGGTTCGCTTTCTTCATGAGGGATAGCGTATTCCAGGCTCGCGACCTTAACTTTTGGATTTGGAGGGCGACGTCGAATCTCCATAAAAACAATCTCTAACTTTTTAAACCTTTGAAGGTTTTTGTAATTGAATTGAGGCCTGTTTATAAGCCACCTCGACAACTTCACTGAGAGTTGGATGAGTATGCACTTCCTTCGCTAAATCATCAACGCTTAAGCGTCTTGCCAAGGCATTTGCTACTTCTTGAATTAAATCAGCAGCGTGTAATCCATAAATGTGTGCGCCTAATACTTCTCCATTATCTTTCCTAAAAAGTAATTTCATCAAACCATCACTATCGAGTTCAGCCAAGGCTTTTGAATTTGCCTTGAAATAACTGCGGACAATCCCTAGCTCAAATTTATTTTTTTCTGCAAGTTCCTTTGCTTCTATTTCACTTAGACCAACTGAACTTATTTCTGGATGAGTAAATGTTGCTGCAGGAATACTTCGATAATCAATCTTTCTGTTTTTTCCAAGAAGATTATCCACAGCAACTGTTCCTTGAGCTGCTGCAGTATGAGCAAGCATTAATTTCCCCGTAACATCACCTACAGCCCACAAATGAGGCAAGGGCTTCCCATCTACAAGAACCCTCATTTCATCATCAATAGGAATATAACCACGATTGGTTTTTACTCCCAAAGATTCCAAGTTTAACCCTGAGCTAGAGGGGACCCTTCCAGTAGCAACTAGTACAGCATCAACCTCCAATTCTTCAATCAAATCTCGAGTTTTCATGTCAGACAATTCGATTCTTACTGGGCAACCTGGTAAAACTTTGCTTGCTAATACTCCTGATTTGGCATCTATATCTCGACCTTGAATCAGATTTCTTCCTGCAATTTTAGCGATGTCTGGATCAAAGGTTGGCATCACTCTCTCAAGAGCTTCAATCAACGTCACTTCACAACCTAAGGCTGTATATACATCAGCAAATTCCAAGCCGATATAACCACTTCCGATGATTGCTATCCACCTAGGCAGCCATTCAAGATTAACTGCCTCATCACTAGTAAAAACTGTGCGCCCATCGGTTTCAATCCCTGGAGGAACAAAAGGTTCAGAACCTGTCGCGATAATTACATCTTTTGCAGTAACCATTCTATCCACTCCATTTGCCTCCCTCAGTCCAATCCGTTGAGGACCTTCAAATCGTCCTATCCCCCGCAAAATCTCAACTCCTGCGCGCTCCAATGTTTTTGTAAGGTTGCTGCGAATATTTGCGACCAAATTGGTGGCATGTTCAGCTATCTTTTTCCTTTCAAACCTAACTGGCGCAGCATGAATGCCAAAAGCTGAAAGATGCTCTGCGTCTGCAAGCTCCCTGACTTTTCCACTGGCTGCTAGCAATGCTTTTGAAGGAACACAACCTCTATTTACGCAAGTGCCTCCCATATCTCGCGATTCAATGATCGCAACACTTAGGCCATTTTCGGAAGCATGTTTAGCAGCATCAAATCCGCCATACCCTGCCCCTATGACAATTAAGTCAAAGTCAAAATTTGTTTCGCTCACGTTCTTTCTTCTATTAAGAGGTCAATTTGGCCCTTCGCCTTTCTAACAGTAGAGGAACAGCTGCCGATGCAACATTTAAAGACTCAACTGCTTCACTATGAGGCAAAGTTACTCGATCTGTACAGCAAGCATCAATCCTAGGATCAAGCCCGCTTCCTTCATTACCTAAGACCAATATAGTTGGCTTAATCCAGTCAAGTTCCCAATATGGAACAATCTCATTTTTATTAGAACAAAAAGAAGAAAATGTTCCTACAACTTGGTATCCATTTATTACTGCTATTCGCAAATTTTCCACCAACTGATCGATAGCATCTTTTTCAGAAGAATTCCAACGTTGAAAAGGCAACTTAAGGACTGCTCCTGCAGAAGCTCTTAAAACCTTCTGCCCCAAAGGATCTGCTCCTAAAGCAAGCCATAAAATATCTATTTCTGCTGCAAGTGATGTTCTAAACAAAGTCCCTACATTCCCTGGATCTTGCAATCTGTCTAAGGCTAAAATAAAAGTTGGTTTTTTCTTTGGTTTGGGCAAAGAAGAAATGGGTACTAAAGAAGCAACGCCATCTGGGGAAACAGTAGTCAAAGAAGCTTCAAGCACTGAAGATGTGACTAATTGAAAACGCAAGTCTTTTGAGAAAGAGCCAAATAGAGTCAAATTTTTTTCAATCCATTTTGAAGTGGCAAAGATCTCTTTAGGTATACATTGATTCTCTAAAGCCTCCTCAAGCAAATGAGTGCCTTCTAAAAGTAATAATTCCTCTGAAAGACGCCCTTTTGGTGTAGCTATAGCCCTTAAACGACGAACTAAAGGGTTTCGACGACTTGATATAAGTGGTAGTTCAGAATTGATAATTAATTTCCTCAGAAAACAGAATGCTCATCAATACTAAAATTAGAATTTAAAACCAAGTTTTGATTATCAATTTCTATTCCCTTAACTAAGGAAATCTCACCCTTTAAACCTTCGTCAGAAAGAGTCTGAATCATCTGCTTCATAACGATTTCCTCAACAAGTGTTTCATCAATCTCATCAGGAGTAAATCTTTCAATAAATTTACCCACCTTTGATGCAACCAACTCAGAAGCATTAGTGATCTTGATTGAAATCATGAAGAACAAATTTTATTTATAAATCTAAAATAGTGCGGATGGGGAGACTTGAACTCCCATGGCACTAAGCCACATGTACCTGAAACATGCGCGTCTACCAATTCCGCCACATCCGCATGGCCTATCAAACTCACATTAAATACAACTCCAAAAATCATCAGCCAAGAGAAGATCCCTACAACTAATTCTCATCATAAAAAAATAAAAAACAAATGCCGAAGCTGACCACTAAGAAAAAGAACTTTAATAAACAATAATTAAATCTTTCACCAGATCTGGTTTTTGTTTTTCATATAACTAGACAGCAAAAACTTCACTTGTCAATATAGGCCTATTGATGGTTATATGTACTGCATGAACAGGTTTGCTGCCACTGCAAAAATTAAGTCTAAGGAATACCTTGAAGTAGGTGGTGCCAATTTTTTGTCTGGAGAAGTTGAGATAAGTGGAGCTAAAAATTCCGCCCTGGTCTTAATGGCAGCTTCCCTTCTCACGAATGAAGCTTTAGTCATCAAGAATATTCCAAACCTTACAGACATAAATGTAATGTCTGATCTACTTGCTTCTATAGGAGTAGAGATAGAAAAAACACCGAAGGTTTTCAAGTTAAAAGCCGACAAACTTTCTAAAAAAAAGCTTAAATATGATTTGGTGCATGCATTAAGAGCAAGTTTCTTTTGTATTGGGCCTCTGCTTGCAAGATTTGGGTCAGTTGAGATCCCTTTACCAGGAGGATGTGAAATAGGGAGCAGGCCAGTAAATGAGCACATAAAAGCCCTTGAAGCCTTAGGAGCTAATATTTTTATCGAACAAGGCGTAGTAATTGCCAAGCTAAAAGGCTCTCAGAAAAAACTAAAAGGCTCTCATATCCAGTTCAATTGTCAAAGCGTAGGGGCAACGGAAACTCTACTAATGGCTTCAACACTGGCAGAAGGTAAAACCATTTTAGAAAATGCTGCCCAAGAACCAGAAGTCCAAGATTTAGTAGACCTTCTAAATTCTATGGGGGCAAGAATTACA
This sequence comes from Prochlorococcus sp. AG-402-G22, assembly GCA_003217035.1. Classification (GTDB taxonomy): domain Bacteria; phylum Cyanobacteriota; class Cyanobacteriia; order PCC-6307; family Cyanobiaceae; genus Prochlorococcus_D. The sequence goes on from QCHV01000001.1 coordinate 94,747, forward strand.
GGTGGAGGTACAAAAACAATAGTTATACAAGGAGTAAATAAGTTAAATGGCTGTGAACATACAGTTATCCCAGATCGTATTGAAGCGGGCACATTTCTTGTTGCAGCTGCAATTACTCGTTCTCCCCTTTTTATTCACCCTGTAATTCCAGAACACCTTCGAATAGTTTTAGAAAAGCTGCGTGATTGCGGATGTTTAATTGAAACAAGCAATAATTCTATAAAAATCATTCCATCCAAAGAAATTAACTCAGTAGATATAACCACTGCCCCCTACCCAGGATTCCCAACTGATTTACAAGCTCCTTTTATGGCACTTATGACAACTGCCAAAGGAACCAGCAGAATCACTGAAACGATTTTTGAAAAAAGGATGCAACATGTCATTGAACTAAACAAGATGGGTAGTTCAATAATTCTTGAAGGTTCAAACATAGCCTTTGTTAAAGGGGTAAAAGATTTAACTGGTACATACTTAACTGCTGGGGACCTTCGTTCTTCAGCAGCGATGGTACTAGCAAGTCTTTCTGCAAAAGGAATTAGCCGAATACAGGGCCTTAATTATCTTGATCGAGGGTATGAAAAGATGGAAGAAAAGCTGAGAAAAATTGGTGCGAATATAGTTAGGAGTCAATTACTTGGTTCACATTTCGAGGAAAAATCTAATAGTGAAATAAAAACAATAATTCCTCACAACAAGGAACAAGAAGTAGCTTAATCTTGTTTGCATATCACTGACATAAAGTCAGTACAAGGGAGCGTGGTGGAATTGGTAGACGCACCGCACTCAAAATGCGGCACCTTCGGGTTTGTCGGTTCGAGTCCGACCGCTCCCACTGCTTTAATGCAGACTTATAATAGATTCCCTATACGTTTAACAAAAGGAGAAGGCGTTTGGGTTTGGGATGATAATGGGAAAAAATACCTTGATGCAGTCGCAGGAATTGCGACTTGCACACTAGGGCACAGTGATAAACAACTTCGAAAGGCTCTAACAAGGCAGCTAAAAAAAATACAACATCTTTCAAATCTTTATGAAATAGAAGAACAAGAATCTCTTGCAAGTTGGCTGGTAAGTAATAGCTGTTGCGAAAGTGTTTTTTTCTGTAATAGTGGTGCTGAAGCCAATGAAGCAGCAATAAAACTAGCCCGTAAGTACGGTCACAAAAAAAGAAACATTGAAAGCCCTATTATTCTTTGCGCGAAACAAAGTTTCCATGGAAGAACTCTTGCTGCGTTAAGTGCTACTGGGCAACCAAAATACCAAGAAGGTTTTGAACCTTTAGTTGATGGATTCAAGTTTTTCTCATTCAATGATTCAGACTCATTTTTGGAGCTTCACAAAAGCCTTGAATCAAATGGTCCTAAAATTGCTGCAGTATTAATAGAGCCCATTCAAGGCGAAGGGGGAATCAAGCCAGGAGACAAAACATTCTTCAAGTTGGTAAGAGAGGTATGTACAAAAAATAAGATCTTATTAATATTCGATGAAGTACAAACTGGAATGGGTAGAACTGGAAAACTGTGGGGTTATGAACATCTTGAAATAGAGCCAGACGCTTTCACAATTGCGAAAGGATTAGGTGGAGGTCACCCAATTGGTGCATTACTAGCAAATAATAATGCAAATGTTTTTGAGTTTGGAGATCATGCGAGTACTTTTGGAGGAAATCCTTTTGCTTGTAAGGCTGCACTAACTGTTGCACATGAGATCGAAAGTCGCGGACTTCTAAAACAAACAATTGAATCTGGAAAAGAATTAAACAAAGGGCTTCTAAAAATTGTAAAAAGATATCCAAATGACTTGGAAACAGTAAGAGGGATTGGTTTAATGCAAGGCTTAGTTATAAAAGAAGAATCGATATTGTCTGCAAAAGATGTTACAGAAAAAGCCATATGCCAAGGACTTTTAGTTGTTTCAGCAGGGCCAAAAGTTGTTAGGCTAGTTCCACCACTTGTAATAACCAAAGGAGAGATAAGACTTCTAATAAGCAAACTTATTCAAACATTTGAGAAACTAATTTAATTGAACACAATTGAATCAGAAGAAAACAAAGTCCTAGGTGATTTAATTAGTCCTTTTAAGAAAAGAGGAATGGATCTTTCATTAGAACGCATGAAGCATGCAATAAAAGATGCTGGAGATTCATATGAAGAAATTCCTGCCATTCAAGTTGCAGGAACAAACGGGAAAGGCTCTATTGCTAACTTCCTTGAAAGTTGCTTGAAAGAAGCTGGAATAAAAGTTGGCTGTAGTACATCGCCACATCTTATTAATTGGTGCGAAAGAATTAGAATTAATGGAAGCAAGATAACTTTTGAAGAGTTCCAAGGAAGTCTTATTAAGTTGGAGCCAATTGCAAAAAAACACAATTTAACTTCCTTTGAAAGGGTAATTCTTACTGCCTTCGATCATTTTTACTTAAATAAAGTTGAGCTTATGGTTTTAGAAGTAGGACTTGGTGGACGATTAGATGCAACTACTGCCCATCCTTATAGACCTTTAATTGGGATGGGGTCCATTGGGCTTGATCATTGTGAGCACCTTGGGTATAACTTACAAGCTATTGCCAAAGAAAAGGCTGGTGTTATTTCATCCAAAAGCACAATAGTTAGCTCAATACAAGACAAAGAAGTTACTAAGGTTATTCAACAAGTAGTTTCAATGAAAAGTTCCAAGGTTGCGTGGGTAAAACCTTTGACTAAAGAATGGGAGCTTGGAATCCCAGGGAATATACAAAGGGAAAATGCTGCAGTTGCAAAAGGCGTTCTGAATGCATTATCAAATTACGGATGGGAAATCCAAGAAGAAACAATTAGAAGGGGTCTTGCAAAAGCAAATTGGCCAGGAAGGCTTCAAAGAACATCTTGGAGGAACATTTCATTAATTTTAGATGGGGCCCACAACCCACAAGCAGCAAAAGAATTGGCCAAAGAGCGCTTTTCATGGCCCAATCAAAAAGAAGGTGTTAATTGGATATTTGGTATACAAGAGCATAAAAAGGCTCCAGAAATTATCAGGACCTTGGTTAAAAAGAATGATAATGCCTGGATTGTTCCAATCTCTAAATGTTCCTGCTGGAAAGCCTCACAACTCTCCAAAATTTATCCAGCATTATCTAATCAATTACACGAAAAAAAGAATGTAATAGAAGTCTTAGAAGAATTACATCTAAGAGGCCCTAAGGAAGAAAGAAAACAAACAGTTATAACAGGTTCCCTTTATTTAATAGGCGAATTTCTTTCTCAAAACAAAGCCTCTATTTAAATCAAGACCAACCTTTTAACTTTCCTGGATTAAGAATGCCCTGGGGATCAAAAAGCTTTTTTGCATTCACCTGATCAGAGTCAACAACGCCTAAACCACCTTCTTCAACAGTGATTACATGAGGGTTAAAAATAACAGCACCAAGCTCTTGACAATCCTTAATTAAATCTGACAAACACTCAGAGCCTTTCCATCTAATTAATGGCAAGGCAGCAATTCGCTGGACTCCTTGCTGTCTAACCACTTCCAAATGCCATAAAATGGACTTTCCCCATTTCTCATTCAGAGAATTCATTGCAAAAACCTCGGCTTCATGAGGCAAAAGCATTTGAAGATAAGTCCAATCTGAATCTATGGATCTCATATGTAATGTCGTATGGTTCCAAGACATTTCCCTAAACCCATTGCCGGTTTTCTCATTTCCTAAATTATTAAAAATAGTCCCCCTAGAACGAGCGATACTTTCAATAGTGGATACTCCATCAGGGTCAACTAATAGCAATAAACGGTGCTTACCTAAATATTCACCGCTCCAATTAGGTATATTTTCAATTATTTCTTTTTCTAATAAACAAGCCAGGAAAAGATTTACTGCACTATTCATGCAAACTTTAAGAATCTGGACAGCCTCATTCCAGTCTTTACAGTCAATTGTTATTTCTTTCCAGTTAACTAAAGAAGTTGTTGTTAATGTAAGAGCCGTGATAATTCCATTGGTGCCATAAGCATGATTTAAACCTTCTGAATCTTCTTCATTAAGTTGTATTTTTCTTGGCGATTGATCTGTAGTAACAATCTCCAAACCAAGTAAATTTCCTTTATCGCGCAAAAAACCCCATCTCACAGATCCGATACCTCCTGAACCTCCAGCAATAAAGCCACCTATAGAGGCAGATCTCCAAGTGCTAGGCATCAATCGCAATTGACGGCCCTTTGTCGCAAGGTATCTTTCAACTTCGCCAATTAAACACCCAGTTTCCACAGTCAATTGACTTGTATCAGAATCAAATTTTCTTATTGTATTTATTGCACTCATAACCATTACAACACCACCTTCTAAGGGAACACATTGGCCATAATTACCAGTTCCCATACCTCGCAAAGTCAATGGGACTCGATACTTATTGCAAACACATGCGACATCAATTACAGCACTAATGGATAAAGGTCTTACAACAACTTGAGCAATGCAATCCTTTAACTTTTCTACTAATACTGGTGAATAATCATAGAAATCTCGAGAATAGCGTTCCCTTTCATTTACCCCCCTGTAAACCTCTATATCATTTAGAGCATCAAGCTCTATCAGAAAATTCTTTGGCAAAGTATTGGCCATTTAAATATTCTTGTCTGTATGAAAATTATCTTCATCAAGAAATTTACCTCCTATTAGAACCTTTCTCCTAGGCAAAGCAAACAAAGCCTCTATCCAGCTACTTGCCTCTAAATAAATAAATTCAGCAGGGCTACCTATGCTAAATGTGCAATCCCATTCAAGGTTCATTATCCTCGAAGCTGAAGTTGTAAACGGTGCGAGACCTAATCTATTCCAAGGTTCCAACTGAGCAATGGTCATTGATGAAGCCATCAATGATAAAGGATCAAAACTGCCACCAGGGAACCAAGGATCTTGGACATTATCTCCACCAATAGAAACATTCACGCCTGCTTTTTGAAGTTGAGCAAGAGGTGCTAATGGTCTTTTTGTTGGAGTAACGCCAGGTTGCCGTCCAAGCAACCAAGCATTTGTTAAAGGCAAGGCCACAACATTAACTTCATGATGAGCCAAGCGATCGGCCAAATGCCTGATAGACCTTTTGGGGAGGAGGCCCATGCTGCTTAGATGACTACATGTCAGAGGCACCCTAAAATCCATCTGGTCAAGGATGGCAATCAATTCCTTTACCCCAGCAGCAGGAAGGGATGAAGACTCATCAATATGCAAATCAACTTCAGCCCCCAATTGGTTGGCAAGGGAAAGCATTTCCTTTAAAAATTTTCTTGTGTCCTTGGAATTAAATGGAGGGACAAGAACTCCTCCTATCAAACCTCCATTGAAAGCAATTCTCCTAGCAAAGCTTTTACCTTTTTGAGTCGACCAATATTCCAAAGGAGCCATTGCAACAAGTTGTATTTGGAGAAATCGCTGCCACTGTTTTTGCAAATCAATAAGTATTTCCCATGTTTCCTCTGCCAAGGTTCCAAAAATGTCCACATGTGTTCTGATAGCTCGAAATCCATTTTTTAAAGCAATTTTCATAGACTTCTCAGCTCTCCAAATGAGTTGCTCAGGTGAACGCATTTGATGTTCCTTCAGGTTTGCATTCAAAGCCCCACTGTATGTCCCAAGTAAGTTTGGATAATTTTTCCAAGTAAATGCCTTATCAATATGAGCATGGGTCTCTACAAATCTTGGCAAAATAAGTTTTAAAGAAGGCTCAGAATGAATGTCAATAGCTTCAAGCTTGGTAATACGATTCTGATTCCAAGAAATACAAATTGGACAAAGGCCATCTACCGTAATTGCTGATCCCAAAAGGTCTAATGCAGGGTCTATTAGGCCTCTGGGAACAAGAGCCTTGAGAGAAGAAATATCTAAATCTTCCGTTTTTTTGGCAATCATTTCTATAGCGGTAATGACGAATTGGTAAATTCATATATACAAGGCGGGCGTCGCCAAGTGGTTAAGGCAGCGGCTTGTGGCGCCGCTATTCGGGGGTTCGAATCCCCTCGCTCGCCCTTGAAACATTTTTATGGAGCTAGAGCCTTTGTCAAAATCAAAAGAGACTTCATAATCGCAATATAAGAGACCTTAACTCTTATCAATAACCAACTCTTGCCTGTGTTTACTACAAAAACAAGCTTATTACAAAAAACATCTGAAGGTTTAGAACCTAAAAGAGGCAGTTATTGGATTACCACTTTTGGCTGCCAAATGAATAAAGCAGATTCAGAACGCATGGCTGGGATCCTTGAGAAGATGGGTTACAAAGAAGCTGAAGCCGAACTTAAGGCAGATTTAGTTGTTTATAACACCTGTACTATTCGTGATAACGCAGAGCAAAAGGTCTATAGCTATTTAGGCCGTCAAGCTATAAGAAAAAAGTCATCTCCTCATCTCAAGTTGATTGTTGCAGGCTGTGTGGCGCAACAAGAGGGAGAGGCTCTTCTAAGGAGAGTCCCTGAATTAGATCTTGTAATGGGGCCCCAGCATGCAAATCGTCTAGAAACGCTTCTCAACAAAGTAGATACAGGTCAACAGGTTCTTGCAACAGAAGATAGTCATATCATTGAAGACGTTACAACAGCAAGAAGAGACAGCTCAGTTTGTGCATGGGTAAACATTATTTATGGATGCAATGAAAGATGTACTTATTGCGTAGTTCCTTCCGTGAGAGGTAAAGAACAATCAAGAACACCTGAAGCTATTAAAAATGAGATAAATATCCTTGCAGCAAAAGGCTACAAAGAAATCACTTTGCTGGGGCAAAATATCGATGCTTATGGGCGAGACTTACCAGGCATAACTTCTTCAGGACGAAGAGCAAATACACTGACAGACCTACTTCACTTTATCCATGATGTCGATGGAATTGAACGAATTAGATTCGCCACCAGTCACCCAAGATATTTCACTTCAAGGCTTATAGAAACTTGTTCAGAATTATCCAAAGTTTGTGAACACTTTCACATCCCATTCCAAAGCGGCGACAATGAAATCCTTAAGCAAATGAGCAGAGGATACACAATTGAAAAATACAAACGAATAATCTCTCGAATTAGAGAACTGATGCCTTACGCATCTATTACTGCTGACGTAATAGTTGGATTCCCTGGAGAAACTAATGATCAATTCCAGCGTTCTATGGATGTTGTAGAAGAAATTGGTTTTGATCAGTTAAATACTGCTGCTTATTCCCCAAGGCCTAACACTCCAGCCGCATTAAGGTTCGACCAGCTTTCGGAACCAATTAAAGTTGATCGTCTTAGGAAGCTAAATGCTCTGGTAGAAAAAACCGCAAAGCAAAGAAATAATCGTTATAAAGGGCAAATAGAAGAAATTCTTGCAGAAAGTATTAACCCGAAGAACAATCAACAATTAATGGGAAGGACTAGAACAAATCGACTTACTTTCTTCCCTCAAAAAGATTCGTTAAATAACTCTTACAAGGTTGGTGATCTTGTAAATATAAGAATTGAAGAGATTCGTCCATTCTCACTTAGTGGAAATATAGTTATATAAATAAGAAGTGTGCTTTAAGGCCTTTTCATTTAAAGGCTACTCCTTAGTATCTATAGTATGGTTTTTTCTCTCATAAAAGTAGGTGTTGTCTTTGGAGGTGCTTCTGAGGAGCATCATGTATCAATTCAATCAGCTATAACAGTAGTAAATGCTTTAAGCGAAGGTGGCAATGCCAATCTTTTTGAAGTTGTCAAGATATATATTGACAAGAAAGGTAGGTGGTGGGGCAGCCCTTTAGCCGAAGAGGTTCTTAAAACCGGATCTGAACCAAGAGAAGACGAATTACCTGAAACCTCTACCAATGAAGGCTTTAGAGGCTTGCCCAAGGAATCAGAATGTGTAGACGTATGGTATCCAGTACTCCATGGACCTAATGGAGAGGACGGAACAATTCAGGGGCTGTTTAAATTAACTAGAAAACCATTTGTTGGATCAGGAGTATTAGCTTCAGCCTGGGGCATGGACAAACTTGCAATGAAAATTGCTTTTACGGCAGCGCACTTACCTCAAGTCCCATATTGCGCTGTTGACTCCAATCAGCTTTTCAACAACGAAACTCTTCTGGAATTAATTAGTCACTTAGAGAGCACCCTTGGATATCCATGTTTTGTAAAGCCAGCTAATCTTGGGTCATCAGTCGGGATTACCAAGGCATATACAAAAGAGCAGTTAATTGAAGGACTTAAAATTGCATCAAAATTGGATGCCCGAATAGTTGTTGAAGAAAGTGTTATTGCTAGAGAGCTTGAATGTGGTGTCCTCGGCAAAAAAAGCATCAAAGCCTCAAGCGTTGGAGAAATTACTCACACATCTGATTGGTATGACTATAAAACTAAATATTCTGCAGGCTCGAGCAAAGTTCTAATACCAGCGCCAATCTCCAAAGAAGTAACAAAAAGAATCCAAACCTTATCTTTAGAGGCATGTAAAGCCATCTCTGCAGAAGGGATTGCAAGAGTTGATTTCTTTTACAAAGAAGACACGAATGAAATTTGGATCAATGAAATAAATACTCTGCCTGGTTTTACAAATCAGAGCATGTATCCCATGCTCTGGGAGCATTCTGGTCTAAATGTGAATGAACTAGTAGCAAGTTTGGTGGAAACAGCTAGAGAATGAATTAGCTTTGAGAACAAAGTGCTTAAGCAAGTCATTCCCTCAGAACTATGACTCACGGATTGCTATGGCTGCCTTTGATATTAGTTTTTGTGCTTTTAACTGCACTTGGATGGCTGGAAAGAAGAAGACAGAGCCTTTATAGGGATTGGGCAAAAGGTTCTGAATTGGCAAAGCTAGATAGCTCAGGGGCCGCCAGATTACAAAACGGAATCCTTTCCTGGAGCAGTTTTGAAGCAGGGAAGTTTAACGACAAAGGTTCTTTTGAGATCAAACAATTAGAACTAGTGGAACTGATGGCTCTGACTTCTGGAGAAGCTCCACTCACAAATGAATCTCAAGGGCAATGTCGGTTAAGGCTAATTGGCTGTGGGAAAGAACTAGATGTACCTTTTGCAGATGCGGAAAGAGCACGCCAATGGATGTCACAACTCATGGAAAAAGCACGTTGTGATCTGTGAACACTTCAAAAAATAAAAAAAACAACTTAAAAGATCTTTCTCCTTTTTTTATTGACTTTTGGAGAATTATATTCTTTAGCCTTATTGCATCAGTCTTAGGCTTGTTATTCATCAACAATGGTTGGTCAATAATTGACACCAGACGAATTCATATCAAAGGCAACAAATATATAGAAAAAGAGCGGATAATTAAAAGTATGGGAATCAATATACCTATTCACATAATGGGAGTTAATCCCAAACAAATAGAAGAGAGTTTAATAACATTGCTTCCAGTAATAAACATAAAGTCTAGCCGCAGAATTTCTCCTCCAGGCGTTTACATCGAAATTCTAGAAAGAGAACCAGTTGCTCTAGCAACAAGAAAAGTAAAGAATAAGATTGAAAAAGGTTTGATAGACAAAGAGGCCTATTGGATAAGTCTTGATAATTCAGTCAAGTCAAATTACAACATTGAAAACCTTTATCTTTCTGTTGATGGATGGATAAAAAGTCATCAAAAATGGATCGCCTTCATTTATGAAAATAGGAACAAACTAAACAGCCCTCTTAAGAAAATAATTGTGAGCCCGAATGGAGATATAAGCCTTCAAACTGAAAACTTTGACCTTATCGACTTAGGGTATAACCCTTTACTTTTAAAAGAGCAATTTTCTACACTTGCCCATCTAACGAACTCTTTGCCTACAAGGTTTATCAATGAATTAAAAACAAAAATTGACCTAAAAGATCCATCAAAGCCAAAACTCCATTTTTAAATAGTCATGAAAAACACAAACAAAACTGGAGAAAAGTCAGTAAATACTGATTTATGACCCCTTGTATCTCTAGAGTTAATTGAAAAAGCGACAGAACTCTCTACCTAGTTCATAATGCACAAAAAATTAGTATTTAAATCCTACATATGGTCATAGGCATGGGAAACAATGTGGGGCCTTCCAACATTGAACAAATTCAACCAAGTCAAAATGCTCGCATTGAAGTGATTGGGGTTGGTGGTGGAGGCAGCAATGCCGTAAACCGAATGATTCTCAGCGACCTGAGAGGCGTCTCATATCGAGTACTCAATACGGATGCCCAAGCTTTACTGCAATCTTCCGCTGAAAGCAGAGTGCAACTTGGTCAAACTCTGACAAGAGGTCTAGGTGCCGGTGGCAACCCAAGCATTGGTCAAAAAGCAGCAGAAGAGTCGCGCGCTGATCTGCAACAGGCGCTTGAAGGAGCAGATTTAGTATTTATTGCTGCTGGAATGGGAGGTGGTACAGGCACAGGAGCTGCACCTGTAGTAGCCGAAGTAGCCAAAGAGACTGGGGCACTAACAGTAGCAATTGTCACAAAGCCTTTTAGTTTTGAAGGCCGCCGTCGCATGCGTCAAGCTGATGAAGGGATTGAAAGACTTGCTGAAAATGTCGACACGTTAATTGTTATCCCAAACGATCGATTAAAAGATGTAAATGCAGCCGCTCCCCTTCAAGAAGCATTCAGGAATGCAGACGACATCTTAAGAATGGGAGTAAAAGGTATTAGCGATATTATTACTTGCCCAGGCTTAGTAAATGTGGACTTTGCAGATGTTCGTTCTGTAATGACAGAAGCAGGAACTTCTCTCCTTGGAATTGGATTTGGCTCAGGTCGTTCTAGATCTGTTGAAGCAGCTCAGGCTGCTATTAATAGCCCCCTACTTGAAGCAAGTCGAATTGATGGAGCTAAAGGATGCGTAATCAACATAACTGGTGGGAAGGATATGACGTTGGAAGATATGACAACAGCATCTGAAGTTGTTTCTGATGTGGTCGATCCTGAAGCGAATATTATCGTTGGTGCTGTTATTGATCCAGATTTAGAAGGAGAAGTACAAGTAACTGTTATAGCAACTGGTTTCGATAGCAATCAACCTTATAAGAATCAAAGATCTGGCTCTAAATTATCAGCACAATCTCTTTATAAACAAAATACAAACAAAGAACCTGGAGCAAGTATTCCTGAATTCCTAAGACTTAGACAAATCAGGAGAGAATCTGACAATTAAGCTAATTTTAAGGTGACCCGGAGTCCACGCCTGCTTGAAGCATCCCGTTTGGCTGCTACCTTCCGGTCCTGACCAGGTATGAGCGTTCAAGCCGCATAGGTCCGAGTCTCCTAAATTTTAGCAACCTATCCTTTTAGCCACAAAGCTAAATGCTTCCAAAGGAACTAATTCAATTTAAAGAACTTAAAAAAACCATCACAGTACTGACTGCATGGGACAGCATTTCTTCTTCAATAGTTGAAGAAGCAGGAGCTGATGTTGTCCTTGTAGGAGATTCCTTAGCAATGTTTATTCATGGACATTCAACAACGTTACCTATAACTCTTGATCAAATGCTCTCCCATACACAAGCCGTAGGTAGAGGGTTTAAAAAAAGCATAGAAAAGCAACCATTAGTAGTTTGCGATTTGCCTTTTCTTAGTTACCAGTGTGGTGAAGATAAAGCAGTTTCAGCAGCTGGAACTTTGCTTAAGAACTCTTGTGCTTCGGCTGTAAAACTTGAAGGCGCTGAAAAAGAAATTCTTTCTGTGATTAATCGACTAATAAGAATGGGCATCCCTGTAATGGGCCATCTAGGACTTACTCCGCAATCGGTTAAAAACCTTGGTTATAAAAGACAAGCTGAAGATAAAAAGAGCCAGGATAAACTTATTGCGCAAGCAATACAATTAGAGAAAGCAGGATGCTTCTCTCTTGTCCTAGAACATGTTCCTGAAAAACTTTCACTTCAGTTAAAAGAAACACTAAAAATTCCAGTTATAGGAATAGGAGCTGGCAAACACTGTGATGGACAAGTAAGAGTTACAGCAGATCTACTTGGTCTTACAGATAAGCAGCCTCCCTTTACAAAACCGTTGCTTAATGGAAAAGATCTATTTACAAGCGCACTGAAAAGCTGGGTAAAGAATGAGCAATTTTAGGCAATGATTCCCACCACAACATCATTTCTACAAGAATATGGTTGCTAACATTCATTCCGTCTGGATCACTAAGAACATATCTGCTACCTTTTCGCACTAACCAACCCTTTTCAATAGAACTTGCCCAAGCATTTTCTAATCTGCTTAAAAAAACTTTCCTCTCTTTTTTTTTCCAGCCCCAATTCTTTGCCAGCTGTTCAACATCAATTCCCTCTCGACGTCGAAGTCCAACAAGAAAAAGCTCATCCAAATCCATTGAGCTTTTCTTCCCAGGCTTTAAAGATTCATCAATACCAAGACTTTCTTGTTTTATTACCCATTTTTCATATTCTGCTCTTGTTCTAGGCCGCTCTAACATTTCCCCCCAAGGACAACTAGTTGCGCCTAATCCAAACCCCCACCATCCACCACCGCTCCAATAAACTCTATTATGCCTAGAAGTATGACCAGGCAAGGCGTAATTTGAAATTTCATAGCGAGAAAATCCAGCATCTTTAAGCATTGCACTAGTTAATGCACATATATCAGCAGCTATTTCATCACTAGGTAAATTCAATTCTCCTCTTCCTTTCCTCCAAGCAAATACCGTCCCTTTTTCAATAGCAAGGTCATATATGGAAATATGGGGAGGGTGAATATTCAATACCTCTTTAAGTTGCTTTTCCCAAGAAGTTAGGTCCTGATCTGGCAGGTTCTGAATAAGATCAATATTCCAACTAGATAGCTCACCTTTTCTAAAAAAGTTTTCTACCCATTCGCAAGCTTGAAATAATTCAAAAGAAGTATGTCTTCGGCCAATTCGGGCCAGAACCTCATCATCAAAACTTTGTGCGCCAAGACTAAATCTATTAATACCTATCGAAATATATTCTTTAAGGTCATCTTTATAAAAACTTGCTGGATCTATCTCAAGAGTTATTTCAGCCCCATTTTGAATTCCAAAACTATCAATAAGTATTTCTAATACATAAGCAATTTGCTTAGGGCTCAAAATTGAAGGCGTCCCACCACCGATGTAAATAGTAGATAATGGAGGAGCTTTTGGAGCTAAAGCTATTTCTCTAGAAAGAAGCGTTAAATAAGCCTGTATTGATGAACTTCCAGGACCAGCCTCTCCCCCAGCAAAGTCGCCTAAAGGCACTACCGGGAAGTCACAATAGAAACAACGCCTATGACAAAAAGGAATATGCAAATAAGCACTCCGGGGATAGTTCACTGCTTGTCCTATAAATCAATACGCAAAGGTATCCAGATCTTTGTTGGCGAAAATCTTAGATATGAATCATGCTGCATATACAAAATAACAGGACGCAAAACTTAATTTCATGGCGAGCCTCCTGATAATTATTACATTCCTTGTGGCTGGAGCAATTAGTGCTTGGCTGGGTTTCGATTATTTACCAAAAACAATATCCGAGATAATTTCAAATTATGAGCATCCAAGAATTGTCTTAATGGCTTTTGGTTCTTCATTGGGATTAGTTATAGGAATATTGTTTCAACAATTACGAGCAAAACTTACTCAGGAAATAAAAAAGACGCCCACCGACCTTTTAATAAGTCGAGCCATAGGGTTAATATTAGGCCTTCTTGTTGCAAATCTACTTTTAGCTCCAGTACTTTTAGTACCTTTACAAAAAGAATTATTTTTTATAAAGCCAATTATAGCAGTAATTAGTAATGTATTTTTTGGACTTCTTGGTTACAACCTAGGAGAGGTTCATGGCAGAGCTTTTCTTAGACTTATAAATCCAAACAATACTGAAGCAGTTTTAATTGCAGAAGGAATCCTTACCGCAGCAAGAGGAAAGATTATTGACACTAGTGTCATTATTGATGGGAGAATTAAAGCTCTTTTAACTTGTGGTCTTATTGAAGGACAAATCATTGTTGCTCAGACTGTTATAGATGAATTACAAAAACTTGCTGATTCAAGCAATAGTGAAAAAAGAGCAAAAGGAAGAAGAGGTTTGAAATTATTAAATGAGTTAAGAGAGAAATATGGCAGAAGGCTTGTAATTAACAACACAAAATATGAAGGTCAAGGTACTGATGATCGTCTTTTAAAACTTACAGAAGACACAGGGGGGACTCTGGTTACTGCAGATTTCAATCTTGCTCAAGTAGCACAAGTGAAAGAATTAAATGTTTTAAACCTCAGCGATTTAGTCTTAGCTTTAAGACCAGAAGTCCAACCTGGAGAAAAACTTAATCTCAAGATTGTGCGCGAGGGTAAAGAGGAAACTCAAGGAATAGGTTATTTAGATGATGGAACAATGGTCGTTGTAGAAGCCGCAAGAGAATGTATAGGAGAGCGCCAAGAAGTAATTATCACAGGAGCTTTGCAGACTCCTACAGGCAGAATGATTTTTGGAAAGCTAGAAAGAGATGTTTCTGCCAACAAATCTGACAAAAAAAAACACTCTTCTGATCAGTCCTAGCTAGGATTTAAGCCTGAACAACCTATTCATATGACCGTTTCTGCTCCTTACTACGGGGATTCTTCAGTACTAAGAACTCCTCCCCCCGATCTCCCGTCATTACTTCTCAAAGAAAGAATTGTTTACCTTGGACTCCCATTGTTCTCAGATGATGAGGCCAAAAGGCAATTGGGAATGGATGTTACTGAGTTAATCATTGCTCAACTTCTTTTTCTTGAGTTTGATGATCCAGATAAACCTATTTATTTCTATATAAATTCCACAGGGACAAGCTGGTATACAGGAGATGCCATAGGTTTTGAAACAGAAGCCTTTGCTATTTGCGACACGATTAGCTATATAAAACCTCCTGTTCACACTATTTGCATCGGTCAAGCAATGGGAACTGCTGCAGTGATTCTTTCTGCAGGAACAAAAGGCCAAAGAGCAGCCCTCCCACATTCATCTATAGTTCTTCATCAACCAAGAAGCGGTGCACAAGGCCAAGCAACAGATATTCAAATTCGCGCCAAAGAAGTTATTCACAACAAACAAGCAATGCTTGAGATCCTTTCAAAAAACACTGGTAGAAGTGTTGAGCAATTAACCAAAGATTCAGACAGAATGAGCTATTTAAATCCTGCTGAAGCAGTTGAATACGGTCTCATAGATAGAGTTCTTAGTAGCCGAAAAGACTTACCCAAAAGTTCTGACATCAAGCTGCCAAATTCTTAAAAATCATGTCTCCTTAAAATTTTTCAATAAATTCTTACTCTCCACTTTAATTATTTTTTTATTATGCCAATAGGTACCCCAAGTGTCCCCTATAGACTCCCAGGGAGTCAATTTGAACGATGGGTAGATATATATACAAGACTTGGTGCAGAAAGGATCCTTTTCCTTGGTCAAGAAGTAAATGATGGAGTCGCGAACAGTCTTGTTGCTCAAATGCTTTATCTTGACTCTGAGGACAGCACGAAACCAATTTATTTGTATATCAATAGTCCAGGAGGCTCAGTAACTGCAGGCCTAGCTATTTTCGACACAATGAAATATGTCAAAAGTGATGTTGTGACAATATGCGTAGGTCTTGCGGCATCTATGGGAGCATTCCTGTTGTCAGCGGGCACAAAGAATAAGCGTCTAGCATTGCCTCATAGCAGGATAATGATTCATCAACCTCTCGGTGGCACTTCTCAAAGACAAGCAAGCGATATTGAGATTGAAGCAAAAGAAATCCTGAGAATAAAAGAAATGCTCAATAAGTCATTAGCAGATATGACAGGTCAAAGCTTCGAGAAAATCGAGAAAGATACAGACAGGGACTACTTCCTTAGCGCTTCAGAAGCTCAAGCATATGGTTTGATTGACAAAGTTATCTGTCATCCCAGTGAGGCTTAGTGATCTAATAGTCAAAATATTTCTTAGAATTATTTGAAACTTTTATTAGAAGCGTTTAGAACCTATCCGCTCTATTTAGAAACCTCTTCACTAAGCAAGAACTAACCCAAAACCGAATGGCTCAACTCTTTTACGATTCAGATGCAGATCTAAGCCTTCTCAATGGCAAAACAATTGCAATTATTGGCTATGGATCACAAGGACACGCTCACGCCTTAAACCTTAAAGACAGCGGAATTAATGTTGTTGTAGGCCTTTACGAAGGAAGCAGATCAGCAAGTAAAGCAACGTCCGATGGACTTGAAGTTCTTAGCGTTTCAGAAGCCTCGGCAAAAGCTGATTGGATAATGGTTCTTTTGCCAGATGAATTTCAGAAAGATGTATACAACAAAGAAATAGCTCCTCATCTGAAACCTGGGAAAGTTTTGAGTTTTGCCCATGGTTTCAATATTCGTTTTGAATTAATCAAACCACCATCATTTGTTGATGTTGTGATGATTGCTCCAAAGGGACCTGGGCATACAGTTCGTTGGGAATTTCAAAATGGGCAAGGAGTGCCAGCTCTCTTTGCAATAGAGCAAGATGCTTCAGGGAAAGCCAGATCTCTTGCAATGGCTTATGCAAAAGGAATTGGAGGAACTCGCGCTGGGATCCTAGAAACTAATTTCAAAGAAGAAACTGAAACTGACTTATTTGGGGAACAAGCTGTTTTATGTGGAGGACTTTCTGCGCTGGTTAAAGCTGGATTTGAAACTCTTGTAGAAGCTGGTTATCAACCTGAGCTAGCTTATTTTGAATGCCTACATGAAGTTAAGCTAATTGTTGATCTAATGGTCAAAGGTGGTCTCACCGCCATGAGAGACTCCATCTCAAATACAGCGGAGTATGGAGACTACGTTTCTGGACCTAGACTTATAACTTCAGAAACCAAGAAAGAAATGAAAAAAATTCTTTCTGACATACAAGATGGAACTTTTGCTAATAATTTTGTAGCTGAATGTGAGGCAGGCAAACCAGAAATGAAAAAAATTAGAGATAAAGATGCAGCTTTAGAGCTTGAACAAGTTGGGAAAGGACTTAGGTCAATGTTTAGCTGGTTAAAAACAGACTGAAAATCCCTATCTTATTCATAATTGGAGCAGCCTTCCTAGATTTCATTTTAGGCGATCCAAAAAATCTCATTCATCCTGTTGAAGTAATGGGTTATTTCATTAACTCATTAAGGAAAGTGGTTGAGTTGATCTCAAGAAAAAATACATTTTTATTGACGATCGGAGGCTTTTTTATAGCTTTGTTTATTTATTTATCAAGCTTCTTTAGTGGCTGGCTATTAGAGAAAGTATTATTTAATGATTATTATTCAGCAAACGGTCTTAGTAGCTTTATTTATATTATTGCCTTATCAAGTTCAATAGCAGCAAAAAGTCTCTACAAAGGAGTTAAGAGTGTCATTCATCCTTTAAATAATAAATTTACCCCAAGTTCTTTAGAAGAAGCCCGTCAAAAGCTAAGTCAAATCGTAGGTAGAAATGTTTGTCAATTAAATTCTCAAGAAATACTAAGAGCTACAGCAGAAACTGCAAGTGAAAATGCTGTTGATGGAGTTTTTGCTCCCCTTTTTTGGATGGGCGTAGGATTGTTTTTTTGGAGTGTTTCCCCATATTTACCTGGACCCTTGGCGTTCGCTTGGGGTTTTAAAGCCAGTAGCACGCTTGACTCAATGCTTGGATACAAGAAAGGCAGTCTTCGCTGGATTGGCAGCACAAGTGCTCGTTTAGACGACATCCTCGTTTTTCTTCCTTGCAGACTCGTTGTTTTAACTCTTCCACTAGTTAGCAGACCATGGATTGAAATCCCCTACCTAATAAAGAATACTTTTAAAGATGGTGGGAAAGATTTATCACCAAATTCAGGGCTCTCAGAAGCTGTTTTTGCTCATTGCACAGGAATAAAAATGGGGGGCAAAAATATATATGGGAATAAAACAGTCTTCAAACCACTCATTGCAAAAGAGTCACCAGAAGCAACTATAGAAGGTGTTAATATGATATTAAAAATTGGATTTAGACTTGAAATTTTATGGTTATTGTCTTTACTAATTGTATCAACACAATAAGCTCATTAAGACTAGTATGCCCCTCTATCTAAGGGGAATAGCAAAACAAATATAGTTCGCACAATAATTTTAAAATCCATCAAAAGATTTCTAGATCTTACATATGTAAGGTCTAATTTAATTCTACGTTTATAACTCAATTTATTCCTACCGCTAACTTGCCAAAGTCCAGTTATACCAGGTTTTATAGAGTTCACTTCATTCATAAATTCCCCATAGCGTTCAATTTCATTTGAGACAATTGGTCTTGGCCCTACAACACTCATTTCTCCTTTAAAAACATTTATAAACTGTGGCAACTCATCCAAGCTAGATTGTCTAAGAAATTTTCCCACCGGGGTTATTCTAGGATCATTACGGATCTTAAAATCTCTCACAAACTCTTCTTTAAAGGAAGGATTGTTTTCTAGTAAATTATTTAAAATGTCTTCTGCTTCAGAATGCATTGTTCTAAATTTTATACATCCAAAAGTCGACAGGTTTCGGCCTACTCTTTCTTGTACATAGAACACAGGTCCACTAGAACTTAATTTAACCATAAATGCTATTAGGATAAAAATAGGAAACCCAAAAGTTAAGACAAGCAATGAAAAAACCAGATCTCCTATTCTTTTAAGACCTCTATCATAATGGTTCTGCTTTCTAATATTTTCCTCCTGAGAACTGGTTCTATATAAGTTCATCAATAAAAAAGAAATAACACATAAAGTTTAGCTCATTTGATTGTTTTATTATATAAATATTCTGAAAGCACTAAATGGCACATTTATTTTTCTGGTAATTCAAAAGGTGGGCTTGATATGCCTTGCTCAAGGCAGATCCAAATTTTTTTGAAAAGGCATTGGGACTAAAGTTTTGCGCCCATTCATTAATGCTTTCAGAGCTTATTTTCTTATATAGCTTATCTTCTTCAAACCAAGAGATTGCTTCTATCAAAGCTTTAACATCTTGGGATTGAAAAAGAACACCAGTAGACGAGGGAAGATTCTTAGAAGCACATTTAACAGTATCCAAAAGACCTCCTTGTGCAAATGCAATCACAGGAGCTCCTGCCGCCATCGCCTCAACCGGTGCAATCCCAAAGTCCTCGACTCCTGCGTATACATAAGCTCTACATCTTTCCATTAACTCCTCAACCTTTTGTTTGTTTTGATATCCAACAAACTTCACAAGAGGGCCTGCAATCTTTTCCACACTCTTTTTCTCAGGGCCTTCTCCTACAACTACTAAAGGTAAGCCAAGTGAATTAAATGCTCTTACAACAAGATCAACTCGTTTATTAGGAACAAGTCTACATAGACATAAATAATATTCATCTCTTTCTTTTCGGCAAGAAAATCGGTCCACGTTTACTGGAGGGTGAACCACCTCAGCCGTTCTTCCCCAATACTTAGCAATTCTTCTAGCAGTGAAACGAGAGTTTGCCAAAAAGCAATCAACTCTATTAGAACTCAATTGATCCCACTGTCGAAGCTTATGTAATTCCCACCTAATCAAAGGGTCAAACCCTGCTTTGCTTAAAACAGATTGCTTTAGATAAACATTCATTTGATCCCAAGCATATCTAGCAGGCGTATGAACATAACTAAGGTGAAATTGATCAGGCGAAGTAAGCACTCCTTTTGCGACTAGATGACTGCTACTTATGACTAAAGGGAATTGACTCAAATCAAGCTGTTCAATTGCATATGGAAGCAATGGTAAAAATTTCTGAACATGGTTAACTCCCAACCTGAAAGGGATTTTTTGTATCATGCTTGTCTTGATTGATCGGCCAAACAACCAACTACTTCGGTTAGTACTTTCACTTTCTACCAAAGAAAATAGTTGTGCTTGACTACCTAATGAAGCTATGAACTTATCAAGAGATTGAACAACTTGCTCTG
Organism: Prochlorococcus sp. AG-402-G22; assembly: GCA_003217035.1. GTDB lineage: Bacteria > Cyanobacteriota > Cyanobacteriia > PCC-6307 > Cyanobiaceae > Prochlorococcus_D. The sequence continues at coordinate 114,606 of QCHV01000001.1, forward strand.
CACCTCCAACTGATCTGGAACAAAACCATTCATGAACAAGCGCTATGTCCTTTGGGAAATCATGGGGATCATTAAGAGCCAAATTTTTAACCTCTTTCAAATAATGCTAATCAAATACTCTATTAAAAATTATAATTTCAAAGAAAAGATTGAGTCAAGTCACTACTAATAATGACAAGAGAAAATAAACCGCATAGAAATGTCAGAAAAGTAACATAAGCAACATAGCCTTTTGCCCTAGGAAGCCTAAAATAAGAAGCAATTAAGATTAATAATACAATTAATCCTAAAGCCAATAAAGATATTTCCGATATATAATCCAGCTTAAAGTCTAAATGCAATTTTTGATTTAGAAAATTTAATTGAGAATCAATAACTTGTCCAGACTGATGACTGAATAGAAGAATTGAAGTTAATAATGTTGAGCTTAATATACTAAGAATTACTAAAAAGCTGACAGGCTTTGTAAGCCTATTCATAGTCCTGTTAAAGCTTATTAACAAAACAGCTACTATGGATGCTCCTGCTAAAGGGAAAAATGGTATCAACCAAGAAGCTCCTAATAATGAATGCATTAGCGTGCTTTTTTTGTAAATACTGGACCAAGCTCCTTAATTAGTTCTGAAAGTCCTACTAAAGCAAGAACTACAAAAAAAGCCCCTAGAAAGGCCGGGATAAGATTTTCCATGCCAAAGAGATATCTCAATTACGTCTTAGCAAGGAAAGAATTGAATGACCATATAAATTCATAGAAATTAGAAAGTTGTTACTACTATGGATAATTAGAACTGAACTGAAGGTATTAAACTAAAATATTGAATATTTTAAAATTTAATGTTTGATTACTTTTGGATTCTTCTGATAGTTATTCTTCTTTCATTAATAGGGTTTAGAGTTTATATCGTGGAAAGGAGCTACATAAAATCCAACTCTTCTAAGATGATAAAGAAACTCAAGAAAAAATCTCGAAAAAGAAGAAAATACAAATAGAATACTAATCATAATCAATTAGATTTATAACCATGACCGAATTCTCTGAAGGGCCAGAACTTATCCCAAATAAATCGAAAGAAAGTGAATACACTCAAAAGGTCGATTTCAATGCAAAATGGCTAAACAATGAAGGCAGTGAAGTTGAGGAGGTTTTCGGGTTCAATGAAAATGCAGAGTTGGTTAACGGAAGGGCTGCTATGTTTGGCTTCTTAATGCTTGTAATTACTGAGATGGTTTTTGGAGGTCAAGCCACAACTCATAGTATATTTGGGATAGGTTAATAATTAATCTAAGTTTTAGCCAGAAAACTATCTCTATTCTTAATTAACTCTGAGAAAGAACTATGAAAAAAGAAGATTGGTTTGGGGTCGCATATGTAAGTATTTGGGTAATAATTTGGGGGACATTTGGATCCTTAATAGATTATCCATTACTAATAAATAACATTTACGAAGCAAGCTCATTAGGTCAACTAACAACATTCTTAGTAACAGCAATAATTTCAATTACTATTGCAGTAGCTCTATTCTCATTTTTCAGCAAGAAATTACTAAAATAAAGCAACAGTCAAGTTTATTATATTTAATAAAAAGATCTAATATTTATACCTCTTCAGAACCTTTGCTGGAGAAGTTTCAATGCTTTTTTGAAAAAGAAGCCATTGTCTAGTTTCAAGATCATGATCACAATCAACTATGACCTCAGGAGGATAGTTCATTTTCATATCAAAATGACATTGCTGATCAGCTTCAAAAGCAGAAGAATATCTTTGAGAATAAATAAGGCCAGTTACAATAAATATTGACAAGATAAACACAATTAAAAAAGTCACTGCTACTTTCATTTCTGGCTTTAATAATTGACTTTAAAAATACTAGCCGCTTATAGGATCACCAAACCCAACAAATCATCAATCGTCTATATCACATGCAAAATCACATTCAACTAACTCAGTGGCTTCAAGCTTACTAAGAATTCTAGCCATATCAACAGCAGAGAGTTCTCCATCATTACTCCACTTCAAAGTTGTTTTTCTTTGAAGAGAAGCTTTTGGCTTCTCAGAAGCGGGACTACCTATAGATTCCATACCCCAAAACTGGTATCAACGGATACATTTAACCCTAGAAAACTGTAAGTCCTGCAAAATCTTTAGCATTCTTCACGTCCAGAACTCATTCAGACATTCCAACCAACTGTCACTGTGCCAGTTGGCCTAGTTGCAACAAGGCATGTTGCAACATTAATGCTATTGAACATAATAGAATCGTGAGGAGTTGAGCTTCTCTAAGGAGTCGAAACTAGGAAAGACTTCCTTATTGAATCTCAAAGAAGCCCTGCCTTTGGCAGGGCTTCTTTTTATTTAAACTCAAATTTGAACGCAAATGATTAATATTGACAGTAATTTCTTTTATGTCAGGCAAGTAAATCTCAAAGTAAAAACAAGCTCTCAATAGCTTTTGATCAATAAAGAGCTGTTATATAAAAAGGTCTTTTAGGGTTGATCAAAGCTTAATGATAAAATTCTCTCTCCCAAAATGAGGGAATTTACTAGAAGAAGGTTCTCTGAATTTTCCATCCCCTACTTGCCAAAGTTAAAGATCCAATCTTTAAAGGCAGGTATATAGAAATAAAGACCTACAGCAATAAGAAGAAGCATATTCAAACCCACAACTGTAGAAGCAACAATAATTCTTTGCCTTTTCCCAGGCATTTTATATTCGAACCCACCAGGAAGTTTTAAAAGTACTTCTTGAGTGACTTCTTTATTTTCTGTCTTTGATCCTGCTGAGGCCTTCTTGGCTTTTTTTTGTTTAACTTTATCTGCTGAGGAGTCTAAATTTTGTGGTTTAGTATCTCCTCTAGAAGTTGAGCTTGAGTCTTCCATTAGGTGATTTACTGCATTTATCTACTAGAAGAAATAGCAGTAAAATGGCTCTAGTTCTAAACTCAATAGTAAAACTCAATAAATAAAGACCTCAAAAGTTTTATCTGGGAAAAGACTCATAACAATTTACAAGCCTCTTCAACTTCATTCAATATTAGTAATGCTTCATTTTTGTTATTGGAAGAGTTGAGAATTATCATGATTAAATTGGCTTGCAAGCCAAGCAATTTTGTCTGACAAGAATATCTACCTTGAGAAGCAGCTTGAAACTGCAAAGCCTCTGCAGAAGTTAAAGCAAATCTACAAGTACTTAATTCTCCAAGCTTTATACACTTAGCTGTTAAAGATCGCAAAGAGTGATGATTACCTGCATAAGCATTATTTTCAAAGAAATTAAAAGCTAACATCATGGTGACGATAATAAGTACTTTCCTGAGCACCTTTTTTATTGATTTGAGCTTGTAAATATTATTCATATCTTAGACTATTCCTTATCGAGGAAACCTTTTTTTAATAAGTGGTCTAGATTTCTATTTTTCAATTCACTAAGCAAGTCCAAACTGGAAAGTTCGGAATCTTTAGGTACTAAATCTAATGAAGAGGCTAAAAAACCTATAGTTTTCGAGGCATTCATACCTTTAGACCTTAAATAATCTAAACCAAATCCTCCATTCCTTTTAGATAACTTTGTCCCATCTGTGTTTAACATAAGTGGAATATGAGCATAGGAAATTGATCTCTGATTAAGAGCATCTAAAACAGCAAGTTGAGAAGATCTAGAAGCAGATAAATCATTCCCCCTAATGACCTGATTAACTCCAAGAGTCAATTCATCAACTACGGTTGCCAAATGATATGCAATAACGCCATCTGCTCGTTTTAAAACTATGTCACCTGAACTCTTGGAAAAATTCTTACTAACTTTTAGACGCAAACTAGGGCATTTTCCATTTTTTTTATCAAAGCCAAGCTCTAAGTTCCTACACTTACCTGAATAAATAGAAGTAGTTTGCTTAGTTAGAAGCTTTCTACTACAAAAACAAGCAAAAAGTTTATCTTGACTTTTTAAAAACGAAAGTGCAGAACTGTACAAAGCCTTCCTTTGACTTTGAAAAATAATTGGTCCATCCCAAGTCAAACCTAGCCAAAGAAGATCTTGTTGAATCTTCTCTACTGCACCAGGGTAATTCCTTGGAGTATCAAGGTCATCAATTCTAAGGATCCACTTCCCAGAAGATCTACGTGCCTTTAGCCAAGAAATTAAAGCAGTACGAATATTACCTAAATGAAGTGGGCCTGATGGGGTAGGTGCAAACCGACCACAGTAGGCCTCTTCACTTAGAGAAGCACCAATTTCTAATGCCTCAGCAAGTAGGGAAGGGAGTGACGCACTAACCTTCATGGATTTAGAGACTTGGTTATCCCAAGCCCCTAAAAGCACAAAAGCTCAAGAGAGTAAGCAACACTTATAAAATTCCAATTAATGGAATCAGCCTTGAACTCGGTCCTTGAACAATTTGCCAGCTGTAAAAGCGGGGACACGCTTTGCTGGGATTTTGATTTTCTCGCCTGTTTTTGGATTAAGTCCTTGGCGGGCCGACCGATCACGAGGTTCAAAAGAACCAAATCCAAGAATGGAGACCTTTTTGCCCTCCACTACTGAATCAACGATGGTCTCTATCGCCGCATCGATAACAAGTGCAACGTCTGTTTTAGTGAGCTCGGTACGAGCTGCAACAAGGTTGACCAGGTCTGCTTTGTTCATTAGAAAAGTTAGTTTTAGCAGAGAGTGAATGGTGAAAAGACTTAAAAAGAAATCAATCCACCAAATACTCGAACGTGCTCATGGTATGGACCTAATGCCCTAGAGGCAACCGAAAAAGTTTGCAAGGCAATGCTTTATACATAAGAAATTTCTAGGAATCAAAGCTTTTCTTCTTTCTGCCAAGCATTCCACTGAAGCAATTTCTCTCCATCCAAAAGTGAAAGGCTTGCCCCAGATGCAAGTAATGGCAAGGCATCTACAGGAATCCATTTTTCAAGCTTTGACAAACTTCTTAACTGAATAGACCAATGAAAAGTCTTAGAAGTTCGTAAAGGAGCCAATTGTGAAGATGACACTGGTATTAACAAACGTCCGCAGAACAGCACATTCCAAGGTGCGGGAGCATAAACAACACAGCTTCCAGGCGTAGGACCAGGAGTCCAAAGCAACTTCAATCCTGAAGTTGTACAAAATTCCTCCTTGAAGCTTTCAAGGCCTTTTAAGCCTGGTAACAAATAAGCTTCTTGCTCTTGGACAAGGACATTCCAGCCTAAGACTTGGCTTAATTTAAGTGCATTCGAATGTGAGTACTTACTTGTAAGAAGAATTTTTGGTTTTCGTCCTTTAGAAAGACTTTGAACTTGATCAGTAAATTCCGTTGTTATTTCAGGACAATCAATCAAAACTGGCTCTGATCCACAGTCAAGCCACCATGCTGTACCTCCTTCAAAACTATTCTTTGAAGGGAAAAGCCAAATATGATCACTTACTTTCATGGAGAAAAGTTAATCAAGCAAATTAAATTAATAATCTTGCCAAAAATACCTAAAGAACTAATTTATGTTTAATGCTTACTAAATGAAGAAAAAGAAAATTGAGCAAAATTCATAGAGGGTCACCCTGGCCGCTTGGTAGCAGCTTAACCAAAAAGGGAGTTAATTTCTCAGTTGCCTCACCAATGGCAACTTATTTAGAACTTTTAATATTTAAAAATGAGAATGATTCTATTCCAAAAGAAATTATAACGCTTGATAAAGAACATCGCTCTGGAGACTACTGGCACATAGAAGTAGAAGGATTAAAGCTAGGTTCTTTTTATTGCTATAGAGTTATTGAAGAAAGAAAAGGTTCTGAAAAAGATATTTATTCTAGGAAAATATTATTAGATCCATGCTCAAGAGGAATAACTGGGTGGAAATCTTTTTCAAGAGGCGACTCGACAGGCTACTCAACGAATATAGATAAATGCCTAAAAAGTGTTGTTACTGAAAGAGATACTTTCAGGTTTGACTTACATCCTCGACCAAGACATGAGTGGGATGATACTATTATATATGAGTTACATGTAGGGGGATTTACTAAAAATGAAGATTCTAATATTAAAAACCATCTTAAAGGAACATTTATTGGATTAATAGAAAAATTAAAATATTTAAAAACTCTTGGCATAACAGCGATTGAGCTCCTGCCTGTATTCGCCTTTGACAAAGGGGATGCACCTATTGGCGTGAATAACTACTGGGGCTATAGTCCACTCAATTGGTTCACACCTCATGAAGGTTTTAGTGTTGAAAGTCACAATCTAAATATCAGAGATCAATTCCGTAAACTAGTGGAGAATTGCCACGACCTTGGCATAGAAGTAATCTTAGATGTTGTTTATAATCACACAACGGAAGGTAATAAAAAAGGTCCTATTATTAGTTGGAAAGGCTTCGCTGAATCTAATTACTACCACCAAAACAAAGAAGGAGAATTCCTTGATGTTACAGGTTGTGGAAATACGATTGCTGCTAATAATCCTATTTCTAGGCAATTAATTCTTGAATCACTAAGATGTTGGGCAAATGAATTAGGGGTCGATGGGTTTCGCTTTGATTTGGGAATTTCATTAGCTAGAGGTAAAGATCTAATTCCACTTGATAACCCTCCAATTTTTGAAGAAATAGAAAGTGATCCACTATTAAGCAACTTAAAGTTTATAAGCGAGCCTTGGGATTGTGGCGGGCTTTATAAAATTGGTGATTTCCCAGCCAAGAGATTTCGAACTTGGAATGGGCACTTTAGAGATGACATTCGTAGATTTTGGAAAGGTGATAAAAATAGCACTTGGCCTCTAAAGGATCGATTAATGGGCAGCCCAGAAATATACAAAAAAAGTTTAAGTAATTCTCATAAATCAATTAACTTTATAACCTCACATGATGGTTTCACTCTTAAAGATTTAGTTAGCTTTAATGAAAAACACAATTTATCAAATGGAGAAAATAATCGTGATGGTGAAAATCATAACAATAGCTTTAACAATGGAGTTGAAGGTCCAACTACAAATGAATCAATAAATAAAATTAGAAGTAGGAATCAAAAGAATTTTTTTGCAACTCTATTTTTAGCTCAAGGAATTCCTATGATTTCAATGGGTGATGAAGTAGGAAGAAGTCAAGGAGGGAATAACAATGTTTGGTGTCAAGATAATTCTCTTGGATGGATGTTATGGGGTGAAGAGAATTGCGATTATGACTTGAAAGATTTTGTAAAAGAACTTATATATATTCGGAAAAAAGTGCTGGGATTATTAAGACCTATGGTTAACCCAACTCAAAAGCCTTATTTCAAAAGTAATCAAAAAAAACCTTACCTTCAATGGCATGGTGTAAAGACAGATTCTCCAGATTGGGGAAGTTGGTCCAACACAATTAGCTATAGCATTAATCAAAGCAAAGAAGACCCGATTATTTGGATAGGATTAAATGCATACTGCCAAGCTATGAAATTTGAATTGCCAAAACCCAATTCTAATTGGGTCAAATTAATAGATACAAACTTAAGCAATAAAGAAGAGCAGAATACAAACAAAATCTTACTCAAACAAGAAGTTGAGTTGGAAAGTAAAAGTTTAGTCCTCATGATTACTCAAAAGCACTTAAGAAAGTTAAATCTCTAATGATTTTTTATGCAAAGCGGGCGGCGGGAATCGAACCCGCATCATCAGCTTGGAAGGCTGAGGTTTTACCACTAAACTACGCCCGCGCCAAAAGAAATTCCCCCAGATCAAATATCATCTGAGTTTCTCCGCACTACCTACATTATTACCTTGTGCCTTCCCTTTCAAAAAGTTTGACAAAAAACAGATCACTTAATGAGGGCTCAAGAAGAAGGCTTATGGTCTCATATGGCCTTGGGGATGCTGGTACAGGTCTAGCAGCAACTCAACTTGGCTTCTACCTTTTCCCATTCTTTACAGGAGCGGCTGGCTTACCTGCTTTTATAGCAGGGTCTTTATTAATGGTTATAAAAATTTGGGATGCAATAAATGACCCTCTTATTGGTTGGCTAAGTGATCACACAAAATCTAGATGGGGCCCAAGACTACCTTGGATGATTGGAGCAGCTGCTCCACTAGGCATAAGCCTGGCAGCCATTTGGTGGGTACCCCAAGGGGATACAACAGATAAAACCGTTTACTACATAGCAATAACAATTCTTCTAATGACTGCTTACACGAGCGTTAATCTCCCATTTGCAGCACTTTCAACTGAACTAACTCAGGAAACCAATATTAGAACTCGATTAAACGCTGCAAGATTCACTGGTTCAATTTTGGCAGGTTTAAGCGGTCTGATTATTGCCGCCAAGTTACTTTCCAATGGAGATAGTGGCTACCTATTAATGGGTAGAATAACTGGTTCTCTAGCAACACTTGCAACATTAATTTCATGCTGGGGACTTGCCCCATTTGCAAAAAAAGCAAGGAGGCCCTTAGGGAAAAGTGAGCCTTTTAATCTTCAAGTACAAAGAATACTCAAAAACAAGCGTTTTATTCAGATTATCTGTCTTTATCTCCTCCTCTGGTGCGGGCTTCAATTGATGCAAACAGTTTCACTAATTTATCTTGAACAAGTAATGATGGTGCCATCTGCAATATCAAAATGGATCCCAATACCCTTTCAAATAAGTGCACTGTTTGGACTTCAATTTTGGAGTATGCATTCAAATAAACATTCCAGAGTTAAAGCCCTATATAAAGGTGGGTCTATTTGGATTGGAGCTTGCCTAATTGCAATGATTTTGCCCCCGCTTTCATCTAGTTTCAATATCAGTGATTTTTTTACAGGGAATTTTTTTGAATCTTTTAAAATGATTAGTCTGCTCTCAACAATTTTACTGGTGGGATTTGGAGCATCGACAGCCTATCTAATCCCATGGTCACTTCTTCCAGATGCAATTGATGCAGACCCAGAGAAGCCAGCAGGAATATATACAGCTTGGATGGTTCTAATTCAAAAACTTGGAATTGGGTTAAGCGTACAACTTCTAGGATTGTTACTATCATTTGCAGGATATCTATCATCTAATAACTGTTTGCAGGCAAGTAACTGCCTAGAACAACCTATTAGTGCAATAACAACAATCAGAATATGTATGGGCTTGATTCCATCATTGCTTGTAGGAGTAGGCCTATTCATAATGAAGGATTGGAGAGATGGAGCTTCAGCGCTCCAAACTGCTGACTCATGAGATTTCCTCGCTGGTTAAAACGATTAGGGTCAAGCTTGCTCATAGGAGCGCAGGCAATAACTTCTTCGACCAAAGGGAATTTAAACAAATCTGATTTAATTGATCAATTAATGGAGGCCGGTCCAGCAAGCTTCATTATTGTTCTAATTACTGGAATATCTGCAGGAACTGTTTTTAACATTCAAGTAGCCGCCGAACTTAGTAGACAAGGGGTAGGTTCAGAAGTTGGTGGTTTATTAGCAATTGGATTAGCAAGAGAGATTGCACCCTTACTCACTGCAACTCTTTTAACAGGGAAAGTTGCAACAGCTTATGCAGCTCAACTTGGAACAATGAAGGTTACTGAACAAATCGATGCCATAACAATGTTGCAAACTGATCCAGTGGATTATCTAGTTGTTCCAAGAGTGATTGCAATGGTAGTAATGGCACCGCTGCAATGTTTACTGTTTTTTACTGTTGCTATTTGGAGTGGCCAAATTAGCAGTACAGCCTTCTACAGCATTCCAAGTAATGTTTTTTGGAATTCCGTAAGAGAGTGGTTAAGTCTTAGTGATATTCCATTCATGCTTATAAAAGCAATTGTATTTGGTCTTCTAATTGCTGTAATAGCATGTGGCTGGGGACTTACAACTAGAGGGGGGGCTAAAGAAGTGGGAACAAGTACTACTGGAGCAGTAGTGATGACACTCTTAAGCGTCTCCTTAATGGATGTCTTCTTAACCAAGATTCTTTTTGGCTAATGTTTTCAAACTCTGTAAATCAAAATAGTTCACAAAGTGGGGTAGTACTTCCCCCCATGCATCGATTACCTCTTGTAATCACAGCACTTGGATTGTCATTATTAATATTGCCAATCAGCCCATGGCCAAGTTTTCTGATAAGTGGCTTTGGACTCTTTTTATTACTGCAATCTTTCACACTTAGATTAAAATTTACATCTGAAGAACTAGTGGTTTTACAATTAGGAAGAGAATTACGTCGTTTTCCATTTAAAAAATGGATTTCATGGCGTATTTTATTACCTAAATTGCCTGGGCTCCTTTACTTCCGAGAAGAGGCTAGTCCGCATTTATTGCCAATCCTTTTTGACACAAAAATGCTTGAAGAACAATTAAAACTCCATGTGGGCAAACTTCAAATACAAGAAGAACTTAAGGAAAAGGATTAATAACTGGTAAAAACACATTCACTCTACAAAGATATTTAATGACTGAATCAGAACTACAAGATGAGAACCAATCTTCTTCTGAGGAAAATTCAGATGAGAGTTTTTGTGGAGATCAATTAGCATCAAAAACCTCTCCAAATGATTTACTAGGGACTGAAGCAACGGATACGGGTAAAGATCTTGATCAAAAAGTATCTATCGATTCAAACTTAGATGCTCTTTTAGAACTAGCTCTAAAGGATGTAAAAGAAGAGCGCTGCAAATTAGAAAAAGAATTGTCTGAAATGTCTGAAAGAAAGTCTCAAATTGAAAAAGATTTAAAAAATTCTTTCACTGGTCAATCAGATGCCATAGCAAGAAGAGTAAAAGGATTTCAAGATTACTTAACTGGTGCTTTACAAGATCTAGCTCAATCAGCAGAGCAATTAGAATTAGTAGTTCAGCCAGTAGTGCTAGCACCTTCTCCGTTAGATAAAGCAACTGAATCTTCTGAGAATGAGAATGTTGAAACAATTTCTGCAATAGCAGATACTTTCAAGCCAGACGAAGAACTAATTCGCAGTTGCCTTGAACAATTCTTAGGAGAGCCAGATTTTTATGCTGAGCCATGGAAGTTAAGGAGGAGTCTTGATGCGAAAGATGTAGAGCTTTTAGAAGATTGGTTTTTTAATATGGGTGGCAGAGGTGCTCAACCAAGCAGAGGCAATAGAGCAAAAAATGTTTTAGTAGCATCAGCCTTGATTTCAATCCTTGGCGAATTATATGGCGATCGATTCCAAGTTCTTGTATTAGCTAGTCAACCTGAACGACTTGGCGAATGGAGACGTGGTCTCCAAGATGCACTTGGATTAAGCAGGGAAGACTTTGGGCCAAATAGTGGGATTGTACTTTTTGAACGTGCAGATGGATTAATAGAGAAAGCCGACAGGCTAGAAGAAAGGAATGAAGTCCCATTGATTATTATTGATTCAGCTGAGAGAAGTATTGACACCCCAATACTTCAATTCCCAATTTGGTTGGCATTTGCTGCCAGCCCAAAAGAAATTTACCTTGAAGAGGAACAACTTATCTAATGGAACCCACCACTGCATTCCTTCCTCTTCTATCTCTTGCAATTAGCTATTTAATAGGCTCAATACCAACTGGTTTTATTGCAGGCAAATATATAAAAGGTATAGATCTTAGAGAAATTGGATCTGGTTCTACTGGAGCAACAAATGTTTTAAGGCATGTAGGGAAAAAGGCTGCTTTAATAGTTTTTCTTATAGACGTAGCAAAAGGAATTGTCCCGATAGTTATCGCAAAGATTTGGCTTCTAAGCCAAGGCTGGCAGGTAGTTACAGGGATTCTGGCCTTGTCTGGGCATATATGGCCAGTATGGCTAAATGGTAAAGGAGGGAAAGCAGTTGCTACTGGTCTTGGAGTATTTCTTGGAATTTCTTGGAAGGTTGGCATTAGTGCTTTAGGTGTTTTTCTTGCAATGCTTGGCACAAGCCAGATAGTCTCCTTGTCAAGTATTTCTGCTGCAATAAGTCTCCCAATTATCATGTGGGCCAGCTTAAAAGCCGACAATTTTTCAAGCCCATATTTCCTAGCAAGTCTTGCCGCAATGGCTTTAATCTTGTGGCGTCACAGAGCAAACATAAAACGTCTACGAACTGGGGAAGAGCCGAAAATTGGCAGATTAAGTTAATTGTTTTTTAGTTCTTTGCAAATCCTTTCAAAAGTATCAGCAGGGCTTATTGATTTTGTGACGATCCTGCCTAACACCAATTTAGAAGCCCCTTTGTTTAATGCCTCTAATGGAGTCATAACTCTAGATTGATCATTTAGTTCATTGTCTGAAAAGCGAATACCTGGAGCAACGAGCTCAAAAGGTTCTGAATAAATTGACCTCAAGTTCTGTACTTCCCAAGGAGAACAAACACATCCTCCTAATCCAGCCCTATAAGACAAGCCAGCCAAGTGCTCTACTCTCTGATTCACAGTTTGATTAATATCAAGATCATTCAACAAAGTTTTTTGAGACCAACTAGTTAGAACTGTTACACCCAATAAGATTGGGCTTGGCAAATCAACTTCAGCCGCTCCTTTTTTAGCGGCTTGGTTGGCTTCCAAAAGAGCTCTTTCTCCAGCACAAGCATGAACTGTAATTAATTCTGCTCCACATTTAGCTGCTCGATAACATGCCCCAGCCATTGTATTGGGAATATCATGAAATTTAAGATCAAGAAAAATCCTTTTACCTCTATTCCTTAATTCTTCTAAAGCTTCTGGCCCATTAGCAGTAAAAAGTTCCAAGCCAACCTTTACCCAAGTGAGGTCTGGAATATCACTAATAAAAGCAAGCATCTCGGAGAAAGTCATGCCATCCAAAGCAAGAATGAGCTTATCTGAGGGGTTAATACAAGTCATTTGGTTTCAAACTAATCTCATGAAGAAAGACGCCTAAAAGTTTTCTTTCCCAATTGAAGCACCTTCCCAATAAGTTCTTCTTTCGCTTGAAATTCTAAATTTGGGTCGAGAATCTTTGTTCCATCTAAGCGTACGGCTCCACCTTGAATTTGTCGTCTTGCATCACTACTACTTGTACATAACCCAATGGCACTTAAAAAATAAAATGCTTTTACAGGGAACAATACTTTCCCAATTGAAGTTTCAGGAACATCCTTTAAAGAGTCTTGTGAACCTAAGATAAGTTTTGAAGCATCTTCTTGGGCAGCCTTTGCCGCTGAAACTCCATGAAAACTTGCCGTGACATTTAAAGCCATTAGCTTCTGCCTTTGTCTTAAATCAAGTGGCATTTGATTTAAATTCAGATTAGTTAGCAATGTCAGGTAGCTATCAACCAATTGATCAGGTATCTTCTCTAACTTGGAATACATTGAAAGAGCATCCTCTTTTAATGCAACCACATTTCCTAAAGTCTTACTCATTTTATGGGCACCATCTAGGCCAACCAAAATTGGCAATAACAATCCAAATTGAGGACGCTGCCCATAAAGACGTTGCATATCGCGTCCCATCGCTACATTGAATTTTTGATCTGTCCCACCAAGTTCAACATCAGCTTGTACAGCTACAGAGTCATATCCCTGCAAAAGAGGATAGAGGAATTCATGCAAACAAATTGGTGTTCCAGAAGAATACCTATTTGCAAAATCATCCTTTGCCAACATCTGGCCAACTGTCGCATTACTAAGAAGACCAATAGTTCTTGTCATATCAAAGTTTTTCAACCACTCACTATTCTTTCGTATCTCTAGGCGACCAGGAGTTGTAAAATCTAATAGAGATGTCTCTTTTGATTCGCCATAGCCAAGTTGTTCCAAATATGTTTGAGCATTCTTTTCAACCTCATCTATTGTCAACTGATTTCGAGTCTTACTTTTACCAGTAGGATCGCCAATACGAGCTGTGAAGTCACCAATTATCAAAACTGCAATATGACCTGCATCTTGAAAGGCTCTCAGTTTGCGAAATAAGATGCTATGTCCCAAATGGATATCTGATCCTGTTGGATCAATCCCAAGCTTAATTCTTAAAGGAACTTGCTTTTTCTCAGACTCAATAAGCCGAGATATAAGATTCTGATCTGCTTCATCAATAGAAGCTGATGGGAATAAATCAGCCATCCCACGACTGATCCAAGTTGGGAGTGTAGTTAATTGATCCTGCATCAACAAAGCCTCTCTATTTAGGTAAATAGGGATAGGAGGATCATCTTTATGATGGGGATTGTTCTAGTTGTGCTTTCATCTTCTCTAAGGTCATGTTCATCTGATCAAACATTTGTTCTGGAGTAATTCCAAATTGCCCAAGCTGGGTTCTCAACTGCTCAACAGTCATTTTTGCCTGAAAGTCCTCAGAAAGCTCAAATCTTTTCATAAAGACCTTATATCTTTCCATAAGTTCTTCCATATTCCCTATAAACATTTTTTTCCCTTCCCTATCAAATTTGCCATAGTCAGAACCTAATTTCATTAAATTCTGGTAATCAGTAAAAAGCTGCTTAGCTTCCTCCTGGACTATCTCGGATTCAAAAAAAGACATTTAACCACCCCCAATGCTCGAATGGTTTCCCTTGTATATAAAATGCCCCAACGTTAGATCAACTGACATTTTCAAAATCCAGATCACTGGTTCTTAAACTAATTCTAATCAATTTATATAAATTCTGTAAAAAACCAAGCATTAATAACAGTACTGAACACCAGACAATTAACCAGACTTAAAGCAAACCTCTACTTCTGCTACTACTTCTACTTCTACTGAACGCTTTTGCAATGATCATCAAAAAGCCAATTAAAGTCTAATTGATGTATAAATCGTCCTATTTAAAGTAGATGTGTTACTTCATCTAGTCTGTTTAGAGTAGATTGAATTTTATTTTCAATCTTGTTGATGACGTCTCTTCCTTCTGGTTAGCAAATGAGCCAATTAAAAAGACAAGGGGAGCTATTTGATGACTTTGACCATATATATCAATCAACTTCACAAGCTCCGCAAGAAGTAACCTTAAACAAGAGGTCCCTAGAAAACTGGCAGGATGCGATTCACACTCACCAAGCAAGAATCTTTAAAGGGCAGTTAAAAAATCAAATGCAGGGGTGCTTATTCTCCTCTGGCCAACAATCTGCGCATAACAATCTTGACCCATTAAAACTGACACCATTACCTCTAAATTTCTGGCGATGGCCAAAAAACAACCATGTCGGACCTGCAATATATTTAGTAATGGATCGACTAAAAAGTATCGATTCTAATTTAATACTTTATATAGGTGAAACCATAGCAGCAGAAAAACGCTGGAAAGGAGAGCATGATTGCAAGCAATATCTAGATACTTATTCACAAGTTTTTCATAAAGCCGGGTTAGAGACTCAACTCAGCATTCGTTTTTGGACTGATGTCCCTAAACAGACAAAAGCCCGCCGTCAAATTGAACAAGAGTTAATACAATGTTGGCTACCTCCTTTCAACAAAGAAAGCAGAGGGCGCTGGGCCACTCCATTCACCAATGAAACAAACCCCTAGCAATGAATGGTTAACATCACATAACCCCCCAAACAAAAATGAACATTTCAATTATTCAAAAGAACATTAGTAACTGGGAAGGGTCAGTATTAGTTGTAGGAGTACTCGAAGGAGGTCTTGAAAATCAACTGGACCTTCTTAAAGAAATATGCGATGCAAATTTATTGGCAAAAGACCTTCTCGAAAAAGAATTTACGGGAAAGCAAGGAGAAGTAGAAATCTTTCAACTAATCAGTCACTCCATAAACAAGCTCATTCTTGTAGGGCTTGGAAAAGCTGAAAAGCTAGAACTAGATGATCTAAGAAAAGCAACTGCCTTAAGTTGCAGAAAAAACATTAGCAACAAAGGCACTCTGGGCATTCTATTTCCTTGGGATGTTTTTGATAAGGCCACAGCAGCCAAAGCAGTAGGGGAAGCGGCAAGACTTTCTCTTTTTAAAGATCTTCGTTTTCGCAATGATCCCAAAGAGAATAAACTCCCCTCTCAAGTTGATCTAATAGGTCTGCCGGAATCAGTAAATGAAAAGCTATCTGAGATAAATCCAATATGTTCTGGGGTTGAACTTGCCAGAGAGCTAGTGGGAGCACCTCCTAATAGCCTTACTCCAGCGGAATTAGCTGAAAAAGCTAAGCAAGTTGCAAATGAATTTAATCTAAACGTGAAAATTCTTGACCGTAAAGAATGTCAAGCCTTAGGAATGGGTTCATTTCTAGCTGTATCGCAAGGTTCTGATTTGGAACCTAAATTTATTCATTTAACTTATAAACCAAAAGGGGAAGTAAAGCGGCGGGTAGCGATGGTCGGGAAAGGATTGACTTTTGATTCAGGTGGATACAACCTCAAAGTTGGTGCTTCGCAAATAGAAATGATGAAATATGACATGGGTGGTAGCGCGGCAATCATTGGAGCTGCAAGAGCATTGGGAGAGTTAAAACCTATTGATACAGAAGTCCATTTCCTGGTGGCAACCTGTGAAAATATGGTCAATGGGTCTGCCGTTCATCCTGGTGATATTGTTAGCGCTTCAAACGGTACAACTATAGAAATCAACAATACTGATGCTGAAGGGCGGTTAACACTTGCAGATGCACTTATCTATGCTTGCAAACTGAAACCCGATGCAATAGTTGATTTGGCAACATTAACCGGAGCATGTGTAATTGCTCTTGGAGAAGAACTAGCTGGGCTTTGGAGCAATAGTGAAAAGCTTGCCCATGAGCTTCAAGAAGCATCTGAAGCAACTGGAGAGGGACTATGGAGAATGCCTTTAAAGGCCTCATACAAAGAAGGTCTTAAGTCAATGCTCGCAGACATAAAAAACACAGGCCCCAGAGCAGGTGGTTCAATAACTGCTGCTCTATTTCTCAATGAATTTATAGAAGAAGGCATCCAATGGGCTCATCTTGATATTGCAGGGACATGCTGGACTGACAAAGACAAAGGGATTGATCCCGCTGGAGCTACAGGCTTTGGTGTGAGAACACTAGTTTCCTGGGCGACAAAACAATCTAAAGCTCAAAGATAAATTCTTGAAACTTTCACTAAACTAAGATGCTTTTCGTTCGAAAGCCTCTTGATTGAAAACAGTAGTTTTAGTAGACAAAGATTTTCTATTTGGAGTTTCAAGTGCATGGATTTGCCAACTTGCTCGATTGGAACAAGTCGACAAAACTCTTTGCAAATCGTCTGAAGCCTGCTTAGTGGTTGAGTAAGGGCCTATATACCTAGTAACAAGGCCATCTTTGAGAATCAATAAATACATAAATTTTCTTTCTTAGCTTCTTAGGCTTAGGTATAACCGTAAAATATTTTTTAGGTTATTTCCCAAGCAAAATCTTTACTAAAGAATTGATACATACCCTTAATTCTTAATAATCTCCTAAGGATTGCCTCTAATCATCCCACCCTAAGCTTGTCCCTGCTTGGTCCCCCCAAATATCTTTCAATCGCTTATCTCTTCCGCAGCTGTAACGGTAAAATTTATACTTAATATCATTATTTACTGCAAAGTCTTGATGATAATCCTCAGCAATCCAAAATTTACCTACTTCTTTAATTGCAACTTTAATACTAGAAACAGGAACAGCCAATTGAAGTGCTACTTGCTTAAGCGTTAACTCGCTTTGCTCAAACTCCGAGTTATTGCTTACAAAAATTACAGGGAGGTAAGATTCACCTCTATCACAAAATTGACCTCCAGAATCAAATGGATCAATATTGCGCCAATAATATTTTAATAGAGTTGAATAGGAAATAATTTCAGGTTCGTAATTAACAGTTACAGCCTCCTGATGACCTTGGTGATTCTTATAACTAGGATTTTGGATTTGACCTCCTGTATAACCACTTTCTACAGATATTACACCTGGCACTTTTTCCAAATCATGCTCCATGCACCAAAAACATCCTCCTGCAAAAAACGCCTGTCTATTTGACGCATCTGCATTCATAGGTAGGCCAAGCAATGCAAGAATCAAAATTGCATAAGGGAAGATATTCCTAATTGATTTAAAAGTATTCATAGGACCAACAAATCAATGATTTCCTTAGCTGCTCTCCTGGTCACTCCAGGGTCACCCAAGAGTTGTCTAAGTCTTTTGTATCCATTAAGCATTTCAGTACGTTCTCTTGTGTTTTCAAGCAAAGGAAGTGCATTCTTAAATAAATCTTTTGAATTGAATTTATCTTGAAGTAACTCAGGGACTAATCTTTGTTTTAACAATAAATTGACTGGTGATATGTGCTTAACATTAAACCTTAAAAGTTTCTTAGCTATAAAAGAAGTTGGCCTACTAACTTTATACCCAACAACCTGAGGCACACCATGCAGGGCAAGTTCCATGTTCACTGTGCCAGATTTCCCTATTGCAATATCTGCAGCTGAGAAAAGGCAAGGTTTTAAAGAATCAGCCTTGTTAGCTGGGATTACTTTCCCAACCAAACCAAAATCACTTAAAGCAGTACTCAAGGCTGTATTAAAACTTTCCATTCCAGAAGGAATAAGAATATAAATTGATGGATCATGTTTTTGGAGTAAAGCTGCTGCCTCCAAAATTGTTGGTAAAATATATTTCAGTTCTTGAGTTCTAGAGGCAGGTAAAAGCAATAAAACTTTCCGTGATTTCTCTATACCTAATATCTTGAAGGCTTGTTCTCTATCTGGTAAATCTTTTAGATTATCAAGCATTGGGTGCCCGACCCAAGTAACATTTCCACCTCTACTTGAGTAAAAATCAGCTTCATCTGTAAATATTGCCAAGATCTTGTCTGTAAAGCTAATCAAATCAGTGGTGCCACCATCTCCCAATCTCCAAGCCCACTCTTGTGGTGCTATGTAATAAGTAATTGGAATATTTGGAAGCAATTTTTTAACTTTATTACCCAGCCTGATATTTGGTCCCATGTAATCAATTAAGATTAATCCATCAGGTGGGTCTTGGGATATTAGTTTATCTACAACAGTTTGGGCTCGTAATGTTGGTATTACATAAGGCAATGCTTCCCAAAAACCTATTGCTCCAATAGATGCAGTATTAGCAATTAATTCAGCTCCCGCATCCTTCATTTTGGGTCCCCCAAGGGCTATTAATTTCAATTGCAGAGAACGTAATTTCGCTTCTTCTAACAAGGCCTTAACAAGGAAACTTCCTTGCAAATCCCCTGAAACTTCGCCGGTGCTAATTAGCAGCCGCATAGTCAATTTGTCGAATTCAAGAACGGCATAGGTCCTCTACGACCTTTTTGAATAGATGCTTCTAAGAAATTACAAAGTTTTTGAGCTGAAGGCATAAGCTTTCTTTCTCTAACCAATGTCAAACTTTTTGAATAAACATTCCCTGATTTAAAAATTAAATTCCAAACCTCTAATAATTCTTTAAATTCTTCAGGGCTTTTACTTTCCAAGCCTCTGCGGCGAATCCCTACTCTATTCAACCCCCTCATTCTTCCAGGGTGACCCTCAACTAAACAATACGGTGGTACATCTCTATCTACTCGTGTCATACCACCTACCATTGCAAGACAGCCAATATGTACAAACTGGTGAATACCTAAGCACCCACCAATTACAGCTTGATCTTCGATCATCACTTCACCTGCTACCTGCACGCTATTAGAGATAACAACTTCATTACCTATGTCACATCCATGAGCGATATGGGTATAAGCCATTAAAAGGCTATTGCTACCTATTCTTGTTTGTTCTCCTTCATTAGTTGCTCTATTTACTGTTACACACTCTCTAATGGTATTCCCATCCCCAATTATCACCTCAGTTGGAGCTCCCTTATATTTTAAATCTTGAGGTTCGAGGCCAATACAAGCGCCAGGAAAAACCTTATTGAAAGATCCTATTCTCACTCTGCCATCAACTACAGAATTGGGGCCAATCAAAGTATTATCTCCAATTCTGACTTCAGGCCCAATTACAGCTCCAGCCCCAACCACAACTCCATTGCCAAGTTCTGCCTTTGAATCAACAACGGCTAGAGGATGAACCTCCACAGGCCTTGGAATAGTCAAATTCTGAGATTTACTTTGCTCAATCATTGACTCAATCAACTAAAGAAAACATCAATTCACCTGAGCAAACCAATTGCCCGTCTACTTTTGCTTCTCCCTTAACTTTCCCAAAACGTTTTCTTTTAATACTAATTAGTTCGCATCCAATCATTAATTGATCTCCAGGCACTACTGGTCTCCTAAAACGGACACCATCTATACCAGCAAAAACAAAAAGGCCTTTAGGCAAATCAGGCATTTGAGTGACAATCAATCCACCAACTTGTGCCATTGCCTCAACTATTAACACTCCAGGCATTAATGGCCTCTCGGGGAAATGACCTTGAAATTGTGGCTCATTAATTGTGACATTTTTTATGGCAAGAGCACTTTTGCCAGCTTCATACTCAACCACACGATCTACAAGTGCAAAAGGATATCTATGGGGCAATAAACCCATAATTTCTTCATTGTTTAAAACAACAGAACTAGAAGGGAGATTAGTCAAAAGATGCGTTTGGAGAAAAGGAGTCTTTCAAAAATGCAGTGGCCAATTCGATATGAAGGGCATGGGATCCTCTGTAAACCAAAACCTGTGCTTTTGGCAAGCCGATCAGAGCCAAATCCCCTATCAAATCAAGTAGCTTATGCCTTACTGGTTCATCCTTAAATCTCAATGGTGGGTTTAACCAAAAGTTACCATCACACACTAAAGAATTCTCAAGATTACCTCCTTTGATTAACCCTTTTTCTCTTAAATGTTCAACCTGATCTTTAAAACCAAATGTTCTTGCAGGAGCTATATCCTGAACAAAACTTTCAGGGTTCAAATCGATCGAGAAAACTTGCTTACCTATTGCTCCATAAGGGAAATCAATAACACTAATCAATTTTGTTTTATCTGAAGGAATAGCTGTAATAAAGCTTTCCCCTCGGCAAATTGTTATTGGTTCACTAAGAGCTGGCATTTGCCTGTAGGCACTTTTGGCAGGTTTTAATCCGGCCTCTTGAATAGCTTCAACCCATTCAATGGCAGAACCATCCAATAAAGGTATTTCACTACCTGAAACCTCTATCTGAACATGAGTTAAGCCACAACCGATTAATGCTCCAAAAAGATGTTCAACGGTTGAAATTGTTTTCTGACCAATTTGAATAGTGGTGCAAAGTTGAGTGCTAACAACATTCCCTGGATGAATTGATTTAGATAAAGTCTTTTCCCCATCCAAAAGAATATTTATACCTAAATCCTCTGAAGGCGAAAGAGTTACCTTGCAATTCTCTCCTCCGTGCAAACCAATACCTTCGCGAGAAACAGATCTAGCAAGAGTCCAAGTACCTTTATAATTTTCAGGAAGCCAACCCACTAGAATTTCCAGCCAAACCCAAGGTTGTATCTCCAATCATCTCCAAAATCTTGATTCGCAACTTCTATTCTCAATGGGCCTACTGGGGTGTTGATTGACAAGCCAGCTCCTGGAGAAAATCCAGAGCCTTGCTTATCAAGCAGTTTTCCTGGCTTTCCAGGCACATTATCTTGAGTATCAAAATCAGTTCCAGCATCTACAAAGAAGTTCCCTGACACCATTCTCCAAATTGGGAATCTGTATTCTGCCGAAGCCTCACCATAACTTCTACTTACGCCCAAGTCACAAGAGCTCCAACCTCTTATAGATTTAGATCCTCCCAAACAAAAAGCCTCATAAGGTGGCAACTCTCCAACTATTGATCCTCCTTTCAACTGAAATCCAAGAGCCTGTGAACACTGATATTTTTCTCCTGGTTTAGGCCTGCAACCCTTGTGTAATTTAATCCAATTAACTGGTATGAAATGTGAATAAGAACCCTTAGCCCTATTAAAAGTAGGCGAATCTTGCCCAACAGATACAAATTGCTCTGTAGATAAACTCAAAAAATTACCAGAAGTAGGATTTCTCGCATCATTTAATTTATTTCTATTAACTGCACTCCTAACACTGACAAGTGTATTTTCCTTAGCACAATTAAAAGCGATGCAAATAACATCATTATTAGTGGCGGTATTGTCCTTATAATTCTCACTAACCACACCATAAGGTCTCTCTTGTGCTGAATAATCTATAGGCTCAACTTTTTGGAAATTCATTCCAATTGCAGTACTCCATATAGATTTTTTAAATGGGTCACCACCATTTAGTGGCCTTGTAAAAGTAAACCCACCACCTGTCTTTTGTAAGACAATAGAATCCCCTGCATAGTCAAACCAACTAAGAGTTGAGTCACTTGCTTTTGCTGCAACAATAGAACTAAAAGGACCACCAACTCCCCCACCATGGGCTGAGCCAATATCATAAACAGTTGCTGTATCTGATGAATTTGGAGCCTGAGAGTAATCAGTTACCCCTTCAAATTTGCCACCTTCGCTACTTCTAAATTCTTGAGGAACTTCTCTACTAATAAAAACAGAGGTTCTCAAAGAAGTTTTATAATTGTCACCCTTTATCCAAGGATCAGTCAAAGAAAGTTTTATCAATGCTCCGTATTCACCATAGGTAAAGTTCATATCAGTCGACCAAGATCTTCCCAATAAATTTGATTCTTGAAGACCTATTGAGCCAAAAACGCCTTGAGCGCCACTGTAACCAAGTCCTCCAGTCAGAGAGCCCGTCCTTTGCTCAGCTATTCCCAATACAACAACTACTTGTCCTGGTTCTCCTGGGACTGGATTAAGTGTTACTTTTAAATCTGAGAAAAGAGATGTTGCATACAATCTTTTAATATCAGTTTCCAATATATTCCTATTAAATGCTGAGCCAGGTTTAGTTCGCAGTTCTCTTTCAATAACCCATGCTCTAGTTTTTCCTCTTACTGGCTTGCCATTATCTCTTGTTGTATTTCCTTCAGCATCAATAAATTCGATTTTCACAGCTGAAACTGTCCCTTCAACAACACTCAGTTGGACTAAACCTTCAGCAGTAACTCTATTGGGTCCAGAAATCTTAGCCAGAGAATATCCTTCTTTTAAATACCAATCTTTTAACTTCTTCATTCTTAATTGAAGAACATTTAAATTTAATGTTTTCCCATAATCAGCTTTAAATATGCTATCTACAATTTCTTTTGTAAGTTTTGTACCGTCAGGATTAATTTGAATTTCTTTTAATGAAGGGTTTGGTTGAACTTTTACCAGTAGCTGAACCCCTAAAGGAGTATTAATTGGTTCTATAGCTACTCCTGAGAACCAACCAGTTGCATAAATTGCATTTAAATCATTTTTCACTTCTGACCTTGATACTTTGCTACCAGGCCTAATGCTCATTGCATCATAAGCAGCATATTCCAATCTTCTCTTATCAGGATGTTCTTCGAGTCCTTGGATTACAACTTCAGAAATTAAGACCAAAGGATCTGAAGAGCCATTTTCTTGACTGCGATCATCTTGATTGGATTCTGCCACCTCAAATCCTCGCAAATTATTAATTGATCTTTCTAAGCCACCTAATAGATTGGAAGAATCTGAACTGGCAGAGCCCGCCAAGATTGGGAAAGTCAATGCCAATAGGCAGGAAGCTTTCCTAAATGATTTCATTGATTTGCGCGAAAATTTTCGGGTCATGGATTCTTAGACCAGATCTAAGACTTTATACATGCAGAGATTATCCGTGAAAGCAACTTTTTAAACTATTCCTTGTATACGTTTAAGAATCTCCCCGTAGGCTTCCAAAACTCCTCCTAGATCTTGCCGGAATCTGTCTTTATCCAAAATCTTGTCTTTAGGATCGTTCCTTCTTTGGTCCCAAAGCCTGCAATTGTCAGGACTAATCTCATCTACAACTAATAATTCACCAAAGCTGTTAATACCCATCTCCAACTTAAAATCTACTAGCTGAAGATCAATCTCCTGGAAAAATTTCTTTAAAAGGCTATTCACTCTAAAAGCCAATATTTCAATATCTGATCTTTGTTGAGGTGTTATTAAGCCCAATAGTCTCAATCTTCCATCTGTTAACAGCGGATCGCCAAGCTGGTCATCCTTATAATAAAAATCGAGCAAAGGAGGGGATAGTTCAACACCAGCAGATATTGGAGTTTCTCTACACAAAGACCCAAAAGCA
>QCHV01000002.1 GCA_003217035.1 Prochlorococcus sp. AG-402-G22
TAACAAAAGACTCTGGGTTAATGGATAAAATTTTTCTTGTATAAGCTTTAGATGCTGCAGTAGAAGGTGTCGCTAAAACACCAATTCTAGATTCATTAACCATATTTGATATTGAATCAATTAAGCCATAAACAGGGACAGAGGAGTGTTCTTCAACTATCTCTAGAGCTAAAGAGTTTGTAGTATTACAAGCTATCAATAAAGACGAAATTTGCTGTTGATCAATCCATTGGACTACATCTCGTACAATATTTTGAATCTCAAAACAATTCTTTCTTCCATAAGGAACTCTCGCTGTATCTCCAAGATAAACAACATTCAAATCACCATGCCTCTCTAATACTCTCTTGAGAACGGTAAAGCCGCCCACGCCACTATCAAAAATTCCAATAGAGGAAGTCAAGATACCTCCTTAAGATAATTGAGTATGCCTTTTGAGATAGCGAATGCAAGTTTTTTGCGATGATCCGCACTTGAAAGACTTCTTGCATCGTCTCTACCAGTAAGAAAACCAATCTCCACAAGCGCTGCTGGCATATGAGTTCGTCTTATAACAAAATACCTTCCTTTCCTTACTCCTCTATCAGGAGATTTAGGAGCTGCTTTTAAAATTTCAACTTGAATATTTTTGGCAAGACTGAGTCCGCGTTTCCCGGAAAAATAATATGTCTCCAAACCATTTACATCTCTTTGAAATCCCCTTGATGCATTTGCATGAATACTTACAAATGCATCTGCTCCGATTTTGTTTGCAATATTTACTCTTGGTGGCAGATCTAAATCTATTTCTCTTCTCCTGGTCATAACAACTTTCACACCTTTACTAGACAAAAGTCGTTCAACTTGACGTGAAACATCAAGAACAATTTCCGACTCTCTTACCCCCCCAATTCCTATGGCTCCTGGGTCAGGGCCACCATGGCCTGGGTCAAGCACAACTAAATAACGATTTTTAGAAACACTTGGAAGATTAGAAAGACTTAAATTATGAAGTGAATAGGTTTTGGAGTAATTCTGTCTTGGAAGAGTAGAAGCTGATTTAAATAAATCACCTTCTCCAATTTCTTTAAATCCGCGAGTAGGAAGACCAATTAATTTCAATTCCCATTTGTCTGGTGTTATGCCTTTTAATTTCATTTTAAAAGGATTTAACTCAACATATGAATTGAACTCAATTACAAGTCGCGTAAATCCATCTCTGGGTTTTCCAAGCCTTATCTCCTTAATAGGTCCATTACCTGGAAGTACTCTAGGACGACTTAATTCTCCCGGAAAATCAACCCACAACCTCTCTCCTTTGCCATCACTAGAGGACTGAAAATAAGATTTTAATTTTGCACCTTTTGATGTTCTTAATATTAAAGATCCATCACTTCTGATCAACCAAGCGGCCAAAGCACTCGCTGCTCTAAGGGGAGCTGAGAAAAAAACAGAAGAAGAAAAAACAGCAGATAATAAGACGAATAAAAGTAACCTCTTCCTTTTTGAAATCATTGACAAAAAAGACTTTGCTTTCGATGCTTAATACTGGGCATTTGTTCGCGAATACTTTTAACTCTAGAAGTATCGACAGGTGCTATTGCTGCTCCAGATTGAACTCCTGCATCAGCGAGAACAGTTCCCCAAGGGTCAATAATCATTGCATGTCCATGACTTTGCCTCCTGCGATAATGCTCACCTGTTTGGGCGGGGGCAACTACATAACTAGTATTTTCTATTGCTCTTGCTTGAAGTAAAACTTGCCAATGATCTTTCCCAGTAAAAGCAGTAAAAGCAGCTGGAATCATTAATAATTCGGCTCCTCTATCTACAAGATGTCTATACAGTTCTGGAAAACGAACGTCATAACAAATAGACAACCCAACTTTGCATAAGCCAGGGACATCAATAACTGAAGGTAGTTCTTTGCCAGACACAATGGTCTCAGATTCTTGATATTTATTCCCATCTGGGAGATCAACATCAAAAAGGTGAATCTTGTCATATCTACCTAAAAGCTGCCCATCTCGCCCAACAAGTTCAGACCTATTTAAGGTGCGATTACCATCTCCAGCAGGGACTGGATACCCACCTCCTAAAAGAACAATTTGATATCTCCTTGCCATCGTTACAAGGAAGCGACTGCACTTATCCGCTAGTGATGAAGAAATTTCTAATCTTTTTTGATCATTACCAATAAACGCGAAGTTTTCTGGAAGACCAACCAAATCAGCTCCTCTTCTCGATGCTATTTCAATTTGCTCCTCCGCAGCAGATAAATTTGCCTCAACATCTGAGGTGCTAGTTAGTTGCAACGCTGCTGACAAAAAATCTGGCAAAATGTTAAACCAATAAATGTTTTAAGCTTCAGAGAGAACGTAGTACCCCTGGTTCTTTCTGCATAGGCACAACCTTTATTTTATCCAAGGCTGAACAACATTCGAAATCTTCATCATGATTTCCTAGTCCTTCAAGCCTTTGACCATGAGTTGCTTTGCGTAAACAACTTACTAGGTCATCCCTCCAATAATCCCAAACTGATAAAGCTGCTGTGAGTTCATCATTACCAATACGAACATTTATCGAGTTATTTTCTATCAAATATGAAGCAAGAGCACCAGCGGCAAGGGAATCTTCCAAAGAGTATGAACCTTCCCAACCACTCCCAAGAATAAAAACCTCTTCTGGCTGATCAGATAACAATTTCTCAGCCACAGCAGATCTATTGACTAATGACATGGCATACAAAGCTTTCGAATCCCTGAGTCGATCTAAAGAACGTGTTCCATTTGTTGTACTCATAAAAAGCCTTTTACCTTTTACGACATCAGTTGTTACATCAACAGGTGAGTTTCCTAAGTCGAATCCTTCAATTCGTTTTCCACCTCTCTCGCCTAAAAGGAGTCTGGCTGAGGAAGGCCATTCAGAAGAGCGTTTCTTAAGTTGATCTATGTTTGCAAAGGTTTCAATAGCCTCAGCTCCATTATTTAATGCACATGCAATTGTTGTTGTTGCTCTAAGAACATCAATCACAACAGAAGCTTTGGGGTTATGAGAGCTTGGTACATGATCTGAGACGTGAAAATAAAAAAGTTGCATGGTCACAATTTGTCGCTAGTTGCGCCAGAGTAATTAAATACTTTATGCGAGTCCTCAATCGAATGAGTCTTTTTCATCAAGGACCTGGTTCAAATGATATTAGGGATTTTCTATCCTTTTTGGAAGAAAAAGGCCAACTAAAAAGAATCATAGAACCGGTTAGCGCTGACCTTGAGCTCGCTGCAATAAGTGATCGAGTCCTTGGAATGGGTGGGCCAGCGTTACTATTTGAAAACGTTATTGGATCAAACATCCCTGTTGCAATAAATCTATTAGGGACTACACAAAGAATTGCCTGGAGTATGGGCTTCAAGGACGTAGAGGAGTTAGAAAAACTAGGAGAAAAGCTATCAATTCTTCAACAACCAAAACCTCCTAAGGGGATCAACGAAACCTTAAAAATAGGAGGCTTGCTTTGGGATTTGATCCGCGCTCGACCTGATTACGATCTAACACCTAAATGTCATCAACAAGTACTCAAAAATGAAGAAGTAGATCTCAACAAGTTACCCTTAATTAGACCTTGGCCAAAAGATGCAGGAGCGATAATTACATTCGGACTTGTAATAACTAAAGATCCAGAAACAAAGGTTCCAAACATAGGCGTTTATAGACTCCAAAAGCAATCAAAGGATTCAATGACAGTACATTGGTTAAGCGTTAGAGGCGGAGCTAGACATTTAAGAAAAGCAGCAAAACTAGGAAAGAAACTTGAAGTAGCCGTAGCAATTGGCGTTCATCCTCTGATAATAATGGCTGCTGCCACACCTATACCTGTCGAACTGAGTGAATGGCTATTTGCTGGTTTATATGCTGGAGAAGGAGTCAGGCTTACACGCTGTAAAACTATTGACCTTGAAGTCCCAAGTCAGAGCGAAATAGTTCTCGAAGGAACCATTACGCCTGGAGAAGAATTAAACGATGGTCCATTTGGAGATCACATGGGTTACTACGGAGGGATAGAGACTTCTCCTTTGATCAAATTTCATTGCATCACACAAAAGAAGGATCCTATTTTTCATGCAACTTTCAGTGGGAAGCCGCCGAAGGAAGAAGCTATGCTAGCTATTGCTCTCAATAGAATCTATACACCAATTCTTCGTAGACAAGTCACAGAAATTGTCGACTTCTTTTTGCCTATGGAGGCTCTAAGTTACAAACTAGCAATTATCTCAATAGAGAAGTCTTATCCTGGACAAGCGAAGAGAGCAGCAATGGCATTCTGGAGTGCATTACCACAATTCACCTATACAAAATTTATAGTCGTTGTAGATTCAACTATTAATGTAAGAGATCCACGTCAAGTAGTTTGGGCTCTGTCAAGCCTAGTGGATCCACAAAGAGATTTGCTAATCATCGAAAATACACCTTTTGATTCTCTCGATTTCGCAAGTGAAAGAATAGGGTTAGGAGGAAGGCTTGCAATTGACGCTACAACTAAAACTGGTCCAGAAAAAAATCACGATTGGGGAGAACCACTAGCTCATACAGAAGAAATGGAAAAGCAAGTTGACGCAAGATGGGACGAACTTGGGCTATCTAGTTTAAAAGGCAAGAATGTTGACCCTTCATTGTTTGGCTATGTAATGGAAGAAATCCTAGAAAGAAAGATAATTAAGAACTTATAAATGCTTTTAAGTTTAAATATTTATCTTATTGTCTACTTGTAAAATTAGTACCAACAAAGAAAATTTACTCACATTGAGTTTGAACCAAAAACAACATTCACTGCGTGAGGTAGAGCCTGGCGGGAAGCTAATAGGGAGAGTTAAGGTTCCAGGTGACAAGTCAATCTCACATAGAGCTCTCTTATTTGGCTCGATAGCAGAAGGAGAAACAACTATAGAAGGCATTCTCCCTGCAGAAGATCCTCTTAGTACTGCAGAGTGTCTAAGAAGTATGGGGGTAAAAATATCTTCCATTAAAAATGACACCATTGTTAGGGTTGAAGGAGTTGGGCTTAATGGCCTTAAAGAACCAAAAGAGATACTCGATTGTGGAAATTCAGGCACAACTATGCGCCTACTTATTGGTTTATTAGTCGGTCGTATAGGCCGACATTTTGTTCTTACTGGAGATGACTCACTTAGAGAAAGGCCAATGCAAAGAGTGAGTCAACCTCTGAGACTTATGGGTGGAGAAGTAAATGGTCGATCAAATGGGAATTTGGCACCATTAGCAATTATGGGAAAGAAACTTCATGGTGCAGTGATAGGTACTCCTGTCGCCAGCGCCCAAGTCAAGTCAGCAATACTTCTTGCTGCCTTAACTGCCGATGGGGAAACAAAAGTAATTGAGCCCACAAGTTCAAGAGACCATAGCGAAAGAATGCTAAAAGCATTTGGTGCCAATCTAAAAGTCAGTGGCGAAAGAGGAAGGCATATAAGTGTTTCACCTGGATCAAAATTAAAAGGTAAATCGATAATTGTCCCTGGAGATATAAGTTCAGCAGCTTTTTGGTTGATTGCAGGAACAATAATTCCTCATTCAAATTTGACACTAGAGAATGTTGGATTAAATCCAACAAGAACAGGAATACTAGAGATTATGAAAAAAATGGATGCTGACTTTGAAATAATTGATCTAAAAGAAGTAGCAGGGGAGCCTGTAGGGAATATCAAGGTTTGCTATAACAGCGAAATAAAGCCCTTTGAAATTGAATCAGAAACAATTCCACGTCTAGTTGATGAAGTTCCAATCCTTACAGTTGCAGCGTGCTTGTGCAAAGGGACAAGTCATATAAGAGGAGCTGGTGAATTACGCGTAAAAGAAACTGACAGATTAAAAGTGATGACTAGACAACTAATGAAAATGGGAGCAGAGATAGAAGAACATCCCGATGGATTGACAATTCATGGAGGCAAGCAACTCAAAGGATCTACCTTAGATAGCGAGACTGATCACCGAGTAGCCATGAGTCTGGCAATTGCGTCACTAGTAGCCGAAGGGAACTCGACAATCGCACGGAGTGACGCTGCATATATCTCATACCCAAACTTCTGGAATGATTTTGAGAAACTCAGAAACTAGAGAATTAAATCACCTTGAAAACTTAGGAGAACTTACTCCTTATAAAACAAATGATGGAACCTTTAGTCTTAGGTGCAGTAATTATAGAGAGTTATTCCACTGCAAATCTGGGGCCCAAAAAGAAGCGACAGAAAAATTCATTAACCCTGCAGAGTTATACCGCTTCAAGAAAGGGGAAACGTTATTTGCTTTAGACGTATGTTTCGGATTGGGGTATAACTCAGCGAGTTTAATAAATTACTTAAGCAAAAGCGAAATAAATCTCAATTGGTGGGGGCTAGAAATTGACTACCGTCCTTTAGAAATTGCACTTAAAAACCCTAAATTCAAAAGAAACTGGTCGAACAATATATTGAAAATCTTTTCATCCTTAAATACCTATGGATATTGGGAAAGCTCAAATAGCAAGGGTAAGATTTTCTGGGGAGATGCGAGGAAGAAAATCCATGAGATACCAAGAGAGATAGATTTTGACCTGATAATGCTAGATGCCTTTTCCCCGCAAAGATGTCCTCAGCTATGGAGTGAAGAGTTTCTTAAACTACTTTCAAGCAAACTCTCATCCAAAGGACGCTTAATCACATATTCTTCAGCAGCATCTATAAGAAAGAGTCTAAAAGAGTCAGGTTTATCAATCATGTCTCTGTTCCCAAGCCATCAAAGTAAAAGGGAATGGAGTGCGGGAACAGTAGGAATGTGTAGTAAAAATAATGATGGGATTATACAAATAACAACAGCTACTCATTATCGTCCTTTAAACGCTATGGAAGAAGAACATCTAAAAACAAAAGCCTCTATTCCCTATAGGGATCCAAAAGGAGATGCAACAAGGAATGAAATATTGAAAAAAAGGGAAATAGAACAAAACGAATCGTCACTTGAAAGTTCAAGTTCTTGGAAAAGAAGATGGAAAAATGCACAATCTAGTCTTTACAACTAGATTTTCTCCGGAAAGGTAATTTCTCATGCTTGCAATCGCAATACTTGCTGCAGGTAAGGGCACTCGTATGAAGAGCGCTCTACCTAAGGT
The DNA here is from genome assembly GCA_003217035.1 of Prochlorococcus sp. AG-402-G22. Lineage (GTDB taxonomy): Bacteria > Cyanobacteriota > Cyanobacteriia > PCC-6307 > Cyanobiaceae > Prochlorococcus_D. Next base: position 7,139 of record QCHV01000002.1, read on the forward strand.
CCTTCATGAATTGGCAGGCATAAGCCTTGTCAAACGTGTTCTACATAGCTGCCGACAATTGAATCCAGATCGATGTTTTTTAATAGTTGGTCATCAAGCTAAAGAAATAGAACAACATCTTGAAGGAATTCCAGATATAGACTTTGTTCTTCAAGAACCGCAAAATGGAACTGGGCATGCTGTACAACAACTTATTCCGTTACTTAATAATTTCGAGGGAGATCTACTAATTTTAAATGGAGATGTTCCCTTATTAAAAGCCAAAACAGTTCAAGATCTAATTGATAAGCACAAAACCTCAAAAGCCAGCGCAACGTTCTTATCCGCAAAACAATCCAAGCCAAAAGGTTATGGAAGAGTGTTTGCAGACAGAGACGGTAAAGTCAACAAAATCATTGAAGAAAGAGATTGCTCTACTGAGGAACTAGAGAATACACTTACTAATGCAGGAATATATTGCTTTAATTGGCTTGTATTAAGAGATGTATTGCCTGAATTATCTCCAAAGAATGAGCAGAGTGAGCTCTATTTAACAGATGCCATATCAAAAGTTCCGATGGCTGTTCATTTAGAAACAAAGAATACTGAAGAAGTAAATGGAATAAATGATAAAAGCCAATTAGCAGAATGTGAATGCATAATCCAAAAAAGACTTAGAAACGAATGGATGAGTAAAGGCGTGACATTTATCAACCCTGAAACAAGCTCATTAAGTGAAGACTGTAATTTCGGGATAGACGTAATAATTGAACCACAAACACATCTTCGAGGAAAATGTTATATAGGGGATAACTGCAAACTTGGGCCAAATGCTCTTATAGATAATTCAAAACTAGGTGATAACGTAAAAGTTATTTATTCTGTATTAAATCAATGCGAAGTTGATTCCTATTCTGAGATAGGGCCTTTTAGTCATCTACGTCCTGAGGCAAAAATATCAAACGGATGCCGAGTTGGCAATTTTGTAGAGGTTAAAAATAGTGCGGTAGGTGAAGGATCAAAGGTTAACCACTTAAGCTACATCGGAGATTCAATTTTAGGAAGGAATGTGAATATAGGAGCAGGGACAATAACTGCCAACTTCGATGGCTACAAAAAAAGCAAGACTGTGATAGGTGATTTCAGTAAGACCGGAGCAAACTCAGTACTTGTAGCACCAATACTAATAGGAAAAGAAGTGACAATTGGAGCTGGGTCAACTCTGACTAAAAATGTGCCCGACAGCTCTCTTGCAATTGAGCGATCAAAGCAACTGATAAAAGAAAATTGGGCAAAAAGCGAAGGATCTACTTGAGAACTGATTCCAACAATGGCAATAGTCGATCCAAACCAATTTGCCGACTACCCTTGAGCAAAACAGTGTCGCCAGGAAGTAAAAGGTCTTGTAAGTAGGGCAGTGCATCCTCAGGAGTTGGAACAACCTTACAGAAAGGGAGGTGACTACCAAGAGCTGCCATTTCCTCTCCTTCAGGAGTATTGGAAACTATGATGACACCATCTAATTCAAGGTTTAAAGCTATAGACATTATTGAGGAATGAAGCTCTAAGCTTTTATCTCCTAACTCCAGCATGGTCCCCAACACAGCAAAATGTCGTCCAGATTTTGTGGATAATAATTCTAACGAAGCTTTAACAGATTCAGGAGACGCATTATATGTTTCATCAAGTATGGATATCTGAGCAATTTTCACAGAAGTATTTCTACCAGAAGGCATTTGTACTTTTAAATCATGTATTTTTTCAAATGAGATTCCAAGCTCTTGAGCTACCGCTATCGCCAACATAAAGTTAAGTGCGTTATGTTTTCCCTCTAGGGGCAAGCTAAAGTTTTCTCCATTTATTTCAATCAAATTTTTTTGAATGTCATAACTCCCAAAAAAATCAACACTATGCGGTTTAGATGGGTAGGCATCATTAGAAAGATTTTCTCTAGTAGAGAATGAATTATTATCTATTGCAACTCTAAGGACTTTACCATTCCATACATTAGAAAGTTGTTCTTCTAAAAGTTCGTCACCAGCTGGTATAACAACGGTCCCTGAAGGTTTCAAGTAAGAGGTTACCTCACATTTTGCGATAGCAATATTTTTGCGACTACCTAAAAGGCCAACATGAGCATGACCAATATTAGTAATAACGGCAATATCAGGGCAAGTACAACGACAAAGGCGACGTATTTCACCAAGACCCCTCATTCCCATTTCAACAACGACTCCTACATCGTAGGATCTCGCCTTGAGTAGAGTTAAAGGAACTCCAATGTCATTATTATTATTACCTTCACTTGAAGTAACGGATCCCAAAGAAGCTAACATTGATCTTATTAATTCTCGGGTAGTTGTCTTACCTACAGAGCCTGTTACCGCAACAACGGGAATCCCCAAGGCAAGTCGATGCAAACGTGCTAGCTGCTGGTATGCAACCAAAGTATCGTCAACTAACCAGTAAATTAAGTTTTTAGGAATAGAAGACTTGTATTTATTGGCTATAACAGCTGCCTTGGCTCCACCGTGAGCTGCCTGTCCTAAATAATCGTGACCATCAAATTTATTGCCTATTATGGGAACGAAAAAGGATCCTTGCTCAACCAAACGGCTATCTGTGCAAACGCGTCCTACAGACTGATTAACTTCTACATAACCAGAGCTAAATGGGTTACCCCATAAATCAATTAGTTGCCTATAAGTTATAGACATTTAGATCTATAGGAATAGTTAAAAAACAAATTAGGGTTTTATTTATTAGCATCTGATTCTGGTATTTGCTTAAGAGAAGGATCAGCCTGTTGTCCAACAGAGAATTTTTCCACCTCCTTAGCATCTGGTGAAGGTTCTTTTACACCACAAATTTCTTTATACATAGCTTCATACTCTAATGCAGATCTATCCCAGCTATAAAGTTGAGTCATTGCTCTTTTCTGCAATTTCCTCCAACTTCTTCTATGCCGAAAGGCTTCCCATGCTCGTACTAAGGCAGTATAAAAATCTATTGGTTCGAATCTATCAAAACAAAAACCGGTACCAGAATTCTTAACCGGATCATGAGGTGAGATGGTATCTACAAGGCCACCCACATTTCTAACAATAGGGATTGAACCATAGCGCATAGCCAAGATTTGACTTATACCACAAGGTTCGAAGCGACTAGGCATTAAGAAAGCATCAGAGCCTGCATATATCAACCTAGATAAATAATCATCATAGGTGAGGAAGACAGCAAAACGTCCGGGATTTTCAATAGCCACTTGCCACAGTGCAGACTCAAGGTTGGGTTCACCCGTTCCTAACACAACAATCTGAGAATCAGTATATGCGAGCAAACGTCTTGCTACTTGAAGTAATAAGTCAACTCCTTTTTGATCGACAAGTCTTCCTACCATCCCTAAAAGAAAACTATCTGACTTAACTTCAAGTCCCATTCTTGATTGAAGGACTGCTTTATTCTTAGACCTACCGGATAAATTATCTGAATTAAAATTTGCTGGTAATAATTTGTCAGTCTCTGGGTTCCATTCATCGAGGTCAATTCCATTCAAAATTCCCCTCAATTTTCCAGATACATAATTTAAAAGACCTTCGAGATTCTCTCCGTATTCCGATGTCCTGATCTCTTTTGAATAAGTAGGTGAAACAGCATTTACTCTATCTGCGTAAAGCATAGCTGCCGCCATTGTGTGATCCCCTTGCATATACCACGGACACCAAGCCATTCTCTCTAACTTCCACCTCCAAGGACCTTGATACTTCAAATTATGGATAGTAAAAACAGTACTAATCTCTGGGTCTTGATGCATCCAAACAGGAATCATGCCTGTATGCCAATCATGACAGTGAAGAACTTGAGGCTTCCATGAATTCCAAGCGAATTCAGCTGTGGCAGAAGCAAAGAAAGTAAACCTCCAATCTTCATCATCACCTCCATAAATTCTTTCAGGATCAAAAACAGGATGTCCAACTATATAAATCGGCAATGAAGAAGTAGGATGCTTCGTTTCATAAACAGAGAATTCTGAGCCCATTGCCTGGGCACGAAAAATAGGTTTCTTAGGTATATCAAGTAAACTCCAAAGCTTGCTATAACCAGGGATTATCAAACGAACATCATGACCAAGTTTTGAAAGTGCAGGTGGCAAAGAAGCTACAACATCTCCCATACCACCGACTTTTATCATCGGGGCGCATTCAGCAGCTGCAAAGAGAACGCGCATCAGGCTTAATTTACTTAGTTTAATGTTGACTTAGAGATAATAATCCTTCAAGGCAACCAATCAAATTTGGTAAAATCAGGGTTTCTTTTGTCCAAGAAAGCATTTCGCCCTTCTTTGGACTCTTCTGTTCTATAGAACAAATGTGTTGCTTGCCCAGCTAATTCTTGAATACCTGCCAACCCATCGGTCTCAGCATTGAAAGCAGCTTTCAAACAGCGAATAGATGATGGACTGTTTTGAAGCACTTCTCTAGCCCACTTAACACCTTCTCTTTCAAGTTGATCAAGAGGAACTATCGAATTAATTAAACCCATTTCCAAAGCTTCTTTAGCACCATATTGCCTACACAAGAACCAAATTTCACGAGCCTTCCTTTGTCCAACAACTCTTGCTAAATAACCAGCTCCAAAGCCACCATCAAAACTTCCAACCTTAGGACCTGTTTGACCAAAGATCGCATTATCGGCTGCCAAACTAAGATCACATAAAAGATGCAAAACTTGACCTCCACCTATTGCATAACCTGCAACTAATGCAATTACGACCTTTGGAATACTTCTAATAATTCTTTGGAGATCAAGCACATTTAGTCTTGGCAGCCCCATCTCATCCAAATAACCTCCTTCAACTCTTACGCTTTGATCTCCGCCAGCACAAAAAGCAAAAGCGCCATCCTTTGCAGGACCAACACCTGTAAATAAAACAACGCCAATATCTCTATCATCTCTGATATTAGTAAAAGCACTACAAAGTTCTACAACTGTCTGTGGCCTAAAAGAATTACGTTTGGAAGGTCGATTTATAGCGACTCTTGCTATGCCCTCAATGCTTTTGTGAAATAAAATATCTTTAAAATCTCCACAAGAATGCCAATCTGTGGATTGTATTCCTGGCAAGACTTGACTGGGTGGACAATTAGATTCCAATCGCTTAATCATTGATAAAGGCCATAGCTTGAAGTTTCTGTTGAAATTAATTTATAGATCTTTTGATACTATCTAAAATATTATTCCGTAAAAAAGTGTCTTTGTAGGAATTAGTAGAAACATGAAGCACAACAGGTCCAGTTTTTGACAAGGCCCAATTTATATTAGATTCTAATTCTTCAAGATATAAAACATCTTTTGATGGAATCTTATAGGCTGTAACTAAATCAATAGGATTAACAAGTTGAGGCATAGCAAAAAGATGCCTAAACTCTCCTTTACAAATTTCTTGATTACTTACTTGGGAAAATATTCCACCACCTTCATTATCAATCAGCAAAACGACTAAAGGTGGCTGATTAGATTGAGCAAAAAGCCAAGCATTTGTATCGTGTAAGAACGCCAAATCACCACAAACTAAAACCATCGGTCCTAATTTCAACGAAAGTCCCATTGCTAGAGATAAAGTTCCATCTATTCCAGATGCTCCCCTAAATCCGATACATCGATGAGAAAGAGCCTTTTCTCCAGAATAAGAAGTCCAATCCCTAATAGGACTACTTGCAGAAATCATTACAGCCACATTGGGAGGTATTAACCGAGGTAGCCAATAAGCAAGAGCTGGTTCAGTAACTGGTCCCTTAAGCTCAATATTATTCGAAAACCACTTATCAATTATCTTATTATCTCTCAAAAGTAACTTATATAATTCGCCAACAATTCCTTGAGAGTAGCCTCTGTTTAAAGAGGGTGAGAAATTAGATTGTTGATACCAAGTTTCAAAACCTTTTGAATATTGGAATGCTTTTTTTAAAGGATCTAGTGGTCGAGGATCTCCTTCAGTAATTAAAAGATGCTGACCAGATGAAGTCGTCAACCATTTCTCAAGAGCCCTACTTGAAGGTAATGGACCTAAGCGTAGAATCTGAAATTTATTTTTTAGCAACTCAGATCCAGACGAAATAATTAATTCCCAATGACCAATTATCCCAGGTTGATCAACTGAAATTCCCGAAAGGGGATCTGCAAAAATAGGCCATCCGGTTAATTCATACCAACTACTTAATGCTTTTCTAAAACCAATTATTTTTTCTGGAGAACCTCTCCAAGGTCCTACTAAAACAATCCCAGGAGAAGAAACATCCAGCTCAATAGATTCTTGCGAAAGGCTACATAGATCTTTAGAGACAGGTTTTACGAAACTTGTTATTTTATTGAAACCATCTGGCTCCCAACCATCCCAAACTTCCCTTTGTTCTGAAATTGATGGATAAAGTGGTTCTTCAATTGGAAGATTTAAATGAACAGGGCCTGGGAGCTCATGAGCTAAGTCCCAAGCTTTTGAAGTAATCGAATCGACTGTTTCAAAACTAAATAAATGCAACCCTTCTCCAGGCCCACTAAGGGCTGACCTAGTTACAGACTTTAAAAAATCCTCTTGATTTACTGTTTGATTAGCGCCACACTTTTTAAGTCTAGAAGGTCTATCAGCAGTAATAAAAATAATAGGCAGACATGAGAAATCAGCCTCAATTGCTGCAGGCAATAGATTGCCAACTGCTGTACCAGAAGTGGTAATAAGAATAGTTGCTTTGCCTGAGGCAGAACTTAGACCTAGAGCTAAAAATGCAGCCGACCTCTCGTCAATAGCTGTATAAAGCTTCAATGCAGAAAATTGCGCAAGACCTCCTGCTGCCAGAGCAATAGGAGCAGACCTACTACCAGGACACAGGACTACATTTTCCAATCCTTTATCCTTAAAAGCCTTCAATAGCTTTATGCATATAAAAAAATTGGCGCGTGCTATAGACAGTGAATGATCAGTAACTAATACAATCCTCGGATAAAAAACCCAAATATGGTCTAACTGAAGAAAATTTAAATGACATCCTCAAAATCAAATTTGTCTCAAGAAAGGAAAAGTAGCTGGAAAAACATCCTAATTTGGTTGCTACTAGCCTTTTTGATGAGATGGCTTGTAATTGAACCAAGGTGGATTCCATCTGGTTCAATGCTTCCAACATTAAAGATTCAAGATCGAATATTGGTTGAAAAAATAAGTCCCAAAATTAACAAGCTTTCAAAAGCATTAGCAAAGAGAGAATCAATAGTAGTTTTCAAACCTCCAAAAAAATTAGTTGATGCTGGATATGAAAGTAATACTGCTTTAATTAAAAGGGTAGTTGGAATCCCAGGTGATGTATTAGAAATAAATTCTGGCAAACTAATTAGAAATGGCACATATATCGAAGAACCTTGGCTTTCTGAACCAATAAAATATGAAATGAATAAAATAATTGTGCCTGATAATTCTGTTTGGGTTCTTGGTGACAATAGAAACAATAGTCTTGACTCTCATTTATGGGGAGCTCTACCAAGAGAAAACATAATAGGGACAGCTGTTTTCAGATATTGGCCTCTAAAAACAATTGGGCCTATTAGGTTCTCTTTCACTTGAAAAGTAAAGTAAACAGACCATAATGCGATAGGGTTAATAATAAGATTGAGATATGACAGAGATGTTCAACCCTGAGTTTCTAGCTACTGATAGTAATGATGGGCATGAAGGCAATGCTCTTATTGAGTATCTACAAGATCAATCTCCTGATGTCCTTCAAAGAGTCGCAAAATCTGCAAGCACAGATATCCAAGACATTATTAGACACAACGTTCAAGGCTTACTTGGAATGCTTCCTGGAGAGCAATTTGAAGTAAAAGTCACATCATCTAGAGATCAATTCGCAAATCTTCTTGCATCAGCAATGATGACTGGATATTTTCTTAGGCAAATGGAGCAACGCAAAGAGCTTGAAGAGTCCCTTTTATCAGACAAAGAAATGGAAGTAGATCCTGAAGATCTCAATCTTTAATAAGAGGGATAGGATTTCTAGGTACTACTCCTTTCTTTAAAAGATTCTTGTCTAGTGATCCTAGAAAAGTCCAATTACCATTTGATGGTGCCCATTTAGAAAAATTAATTTTCTTTCTTAAGTCCTCACAGGTTTGAGCGTCAAAAACGATTGGAGCAGAATAATGGGCAGAAATAAGCGTCTTCATTCCTTTTAAGTTAATCAAATTATCAAGCCATTTAAGTAACTCTTTTTTTGCCCTAGGGAAAACAAGCCTTTCTAAGACTGGAGCTACCTGCAAAAGAGGTTGGTTTTGTCCTATTAATCCTTTTGTTGAGCTTTCCCAGTCTTTATGCCATTTAAAAGGGTATATCCCGAAATGAGTTTTCAAAGTTCTTAGACCAGGCTTAAAAGAATTGCCAAACGTTTCCAAAAGAGAAGGTATAGAAAGTTTTTGAGGCTTTAAGAAAGAAGCAAACAAGACCAATCTTGCCCATCCTTTTTTTCTAAGCTCAGGAGTATCTTTTAAAGGTTCATTACCAGAATCCCTGGCATGAAACAAAAGAGGGGTTGGATCAAAATCAAATAATTCAGGAGGATCTGACTCAATTCCAACCAACGCATCTGTAACTATTAACGCGCCAGAAGGTTTATGAAAGCAAGAGACTTCCTGAAACCTACCTAATCCAATATCCAACGGTCCAAGAGAAATCCACTCACAAAAGTCTGAATTAGGAAGACCATCATCAAATAAAACTTTGGTTCTAGATTTTGGCAACCCAATCCATGAAAGTGGTAATTGAAAAGGGAAGCTCCATTGCCCTGGGCAGACCCATAAAGTTGCTTTAGGGAAAGCCCTCGCCATTGCTGGCATGGAAATTTTATGTTCTAAACCTGAGGCTGTTGGAAGAATTATTGAGTCAACAGCTCCATGCTGCTGCTCTAAAGAACGAAGTATTTTGAGCAACTCATCTGTAGGAGGCAATGGATTGATCAACATGAGTCCTCCTGGGGTTTTTACTACTGTTAAACGAACAGGGACTGCGACATAATAAAGACCTTGTAATTGCTCAAAACCCCAAATCTGATTAGCAACTAATTCCTTAAAATACGTTTTACGCGATCCATAAGGGTAAAGGGGCAATAAAGGCCACCAGAACCAATTTTGAGGAGGAAAATCTTTTTTATTAGAGTTGATTTGTAGATCCTTTTTCACAAATTATGGAGAGCTCGAGTTAGTAAATTTAAGGATCCCATATCTTGGTGCAAAGAGAAATGCCAAAAGAAATATGAGAGTTTGTACTAAGACAATTGAACCGCCTGTTTCTATATCAAACCAATAACTAATATATACACCCAATATACTAGAAATAGAACTACTTAGAACAGCCAGATAATTCATTCTGTCAAATCTATCTGTCAATAAATAAGCTGTAGCGCCAGGAGTAATTAACATGGCAACTACTAAAATGATGCCGACAGTTTGAAGACCAGCAACTGCTGCCAAGGAAAGAACAGATAGCAAGAGATAATGCAATATTCCAGTATTAATGCCAATAGACCTAGCATGAGTAGGGTCAAAGCAATAAAGCATCAAATCTCTTCTAAAAATCAATAAAATTGCAATCACAATAAAAGATATTATGAGAGTTTGCTGTAAATCTAAATTAGATATTCCCAATGGACTTCCAAAGAGAATATGCATTAAATCGATATTACTTTTAATCTTCGAGACCAGAACCAATCCTAGAGCAAAAAAACCTGTAAAAACTAGTCCAATAACTGTATCTTCCTTAACTCTGGATTTTTGTTTTACAAATCCAATAAGAGCAACTGATCCGACTCCAAAAACGAATGCACCAAGTGAAAAAGGGAGCCCTAAGGCATAAGCGATTACTACTCCAGGCATTACTGCATGAGAAACAGCATCTCCCATCAAAGCCCACCCTTTAAGGGTCATGTAACAAGAAAGCAAGCCACAAACTCCACCAACAAGGGCACTTACCATAAGAGCCCTTCTCATAAATTCATGGGTAAGTGGTTCAAGCAGAAAACCTAAAGGAGATATAGAAGTGAACAGATTAATCATTAGATCTATCTATTCTAAAGAAGCAGCTCCTGAGATTGGATCTGGGTGCATACCGCCAAATGTTCTAGAAAGATTTTCTGAGGTAAACACTTCTGAAGTCTGACCATAAGCTAAAACTGTTTTATTAATTAGAACAACTAAATCACAAAATTCTCTAACGTGACCAAGATCATGAGTTGATATCAAAATGGTTCTGCCATCCTGTCGAAATTGAAGAAACAAATCTGCCATTAATTTCTCAGTTCTTACATCTACACCAGCAAAAGGCTCATCGAGCAATAGCACTGAAGCTCTTTGAGCTATAGCTCTAGCCAAAAAAGCTCTTTTTCTTTGACCTCCAGAAAGAGCACCTATAGGTCTATTAACATAATCAGTTAGCTCTACTCTTTCCAAAGCATGCCATACAGCTCTCCTGTCTGACTCTCTTGGAATTCTCAAGAAATTCATTGACCCATATCTACCCATCATCACTACATCCCAAACACTTACTGGGAAAGAACAATCTAAGCCTTCATTTTGAGGGACATAGGCTACAGCTTGTTCTATTTGCGCTTTGGGCACAGTAAGTCCATTAATTCTTATTTTCCCTCTAGAAGGCCTAATAAATCCCATCAAAGCTTTAAAGAGAGTAGTTTTACCTGCTCCGTTCATTCCAACCAATCCGCATATGGAAGCTGCTTTTAGCTTTAGGCTTGCATCGTAAAGAGCAAGGTTACCGTTATAGTCAACACAAATTTCCTCAGCTTCTATGCGAAGGAAATTGCTTTCTGCCTTACTAGTAAATGATTCTGTCATTTTATTTATAAAGGCTGAACTAAGGCATTCACAATTAATTTGACATTATGACGCTGTAGGTCAATGAAGGTTGACGCAGGTCCACTTGGTCCAGATAAAGAGTCTACATAGAACGTACCACCAAATTTGGCCCCACTTATTCGAACGACTTCAAGTTGTGCTTTTGAACTCACAGTGCTTTCACAAAAAACTGCTGGGACTTTTGTAGATTTAATGATTTGAATTAAGTCTCTCATTCTTTTTGGCGTAACCTGACTCTCTGCATTCACAGGCCATAAATATGCCTCATTCATACCATAGTCTTTGGCCAAGTAACTAAAAGCTCCTTCACAAGTTACTAATAATCTTTTCTCTGCAGGAATTCTTTTCAAAGCAAAATCCAATTCCTTGTCAAGATTCTGCAATTTACTTTTATACACTTTTGCATTTTCTATAAAAGTTTTTTCTCCAAGAGGGTCAATTTCTATAAAAGCTTCTACTAATTTATCAACATAGTGCATTGCTCTTTTGGGAGACATCCAAGCATGAGGATTAGGCTTACCCTTGTATTTATCTCCAGAGATTAGAAGCGGTTGCATTCCATCTGTTAGAACTACCCTGGGAATATTTCCAGCCGCTGATGTATATTTCTCAGCCCAAAGTTCAAGTCCTAAACCATTTTCTACAATTAAATCTGCTACAGAAGCTTGCTTTAAATCACTAGGGGTTGGCTTATAACCATGAATTTCCGCACCTTGCTTAGTAATGGATTGAACAGTCAACCTATCTCCAGCCACATTCTTTGAAATATCTGATAATACAGTAAAAGTTGTTAAGACCAAAGGCTTGGTAGACACTTTCTTGTCGGATTCAACAAGTTTTATTTGCTTACATCCATATATAATTAAAGCAAGGAAAATGCAAGAACTCAACTTAAAAAACACATGCGTATATCTATTAACTTGTTTCTTAATAATCATAACGATACAGGCACTCTAGATAACACTAATTAAAAAGCAATTAATATAATCTTCAAACAATTAAATTCTGAAGATTAGGTTGAGCCATCTTGTCTTTAACCCAAACATTGGCTTGTTGAGCAAATAAAGACCAGTCTACTTTTTCTGAATCAGCAGCTTTTGAAACAAGTTCAGAAGCCTGGAGTTTTAGTAACTCTAAATCAGGCTTTGATACGCCATTATTCATCGCCATCCAATCAGCCATAGAGCGGCCTACAACTCTAGTTAAATAAGCAGCACTTAAGGCTTGCATGGTTCCTGCCGCGACCCAAGTGCCTCCATGTAATTTTGCGAAGCCAAGTAATGCTTGACCACTCCATTCAACAACACCCTGAGCTAGTGCTGCCAAAGCAAGCTGACGAGCCACCTCCTTAAGTAAATCTGGTCGGAAGTTGCATGACCAAAGATTACCCATCTCTTGGATCATTAAACCATTTACTACTGCAACAGAAAGAAGATCGGTTGAAGGGACGGGAGAAGCAAAAACAGCGCCAGCCACAAGCCATTGAGAACGGGTTTGGATGGATTTGAATTTTTCTCTCCTTAAATTCTCTAGATCTGATTGCCAAGAAGAGTGAAGTCTAGACAATAATCTCTGGCGAGTTAGATCAATGTTTCTACTTGATTGATTTAAAAAGCGCCTTACAGGAGAAAGTAAATTTTTCATATCATCTGCAATTCCATTCCATCTCAAAACACGATTAACCCATCTATCAGGCAATTGAGATGTAAGAGCTTGAGACTGGACTTGCCAAGAGGATTGATCATCCCAATTGACCATGATCCAAGAGGGTTGATCTTCTGGGATTTGTTCAAGCCACAACAAATCAACAGCTCTTAAAGGCAAAGGCAAAAAATAAATAATTGAATCCTTCTCGAAAATTTCTTCGGGTATTTTCCAAGATTCGGTTTGTATGGGCAAAGAAGCAGACCAAGTTAGCTTTAGAGGAGAAGGGACAGCAATAGAAGTTTGAAAACTTGAAATTTCTGGTAGCTGTACTCCAGCAGTACCTACCAATGCAAGAGTCTGTGGAGAAGTTCTATTAATTATGTGATCAAGTGAGTTTTTTCTTTCAGTGTCATTAAAACCATGCTGTCTTTCATCTTCTAGGCTTTCAAATTGGGAGAGAACTTCCTTACAGCGACGAATCCACCCGGAAACCGATGATGGAGGTTGAAAAAGGTTTTTTGATGGCTTCGATAAAAACCAAACACCAGCGCCAGCTGCAAGAACTGCAAGACTGCCTGTAGGCAAATGAACTAAATCATTCATTGCCCATTCACCTAAAGCAAGAGAGCCCAAAACAAAACCAACTTTGGTCAAGGGTAAAGAAGGGAAAGCTAAAGGGGATGACGAAGATTTTTTCACGGTTTTACCTGATCTGACTTCTTATTAGCTCACTAAAAATATTAAGGCAAATAAAAGCTTAAAGTTTCCCCTAAAGCCAGTCCTTCATAAAGAAAAACCTCAAAGGGAATTTTTCTCAAAATAAAAAAACCGATAATCTAAGAAGGTTTTAAGTGTGAATCTGCTAAACGAGTTCGAAGAAAACTTCTCAAGTAGGCCATTAATGCGCCAAACTTGCTTTTGGTAATGGAAAAAATTATGAGCGATTCCTACGGAGATCCTCAACAAAATTCAAGGAACTTTGAAACTAGAAAAGGTGGTTTCAGAGGTAATAGAGGTTCAGGAAACCGAGAAAGTGGAGGTTTTCGAATACGTTTAAGTGACAATGAGATGAAAGCAGCTAGAGCAATTCAAGATGCATTTAATCTCCGCTCTACAGTCGCAGTTCTTGGTTTTGCTATACGAACTCTCGGGCAAATGCTTGAAGAAGGGAAATTAGACGGTCTGATTCAAGAGTTCAAGAGTCAAAACCCAAAAGATTTTGCTGCTGGAAGCAAGAGATTTAACAGCGACTCTCAAAGGGTTAATACCAAACCGAATCCATTTGCGCGACCAGAAAAACCATTATCTGACGAATCTGTGAGCGAAAACAAAGAATCAGGAGACGAATTACCAAATAACAATGAGCAAAAAGGAGAAACAAATGACCAAGAATTGAATTCCCAAGAAGACCCAAATATTTCCAAAGATACTAACGAGGAAACTAATGAATAATTGAACATCAAGATTAATCAAATCAACCAAATGCTTAAATATCAGTGAATCAAAAGCGAGTGCTTTCAGGGGTCCAACCAACAGGAGCTCTACATATTGGCAACTGGCTAGGTGCTATTCGCAACTGGGTTGATCTGCAAAATGATTACGAAACACTCGTATGTGTAGTTGACCTACATGCAATAACTGTCCCACATGATCCAACCAGTCTTGCTAAAGACACTTTGTCAACAGCAGCTCTTTATGTTGCTTGTGGAATGAACCCAAACACTTGTTCAATATTTATACAAAGTCATATCAAAGCCCATACCGAACTTTGCTGGTTACTTAATTGCGTAACACCTTTAAATTGGATGGAAAGAATGATTCAATTCAAAGAAAAGGCCTTGAAACAAGGTGATAATGTCTCAATAGGCCTACTAGATTACCCCGTATTAATGGCTGCAGATATACTTCTATATGACTCCGATTTTGTACCAGTAGGAGAAGATCAAAAACAACACTTAGAGCTTGCAAGAGATATTGCTCAACAAAGAATAAATTCTCGTTTTGGAAAAGGAGAAAATGAAATTCTTAAAGTTCCCAAACCTCTTATAATGAGTGAAGGTTCAAAGATAATGAGCTTATGTGACGGTAAAAATAAAATGAGTAAAAGTGACCCAAACGAAAACAGTAGAATTTCCTTGCTTGATCCACCAGAAATAATAAAAAAGAAAATAAAAAGGGCCAAAACAGATGCCCATATGGGCTTGGAATTTGGAAATATTGAGAGACCTGAAGCAGATAACCTACTTGGCATTTATTCATTAGTAACTGGCTTAGGTAGAGATAAGGCTAGTGATGAATGTTCAGCTATGGGATGGGGAATGTTTAAACCAATTCTGACTGATGCAGTTATAAATGCTTTAGAACCGATACAGAAGAAATATAGTGATCTTATTAAAGATAGATGCGAACTGAATCGAATTCTTACAGAAGGAGAAAAGAGGGCTCAAGAGATATCAGAGTCAACACTAAAAAGGGTTAAAGATGCACTTGGTTTTCTAAATTAATCTAAAACATCATGCCAAGAATTACACTGCCAGATGGTACAGAGAAAACCTATAAGGATCCCACTTCTATAGCAGAGATTGCTGCTGATATAGGACCTGGACTTGCAAAATCAGCTTTAGCTGGAAGAGTAAATAATGAACTTTTAGATATATCTCTTCCAATAAATTACGATGCAAATGTAAACATAATAACAGCTAAGGATCAAGATGGAATAGAAATAATTAGACATTCATTTGCTCACCTGGTTGGCCATGCAGTAAAACAATTATATCCTGATGCAAAAATGGCTATAGGTCCTGTTATTGAAGATGGTTTCTATTATGATATTGCTTACGCAAATACATTTACAATAGAAGACCTAAATAAAATCGAAATAAGAATTAAAGAGTTAATAAATCAAAACTATGACGTGATAGTCGAAGTAGTAAGTAGTTCAGAAGCTATTAAAACATTTACTCAAAGAAATGAACCATATAAACTAGAAATAGTAAAAAACATACCTGAAGGAGAGACTATCAAACTATACAAGCATCAAGAGTATATAGACATGTGTCGAGGCCCTCATGTTCCGAACACGAAGCATTTGAGATCATTCAAGTTAATGAAAGTATCTGGGGCCTACTGGAGAGGAGACTCTAACAACGAGATGCTCCAAAGAATCTATGGAACTGCATGGGCAAGTAAAAAAGAACTTAATGAATATATAAATCAGCTTGAAGAAGCCGAGAAAAGAGATCACAGAAAATTAGGTAAGAAGTTAGATTTATTCCATACTCAAGAAGAGGCTCCTGGGATGGTCTTCTGGCACCCTAATGGTTGGGCTATTTATCAGGTTCTTGAGAAATATATACGAAATTTACTAGAAATAAATGGATATCAAGAAGTAAAGACTCCTCAAACAGTAGACCGAACTTTATGGGAAAAATCTGGACACTGGGATAAGTTTAAAGACGATATGTTTACTACCACTTCTGAGAATAGAGAGTATGCTATTAAGCCAATGAATTGTCCTTGCCATATTCAAATTTTCAATCAGGGTTTAAAAAGCTATAAAGATCTACCTATTAGGCTGGCGGAGTTTGGTTCATGTCATAGAAATGAGCCTTCAGGCGCTCTTCATGGACTAATGAGAGTAAGAAACTTTGTTCAAGATGATGCACATATTTTCTGCACTGAAAAACAAATTCAAAAAGAAGTTGCTGACTTTATAGACATAGTTTTTGAAGTTTATAAATCATTTGGATTCAACAATATAATAATAAAACTATCAACTAGGCCAGAGAAACGTGTCGGTAGTGAGTCAACATGGGATAAATCAGAAAAGGCTTTGTCAGATGCTCTTGATTCTAAAGGATTAGCATGGTCATACCTACCAGGCGAAGGAGCTTTTTATGGGCCAAAGATAGAATTCTCTCTTAAAGATTGTCTAAACAGAATATGGCAATGTGGAACAATTCAAGTCGACTTCTCAATGCCCTCAAGATTGCAAGCAAAATATATAGATGAGAATGGCGAGCGAAAGGAACCTGTAATGCTACATAGAGCAATATTAGGATCTTTTGAAAGATTTATTGGAATTCTTATAGAACATTATGCTGGCAAATTCCCCGTATGGCTGGCTCCAACCCAGATAATTATTATGAGCATAACTGATAGGAACTCTCTAATATGCAAGAAATTATTTAAACAACTTAAGTTATTAGGATATAGAGTAGGGATAGATATTAGAAATGAAAAGATTGGATTTAAAATTCGAGAACAAACTATAAATAAAATACCATACTTAATAATTATAGGAGACAAAGAAGAGCAGACAGGTAAACTATCAGTTAGAACTAGGGAAGGTGATGATCTTGGGGAAATTGATCTTGATAGCTTTTTATTAAATATAGAAAAGGCTATTTCTCTCAAAGGATGCTAAATCAATATAAACAATGATTTTATTAAAAGGAAAGACAATTATTTTGATCAATAAAGTGTATTCTAACAAAAGAGTCTTTACAAAATGAATTTATTAGCTGTTGACATAGGAGGAACAAAAACACGAATAGGCATATATACTTTCGAAAATAGAATAAACAAACTTTATCAAATGAATTATAAATCAAAAGAATGGAATTCATTTGATCAAATATTAGATGACTTCTTTATTAAGCT
Source organism: Prochlorococcus sp. AG-402-G22 (assembly GCA_003217035.1). Classification (GTDB taxonomy): domain Bacteria; phylum Cyanobacteriota; class Cyanobacteriia; order PCC-6307; family Cyanobiaceae; genus Prochlorococcus_D. The sequence continues at coordinate 24,335 of QCHV01000002.1, forward strand.
TCCAGAAAAAATATCTCGGCCAATTTATGGCTGTATAGCTGCAGCAGGTAAAGAAGAATGTGGAACTATAAAACCAACAAACCTAACTTGGGTTTTAAATAAAGATCAATTAAAAAGAACTGCAAATTTAAAGCAATTGATGTTAATCAATGATTTTAGAGTATTGGTATATGGAATTCCTTTTCTAGAAGAAAATCAATACGTGAAAGTCCAAGAACCAAAAGAACCAAGAAACACCAAAGATAAAGTCAACAACCTTTTTGCAATTATTGGTGCAGGAACTGGGCTTGGAATAGCAAGAGGGTTATCTACTCCTAGTGGGATTTATGCTCTACCAAGTGAAGGCGGGCATCAGGAATTTTCTCCAAGGACTACAGAAGAATGGGAACTAACAAATTGGCTTAAAAAGGACTTAAGAATAAATAGGATTTCAATAGAAAGAGTTATAAGCGGAAATGGCCTTGGAAATATTGCAAGGTGGAGACTCATGAAAGAGGACTCTCGTTCACACCCTCTTCGTGAAACTGCTGAAGAATGGGCAATCAACAAAAGCATAGAACTTCCTGAACTAATTAGTTCCTTCGCAAAAAATGACGACACCATATCAAAAGAGGTCATCAAAATGTGGCTTAGTGCATATGGCTCAGCAGCCGGAGATCTTGCATTACAAGAACTTTGCACCTCTGGATTGTGGATTTGTGGAGGCACTGCTCCTAAACATTTAAAAGGAATATCATCAATGAGCTTTCAAGCAGCATTCACAAATAAAGGGCGATTCGAAAGTTACCTAAACGAAATACCTGTTATGGCATTAGTAGATCCAGAATTCGGTCTGTTTAGCGCTGCTTGTAAAGCCCATATGATTGCCGAATCGGATGTCAAACTAAGTAAATAAGGAAAACAGAAATGGTTCAGCCGGTCATAGGTAAAAAAGTGTTCGTGGAGGTTCCTTCCACTACCGCAAATATAGGCCCTGGTTTTGACTGCCTTGGAGCCGCAGTAGACCTCAAGAACATTTTTTCAATTCAAAGAATTGAGGGTGATTGTGAAAGGTTTGAACTGATTATGGAAAGCACAGAAGGCAATCACTTAAGAGGTGGGCCAGAAAATCTTTTTTATAGGGCTGCCCAAAGAGTTTGGCAAGCTGCCGAAGTTGAGCCTTTCGCATTGGAAGCAAGGGTCAAGCTAGCGGTTCCGCCAGCAAGAGGGCTTGGAAGTAGTGCAACAGCAATTGTTGCTGGGTTGGTAGGGGCAAATGCCCTAATAGATTGCCCCTTGAGCAAAGAAAAGCTGCTTGAATTAGCTATAGATATAGAAGGCCATCCAGACAATGTTGTTCCATCCTTACTAGGTGGGCTTTGCTTTACAGCCAAAGGGATATCTGATCAATGGAGAATTATTAAATGCGAATGGGATGAATCCATCAAAGCTGTAGTGGCAATTCCTTCACTTCGGCTTAGCACTAGTGAAGCGAGACGTGTTATGCCAAAAGATGTTCCTATAAGCGACGCAGTTTCAAATCTAGGATCTTTAACTCTTTTACTAAATGGTCTTCGAAGTGGAAAGGAAGATTTAATTTCCGAAGGAATGCATGACAGATTGCATGAGCCTTATAGGTGGAAATTAATAAAAGGAGGGCAAGCAGTTAAAGATGCGGCAATTAAAGCTGGAGCTCTCGGATGCGCAATAAGCGGTGCTGGTCCAAGTATTTTGGCTTTATACAAAAAAGATGTGGGTAAAAGAATAAGCCAATCTATGGTAAAAGCATGGGAAGCTGAAGGAGTTGCAAGCAGAGCTCCTCTGCTCAATCTTCAGACCTCAGGCAGCTCTTGGCATCTCTAAGAAGGGTGGGTAGTTATACCTATCAAAAATGCACATGGGCTGATAGGTTCTTGTTATTACCTTCAAAGCTATGGGCCCCATCATGGCCATAACAGAAGCGTCACAAACCTCATATCCCTTGCTATCAACGATAGTTCTTCTGCCTGCAATAGGAGCTCTTGTATTGCAACTATTCAAGGAAGAGGACGGGGATAATTCGAATATTCATAGAAACCTCGCAATAGGAATTTTATTGGCTGATTTCCTTTTAATAATTTTTGCCTTTAATTTCTTATTTGATAAAAGCTCAAGTGAGCTCCAACTGGTTGAACGTATAAGTTGGCTTCCTTCAATTGGATTGGAATGGTCTCTAGGTGCAGACGGCCTGTCAGCACCACTTGTAGTCTTAAGCGGACTAATATCTCTTCTCGCAGCTCTAACCAGCTGGAAAATAACTAATAAACCTAAACTTTATTTTTCACTTTTTCTAATACAAGCCTCAGCGCAATCGCTTGTTTTTCTATCACAAGATTTCCTTCTTTTCTTTCTGGCTTGGGAATTAGAGCTTGTACCTGTATATCTCTTGATAGCCATATGGGGAGGGAAAAGGCGACTTTATGCAGCGACAAAATTCATTCTCTATACAGCTCTAGCGTCTCTTTTAATCCTTATCAGCGGATTAGCTCTGGCGCTTTCCGGGTCTGAATTCTCACTAAACTTGACTGAATTAACAGCTAGATCCCCATCAGGAACCTTTGCCTTACTTTGTTATCTTGGCTTTTTAATTGGATTTGGAGTCAAGCTCCCTATTTTCCCCCTTCATACTTGGCTCCCAGATGCCCATGGAGAAGCAAATGCACCTGTTTCAATGCTTTTGGCTGGAATTCTCTTAAAGATGGGTGGATATGCACTGCTTAGATTTAATGTTCAAATGTTCCCTGAAACTCATATAAAGTTTGCGCCAGCATTAATTGTCATTGGGATAGTCAATATAATTTATGGAGCATTAAATGCATTCGCACAAGACAATGTAAAAAGAAGAATTGCTTGCAGTTCAGTTAGCCACATGGGTTTTGTATTAGTAGGTATTGGAGCAATAAACGCTTTAGGTCTTAGTGGAGCAATGCTACAAATGATTAGCCATGGGCTTATAGCCGCTGCCATGTTCTTTATAACGGGTTCATTTTATGAAAGAACTAATACACTTTCAATTCCTAATATGGGCGGGCTAGCGAAAGTACTCCCTATAACTTTTGCACTGTTCTTGATGAGCTCTTTAGCATCATTAGCTCTTCCTGGAATGAGTGGCTTCATAAGTGAAATAACCATCTTCCTAGGAGTAACGAGTCAAGAAGGATTTACTTCTTTCTTTAGGTCAATAACTATTTTAATTGCTGCTATTGGCCTTGTACTAACTCCTATATACCTATTGTCAATGTGCAGAAGAGTCTTCTTTGGGCCCAGGATACCTGCATTGGCAATTATTCAGGAAATGAATGTAAGAGAACTATCAATAGGCTTGAGCCTTTTAATTCCGACCCTGGTCATTGGTTTCTGGCCCAAAATAGCAACGACTTTATATGAAACCTCTACCAATGCACTAGCAAATACATTGACTCCGCAAACACTTGTCTCTGCAAGCCAAGCTCTATCTTGAACTAAATAAAAATGAACTCTATTACTCCAATCCTTGCTGGCAAAGGGTTACCACAATACGAGGAGATCACAGCTGAGCAAATACAAGAAAGCATTCCATTGTTGCTAAAGGATCTATCTAAAAGTTTTGACTCATTAGAAAAAGAAATTCAACGCAATCTAGATGGAGAGAAAGTCAATTTGTATTGGGATAATGTGATGCACCCTCTGCAAAAGATAGAGGAACGTATGCGTTGGAGCTGGGGTGTTGTATGTCATTTAAATGCTGTATGTAACTCAGATGAGTTAAGAAAAGTTTATTCAATACAACAGCCTGAAATAATTCGTTTTTCTAATCGAATTGGACAAAGCAAACAGCTCTACAAAGCCTTATCTTTTCTTATTAACAATAACGATGAAAACTTAAATGAGATTCAAACACGGATAATAAAAACAGAATTGATGAGTATGAAGCATCGGGGAGTAGGTTTAAATGGAGAGGAAAAAGCTGAATTCAATAAGAACAGTGAGCGTCTTGCAGGTTTGTCAACACAATTCGGCAATAACGTTTTAGATGCAACAAAAGAATGGTCTTTATTGATAACAGATATAAGTCAACTAGAGGGTATCCCAGAAAGGGTACTTAAGGTATTAGCTAACGCTGCAAGAACTTCTAAAAATATTTCTTTAGACTCTCATTCAGAGTCTAAGAATAGTGAAGGTCCATGGCTCATTGAACTAGACATGCCAACATATATATCAATTATTACATATGCAAAAAGGAGACAACTAAGAGAGACAATTTACAAAGCTTACGTAAGCAGAGCAAGTGATGGAAAGAATAACAATACAGATCTAATTAACGAGATCCTCTCCATAAGAAGAAGCCAAGCCAAACTTTTAGGATATAGAAATTGGGCAGAGTTAAGCCTTGCAAACAAGATGGCGAAAGACGTTAACGAAGTAAAAGCATTACTAGAAGATCTGCGTTCAGCAGCAATGATTGCAGCCAAAGAAGAGATGAAACAAATTCAAATAATAGCGGCCAAGCACAATTCACCTGAAGCTGATGACATACAACCCTGGGATATCAGCTACTGGTCTGAGATGATTAAAAAAGAAAAATTTAAATTAGACCAAGAATCTCTTAGACCATGGTTCCCTCTACCACAAGTTCTAGATGGACTTTTCAAACTAAGTCAAAGGCTTTTTAACATAACAATTAAGCCTGCTTCTGGTAATTATTCGAAATGGCATGATGATGTTGGTTATTTTGACGTAATAGATTCAAACGGTTCAAAAATTGCATCGTTCTTTTTAGATCCATATTCAAGACCTAAAACCAAAAGAGGTGGAGCGTGGATGGATGAATGTCTCACAAGAGACATATCAAACAAACAAGATGTTGTTTTACCTATAGCTTATTTGATTTGCAATCAAACACCTCCTGCAGGAGAGATTCCAAGCCTAATGAGCTTCGAAGAAGTACAAACACTTTTTCATGAATTTGGCCATGGGCTACAACATATGCTCACGACTGTAGATTACCCTCAAGCCGCTGGAATTAATAACGTCGAGTGGGATGCCGTTGAATTACCCAGTCAATTCATGGAAAACTGGTGCTTAGATCAAACAACTATTAATGAGATTGCCAAACATTGGGAAACAGGAGAGGCCTTACCAAAAGAGGAGTTTGAAAAGTTAAAACTAAACAAGAAGTTCAATACTGGAATGGCCACTCTGAGACAAATCCATTTTGCTTTAACTGATATAAAACTGCATCATGAGTGGACTCAAGATATGGGAATAAGTCCTGATAAATTTAGAAGACAAATAGCAAAATCAACCACTGTTACAGAGCCGATTCCTGAGGACCAGTTCTTATGTGCTTTTAGCCATATTTTTGCTGGGGGTTATGCAGCTGGATATTATTCATATAAATGGGCAGAAGTGCTAAGCGCAGACGCCTTTTCAGCTTTTGAAGAAGTCGGAATGGAGAATAATGTTGAAATTAAAAACATTGGGGAAAAATTTCGTGAAACAATTTTAAGCCTTGGAGGTAGTCAACATCCTGCAGATATCTATAAATTATTTCGTGGAAGACCAGCAAATACAAATGCGCTTATACGACACTCAGGCTTAGAACCTAAATCATAATTTCCTTACTCAAAAACTCAATTCCTGTTGAATGAGAAATCAGAGATTTGTGAGTAGGTACAGGCACTGATACTCTCTTCCCACAAGGAAGAACTGCCCGCCATCCTGGGAAAACCATCAAATCAAAAAAACAAAAAAGACTAGTGCATTCAATTAACTCAAGAAGTTCGGGTTTATTCTGAAATGATGAAATCAATTGACTACCAATTTGCATATCTGTAACACCTGGAAGCAAACGGAGTGGTACTAAATGTGCAGTGAGTGTACCGTTATGAGGAGATCCTATACTAAAAAAGCGTTTAGTTCTTATATGCCCAGACAATTGTTCTAGCCATACCCTTGCTATAAGGCCGCCCATTGAAAACCCTAAGATATCAATAGAGACATTAGGTTCAAATTGCCTCTTTATATGATTATCTAGATCTATAGCCAAGGCACGGATCGGAACTCTACCAAATTCATGAGGTAAATGTGGGGCAAATATCTTTGAAGAAGGTTGGTCTAATCTACAAATTAAAGAGTTAAAAACAGAAGGGTTATCCCATAAGCCATGGACAAGAACCAATGGTCTACTAAGCATTATGAGGAATAACCAGAAGGAAAATTTCGATTACGCTGAATTGATACTGATCCAGTAAAACCATCAACAGGAGGCCTGCACTTAACTAATAAAATCTGCATAGGTGCATTACCATATAAGGTCTCAAGGAAATCAAGTATCTTCTCACTAAAACATTCAATGGTTTGACATTCAATATCCAGAGCCAACTTCTGTAAACCTTCAATAACTTGACTGTAGTCAACAAAAGAAGAGACATCATCAAGATTTAAAACATTGGAAATATCACTCCAAATTGTAAAAGACAACGTAAACCGCTGTCCCAAAATTCTTTCAGAGTCCAATACGCCTACATGCGACCATAAATTTAAATCCTTAACGTTGACAGCTTCTAAATCAGCAAGATTTATCATAACCGTAAATCAATGTGGGAAAAAGACCTTTTACCTGAAGAATAGTCTGCAGCAATATGTCCATCACCTCTTAGAAAGTATCTATAAGTTACCAAACCCTCTAAGCCAACTGGACCTCTTGGGGGTAGCGTTTGAGTGCTAATGCCAACTTCGGCTCCAAAACCATAACGGAATCCATCAGCAAAACGTGTAGAACAATTGTGATAAACACCAGAACTATCAACAGAAAGAAGAAATCTATTAGCTGCATTATCATCTTCAGTAACTATCGCATCAGTATGTCGTGAGCCATAGCTTCTTATATGATCAAGCGCTTCATCTATGTCATTGACTACTTTTATAGAAAGGATCAAGTCAAGATATTCTGTAGACCAATCACTTTCATCAGCTTTATTATCCACACCTAAAGAACAAGAAATTTCATCTCCTAAAAGCTTGACGCCCAACTTATCGAAAGCAGGAATAGCCTTTTCCAGAAAAGAAGGGGCAACTTGACTATGTACTAATAAGGTTTCTATTGCATTGCATGCTGCTGGGTATTGACACTTACTATCAATAGCTATTTCCAAAGCTTTTGATAAGTCTGCAAAACTATCAACATAGAGATGACAAACACCGTCTGCATGTCCAAGAACTGGAATTCTAGTATTGTCCTGAATAAATTTAACTAAGTCATTACTCCCACGGGGTATGATTAAATCAACCATTCCTTCTAAACGAAGCAAAGCCATACTTTCTTGCCTCGTAGTAAGTAAGCACAAAGACTCTGGTTTAATGGATGATCTTTCCAAACCTTCGCGAAGAGCATTCATTATGGATTCATTAGTTAGTTTTGCTTCACTTCCCCCTTTAAGAATTGCAGCATTGCCTGAACGAATAGCTAATGAAGCTATCTGAATAACAGCATCGGGTCTTGATTCAAAGATTATGCCAAGAACACCAAGTGGAACTGTAAGGCGTTCTAAGAGAAGCCCATGGTCAAGTTCACGAGACAATTGACGGAGGCCAATTGGGTCATCTAATAAAGCAACACGCCTAAGTCCATCAATAGCCTCTCTTAATTTATTTTCATCTAACTTTAGCCTTGATAAAAGAGCTTGGCTTAAGCCCTCTTCAGAAGATCTTTGTAGGTCTTTTAAATTTGAATCTACTATTTGTCTTGATCTAGCGGATAAAGAATCAGCCATAGCCTTTAATGCTTCTTTTCTTTGCAAATCACTACTCTGGCCTAAAGCAGTTGCAGCTTTTCTTGCTGAAACTGCTCGTTTCAGCAAGTCACTAGATGGTTCAGGAATACTATTGAAATTGTTCATTGACTTCTTTCAGTTGTTGTTTATTATCCCCCTTAATAAAGATATACCTAATTTTTGAAACGTTCCAAAGCTAATTGAGCTGCATTAAAAGCAACATCCTTCTCTTTAGATGAGTCTATTGTGGAGCATTTGCCATAAAGATTGCAACTTTTATAACTGCTTAAATAAACTTTTCTACAAAGTAGCACTTCAAGCCAATCATCAAAAGGGATATCTACCCAATCAGGTAAGGCTGGAGAACCTAAAACAATTCTCCCTTTGGAGTCAACATTTGCTTCCAAGCCAATATCAATAAATAATGAAAATTGATAGGGATCCAGAGACTGAATTAAATGCCATAGAGCTATAGTTGTTGCTTCCGGCATATAAGGATTAGACGGATCGAATTCTTGTTGAATTATTTCTGAACTGTCCTTATAGAAAATTGTAGATTTAATCTTTCTCACCCCTATATCAATTCCAAAATAACAAGCCTTTTGACTTCCCATTATTTCAATACCTTAGATAAATCTGAAATTCACTTTGCCATTTACCATTATTATCAACTGAACCTAGTATTCCAAGATTTGGATTAAGTTGGTACTTGATAGTGCCTTGCGGCGGAACATCTTCACGGTTAGGAGTAGCTTGAATTGATAGATTAATTCGCTCGCTTAAATCTATACCTATTTCCGTGACCCATGCTTTTTGTGGTGACATTTCATCTTCGTCACTTGTTCTACCATCATTATCATCATCATCAGATGCATCTGGTCCTCTTACATAGGCTGGGTAAACAGATAATTGAAGTCTCTCACTGAGGTTCCCAGTAATGTCTCCCAGGACAGGAGAAACAAAAGAACGGTTAAAAAGATTTGCGAGTAATTCAGTCTCTCCTCCACCAAGCAGCATAGTCAGTGAATTTCCACCAATAAGATCTAATAATTGACTTGTAGGCAAAGGAGGACTGCTACGTATTTGGAAGTTTTCAGAAAGTCTGTCTGCAGGACCGATTGCAGTAATTTCAACCTTAACAAATCTCGAACCTCCTATACCTCCAATAGATCTTCCATTTAAAACATAATCTTCAGAAGAGGTTGCCTCTCCTCTAGTTTGGATCGTATCTGGAACGCGCGTAGTAATTTTCAAATCGACATATGGTATTAATCCTGTAGAAGGTGCAAAAATTGCGACGTTAGGATTTTTCCTGTCAAGGTCAAAAGAGGTTGCGAAAAGGTTAAACCGACCATTGTCTAAACGCACAACGCCTCTCACTTCAAGCTCATCTGACAGAGGTCCATTAAGGGTTAAAGCTCCTTCTGCATCAAAAGTTGCTATAGGAGGTGAAATAAACTGGAGACTTGGTCCTAAAGACAACCGTAATGAATCAAAACTTATTTGTGCCAAGCCTCTAGGGATACCTGATCTAAGAATTTTGCTTGCGGGGGAAGCCTTATCTTGAATAAATAATTGAAGAGGGTTTTTTCTATCCCATTTTTGTTCAGGCAACTGCTGTTGAAAAATTCTATCTTGAGAAGTTCCATTACCAGATCCTAATGCAAAAGTTTTTGAGGAATCACTTGTTCCTTTAGTTGATATAGAACCTTGTTGAATATTTACAGATCCAGAAAAGACAGGCTTAATTAACGATCCAGAGATTTCAAGTATTGATGAAAGCAAAAATTCTGAAGATTCTTTTTTTAATCGGAAGTCTCTAATCTTAAGAGAAAGCGGTTTTTGTTCTATCTGAATTCCAGAAAACAATCCTATTGAACCAGAGCTAGAAATCTTACCGTTAGAGGCCACATCCGCCTCAAGACTGAGAACTTCAAGTCGATTAAAGTCAAAAAACAACTCACTGTTAAAATTTTCAACCTCCTTGTCGAGGACAAGGAGACTTGTATCTCTAAACACCAAGAATCCATTAGCACTTGGGTCTTCATAAGTACCTCTTATATAAAGCCTAAGATCTGCTCGACCATCTTTCCAAGTAACAGTTCTATTCGTTAGTCCATCTAAGAAAACAAGTCCATCACCATGGCTTTCGATTCTGAAATCAAATGGTAAACCTGGGGCTAAAGGAACCTGGCCTATCAAAGTTAGTGGTTCAGAGGATGCTTTACTTCTAATAGAAATATCTAGATTCAAAAGAGATTCAGAGAGAAAGATTTTGCCACGCTCTAAGAGGAAAGGTTGTTCTGCTAATTGCGCATCTGTCAAAACGAGATCTGCTGTAATTTCTGGGAACCCTTTCTTTAAGCGATACCTTCCTGTGATACCAAACATTCCTCCGAGAGATGAAGGGGCTTCTATAAACAATGAAAGTATGGAAAAGGGGATATTAAGCAAAGAGAATTCACCCAGGTTCTGATTAATTCGGCCTGAATAGTTTGCTATGAAAGGTCTTATTTCTGAAGGGTTAATATTTTGCCCTTTAAGCCATATCTTGCCTGAAGCACTTATGTCCACTTTTAGTTGTGATAGGGCAGGGCCCTCAATATCAACAACCGCATTTACTTGACCTAGAATTCTATCAGGGTTAATTATTTTATTTTTAGCCTTTAGTCTTTTTGTTTTCTCTACGGATAGAACTGATATTACCCAATTTCTTAATTGACCATCCAAAGCCCCTGGTGAAGATTTTACAGATAAGCCCTTGAGATCTTTAGCCATTCCAGTTGCAACTGACTGGTTTACCTCCAAATCCGATAGCTCCAAAGCACTTGCTGCTATCCACCGAGGACTGATATTTTTTGCTGTTGCTTTTGTCGAGAATCTCCCATCTGTACGACCTTCGGTAGTTATAGAAATTTGACCACTATCAGGTGGAAATATTTCGCCTGTTAAAGAGTAATTGTCGTCATAAAAACTACCCTTCAATTGCGCCTCTCTTAATTTAAGGCCAATGAGTCTGGGGAAACGATATGTCATTTCACCATCCACAAAAAGAGGGTTTAATTTAAAACTGCCTTTTCCAATTAGCTTTCCAAAAATTCGCTGAAAGCTATTTTGGAGAGGCGTTAATATTTCAATGCGATCCAGCCTAAAGTCTTGAGCTTCCCAGACAAAAATATCTTGATCCTGTCGAAGGGAAATTTCACCACCCAACCTTTTAAGTGTTAAATCATTTAAGTTCCAGGAAGGACTAAAACTTGCCTTAAGACTCCCTGGGACAGCAGCACCAACAGGACTTAACTGTAATTCTGCTCCTCCATTCAAGAATCCTTCAAAGTCACCTCGCCATTTTTCACGAAGACGAACAGAACCTAATTGGGGATTGTCAACCCCTAAAGAAATATTGCTTTTTAGGTTACTAAAAGGACCATTAATACTTCCATTTAATGAAACATTTCCCGAAATTGGTAGTCCCAAGAATGGCTTTAGAGAATTTAAATTAAAAGATTCAAGATTCAACCTAGATGTTAAAACACCAAAATCAAGACCTTCCTTATTTATTAATATAGGGATACTTGCATCAACTACTAGTTCTGAACTTTTATCATCTTTAAGACTCACAAAAGTCGACAGAGCCAGCTTCATCTGCTCTCGACTATTTGTAGGTAAATTACCACGAATGGTTGCTAGCCAGGGTCCATAATTCCAAGTTGAATTTGGTATGGTTATACTTTTATTGTTGCATTTTATCTTTGTGTTTTTAGATGAGATGGCATCTGCTTGACTATCTTGCTTTAATTTTAAATCTTTAAGATTCAAGCTTCCTTTGCAAGAAAGATTTTTATCACTGATGGCTACATAAATATTGCCGTTTAGCAATCCATTAGCCACAAAACCTGATTTGCTTGGAATGAGATTCTGAATAGTTGCGAATTCAAGTTTATTTGCACTTACTCTTCCTTTAAAATTCAATTTACTTAATGAGCTTTTTCCATCTAGTCGAAGTTTTCCTTTGTCATTAAAGTCAATCTGAACATTTCCTTGAACAACCTTTGCCAAAGGATTAAAAGTAACTTTAGCTTTAGCTTTGGCTTTTATACCCATAGACGGTATTGATATTTTTGCAGGCTCATCAAAACGTATTCGGATATCAATATTTGGAGTTTTAGTAATGGTTGATTCACCAAGAACCCAATACGACTGATTTTGATTAGGGACTAAATTAATCTTGGTTTGTATAGGTGTAAACACTGCTACAGGACGCCAACTCAGCAAACTTGCTATAGGAGCAAATTGAACATTTAAGCCAAATACACTTGCAGTAGATCTATCTTTTTGACCATTAAGCAAAGTGGATGAGCCCAAAGCAAATCCCCAAGGTCGAAGTCCTTTATAAGCTCCAATTTCTAATGTGTGTCCAAGATAAGCAGACAATTCTTTCTCTATTTCTGGTCGATAATGATCTGTAAGTTGTTTTAGAGCTTTATCACTAAAGACATAAAAAATAGACCCGCCAAGAAAAATCATGCCTCCAAAGAGACAAAATTTCTTAAGTCTTGACAACTCTTTTATAACTCCCATTAGAATGTTAAGTGCCTACTGGGGGCAGACGAACTATAAGGAGTGGATGTATTGTTAACCAGGTTATGTCAATTTCTCAGTTTCTTCAGCAAGCAACCAATTGGCTGGCATGGTCAGGCTTGGCTCTTGGAGCAATAACATTATTGGCCTTTCTAATCAAATGGAAGGTTAAATTTAGATTGATAGGCGCAACAATCTTTACTCTCTTACTGTCAGGTAGCTGCTGGGCCTTCTCAGAAAGCTATAGCTCACCAGTTGTTATTGAAGGAGCCATATACACTCCTGTAGTTTTTGACAATGGTTACGATCTGGTAGTAGCTCAGGCACCTGATGATTTCCCTGAAGAATCTGTACAACCTTCATTAGAACAAATTGCAGGCAATTTAAAAGGAGGTGGTAGAAATGGAGCGAAAGTACACATACGAATTCGCAAAGTCGAATCGGCAGGTCCTGAGATTAGTGCTCCAATAATACTTGGAGAAGTCATTAAAGATATTAATCAAAACACCCTAACAGTAGTTGACATAAATACAGTTTTACCTAATGAAGAAGAACTCGAAAGTGAGGCTATTCCTACAATTACCTCAAATAATATTGACCAGATAAGTGAATACGAATCTTAAAAATCTTTCTAGAAACTTCCGCAAGGAAGAGAAAGAGTTGTTGGCTATAGGGATAAATAAATGGGAAATGATTGTAAAGTTGAGTGATAATGAAATACTAAATTTAGTTAAGAGAAAGTATTGCAGCCATAGAAATCTAAGGCGCATTAGATGCATTGCTAAATTAATTTGCGAACTAAATCTTTCACAAGATCTAGCTGCTCTATTAATGCATTCAGGGATATCCTCAGTAAAAGCAATTACAGACTTAAACCCTCAAGAAATAATTAAAAAGACTGGTAGATTCGAGCGACTTGTTAGAACAGGTCGAGAGCCTGTAATGAATCTTGAGAAAGCTAGCAAACTAATAAAGAGAGCAAAGCAAGCTAGAAATAATAGCTGTAGCCCTGCCCTCCATTTAGAATAAAATATATCTCAATAAAACATTCAGGATAAGCTATTGCAATGAATTCACTGACCGCCATTCTAATAGCATCAAGTGTTTTATTCCCTCAAATAGTAAAAGCACAATCTACTCTTCTTGAAAATGTAAAAAGGAATCCATCTGAAGCTCTTGCTATGTGCAGGAAATTTAGAGAGTTCAATGCGAAGGGTATATCGACAAGTTCAAAGGAAGTTATTAAAGCAGTGAGTGATCAAAAGAAACTTTCCTCAACTGATGCAGAAATATTATCTATATACGTTATAGGTATGCATTGTCCAGAAGTGAATTAGTCAATAATCTCGTGAAATTGACAACCTCAAAAGAAGCAAAACTAATTTTAAGTGATGGGGTGGAGCTTCGTTCAACTCTTTGGATGCCAACAATAGAGGGTCCATGGCCTGCACTTTTAATGCGACAACCTTATTGCAAAGAAATAGCCTCAACAGTTACATATGCACATCCTTCTTGGTGGGCCAGCCAGGGTTATCTAGTAATTATCCAAGATGTAAGGGGGCAAGGAGAATCAACAGGTGAGTTCATGGGGTTCCCACAAGAATCGTCTGACACGACTGCAACTCATGCTTGGGTTAGATCATTACCAGAATGCAATGGTCTCCTTGGAACATATGGCTTCTCTTACCAAGGCCTCACCCAGTTATTAGCAGATCCAGGCACTCCACCGCCAAACTGCATTGCAGCCGCAATGACTGGCCTTCGGGAGACTGACTGGACTTCAGAAGGTGGGGCATATTGGTGGCATTTAGGCCTAGGTTGGGGGTTGCAATTAGCAGCTCAAAAGCTAAAAAGAAATAAAGACCATCTTGGATGGGAAGAGATTAGAAATAGCCTTGAGAACAAAACCTATTTAACAAAAGGACCAGAACTCCTGAAAAAATATGATTCAAAAGGTATGGCATATCAGTGGTTACTAGAGTCCAAGAAAGCAAAACAAACTTGGGGAAAATATATAGCTTTAGAAAAATGGCTCAAACAACCTTTATTACTGGTAGGAGGTTGGTATGACCCTCACTTAAAAGGAATTATTGATATATACCAAAAATCCTTAAACGCAGGTGGCAACCCAGAGATTCATATAGGACCAGCGACTCATATGCAATGGTGGGAAGGTGTTCAACAAATGCATTTAAAATTTTTCAACAAACACCTCCGATCTGGTAAAAACAGGATTGACAGTTCTATTCCAAAAAAGATATGGAACATTACTGCTGAGAGATGGCATGATCAAGAAGAATTAAAAGCAAAGCAAATAAGTTGGTCTCTGTTTAGCAAAGGACTTGCATGTATAGACTCAAATGATGGCTTACTGAGAGAGCAAGACAGAGGAGATGGATTTGTATTGATAGTGCATGATCCTTGGAGACCAGCCCCAGCAATTGGTGGGCATTTAAGCCCAAGACCTGGATTTGTTAATAGGCAAAAAATAGACGTAAGAAATGATGTGGCAATCTTCACCTCTGCCCCCTTAAAACAAGACATTAGGTTGGAAGGTCTGCCGAAGCTTAAAATTAATGCATCTTCTGATAGAGAAGGCTTTGATCTATGTATTGCAATATCTATTCTTGACAAGAAGAAAATCCATGCAAGTCAAATCTCTACAGGTGTACTAAGAATCCTTGGGGATGAAGCAAGAACAAAACGTCAAAGAGAAGTAATCATGCAACCTTTTTTGGCAGATATTACAAAGGACTCAAGCATTAGGTTGTCTATAGCGGGAGCGGCTTGGCCAGCGATTGGAATTAATCCAGGAAACAAAAAACATTGTTCTGGACCTCCTAGCTCAAACTGCTTGGTTACAACTATTTCACTAGATCTTTCGCATGCCAAGCTTGAAATCTGTCCACTGCTATCTAAATAATTCAACATGATTGCCCCTAATCAGATAAGCTCCTTTTTCATACTCGCCCTCAAATCATGACCACCAGTTTAAAAGTTGACTGGCTGGCCGAAGAAGGGCGTAGGCTTGAAGAGTGCAAACATGACAATCCATTTGGGGTATTAGGTGTTCAAGTTCAAGGAGATAATTGTGTCGTAAGAGTTTGGATGCCAGAAGCTGATGAAGTTGTTTTAATAAATAAAAAATCTGAAATTGCGTTATCAAATCCAAACCATCCATGGATTTTTGAAGCAATTCTCGCATCAAAACCCGATCAAAACTACAGAGCAAGAGTTAAAAGAGGTGGCATAGAACATACCCAATATGACCCTTGGTCATTTAGAGAAGAATGGATGGGAGAAGTTGACAGGCACCTTTTTGCTGAGGGGAACCATCACCATATTTGGAAACGCATGGGATCACATCTATGCGAGAGAGAAGGGGTTAATGGGGTTATGTTTTGTCTATGGGCACCTAACGCTCGAAGTGTATCTGTTATTGGAGAGTTGAATTCATGGGATGGGCGGCATCATCCCATGCAAAAACGACTAGGTGGCATATGGGAATTGTTTATTCCTGAATTAAAAGAAAAGTCTCTTTACAAATACGAAATAAGGACTCAGGAAGGGCACTGCTATCAAAAGGCAGATCCTTATGGATTTGAGCAAGAAGTAAGGCCTGCAAAGAGTTCAATAATTTCCAAACTGGATTGTTATAAATGGAACGATGAGAAATGGGTTGAGAATAGGGACAAGAGCAATCCATTAGACAAACCGATATCAGTCTATGAAATGCATCTTGGAAGTTGGATGCATGGTTCTGAAGATGATCCATTTATTGAATCCAACGGCAATGCTAGGAAACCAGTCCCTGCAGCAGATTTAAAGCCTGGGACAAGACTTCTTACCTACCCAGAATTATCTGAGAAATTAATCCCTTATATAAAAGAAAGGGGTTTCACCCATATAGAATTGATGCCGATATCAGAACATCCATTTGATGGATCTTGGGGGTACCAAGTAACTGGTTGGTATGCACCTACAAGTAGATATGGTGATCCAGATGAATTTCGTGCCTTTATAGACAAATGTCATACTGAAGGAATAGGGGTAATACTCGATTGGGTTCCAGGACATTTCCCAAAAGATAGTCATGGACTAGCATTCTTTGATGGTTCTCATTTATATGAACATTCTGATCCGCGTATTGGAGAGCACAAAGAATGGGGGACTTTAATTTTTAATTACAGCAGAAATGAGGTGAGGAATTTTCTTGTAGCAAATTTAGTATTTTGGTTTGAGCAATTTCATATAGATGGAATAAGAGTAGACGCTGTGGCTTCAATGCTATATCGAGATTATTTAAGACCAGAAGGCGAATGGATACCCAATAAAAATGGAGGAAATGAAAATACAGAAGCAGTTCAGTTCTTGCAGCAGGCCAACCATGTCCTTTTTGAACATTTCCCTGGAGCTCTTTCTATTGCAGAAGAATCAACGACATGGCCAGGAGTTACTAAACCCACTGACTGTGGAGGTCTAGGTTTCAACCTTAAATGGAACATGGGTTGGATGCATGACATGCTCGATTACTTTGAGATAGATCCATGGTTCAGACAATTCCACCAAAACAACATTACTTTTTCCATTTGTTATAACTATACGGAAAACTTTATGCTTGCTCTAAGCCATGACGAAGTAGTACATGGGAAAAGTCATTTGCTTCATAAAATGCCTGGAGATGACTGGAGGAAATATGCAAATACAAGAGCATTGCTTGCCTATATGTGGACACATCCTGGCAAGAAAACAATATTTATGGGGATGGAATTTGGCCAACGTGATGAGTGGAATGTCTGGGATGATCTACAGTGGAATTTACTGGAATATGAGCCTCACAAAGGAATTCAGAGGTTAATTGATGATCTAAACAAACTTTATAAGAGTCAACCGGCTTTATGGAAAAATGATTTCGATGAATACGGATTTCAATGGATAGATTGTACAGACAATAAAAATTCTGTTATTAGCTTTATGAGAAGAGAAAATGTTAGTGGAGAATGGCTAATAATTGTAGCCAACTTCACACCTGAGGCACATCCAAACTATAGAATAGGAGTTCCTGTAGAAGGATTCTATAAAGAAATATTCAATACAGATTCAGAAGAATATGGAGGATCTAATACAGGAAACATGGGCGGCAAAAATTCAGAGAAATGGAATATTCATGACTATAAAGACTCTATAGATCTATCTCTACCTCCTTTAAGCGTTCTTGTCTTCAAGCATGAAACAAGCAAAATTTAAGAGCGCTAATCGGCCAAAATCAAAGGCATGATTAAAAAAAATCTAATCAATGAATTTAAAACCAATCCAAAAAGGTGTGACGAAGAACTGCTTAAAAGCGTTTCAATGCACATTTGTAGTTCTATCTCAAGTAAGTTTTGCGATTGATATTAAAGACGAATGACTGATTCACTACCATTACTACTCCGAGCAGCTCAAGGAGAATCCGTAGAAAGACCTCCAGTATGGATGATGCGCCAAGCAGGAAGGTATATGAAAGTTTATAGAGAGCTAAGAGATAAGCACTCCAGCTTTAGAGAACGTTCTGAGAATCCTGATCTCTCATATGAGATCTCAATGCAACCATTTAATGCATTCAAGCCAGATGGAGTAATACTTTTTTCAGATATCCTTACTCCACTACCAGGAATGGGAATAGATTTTGACATTGTTGAAAGCAAAGGTCCATTAATACAAGACCCAATAAGAAATATCGATCAGTTGAACGCTTTAAAGCCTTTGAGACCCTCAGAAAGCCTTCCTTTTGTAGGGGAAGTATTAGGGCGCCTGAGAGAGAGTGTTGGTAACGAAGCTGCTGTGCTTGGCTTTGTAGGTGCTCCATGGACACTTGCTGCTTATGTTGTCGAAGGAAAAAGCAGCAAGAACTATGCCGTCATAAAAGCCATGGCATTCCAAGAGCCAGAACTACTTCATAAACTTTTAAATCATTTCGCCCATTCAATTGCCAATTATTTGCGCTATCAAATTGATTCTGGTGCTCAAGTGGTCCAAATGTTTGATTCATGGGCTGGTCAATTAAGCCCAATAGACTATGAAAACTTTGCAGCTCCATACCAGAAAAAAGTAATTGCTCTAGTAAAAGAAACCCACCCTGATACTCCTATGATTTTATATATTTCTGGCAGCGCTGGTGTCCTAGAAAGAATGGGATCAACAGGGGTTGACTTTGTCTCTTTGGATTGGACCGTGGATATGGCAGAAGGATGTGCTCGTCTTCCAAAAAACGTTGGGGTACAAGGAAATGTTGACCCAGGACTTCTTTTTGGAAACCCAGCAACAATTCGAGCCCGAATAGTTGATACTGTTTTAAAAGCCAAAGGCAGAAGACATATTTTAAATCTCGGACATGGCATACTCCCTGGAACTCCTGAAGAAAATGCAAGAATCTTTTTTGAGGCCGGCAAAAACGTTAACAATCTAATTTCACAAATGTGACAACACATCGCATACTTATTACCGGGGCAAGTGGCTGCGTAGGTCAGTACACTGCGAGTTGGTTCTTAAAGAACACCAAATCAGAGCTTTACTTATGGGTCAGAGACCCACGGAAGTTAAAAGCAGTTGAGTGTAACAACCCTCGAATAAAGTTATTGATAGGAGATTTAAGAAATTCAGAAGAGTTTAAAGAAGAACTTTCTAAAGTTACCCATTTAATTCATACAGCCACAGCATGGGGCGATCCCATTAGAGCAAAGGAAGTAAATCTAGTGGCAGTAAAGAAAATGTTAAACCTATTAAATCCAACAATTATTCAAAAGATTATATATTTCTCAACTGCAAGTATTCTCAACCAATCACTAGAGCCTTTGTCAGAGGCTTTGTTATATGGAACCGAATATATACAAACCAAAGCAAAATGCTTGGAAGATTTAGAGAGTCACCATTTGTCAAACAAAATTATTGCTGTGTTTCCTACACTTGTTTTTGGTGGAAAAATCGATGGTTCAGGAATTTATCCAAGAAGCTATTTAACTGAAGGCCTTAATTCAGCAATAGATTGGCTATGGCTAGCGCGATGGTTTAAAGCTTATTCAAGGTTCCATTTCATCCATGCAGCAGACATTGCTTATATTTGCGGACATCTTTGTACAGCTCCCCAAAAAGTCTTCCCCAAAGAGGAACTAAGCAAAATCCCAAGATTTGCACTTGGTCAGCCAGCAATATCAATTGATCATGCAATAGAGACTCTTTTAAATTGGAGAGAGATGAGAAAAACACCAAGATTGCCTTTATGGGGATGGCTAATCAAAGCTTTAATAAAGATTCTCCCCATCGAAATAAGTAAATGGGATAGCTTTAGCATTAAGCAAAGGCATTTTGTTCACAATCCAATAACAAACCCTGAAACACTAGGTGGGGAAAGTTATGCCAAGAACCTGAAAGAAATACTTTTATCTTCTGGAATACCAAAGGGCAAAAAAACATAAAGCAGGTTAATATGTAAGAAGAAATTCAGAAAAAATGTTTTCAATTCTCCGTTCGTTATTCGCCGCCACCTTTGCACTCCTAATAGCTTTTGCTTTTGGAGTAAGTTCTGTCCAAGCCAAAACAGTTGAAGTCAAACTTGGCACAGACGCTGGAATGCTTGCCTTTGAACCAAGCTCTGTAACTATCAGTTCAGGTGACTCAGTGAAGTTCGTAAACAATAAACTTGCGCCTCACAATGCTGTTTTTGAAGGTCATGAAGAATTAAGTCACCCAGATCTAGCTTTTGCTCCAGGAGAGTCTTGGACAGAGACTTTCAGTGCAGCAGGCACATACGATTATTACTGTGAACCACATAGAGGTGCAGGAATGGTTGGCAAAGTAGTAGTTCAGTAATTCAGCGACGAAAATACCCTCACGAAGGCTCCTACACAGGGGCCTTTTTTTATAAATAAAGTTGATTTCTTAAATCCAAAGCAATAAAATCAATAAAAATACCAGATATGTCTCAAGAAGAACTATCCAATTTTATTTATGCGTCAGAGCACAATGTTTCAATAAGATCTGAGTTAAAGGCTTGTCTGAATAAAGAAATGATTGTGGAAATAGCTAAAAAGCATGGATATCAAGTTCATATAGATGATCTTATAGAGGAGTCAATTTCAGTAAAAACATATAATTGGTTTTTAAAAAGTAAAATCAACCCAATAAAAAGCTATAACTATTAAGTGTATTAGAAATAACCGTACAAAGACAAGTTTCCCGACCATTGGCTATTCGGTTTACACGCTTATATATTCTTTAGTTTAAAGATAATCAATACAGCTATAAAGTAATAATTATGCAGGTATCTCCTGATCAATATACAGAGAAAGCTTGGAATGGAATATCATCTGCCCAAAACAATGCAAGGTCCCTTCGGCATCAGTACATAGAAACTGAACACTTACTTTCGAGTTTAATAAAGGAAGATGACTTATCAATAAGAATCCTGAAAAAAGCCAATGCTTCTATTACAAAAACTAAAACTTATTTAGATGAATTTATTGAAAAGCAACCAACAATGATTTCTAGACCAGAAAACCTATATCTAGGCCAAGGCTTAAATTTAGTATTAGAAAGTTCTATTCAATATAAAAAAGATTTAGGGGACGAATATGTTTCAGTTGAACATCTTTTATGTGCTTTAGCTAATGACAAAAGGTGCTGTAAGGAAATACTTGAAAAAGCAAATATAAACGAAGAAAGATTAAAATCGATAATAATGGAGATTCGTGGAAATCAGAAAGTGACTGATCAAAATCCTGAAGGGAAATATGAGTCTCTACAAAAATATGGGAGAGATTTAACTTCAGATGCACGAGAAGGGAAATTAGATCCTGTTATTGGAAGGGATGATGAAATTAGACGAACCATTCAAATCCTTAGCAGGAGGACAAAAAACAATCCTGTCTTAATTGGTGAGCCTGGCGTAGGTAAAACTGCAATTGTAGAAGGCCTTGCTCAAAGAATAGTTAATGGAGATGTCCCATCAGTACTACAAAATCGTCAACTAATAGCTCTTGACATGGGAGCTCTAATTGCAGGAGCAAAATATCGTGGAGAATTTGAGGAAAGACTAAAGGCTGTTTTAAAGGAAGTAACTTGTTCAGAAGGACAAATTGTACTTTTTATAGACGAAATCCATACAGTTGTTGGCGCGGGAGCGACTGCAGGGTCAATGGACGCAAGCAATTTACTAAAACCAATGTTAGCCAGAGGGGAACTTAGATGTATTGGCGCCACAACAATTAACGAGCATCGCCAACATATTGAAAAAGATGCAGCTTTAGAAAGAAGATTCCAACAAGTACTTATAAATCAACCATCAGTAGAAGACACTGTTTCAATCCTTCGGGGACTTAAAGAAAGATATGAAGTACATCACGGAGTGAGGATTTCAGACAATGCTCTTGTAGCAGCTGCAACTTTAAGCAACAGATATATTGCAGAACGATTTCTGCCAGACAAAGCAATTGACCTGATTGACGAATCTGCTTCGAAATTAAAAATGGAAATCACATCAAAACCACAAGAAGTAGATGAAATTGACAGAAAGATTATTCAACTCCAAATGGAAAAGCTTTCATTAAAACGAGAATCAGATTTAATAAGCAAAGATAGACTAGATATTCTTGAGCATGAGCTTTCTGAGTTAACTGCTAAACAAAAGGAACTAACAGAGCAGTGGCAAAATGAAAAGTCTTCTATAAATGAACTAAGTTTAATAAAAGAAGAGATAGAAAAAGTACAACTACAAATAGATCAATCAAAAAGAAACTATGATTTAAATAAGGCTGCAGAGCTCGAATTTGGAGTTCTATCACAATTACAGAATAAATTAAAGCAGAAAGAGAATGAACTCGAATCGGACAGTAATTCTATAAAGAAGACATTACTAAGAGAAGAAGTAACTGATGAAGACATAGCCGAAGTAATTTCAAAGTGGACTTCTATACCAGTTAAAAAACTTGAAAAATCAGAAATAGAAAAAATCCTTAACTTAGAAGAAACCTTAAAAGAAAATGTAATTGGGCAAGATAAGGCAATTAAATCTATTTCTAATGCAATTCAAAGGTCAAGAACTGGTCTAAGTGACCCAAGTCAACCTATAGCAAGCTTTATTTTCTTAGGGCCTACAGGTGTAGGAAAAACAGAGCTGACCAAATCTCTAGCTAATGAGTTATTTGATAGTGAAAAAGCAATTATAAGAATAGACATGTCAGAATATATGGAGAAACATTCAATTAGTAGATTAATAGGGGCACCTCCAGGATATGTTGGATATGAATCTGGTGGTCAGCTTTCAGAAGCTGTTAGAAGAAGGCCTTATTCTGTAATTTTATTTGATGAAGTAGAAAAAGCTCATCCTGAAATATTGAATTTGATGCTGCAGATATTAGATGATGGAATAGTTACTGATAGTCAAGGAAAATCAATCAATTTTACAAATACAATAATTGTACTAACAAGCAATATTGGAAGTGGGTCAATTATTAAATATTCAGGAGATCAATCTAAGCACTGTGAAATTGAGTCGACAGTAAGAAGTGAGTTGAAAAGGACATTCAAGCCAGAGTTTCTAAATAGAATAAATGAATCAATTATATTTAACAGCTTGAGCAAAGAAGATCTTGCCAAAATAGTAGTCATCCAAATAAATAATATAAGAAGAAGACTTAAAGAGAAAAATCTATTGTTAGATATAAGCAAAGAAGCTATTGATTTGATTTGCAAAAATGGATATGACCCTATATATGGAGCAAGGCCATTAAAAAGAACAATTCAAAATGAATTGGAAACACCTATTGCTAAAGCAATACTAATTGGAACTTATAACAACAAGAACGTTATAAATGTAGAAGTAAGAGGAAATAAGTTATTTGTTAATTGAAAAATTAGTTTTCTATCAATTAATTTTGTGCAGGCAATGTATCAATACTAAACCTATAACCTTGCTGACGAACAGTCGTAATACCTCCTCCATCTCCAAGACCAGCCTGCTCAAGTTTCCTTCGTAGAGTAAGGACCTGAGTATCAACTGAGCGAGGTCCCCCACTAAATGGAGGCCATGCCATTCTTAAAAGTTCATGGCGGCTCCTAACCATCCCAGGAGGCATGAGTAAAGCGCATAAAAGAGCAAATTCTCTAGGGCTCAATTCTACCGGCTTATCTCTTAATGTAACTTGGCGCAAAAGAAGATGGACTTCTAGCGGGCCAACTGAGACTCTCTCTTGAAGACCTACGCGACCTCTCTTCAAAAGTGTTCTACACCTCGCAGCGAGCTCTTCAAGTCCAAATGGCTTACGTAATACATCATCAGCGCCATCATCTAAAAGTCCAACCAATGACTCAACACCTGCTCTAGCAGTAAGAACTATTAACGGACATCCTAATTGCTGGGATAAGTTTAAAGCTGAACTCTTTTCTAACAACTCTGCACTAACTAGTAGGTCAGGGGATTGATCTCTGCACAAATCGATAGCGTCCTCTGACGATCCAACTGCAGCTGCCAAATGTCCATCTTGCCTTAGCCTTTGAACAAGTACCGTACGTAAAGTTGGGTGCGGCTCCACCACAAGAACCTTGGAAGGACTTTCAGTTGTTGTCTGGACGGCAAAAGTCCCAGCTAGTGATTCAGCTGTTTGCTCATCTGAAAGTAGGTCTGAAGTTGATGTCACAGGCCGGAACAAAGCTCCTATAAAATAACCAATTAAGTGGCTAGATGTAAAAAATACCTAGCCTTCATAGCAAAACATGACATCGCAAACATTCGAAGACCCAGAAGCTATAAAGCATTTCCAGTCAATATGTGATGCATGCCAAGAACTTATCAGCAGGTACCATAGCCCATCTGAACTCAAGCTTTACGTTGATGGATACATACATGCTCTCAGAAAAACGAACCGTCTTTCTATAAAAGACCAAGAAAAGCTTGAAACACTTCTAAATCGCTGGATAATGGATCCTTCAAGCTTCATTGGTCCTAGCGGAGATTTTAATGATCTATTCTTTATGAAAAATCAATAAGGGCTATGAAGCCAGTGCCACTTCAATTTTCTCTTTAAGCTCTCCAGAGTTGTACATCTCAATCAAAATATCTGATCCGCCTAAAAATTCTCCTTTTAAATAAACCTGCGGGATTGTTGGCCAATTTGAATATTCTTTTATACCTTCTCTTACAGCCATATCAGCCAAAACATCAAAGGTTTCAAATTCCAAGCCCAGTGAGTTAAGGATTTGAACAACATTATTCGAGAAGCCACACTGAGGCATCAGTTTAGAGCCTTTCATAAAGACCACTATCGAATTTGAGTTAATTAATGACTCAATCTGCACACGAGTGTCAGAATCCATTTTTATTTATTTTATGAAGGGATAGAAGTGTTTAAAGCCAAAGCATGGATTGCTTCAGAATCCAGCTCTTTTTTAAGTGCTCCATAGATTAACTGATGTTGCTTTACTCTTGAAAGCCCAGAAAAAGATGAAGAAACAACATTTACTTTTAAATGATCACCTGTTCCACTTAAGTCTTCTACTAAGACTTCAGCATCTGGTAGAACTTGCTTAATTGAAAAAATAACTTTTTGAGTTTGAACCATTTGTAGATTTATTTAATAAATATTTTTTCTTGATCCAGCATATGGAATATCAGAAAAACCTAGTTCCACTAATGCTTGATAGGCCTGCTGACCTTCTGTTTTTGCTGGAGTCATAATCCTAACAACTTCTACAAGTAAAGGCACGGCCACTTCAGGCTGTTTTTTCTTCCTAAAAAGTGTTGCAAGTCGAAGATTGCTCTCGGCAAGAATTTTTATAACTTGACGGCTTTTTGAGTCCATATCTCTTGGGATTCGGGCATCTAACCCCTTAAAAGCACCCCCAAGATCTCTATAGAAACTTAATAGCTGCTTTGAGATATCTCTTGCTTTATCAAATTCCTTTCTTGCTTTATCTAAATCTCCTTTCAAGAAAAAATCATCGCCCTTTTTTAGATAGGACCTGACAGTTAGCAAATTCAAACCTGATTTGTCAGTCGCTAAAACTTTGTAATTGTTAGAGGATGAAGTGTCTGCCAGGCAAGCAAAATTGGGGAAAATCAACCCAGACAAAATTGCAAGTGCAGCTAAGGAGTTACGAGAAATCATATAAAAGGAGATTTAAAACAACTTTAGTCATTCAAGAAATACGTCCTACAATTCTAAGGGCCGCTTGCTCAGCTGCATGCATTCTTTGAGCAAGTATTAAGTTAAATTCGTCAGCCGCATCTTTACCTAACCTTGAAATTTTTATAGGCTGCTCAAAGCTAATTGCTGCCTTTCCAAAGGGTTTGGGAATAACCTCACTATAAGCAAGGCCTATTGGAAGAACATTTACATTTATGCCTTTTTTATAAGCAATTTGAGAAAGACGAACTAAACCTTGTTTAAGTTTTATAGGTTCACTAGTTCTATTGATTCGTCCTTCTGGGAAAACAACTAACTGTTCCCCCTCAAGCATCAAATCAACTGAATATCTCAATGAGAGCAATGTCGGCCTCGATTGATCAATCGGATAACAACCCAAACGATTTAAAAACCAACCTTGCAATCCTTTCATTTCTGAAAGGGTAACCATAAATCTACAGTCTCTGTTGGAAACTCTCCTTCCTGCTGCCATAGTCAACATAAGAGCATCCCACCGGGAACGATGAGTAGGGGCGAGAACCACTGGCCCATCTAAAGGTAAATATTCTTGTCCTAAAACTATTGTTTTCCGAAAATAATTTTGCAACACAAGGTCCTGTGTAGCAATCATTGCAAGCTTGCTCCAAAAAGGGTCAAGCCCAAGGCATAAATTTGTTTCGCGATTTGCCTGGGTCAAGAAAGAAAAGATCAGGAAAGCTTTTATTTGAAGTTAGCTTTGAAAAGATTCTTCTTACTTAAGTTATTAGGCAGTTAACACAGCGGCCAGGAATTTAATTAAATGTGGGCATGTCAGTTAATAAACTCTTAGATGAGTGGTTTTTTCTATGGCAAGTCTTGGTGTAAACATCGATCACATTGCAAATGTTCGTCAAGCACGCTTAGCAAGTGAGCCGGATCCAGTTCAAATGGCATTTCTTGCAGAACTTGGTGGCGCTGATGGGATTACAGTCCACTTAAGAGAAGATAGACGCCATATTCAAGATAGAGATCTCAAACTCTTACGAGCAACAATTAAATCTCGCTTAAATCTAGAAATGGCTGCAACAGAGGAAATGCTATCCATTGCATTGAAAATAAAACCTGAAATGGTAACAATTGTTCCTGAAAGAAGAGAAGAAATAACTACAGAAGGTGGATTAGAAGTTTCTGGAAATAAAAAGTCTCTTAAAGAAATAATTCGCAAACTTAATTCAGAAGGTATTGAAACAAGTCTCTTCATAGACCCTATCCAAAGTCAAATTGAAGCTTCTCGGGAAGTTGGAGCAGGGTGGATAGAGCTTCATACAGGTTGTTACGCAAATGCAACCTGGAGAAACAAAGCAAGTGAATTAGCTGTAATTCAAGAAGGGGTTATTAGAGCAAGAACTCTTGGATTACGAGTAAATGCTGGCCATGGACTTACTTATCAAAACGTAGAGCCAATAGCTTCAATTAAGGAAATAGAAGAACTAAATATCGGGCATGCAATTGTGGCTCGATCAATAGCGATAGGTCTTGTAGAGGCCGTAAAGGAAATGAAAGATCTGATAAAAAATCCGCGTCTACATTTTTAAGCAGAAAATAGTTCTTAGTCTGAAAACCTCTTATAGAAAATAAAAATCCCTATCACTAGCAAATGGGGACTAAGATTTATAAGAAAATTCAAGACCCCTTTCACACTCAACACGAATTCTAGAGCCTTGTTAACTGTCTATAGAAGCAATAGAGCAGAATGGCTAGCGAGGCTGTTAGCCGAACAACTTCGATTAAAACCTCCAGCTCTTTTTGAAAATGTTGAAGTAGTCGTTAATTCCTGGCCAACAGGCAGATGGTTAGGCGAACAAATTGCTACTACTAATGGAATTAGTGCACTAGTTAAATTTCCCTTTCCAGGAAGTCATTTACAAAGTCTTGTAGACAATTTTCTTGAGTTAGATTCCAAAACAGCCAATGACCCCTGGGAAAAGAATCAACTTATTTGGTCAATAGTCTCTTCACTTCCAGAATTACTTCGAAAACAAGAGGCACAGATTTTAAAAAGTTGGCTCGATGAAAGCACAACTGAAGAATCGAAGCTGACTCGAGACGAATGGCAATTAGCAAAGACAATTGCGTGTACTTTTGATGAATATATTTTTTATAGACCTGAATTAATTTATTCTTGGTGGGATAGTACTGAGAGCTTAAAAAATCAAAACGACGGAATTGATAAGAATAATCAATGGCAAAGAGTCTTATTTGGTTTGTTAAAAGAAAAGATTTCACAAAAGCCTTTTTGCCTAAAAGTCAAAGATGTAGTTGAGAGATTACGAGAAGGTGAAAAACCACCAAACGGTTTCCCTTCTGAACTTTTATTCTTCGGCATCAATAGCCTTGCTCCAATACAGATTGAACTAATACAAGCAATATCTACGATTACTGAGATAAAGTTATTTTTATTGACTCCTTGCAAAGATTTATGGACACGATGTAAAAACAAAAGGGAAGAGCTGGGTGAAAAATGGAGGGTACCTACATCTGAATTATGGCTACTTAATAAACCACGTCTTGAAGCAAATCTTGGTCGAATGGGATCTGAGTTTGAACAATTACTTGAAGGGAGTGGAGAGTATCAATTAGGTGAATGGAATGAACAAGATTTGTTTTCAATGCCAGTAAATATTGCAAAGAATAAAAATATAGCTCCAACATTACTAGAACAACTTCAACAAAAATTAGTTACAACTGAATATTCAGAACCTTTAAGCAGAGAACAAGTTGATAATTCATTAATATTTATTGAATCTCCTGGTCAAAGAAGACAAGTGGAGTTAGTGCGAGATCATATTATTCAATTACTTGCACTAGACAACGAGCTGCAGCCTAAAGACATACTAATAATGACTCCTCAAGTTGAGACGTTAGCACCTCTAATACCATCTATATTTAACGACATTAACGCGACCGATGTTTACCTTCCTTGGAAAATCACCGATAGAACTCAAGAAGAAAAATCAGGGCCAGTGAAATTAATATTTCATCTTATGGGTATTGCGAGCACTGGTTTAAAGGCAAGTGATTTAGATGAGCTACTTAGCAATGAGGTATTTAAAAAAAGGTACAAACTGACAGATAAAGAAATTGATAAGATAACTAGTTGTCTTCAAAAAACAGGTTTCAGATCTGGGGTTAATTCCACTGACAGGGATGGTGAGGGTACTCATACTCTGACTTGGTGTCTCGAAAGGTGGTTAATGGGAATAGTGATTCCAAGCAAGCCAGGTCTCAGCTTAGGAGAAATAGCACCTTTTTCTGAAGGTATTAAAATAGATGAGCTTACAAAATGGTGGGAATTACTTTCTAAAACATGTAATCAACTAGTAAGACTAAGACGTTCACGTAAGCACAACGAATGGGGGGATACACTTAAAAGTATTATTGATGAATTTTGCAACGATCTAAGCTATTGGTCTTGGGAACACCAACATCTATGCACAACAATTGATAAATGGTTGAATGACGCCAAAGGCTGCGAATTAGAAATTGGGATTGAAGTAGTTTCAGACATCCTAAAAAATCTAATATCATTAGAAAGCGGTAGGTTTGGCCATAGAACAGGGAAAATAACAATAAGTGCCCTGGAGCCTATGAGGGCTATCCCGCATAAAGTTATTGTATTAATGGGGCTTGATGAGAATGTTTTTCCACGACAAGGTAGACGTCCTGGATTTAGTATGCTAGAGCAAAAACGACTCTTAGGAGACCCAAGAATTAATGAAAAAGATCGTTATGTTCTCCTAGAAGCAATCATTTCAGCCAGGAGAAATCTATTAATAACATGGAATAGTAGAGACGAAAAAACAGGTGAATCGTTAGAGCCATCCAACCCAATACAACAATGGCTAGAATATTTAGAAGGAGAACTACCAAAAGAGAGTCGCCTTGGAATTCTAAAGAAGCCAAATCCAAACCCTCTAAATAAAGAAAACTTCATCTCATGCAATCATCAGCCGCCAGTTAGTTGTGATAAAAGAAATTTAGCAGCAAGAAAATTAATCGACGAAGGATGCACATCGAAAAACATCGGTCTTGCAATACCGCTAAAGTGGGATACTGAAGAAGACAATGGTCATAACACAGTAAAAGACGAGAACTTGTTGTCTTGGTTAGTAAATCCACAAACAATTTGGCTGGAGCAACTTAGACTGCAACCAAGAGAATGGAACAGACCTATTGAAGATTTAGAAGGTCTCAATTTATCTGAACTCGATAGGTATAACATTTTTAAGAAACACTTCCTTGAAGTCACTAGTGACGCCATAGACCAAACATATGTAAGTGCAAATTGGAAAAAGGCTATTGATTGGTCGCAAATATACAAATATCAAGGTATTTTCCCCCCAAAGTCTTCAGAGATTCTTGAAAGTGAAATATTAACGGCTCGCTGGAGTAGTCTTTCATCAGTTATCTCAGGACTTGGCACAATAAGCAAAACTTATTTAATTGAGGAGAGTAAAAAAGAGGGCATGCTTAAGGCCGGTAACCATGTAGTAGTAATAGAGTTTGGAAGACTCAAAGCCAAAAGTGTCTTAGAAGGATGGCTAAAACATCTTATTAGATGCACTTACAACAAAAATCAAAACAAAACAGTTGTTATATCCCGAAGCCTATCTTCAGGCAAAAGGAATACATACGAAATAGTTCTCAAATGGAATCCTATTCAACAAGAAAAAGCCCAACAACTACTTCAGGAATTAAGAGTCCAAGCTGGAAATGGCTTAAAAC
Source organism: Prochlorococcus sp. AG-402-G22 (assembly GCA_003217035.1). GTDB lineage: Bacteria > Cyanobacteriota > Cyanobacteriia > PCC-6307 > Cyanobiaceae > Prochlorococcus_D. Next base: position 54,609 of record QCHV01000002.1, read on the forward strand.
AATGCTGGCCTGTCCCACCAGAAAGTGGTTGGAAACTTGCGAAAGCAAGAAGTGAGAATGTAAGTCAACCAAATGATGTTTTTAAGAAAAGCTGGAATGGTGCTATGAATTTAGAAGGAGAGCGGAACAAGCCCGAAATGCAAATCTGTTTTGGACATAACTGTAATCCTGATTTACTTTTAGAAGATGAATCGTTTGAGAAATGCCTAAGAGCTCTTTACGAGCCATTAATAAATGCTTTAGAGAAATAAAACTACAATCATCAAATGCTTAAATTTGAAGTGAACAAATCTACATTCAAATGAAAAAGACACTTTCTGAATGGGGATTTAGCTGGAAAGGACTGATAGACAATAGAAAAGGTGAATGGTATCTAATGGCACAAATATTATTTATAGGCGCACATTTGCTACCTGCTTGGCCTACGAACAAAATACAAGAATTACTTCATGGGCCAATAATACTTAAAGCTATAGGAACCTTTCTCTTTATAGGAGGGCTTTTTTTAGCAGTTAAATCACTGTGGGATTTAGGAAGAAACCTTTCTCCTTTGCCTGAACCTAAAGAAAATAGTCAGTTAGTCACCAATGGTATCTATAGATATTCAAGACATCCTCTCTATTTATCATTATTAATTATGTCTATGGGGGTAACACTTATAAAAGGCAGTTTGCTGCATCTACTGTTATTAATAGGGTTGTGCTTCCTATTAATAAAGAAGGCAAGAAGGGAAGAGTTGAAACTAAAAGAGGTTTTTATTGAATACACCAGTTATATGGATAAGACTCCTTTAATATTACCGAAGGTTTACAAGCACAATTGGGGGAAATGGCTTTGAGTAAACATTTCTTGCCAGTTTCATTGTATTAAAGTGAAAACCAAAGCATCAGAATTTAGTCCGAATTCATATCCACTTGAAAATGGAAACCGACTTTTAGAAGCTAGCGCTGGAACTGGAAAAACTTTTTCCTTAGCCCATATTGTTCTAAGAATGTTAACCGAGAAGGAATACCCAATAAGTTCTATTTTAGTAGTTAGCTTTACTAAAAATACAGCTGCTGAGATCAAGGCAAAGATAAGTAATCGAATAATATTAGCTTTACAAGGTCTCGAGTTATCCCTAGGAAAAGGGAATAAGCCCGAAGATTTAGATGCGCCTCTTATTAATTGGCTAAGTAAATGCTCTCAAAATAAATCCAAGAGGATGCGTTGGGCCAATCTCTTGTTAGATGCATTGGCCAATCTTGATACAGCTGATATAACAACAATTCATGGTTTCTGCAAAAGGACGCTCGAAAGAGAAGCTATCGAAAGTGGAAATATTCTTGAACCTCAACCTCTAGATGAAGAGGAAAATAAAGACTTAATACTTGAAATTGTTCATGAATACTGGAGAGAACATATTTTAACAATAGACCCTCAACATATAAAAGGAATAGAACAAGCTGGGATTAATACCAAAAGCATCGCCGATAGCTTATTGGAAATAGACCAGGATCCGACCCTGGAATTCAATTCTCATATGAAATATTTAGATATAACAAAAGAGTTATCTATGCAATTTCACTATAAATTATTAGATTGCTGGGAAAGTTTTACATATCACTGGAAACAAGATGGCTTAAGTTTAGAATCAAGCCTAAGAGAGTTAGCCAAGTCCTATAGAGAAAATGGAATAGATGATACAAAACCTTTTTCACCCAAACCAAGAAAGGATCGTCACCTTGAGTTAAATCAATGGGTTGATACATTTCAGGAAAAGAAAGGTAATCTCAATGGCGTCAAACAAATTAGCTATGGGAGTATACGGGCACAAAAGCTCTTGAAAGATTACTTTCACCCACAAAAAATCAATGAGCTTGAAAGAAAAAATCAAATAAGTACTTCGCCATTAATAAAACCAAGTCTTCAAAAAGCTATAGCAAGCTTATGGGACGAACCCGCAGAATTGGTTTGGAACCATGCATTGTGCTTAACTTTGAAAAGGTTAAAGAGTATTAGACTACAAAGAGGAGTTGTCAGTTTTTCCGATCAACTTAGGGCGCTAAATCCAGACTCTGAAGATAGTCGATCTTATTTCTCATCTTCTCTTATAAATAAATTACGGCAAAGATACAGAGTTGCATTAATTGATGAGTTTCAAGATACAGACCAAATTCAATGGAAAATATTTAAAAGGTTATTTGGAGATAGTCAAAAACATCTACTACTTATGGTTGGAGACCCTAAACAAGCAATTTATAAATTTAGAGGGGGAGACCTTAAAACATACTTGCAAGCCAGGAAAGAAGTCGACCGCATTGACTCATTGTTAACTAATTTTAGGTCAACTCCAGATCTAATGAACAATTTGAACAAGTTGTTCATTGCAGGTCTCAAGCATTCAAGATTGGAGATACCACATTTAAATACGGAACAAAAAATAGAATCAAAGTCATCTAATAAAAAAAACAATGCTCTTGAAATAATTTCACTAGAGTATGAACTTAAACAAAACCTGTCTTCAAATAAAAATCTCCCATCAAAGAATGATGTGGAAACAGTTATACCTATAGTTGTAACCAACAAAGTACTTGAGCTAATTACATCAGAATTTGAAGAGATAGATCCTAATGATATCTGCATACTTGTTAATCGTCATTTACAAGCAGAACAAATAAGGGCATCCCTAACTAAATCAAACATTCCCAGCCGACTTGTAAATAAAGGAGACATATTTAAGTCTCAAGCCGCAAGGGAGCTACAAAAACTTCTTGATTGCCTCGCAAATCCTACACATATAGAGAAAGTCAAATTAGTCGCAAGCTCTCCATTAATGCAATGGGATGCAGAAAGACTGAAAAATGCAGAGAACAATGGGGAAATAAATGACCTAATTATTAAATTTACCAATTGGTCGAATAATCTTGAAAGTATAGGAATTATCGGCTGCTTATCAAACATACTAGGTGGAAAGAATATAGCCGATTTATCAAAACGAGGTAGGTTGCTTGAAGACCTATATCAATGTGCACATTTAATACAAGAGGCTGCACATAGCAATGGACTGGATGCTAGATCCTCTTCTAAATGGTTCAGGCAACAACGCTTTCATAAGCAAGCATCAACTCCACACAATCGTCAACCCAACAGTGATCTTGAAGATCAAGCTATAAATGTGATAACCATTCATCGGAGCAAGGGTCTGCAATATAAAGTAGTTATATGTCCATATTTATGGCAAAGTCCACCTCTACCAAAAGGGCCTCTATGGAGAAGCGACAAAGATCAGAAATGGCTATTAGCGCTAAACCTAGGATGGAGAGATGAAAAAGAAATTGCCGAAAAAACAATAAAAGAATCAATTCAAGAAGCTGAAAGGCTAGCTTACGTTGCCCTTACCCGTGCACAAGAAAAACTAATAGTCATTTGGAGTCCTATCCCTAAACAAGACAATAACCCCCTAAAGCATTTCCTTTTTGGACCGAAAGCAATTGATTTTGAACTCAAAGATCTCTCTGCAAAACAAATTAATGACTGGTTTCAAGAAAATGAATTGGACGCAAAAATTAAAAAACTAGGGGTAGAGACTATAAAAGGTAAATGGCAACAACCTCTTGAATTTAATTCACTAGAGTTAGGCCCCATACCAAAACGTACTCTAGATAAAACATGGGGTAGACATAGCTACTCGTCATGGATATCAACTACATATGAAAAACATGATGAAAGCATCGAAATAAGAGAATTCGAAGACGGTAGAGATACTGAACAACAAGAAGCAGCATTAAGAGGTTCTCAAACAGAGGTTGGTTCAAAGTCAAATAGCCAGACTAGACAAAAAACGGTTTTATCCAAAGAAGGTGCTTTGCAAAATTTCCCTCGCGGGCCTCAAGCTGGAGATTGTCTACATAGGATCATAGAGAAAATAGATTTTACAATCTCAATTAATAACATCAAAATCTCAGAAATAATCAAAGAAGAATTACAACGAAGCGGAATAGACATCGCAAACTTAAAATCTGTCAAAGAAGGTATTAATAGACTGTTGAGAACAAGATTGGGTGGTCCCTTGAATGGGCTAAGATTCAACCAATTAGATACAAATCATCGTATTAATGAACTTGGATTTGATCTATCAATGTCCAGAGGGGGTAAGCCTGTTAAATCAAGTGACATTGCCAAAGCGCTATCAAATATTGAGAATAATAATTATAAAGACTTAAATATTTCCAGCACGGGTTTTCTGACAGGTTCTATTGATCTCGTTTTCAAAGACATCACAAAAACTGGTGAAGGAAAATGGTGGATTGCAGATTGGAAAAGCAACTGGTTGGGAACAACCCACGATTCAGAAGGAACAAGCCTTTGTGGACCATATCACTACAGTTCTACAGCTATGGATAAAGAGATGACACTTCATCACTATCACCTTCAAGCTAATTTATACCTAGTTGCCTTACATAGGTTCCTGAACTGGAGGCTAAAGGATTATTCTCCATCAAGACATCTAGGTGGTTATGTGTATGTTTTCTTGAGAGGCCTCCCAAGTGAATCTGAAAATAGTGAGTCAAAGGAATCCCCTAGCGAACCTGGACTGGTTATCAAAGAGGCCTCAATTAAATCCGTATATGAATTAGATAAATTATTTAAAGATGGCGGAAAATGAAAGCCCAAAATAAATCAATAATGCAGACAAACTTAAGCATTGCTCTTGCGCACTTACTAGGGGAGACAATACCAACAAAGGCATCTACAGCTCACCTTGAAGATATAGTCAATGCCCTCATGGAATCATTAACTCGAGGGGCAATATATCTACCAATAACAAAAACAATCCCTCCAATTGAACTAAACGCGAATGGATGGCCTGAAGATCATTTAAGCGCTCTAAGAAATAGCGGCTGGTTAGGAGAAGACAATAGTCCAATTGTTCTTGAAGAGAACAGGTTGAGTTGGAAGCGTTGGGATAGCGAAATGAAAAGTGTTATTAAAGAGCTAATTAAAAAGTCAACTATCCACCCAGATATAGGCGGAGCACAAGAGGGGGAGAATCATGCTAGGTCATACAAAAATTTAAACCCTGAACAGCTTTTAGCAGTTAAGGCCATTACAAATCAGAACGTTATTTTAATAAGTGGTGGGCCTGGAACAGGCAAAACAAGTACCATTGCACAGATGTTGATTGAACTAATTTCAATCAAGCCACTATCTAAGATTGGACTAGCAGCTCCTACTGGCAAAGCATCGAGACGTCTACAAGAAACTTTGGAAACCTCTTTCAATGGAGTTGAACAAGATTACAGATCAAAGCTTAAAAACGTTCCATGCCAAACATTACACAAATGGCTTAAAGCCAAGGATGATGGCTTCGCTAAAAACAAATTGAATCAACTAGAACTAGACCTATTAGTAATTGATGAAATGTCTATGGTTGACCTCAATATAATGAAGGGAGTTCTAAATGCGCTCCCTAACAATAGTCAACTAGTTCTAGTAGGTGACCCCAACCAATTACCTCCTATAGGGCCAGGTGCTGTATGGAATGAACTACAGTCAGATAGTATTAGACTAAAATTCAAAAAGTCATCTATTACCTTAAACAAGCTTTATAGGAATCGTGGTGAAATAGCCAAATTAGCAAAGACATTAAAAGAAAATGATTTTCGTAATTTTTGGGAATCAGTACACAAAATGCCAGCATCATCAAATGTAGATGTTCATTTATCTAACAAAAAAGAACTCCCTTCTTTTATTCATAACAAATTAGTTACCCATCAAATTAAATTAAAACAACTTGTCAAACAGAATCGTCAGAAAATTGAAAATGAGTTAAGAGAAGATCTTTTCTCTAAAACAAACACATTCACTGAGATATCTAAAGAGATTATAAAAACACTTGAAGAATTAATTGTTTTATCTCCAAAGAAATTTGGTTTGTGGAGTGTACAACATATACACAGATCAATTTTAGGCGAAAAACTAGACGCAGGCGTTAGGCATTGGCCAGAAGGTACTCCCGTAATATGCGGTGAGAATCAACCAGAGTTAGGTCTCGCGAATGGAGACATTGGAGTGATTATAGGCAATGGCGAGTCGGCACATTTACTTTTCATAGTGATCTCAGAATACAAAGAATTAACTCCTCTCATAATTCAACCAGAAAGATTAAGAACCATAGACCCTGCTTTCGCTCTAACAATTCACAAAGCGCAAGGAAGTGAAGCCAAAGAAGTTATATTACTTTGGCCTAATGAAATCTATTTTTCAAATAGCAAAATTCCGATTCCCAGAAATCCGCAGTATGAAAAAAGCCTTATGTACACAGCAGTTACTAGAGCCAAGTCGAGATTAAGCCTGATATTTCCTGAAAATGAAGCCATAAAATCAAGTGGCTAGCTTTAAAACAAGAAGCTTATAATGTTAAATTACTAAGACCTTTTAAAAAGGCGCGTCAACAAAGCACGGTTATATACCGATTGGAGGTTGTCTGCCTAATTTCTAGGAACCTTCAGGGAAAATTTAAACTAAATGGCCACAAAAACAAATGAGGTAGATCAATCTGCTTCTATAAACACCATTGAATCAAAGAAAATAAAAAAGGTTCTTAAAGATCCCTTAACTACAGAACCAATTTCAGAAGAAGGGGAAAATCCTGGATCAAACTCTGATAAAGGGTTTGAGGGATTCGGCTTTAGCGATAAATTACTCGATACACTTTCTAAGAAAGGTTATAAAGAACCAACTCCTATTCAAAAAGCAGCAATCCCCGAGCTAATGCTTGGTAGAGATTTACTTGGTCAAGCTCAAACTGGAACAGGTAAAACTGCAGCTTTTGCTCTACCAATCCTCGAAAGAATTAAAACCAAGCAAGGTCCCCCTGAGGTTCTAGTTTTAACACCTACTAGAGAACTGGCTATGCAAGTGGCAGATTCATTTCGAGCATATGCTGAAGGAAATCCAGAGATTAATATTTTAGCTCTATACGGAGGTTCAGATTTCAGAACACAAATAAATGCTTTGAGAAGAGGAGTTCAGATTGTTGTCGGAACGCCTGGACGTGTTATGGATCATATGCGCCAAGGGACTTTCATAAAAAACAAACTTGACTGTTTAGTTCTAGATGAAGCTGATGAAATGTTGAGAATGGGTTTTATTGATGATATTGAATGGATTCTTGACCAATTGCCTAATGAGCGACAAATGGTCTTTTTCTCGGCAACAATGCCCTCTGAAATTAGACATTTATCCAAAAGATATCTAAGAAACCAAGCTGAAATCACCATTAAGGCAAAAAAGAAAGAAGCTCAGTTAATCAAGCAAAAGTATATTGTAATTCAAAATAGTTATAAGCTCGAGGCTCTTAGGAGAGTTCTTGAAACATCATCTGGCGAAGGTGTAATTATTTTTGCAAGAACAAAAGCTATAACTCTTAGGCTTGCAGAAAGTCTAGAAGCCCTTCAACATAATGTAGCCGTTCTAAATGGTGATGTACCACAGAATTTAAGAGAGCGTACTGTTGAGCGACTACGCCAAGGAGGTGTCGATATACTTGTTGCCACTGATGTTGCGGCAAGAGGTCTTGATGTGGATCGAATAGGACTTGTAATCAACTATGACATGCCTTTTGATTCAGAAGCCTACGTTCATCGTATTGGAAGGACAGGGCGAGCAGGTAGGAATGGAGAGGCAATATTATTTGTCAGTCCTAGGGAAAGATCATTCCTAAACAACCTTGAAAGAACCGTTGGCCAAACTATAGAGAAAATAGAAATACCAAGAAATGAGACTATAAACCAACATCGCATTGACAAAATTAAAGAGCGAATTTACGAAGCCTCTTCTATGAAGAGAGATACAAAAGAGGAAATAGAGCTGCTAGAAAAACTTGTTGATGAAATTACTAATGACCTAAAGATTAGTCCAAAAGAAATTGCATTAGGAGCATTAAATCTTGCTTTAGGGAAATCTCCTTTACTAATGCAAGATGATGAAGCTTGGTTAAACCAGCAATTTAATACTCGACAAAGCCATGATAGAAGAACAGACAGAAACAGGTCTCGTAGAAGAAATAATTTCGACTCATCATCTCCAGAAAAAGACAAGGCACGTTACAGATTAGAAGTAGGGTACAGAGATAGAGTAAAGCCTGGAAATATTGTAGGAGCTATAGCAAACGAAACGGGCTTGCAAGGTAACAATATAGGTCGGATACAAATATTTGATAGCTATAGCCTAGTAGACCTTCCAAAAGGTATGCCAACTAATATATTTAAGAATCTAAAAAAAGTAAAGATCATGAATAAAGAGTTAAACATAAACCTTTGCAACTAATTTTTAATTGAGTTTGCTAATGGAAATCAAATCCACCAAAAGTATTCTCCTAGGTTTAATATCATCAGTTGCAATTGGATTAACTCAAGGGGAGGCAAGGTCAGAGGGGACTAATGAGCTCGTTACTCAATTTTGCTTGGCAGGCTTTGAAGCTGAAATGGAAAAATCGGATAAGCCACTCAATAAAAGCATTGGGACTTATACATGTGATTGCTTTGTAAATAAGTTTTCAAATGGGTTATCATTTGAAAAAGCACGTGAACTCTGCAAGGAAGAAGCGTACAAGAGATTTAATCTACAAAGATAGTATCTAATGAATAAATGACTTTTCTTAAGCGTAAGAAGCCAATTCCAATAATCAGACTTCTTGACAGTCAACCAAAGCAAAAGAATTTAATAATTGCAGCTATTTCATGTTCAGTTTTAAATAAACTATTTGACTTAGCCCCTCCAGTTTTAATAGGTATATCTGTAGATATTGTTGTTAGAAAAGAAAATTCTTGGATGGCTAGTATTGGCTTCGAATCAGTTCCTACTCAACTAACTTTCCTTGCAGTATTTTCGTTTTTAATATGGACTTTAGAATCTTTCTTTGAATATCTCTATGGATTACTTTGGAGAAATTTAGCTCAAACAACACAGCATAACCTTCGAGTAAAAGCATACAGTCATCTTCAAAAATTACAGATGTCATTCTTTGAAAATGATAGCTCTGGAAGACTAATGTCTATTTTAAATGAGGATATTAACCAACTGGAAAGGTTCCTCGACCATGGAGCAAATCAAATTCTGCAATTGCTAGTAACAGTATTACTTGTTGGAACAGCAATGGCTATTTTAGCTCCTGGAATCGCTATCTTTTCTTTTATCCCTATACCACTAATCCTGATTGGTTCTATCAATTTCCAGAAAACTCTTGCTCCTAGGTACAAAGAAGTAAGGAATAAAGCTGGAAACTTATCATCCAGATTAAACAATAATTTAGCTGGAATGCTAACTATTAAAAGCTTTGCAAATGAATTATGGGAACTCAAAAGAGTTGAATCGGATAGTAATGAATATCAAAAAAGCAATATAAAAGCAATTAAACTCTCAGCTGCTTTTATTCCACTAATTAGATTCGCCATTCTATTTGCTTTTCTAGCCATTTTATTAGTAGGTGGATATCAAGCATGGAAGGGCCAAATAGAGATTGGTACTTATAGTTTTCTTGTCTTTATCACTCAAAGACTACTTTGGCCATTAACAACATTAGGACATGTCCTAGACGAATACCAAAGGTCAATGGCATCAACAAATAGAGTACTAGACCTAATGGATACTCCAATAACAATATCTAGCGGTGCGAAAAGGCTTATACCAAACAAAGTAAAAGGCAAAATAGAATTTATCGACGTTTATTTTAAGTATGACGATAGGGAGCCACTTTTAAAAGGCTTTAATTTAAGTATTAAAGAAGGAAGTACTGTAGGAGTTGTTGGTCCAACAGGTTCTGGAAAAAGTACGTTAGTAAAATTGCTTCTAAGACTTTACACATTAAATCGGGGTGATATTCAGTTGGATGGTATATCAATTGCAGATACAAATCTAATAGACCTACGCAAATGTATTGCTTTAGTTAGTCAAGAAGTTTACTTATTTCATGGGACGGTAGAAGAAAATATTGCATATGGAAATCAAAAAGCAAGCTTTAAAGAAATCATTAAGGCAGCAGAACTTTCCGAAGCAGCTGAATTCATAGGAAAGCTTCCTCAAGGTTACAAGACAATTGTTGGAGAAAGGGGGCAAAAACTATCTGGGGGGCAATGCCAAAGGATCGCCTTAGCAAGAGCAATCCTTAAAGATGCACCAATTTTAATTTTGGATGAAGCAACAGCCTCAGTAGATAATGAAACAGAAGCTGCAATACAAAGATCTCTAAAAAAAATCACATCGAACCGAACAACCTTGGTAATTGCTCACAGATTAAGCACTGTTAAGAATGCAGATGAAATAATAGTTCTTGAGCAAGGTTTAATCAAAGAGAAAGGCACTCATCTATCTCTACTGGACAAAAAAGGTCTATACTCAGATCTCTGGAAAGTGCAAGCAGGTAATGTCCCAAATAAGAAAATATAATATTAAAGAAACTATATTAATGATTATTTTAAGTAGATCATTTAGCCATATAAAAAAGTAAATGAAGTAATAACACGTTCAAACAATCCCTTGACCTTAGGCCAACGATTCTCATTAGTACTTGCAGCCAAAGTAAATAAAGAACCATGATCTATAACAACAGTTGCTAATTCATGCCTATCTCTATCAGGAAGATGAATTAAATATTCAATATCATAAAAAGTATTCCCCCCTTCATCTCTTTTACTTGCTTCAAGCAAATCAGCCTTCCTTCCTTCGCCATCAGCAGCAAAAACCTCTGTAATCAGCCTTTCTCCAACAACTTTTGGACCTCCCAGACTTTCCAAATCAATTCCATCATCTACGTCTGAAACAACAAGGCTGAGGGTTTCATCACTGTTAATTACATCGTGAAAAACCACTTCAGGACCTCCACTAACAGCGATTCGAGTCCATCCAGTAGGGTAAAAGAAACCATAACTGCCATCGCTACTCTGAAAGGCCTCTAATCCTGCCATTGTTGAAGTACTGCATGCGCTTACAAAAAAAAGTAAGAACAATGCAATTATGCAAGTTCCAGAATTTTTGAGAATTTTAAACATTGGAGAAACTTAGTAAAAGTATTATGCCGAAGCGATGGGGCCATATGCAGAGGAATAATAAAATTCTAGTTTTTTTTCAAACACAGCTTACATTTAAGGTATCCGCGAAAGAACCCTGAACGGCTTTACAAGACCACTCGCGCGTCTGATCGATCAATTTGAACAACTTCCTGGGATTGGGCCAAGAACAGCGCAAAGACTGGCTCTGCATTTGTTGCGACAACCTGAGGAAAAAATAAAGGCTTTTGCTGACGCTCTTCTAAAAGCTCGTAACCAAGTTGGTCAATGTCAAAAATGTTTCCATCTAACCGCCGAAAAGGAATGTGAAATTTGTAAAAATAACAGTCGAGATAAAACTAAGATTTGTGTCGTTGCAGACTCTAGAGATCTACTCGCTCTTGAACGAACAAGAGAATATAAAGGTTCTTATCATGTTCTTGGAGGACTTATTTCTCCAATGGACGGGATCGGTCCAGAACTACTAAATGTTACCTCTCTAGTGGAAAGGGTCACAAAGGAAGGGAGCTTGGAAGTGATCCTTGCTCTTACACCAAGTGTCGAAGGAGATACGACCAGTCTTTATCTCGCCAAACTTCTAAAATCATTTGTTAAAGTAACAAGAATTGCTTATGGGCTCCCTGTTGGTAGTGAGCTTGAATACGCAGATGAAGTTACACTAGCTCGAGCCCTTGAAGGAAGAAGGGACATCTAGTAGTCATCCATACAAATGCCTACAAAACATCGACAAACTAAATACAGCAAACTCCTGCCAGAACAACGTTTGCCAGACTGGGTAAAGTCCCCTATTGGATCAGCTTCTAAGCTTGAACGTGTACAAAAATTAATAAGGCAAAATAGATTACATACAATTTGCGAGGAAGGTCGTTGCCCAAACAGAAGTGAATGCTATGCAGCTGGTACTGCAACTTTTCTTCTTGGTGGCTCAATTTGCACAAGAAGCTGTGCCTTTTGTCAGGTAGAGAAAGGGCCACCGCCTAAGCATGTTGACAAGAATGAAGCCAAGCGCGTTGCAAAAGCTATCAAAGAACTAAACCTTAATTATGTAGTTTTAACTTCTGTCGCGAGAGATGACCTTCCAGACCACGGCGCAACCATTTTTACTAACACAATTTTTGAGATAAGAGAACTCATACCCCAAATCAATATTGAAGTTCTTACACCAGACTTCTGGGGTGGCTCTTCTATTGAGAGTCAGGCCATAAAAATGCAAAGGGAAAGACTATCAACGGTCCTTGAATCAAATCCTGTTTGCTTTAATCACAATCTTGAAACTGTTAAGCGACTACAAAAAGAAGTGCGCAGAGGAGCAACCTACAAACATTCTCTTTTATTATTGAAAACCGCCAATGAACTAGCTCCACAGATACCGACAAAGTCTGGATTAATGCTTGGGCTAGGTGAAGAATATGATGAAGTAATTGAAACCCTTAAAGATTTAAGAGAGGTTAATTGTCAACAAATTACACTTGGTCAATATCTCCGTCCTTCTCTTGCCCACATACCTGTCCAGAAGTATTGGCATCCTTCTGAATTTGACCGCTTTGCTGAAATAGCAAATGATATAGGCTTCAGTAAAATAAACAGTGGGCCTTTGGTTAGAAGTAGTTATCACGCAGAACGACCTTGAGTGAGCAAGATTTCTATTTAAGATTTAGCTCCCAAAGTTGACAACTTGTTTTATATACCTCTTCACAGCTGGCAATCATTAAACTGCCCGAGCCTCCCCAAATAATCCTAAGCGGCCAATCTAAAGGTGCAGAGCCAACATCTCTAACATTTTTAAATCCACGCTTTTGAAAGTATCTTATAAGCTTCTTGTGTTGAAGGCTGTCGTCAAAAATAGCTAATAAGCGCGCATTTCTACAATTGGTTTCCTCTAAAGCCCAAGCCATGGTCGATGCCCAAATCAAATGACCAAGACCTTTAGGGGAGTCCTTCCTAACCTGCATGGTGTCTAATTGCAGCCCACTCCTCTGGTTATAAGCCCATGCTTTCATTTCACCTAGGATTTGAATTTTTTCTGGTGCTATGTACTTACCAACTGATAAACGAAGAGCCCACAAATTAAGGGGTCTTCTAACCTGTATTCTCAGCAACAAACCTTCAGCCGAAGCTTGTCTTTCTAAGTTAACCAAGCCATTCTCAATCATAAATTAGGCCAAATTGTATTGCCTGGTAGACGTGCAGACAGCATATCAATATGCTTTTGCCTTTCTGCGAAGCGTTCTCGGTCATCATCAGTAAAGGTATTGACACAATAATGACACTGAATACCAGGAACATAAGTTGATTCTTTTCGATCGGATGGTGATAACGGCATTCCACATGCATAGCAAAGACGATGAATACCTGGCGAAAGTTTGTGGTTCAGAGCAACTCTTTGATCAAACACAAAACATTCTCCATTCCAGCGACTTTTACTCTCAGGGACTTCTTCTAGGTATCGTAAGATCCCTCCATGCAAATGATAAACATCAGAAAAACCATTATCCTTAAGTAAAGAAGTAGCCTTTTCGCAACGGATACCTCCTGTACAAAACATTGCAATTCTCTTTACAGGTTTATCCTCTATCAACTTTCTTAAATTGTTATCTACCCACTTAGGAAATTCCCTAAAAGTATCTGTATGTGGATTAATAGCTCCATCAAAGGTTCCAATCCCAATCTCGTATTCATTTCTTGTATCAATTAAGATTGTGTCAGGATCATCAATGAATTCATTCCAATCTAAAGGTTCAACATAGCTACCTCCAGACTTTATTGGATCAACTCCTTCAATACCCATTGTGACAATTTCATCTTTTCTTCGAGATTTAAAACGGCGAAATGCTTGCTTAGATGTCCAACTAAACTTTATTTCCAAAGGATTAGAAAGCCTAAGAGTATCAAGTTTATTAAGCAAAGTACGAACAGCCTCTTTTGAACCACATACTGTTCCATTAACACCCTCTGCGCCAACCAAAACAGTTCCTCTTATTTCATAAGCCTCAGCAAGTGTAGCCAATTGAGATGGCAATGAAGAAGCCACCTCGTCATTCAATGGCGAAAAACTATAAAAAGCAGCTACTTGAAGTTGGTTGTAATCAGGATCATTAATAATCTTATTCATGAAACTTGTGATTAACCTGTAAACCTGCCTTCGCTAAAAGTTCTCTATCAGATTTAACCTCTGGATTACTTGTTGTAAGAAGAGTGTCACCATAAAAGATTGAATCTGCACCGGCGAGAAAACACAACACTTGTGCCTCTTCACCAAGTTGTTCACGGCCAGCACTAAGTCGTACACGACTAAAAGGCATAAGAATTCTTGCTGCAGCAACCATTCTGACCATTTCCAGAGGATCTACCGAGGGCATATCTTCTAGAGGTGTTCCTTCTACAGCAACCAAAGCGTTTATAGGGACACTCTCAGGATGAGGATCCATATTGGCCAAAACCTTAAGCATTGAAGCCCTATCAGTTACGGATTCACCCAAACCAATAATGCCTCCAGTGCAAAGTGTTATGCCTGCTGATCTCGCTTTTTCAAGAGTTTCTAAGCGTTCCTGATAAGTCCGAGTCGAAATAATTGAATCATAATTTTCTGGGCTTGTATCAAGATTATGGTTATAAGCTGTCAAGCCAGCCTCAGCAAGTTGACTGGCCTGATTATCTGTAAGCATTCCAGCAGTAACACATGCCTCCATACCCAATCTTCTTACTCCTCTAACCATTTGAAGCATTGATTCAAATGGTTTTCCATCACGAATTTCACGCCAGGCCCAACCCATGCAAAATCTATCAGCACCTGCCTCTTTTGCTACTTTCGCTTTTTGCAAAACTTCCTGAACAGCTAAATCAGAAAAATTTGTTATATCACTACTGTTATGTATTGATTGAGAGCAATAAGAACAGTCCTCTTCACAACCACCTGTTTTTACGCTTAAAAGAGATGCAAGCTGAACTTTGTATCCAGGATTGGCTTGTCTATGAACAGTTTGTGCTTCCCAAAGAAGATCCATTAAAGATTTTTCTAACAAAAACTGGATTTCAGAAAGTGTCCAGTCGTGTCGCGTTTCTACTGTTTTAGATGTAGGTCCAGGCTTGAGCAAAGTCATAAATTTTATTCAAGTATTAGCGTTAGCCGAACCAATTTGTTCTAAACCTCCAAATCTACGTCGGCGTGATTGATAATCTAGAAGTGCTTGAAATAAAGAGTCCTTATCAAAATCTGGCCATAAGGTCTCTGTAACATGTATCTCTGCATAAGCTAATTGCCATAGCAAAAAATTACTCAACCGCCTTTCCCCACTTGTTCGAATAAGGAGATCTGGATCCACATCATTAGCTGTTAACAATTCAGCAGAAAAAACATTCTCATCAATTAAAGAAGGGTCTAAGTCTCCAGAAATGGATCTCTCTGCAAGCCTTTTTGCTACTTTTACTAATTCCCTTCTTCCACCATAATTAGTACAAACATTGAAATGTATACCAGTATTATTTGCAGTTAATTTAGTTGCATCATTAATCAAGTCCTGCAATTTCGAGGGCAATTGATCTAGATCCCCAAGAAACTTAATTCTGACTTTTTGCATTTGCAAGGCTTCAAGTTCTCTCTTAAGAACACGCTGAAATAAAGTCATTAAGAAACTAACCTCTTCACCTGGCCTAGACCAATTTTCTGTTGAGAAGGCGTAAACAGTTAGAGCTCCTACGCCCCAATCACTACATAACCTTAATGTGGTCTTTAAAGCATCTACTCCTGCAATATGTCCCCTGGCACGGGTTAAACCTCTTGCCTTAGCCCAACGACCATTACCATCCATTATTACAGCTATATGCTCAGGAATTCTCAAAGGATCTAGCTCTTCTGGCAATGAAGAAGCAAGATACTTTTTGTCAGAAGTAATCGACGAAAAATTCGTCATTGCAAATTCTCCTTGTTGTGAGTCGAAGAAGAAATACCTTTCTGAGGCCTTGGGTTCCCATCAAGGCTATTAGATGATTCAGAAATACTTAAATTACTTGAAGAGACCTTAGGCATTACTTTACTTGCTGGAGGGCTCAAAAATTCTTTTAGAAGATCTAACAACCTACTACTAGTTATGGGCCTTTCTAATCTGCCTTGATTGGCCAAGGACAAAGTACCACTTTCCTCAGATACAACTACACATATACACCTATCAAATCTCTCTGTTATTCCAAGAGCAGCCAAATGCCTTGTCCCATATCGACTAATAGTTTGTCTTGAAAGAGGCAGAATAACTCCTGCCGAAACAATCCTATTTCCTTTGACTAGGACTGCTCCATCATGTAGAGGAGTATCAGCAGCAAAAAGGTTAAGCAACAGCTCTGATGAGACCTGAGCATCTATTGGTACGCCTGGGTAAAGAAAATCCTCTGGGCGCAAATCACTTCCCATGTCAAGGACAATTAGTGCCCCGCGACGGTTTTGAGAAAGCCTTCCTGCAGCATCAGTTAGAAAAGAAACAGTATTAGTACTAGCTTGAAATTCTTTTTGAGGATTACCTAATAAAACTGCAAGCCTGCCTGTACCCAACAATTCCATGAGTCTACGCAGCTCACCTTGCCATAAGATTGCTAAGGACAAGGAACATACAAGCACTAAACCATCAAAGAGTTTGGATGTTATAGGAAGATTTGCAAAACGATTTACAAACCAAGCCAAAGAGACAAGAAATAAATACCCCCTCAGCAGCCAAAGAGTTCTGGGCTCATTAACCCTTGAAAAAAGCAAGATTCCAAGTGCTGACGCAAACAGTATGTCGAGCAAAAAGCGCAAATTTATGAGCCAGCCAAAGTTCAATCCTTTAACCCAGTTTTCTCAAATTTACCTATCCTTTTGCAATAAAGCGATCCGGTAGCAGGTCATATCGCAATAGATCTTCAGGCAATTCTCTTAATTGCATCATTTTTGACTCCCCATTAGCCACAATTACTGAAGCAGGTCTAGGGATTCTGTTGTAATTAGAACTCATTGAAAGGTTATAAGCTCCTGTCGCAAATACGCTCAAAACATCTCCACTTGATGAGGAAGGTAAATGAACATTTTTCAAAAGAATATCTCCAGATTCGCAATGCTTACCTGCAATAGTTACAACCTCATCACTTTTAGCCAAGGGTCTATCAACCAAGCATGCTGTGTAATTTGATTGATACGTTATGGGTCTTGGATTATCACTCATTCCTCCATCAACAGAAATATAGGTTTTACCATTAGGGATATCTTTACGAGAGCCAATTTTATAAAGAGTTAGCCCAGCAGAAGCAATAATAGATCTTCCAGGTTCACATAGAAGCCTTGGCAAGGAAAGATTTTTCTTCGAACAAGCGTCGGATATAGATTTAGCTACAGTTTTTACCCAGTCTTGTATAGAAGGAGGGTCATCAGATGAAACATATTTAATACCAAGGCCTCCACCAACATTTAAATCATTGATAGGAAAACCTATATCTCGTCCTTTTTTAAGAACATCGGTCATAATATCTGCCAAGTCAATATGAGGTGTTAATTCAAAAATTTGTGATCCTATATGTGCATGAAGACCTAATACATTAGCAAAGCTCACATCTTTAAGCTGGTTAAAAACCTTGATAAGTTCCTTTGGGTCAAATCCAAATTTACTATCAAGATGACCAGTTCTTATATATTCATGAGTATGGCATTCTATACCTGGTGTAAATCGAAGCATTACTTTTGCAGGCTGATCATTCTCCTTTATAATTTTTCTTAAAAGATCAATATCATGTTGATTATCTAAAATAATAGTGGCTTTATTTTTATAAGCCAATTCCAACTCATTAATCGACTTGTTATTTCCATGTAGAACAATTTTCTCTCCTGGAATTCCACTACGTAAAGCAGTAAGCAGCTCACCTTCAGATACAACATCTATTCCAAAACCCTCCGAAGCAACAAGATTACTTATACAAAGTGAACTATTAGCTTTAGACGCATATAAAACTAATGACTCACCTGGATAGAATTTTCTAAAAGACTCCCTGTAAGCCTCGCATGACCGCCTAATTGTCGTCTCATCTAAAACATAAAGAGGGGTTCCATATTGCTCAGCAAGCTCACTTAGCAAACAACCACCAACCTTTAATCTGCCTAGATGATCCAACTCAGTAGTGATAGGAGTTATGTTTCGGTTAGGACTGGCTAGGTTTTGATTGATCTCAAAGGATCTCGATTTAGACATGGCAAGATGATAAAAGATGTCTTGATTTAGACTTAAATATTTAACCCACTATTTAAATTTAATCATGAGCGTAAAAAAGACCCATAAAAACTGGTTCCCAAAATATGAGAAAGGTAATTAAATTAGGAACAAAAGATATAAAAGGTTGTTTATATATTAACGATGTAGCACTTAATGGCTTGTGGACAAAAGAACAATGGGAAAAAGAAATGGAGGAACCAAACCGTTCTTGTTATGGAATCTTGACAGGCAAAGAACTACTAGCATTTGCTTGTGGGTCGATAATAGTAGACCAACTCGACATCACAGCTATAGGTGTAGATCCCAGGCACAGAAGACTTGGATATGGCACACAAGTTATTACAAAATTGATAGAAGAAGCAAAAGCAATAGGTGTCACAAATGCAACACTTGAAGTCAACGAAAAGAATTTCATCGCAAAACTATTTTATGAATCACTCGGTTTCTCTAGAGTTGGTTATAGAGAAAAGTACTACAAAGATCTTTCTAATGCTTCTATTTATACACTTCCCTTGTGAAATTCCTTTAATGAGATATATAGATTTTATCGCTTTAGAATGGCCAGTAACTAAATATTTTTCATTAATAAAATCATCTTAAAAAGTTTTCAAAGCGTGATTTGAAGCCAAAACAGACAAAAATTACGGTATCCCGAAGGCTAAAGAAAATCACATTCCCTTCTTAATCCTGATAAGTTGGAGAGAAGCATACTGGCCTAGCAAATGTTCGAGAGGTTTACCGAAAAGGCCATCAAGGTGATAATGCTTGCTCAAGAGGAAGCACGTCGTCTTGGCCACAATTTTGTTGGAACCGAGCAAATCCTTCTAGGTCTAATAGGGGAAGGGACTGGAGTTGCTGCAAAAGTCTTAAAATCAATGGGAGTAAATCTTAAGGATTCAAGAGTTGAAGTAGAAAAAATAATTGGTCGCGGGTCAGGATTTGTAGCTGTTGAAATCCCTTTTACGCCTAGGGCCAAAAGAGTATTAGAACTTTCACTAGAAGAAGCACGTCAACTCGGGCACAATTACATAGGGACCGAACATCTGCTACTAGGCTTAATCAGAGAAGGAGAAGGAGTAGCCGCAAGAGTACTAGAAAACTTGGGCGTAGATTTGTCGAAAGTAAGGACTCAAGTGATAAGAATGCTTGGTGAGACTGCAGAAGTTGCCTCTGGTGGTGGAGGAAGCAGTAAAAGCTCTTTAAAGACAGCAACTCTTGATGAATTTGGAACTAATTTAACCAAACTAGCTAGTGAATCAAAATTAGATCCAGTTGTAGGTCGTCACGATGAAATAGACAGAGTGATTCAAATCTTAGGCAGAAGAACAAAAAACAATCCTGTCCTAATTGGAGAGCCAGGCGTTGGTAAAACTGCAATCGCAGAAGGACTTGCTCAACGCATTCAACAAGGTGATATTCCTGACATACTAGAAGAAAAGAGAGTTCTGACATTAGATATTGGCCTCCTAGTTGCAGGTACTAAGTACAGAGGAGAATTTGAAGAGAGGCTAAAGAAAATAATGGAGGAGATTAAATCTGCTGGAAATGTAATTCTTGTAATTGACGAAGTACATACGCTTATTGGAGCAGGAGCTGCAGAAGGAGCAATAGATGCCGCAAACATACTTAAACCAGCTTTAGCAAGAGGAGAGCTCCAATGCATTGGAGCTACAACCTTAGATGAATACAGAAAACACATTGAAAGAGATGCAGCCCTAGAAAGAAGGTTCCAGCCAGTAATGATTGGAGAGCCCTCTATAGAAGACACAATTGAAATTCTTAGAGGCTTAAGAGAGAGATATGAGCAACATCATCGGTTGAAAATTACTGATCAAGCCCTAGAAGCTGCAGCAAATCTTGGAGATAGATACATCTCAGATAGATTCCTTCCTGACAAAGCAATTGATCTTATAGACGAGGCCGGAAGCAGGGTTAGACTTTTAAACTCAAAATTGCCTCCAGAAGCTAAAGAAATTGACAAAGAGTTACGCCTAGTTCAAAAAGAAAAGGAAGAAGCAGTAAGAGACCAAAACTTTACTCAAGCTGGAGAGTTAAGAGAAAAGGAAGTGGAATTAAGAGACAAAATAAGATCTATACTTGATAGCAATAAAGAAAAGATTGAGGACACTGAAAAGGCAAGAGATAGCGCTCCTAATAAAGACAATCAATCCTTAAAAGATGAGAAAAAAGAATCAGAGAAAAGCCTTGAAGGAATAAGCAGGTCACCTTTAGTTAATGAAGAAGACATTGCGCACATTGTCGCCTCATGGACTGGAGTCCCAGTTCAGAAATTGACAGAAAGTGAATCAGTAAAACTTCTAAATATGGAAGATACCCTCCATCAAAGGTTAATAGGTCAAGACGAGGCGGTAAGAGCCGTTTCCAAAGCTATCAGAAGAGCAAGAGTTGGCCTTAAAAATCCAAATAGGCCTATAGCTAGTTTTATTTTCTCTGGGCCTACTGGTGTAGGCAAAACAGAGTTAACTAAAGCTTTGGCAGCTTATTTCTTCGGTAGTGAAGAAGCAATGATTCGCTTAGATATGTCAGAATTTATGGAACGGCATACAGTTAGCAAGCTGATTGGCTCGCCTCCAGGATATGTAGGATTTAATGAAGGGGGGCAACTCACAGAAGCAGTTAGAAGGAGACCCTACACAGTCGTTCTCTTTGATGAAATTGAAAAATCACACCCAGATGTTTTCAATCTTCTTCTTCAATTGTTAGAAGAAGGTCGATTAACTGATTCAAAAGGTAGAACTGTAGATTTTAAAAATACGTTAATAATAATGACATCAAATATTGGGTCAAAGGTTATTGAGAAAGGAGGTGGAGGGCTAGGGTTTGAGTTCTCAGGTGAGAATATTGAAGATAGTCAATACAATAGAATAAAGTCTCTTGTAAATGAAGAGCTAAAGCAATACTTTAGACCTGAATTTCTAAATAGACTTGATGAAATAATAGTATTCCGTCAACTTTCTAGAGATGAAGTAAAAGATATTGCAGAGATAATGTTAAAAGAAGTATTTGCTAGAATAAAAGACAAAGGTATCGCTTTAAGTGTTTCTGATTCCTTCAAAGAAAGACTAGTAGAAGAAGGTTACAATCCATCTTATGGAGCAAGACCGTTAAGAAGGGCGGTAATGAGGCTTTTAGAAGATAGTCTTGCAGAAGAAGTACTCTCAGGAAGGATTAAAGACGGAGATAGAGCAGAAGTAGATATTGACGAAAACAAAAAAGTAGTAGTAAGAATACTAAAGAAAGATCAAAGTAATCTAGAACTTGCTGGAGCCAGTGTATAAAAGCAGAAATACTTTTAACAAGGCTAAAAAAGATTATATATAGATACCAAACCTATTTTTACAACCAAATCCCTGATAGATAACTTAAAAATTCATCTAATTAATAGTCATAATATGATTAACTAAATTGATAAAACGAGAATTAAAGCTTTGTTCTGATTTGTCTGACAATCAAAGGCAATTTAATCATGCTAAAGAGATCCTTTTGGATCCATTAGCAAAAGATTTAGCCAATAAAGTTGAATGGTGGCATTTAGATCAAGTATCAAATACTAAAGAGGAGTTATTTCCAGTTGCTGTAATAGGGAATGGAAATCCTATTTTGTTAATACATGGATTTGATAGCAGCTTTTTAGAATACAGAAGGCTAGTGCCTCATCTTGCACGTTTCAATAAATTGATTATCCCTGACTTGTATGGATTTGGATTTACGCCTCGACCTATAAAAAGCAACTATGGGATGGAAACCATTCTTCTTCATTTAAGCAAAATAATAAAAAGAACAACTACTAATTGTTCAATTGGAGTGATTGGGGCTTCGATGGGTGGTTGCATTGCAATGGAATTAGCAAGAAGAAACCCAAATGAGATAAATAGACTTTTACTTCTATCACCTGCTGGACTAACAACGCATCCAAAACCTGTGCCAAAACCTTTAGATCATCTCGGCGTTTGTTTTTTAAAAAACAAATTTGTCAGGAAGCAACTTTGTATGAAAGCATTCGCAAATCCAAAAGAAAGTGTTGGAATTGAAGAAGAACAAATTGCTTCTATTCACTTAAATGTAGAGGGGTGGGGAAGGTCGCTAGCTGCCTTTGCAAGATCTGGAGGAGTCGCAAATTCTGGAGTTCCCTTACCGAATCAACCAGTTAAAATTATATGGGGCATGAATGACAACATTTTGAGCAAAACAGATAAGGATTTAGCGAAGGAAGTATTCAAATGTAATCACGAAGAAATCCCTAAATGTGGACATTTACCTCACTTAGACATCCCAGAAGATGTTGCAAATAAGTGGATTAATTTTTAATATCATGAAAATCATTAACACTAGAAATAGAAACTCATTAATACATTTCATCGAAGCTTATTTAAAATATTGGACAGAGAAAAGGTGTAATAGAATAAATACTCTGGATATAAGAATAGACGGTCCCTTTCTAAAGATAGTTCAGGGAAAAATAGACAGGGTTGAAGTTAAAGCAAGTGAGATAGATTTTAAAAATATACTTATAAACCAATTAGATTTATATTCTAACACAATCGAACTAAGCATTAATTTTAAGAAGGGTATGCCAACGATTTCTCTTTCAAAGACTTTTAATATCAATTTCTCTGTTTCTTTTGAAAATGATCAGCTAACAAGAATGTTCAAATCAAAAGAGCTTAGCTCAATTGGTGAATGGTTTTGCAATGAATTCTTTTCAGAATGCAAGTTTATATCAATAATAATTGAAAAAAATCATCTTAGAGTAAAAGCCTTTAATGATAAGCTTAAAGTATATGAAGAGATATTGCTTGAATTAGAATCAAGAAATGGGAAATTAATTGTAAAGGAAAATTCAGTCAAAAAGGAAGTTGATTTTCCTATCGATAACTCAATTTATATCAAGAATTTTATTTTGCATGATAACCATCTTTCTCTAAATTGTAATTCCATAGTAAAGCCCTGAATGATATGTAAGAATCAGCTATATATAACAAATGGGATTATTAATATAATAATATAGTAAACAATGGCTGGCGTAAAAAGATAACTATCAATTCGATCTAAAATGCCCCCATGACCAGGCAAAACATCTCCTGAATCTTTCAAGCCTGCATCCCTTTTCATCATTGACTCAGTCAAGTCACCAACCAAAGCAAAGAAGGCTACCAAAGCGCCCAAAAGCCCTCCTATAATTAAACCCATTTGCCATTCAAGCAATAATCCTGAAATAGCACCTACTAAAATTGCAGAGACGACACCTCCAAAGGCCCCTTCTATCGTTTTAGAAGGAGAAATTAGCGATAATTTATTCTTTCCATATAACCTTCCAATAACATAAGAGCCAATATCACAAGCAACGATCATTAGACATGTAACAAGTGTAATTGCCATACCTAATGTTATTGACGAATGTGAGTTGTTAAGAAAAGGTTGGATTGCTGAATCAAAATTATTTTCAGATAAATTCCTTAATTTAATCCAGTGACTTGGCAAAAAGCCAAGATAAAAAAGACCAAAAATTGAGGCTGCGATGTCAGCTATTGAGCCTGTTTTAGGTTGCAAAAGTAGCCAACCGCAAATAGCTGCTCCTGTTAAAGGTAAAACTCCAGCTGAAAGGGCACTCGAGAATCCATCAGTCATACCCAAATGAGTAGTAATAAGTAGCAGTTGACATGCAAGAAGGGTCGTTTTTGTAGCTGGTCTTATTCCAGTAAATTCGGCCATTCGAAAAAACTCAAGCAAGGCAAGATGAACTATTACGCACAAAGAAAAAGTAAACCACCATCCACCAAGTACAACAAAAGAAAGTCCAAAGATGCCTGCAATCAAGCCACTGATAATTCTTTTTCTTGAGACACCTGAAAGCATTAGCTGATAACTCTTAATTGGGATGGTATTTGATTAGGCCAAAGTTTATTTTGCTCAATCATCCACTCAATACGGCTCTTATTCAATAATTCACCGGGAATAACGACTGGTATACCAGGAGGATAGGGGCAAATTAAATCAGCTGAAACCAAATGTGATGCTTCGTTTAACAAAACCAAATGCGATGGTTCCCGAGAAGCCTGACAACAAGGAATATTAGGGATTGTCAAAAAAGGAAAGCAGGGAGACTGAAATGGTGGGTAAATATTTGACAAAGGCTTGGCAGCAATTAGCCCATTCCATACTTTTGTTATCGCTCTGACTAATCCCCTGTGTGAATGAAAGCCCAAACAGAATGAAAGTGTCCCTGCTTCAGGAAGTTCTCCTACAATTCCTCTTTCAATAAACCAAGAGTCAGCCTCAAAACCACTTATACCTTTAGATGAAGTATGCAAAATCAAACGTAAAGGGTCATCAGTCCTTAGAAATGGCAACCCCTTTGAAAGAAGTGTTTGATAAAGATCACTTGCATAAGCAAGTTGAGAAATTAATTTGTCTTCACCTGATTTACTCTTCATATCTCTCAAAGCGAACTCGCAAGAAGCAAGTAACAATGAGCTAGGGCTAGTTGTTTGAAATAAGCCCAAGCTCCTTTGAATTGAAAGCGGGTCAACCATTTCCCCTTGAGACCAAAGGACAGCTGTCTGAACAAGCCCAACTGAAGATTTGTGTAATGAATGAACAACAATATCTGCCCCGGCTTTTAAAGCTGAAACGGGATGGCCTTCCGCCAGGTTAGAAGCAAAATATGTTCCATGTGCTTCATCCACTAAAACAGGCAATCCGAATTGATGAAGGCGGTCTATCTGAGCTTTTAAATCAGTTGAATATCCGTGATAAGTAGGGTTAACTAAAACAGCTGCTGATAGCTCTACATCTATGGAAGTAACAGCTTCTAATACTTTATTTAACCAAAGTAAATCTTGAGGATAATAATGACCTCTATCAGCTAAATAAGGGACATCAAAAAGAACAGGTTGTATATCACCAAGAATGCAAGCCTGTATAAGACTTCTATGTACATTCCTTGGCATAAGTACTGCTTTTTTGGGCCTAACTAATGCCAAAAGAGCAGCTTGCAGCATCCCTGTAGCGCCATTAACTCCATACCAGCAATAGTCAGCTTCAAAATCAGATGCTGACTTTTCCTGACTGCTAGCTATTGAACCAGTTGAACAGAGCGGGCCTCCAATGTCTGGCAATTCGGGCAAGTCCCAAATACCAGCTCGTTTATTTAAAAGCTTTTTTAAATCCCTTGGCAAAGCTCTACCTCTGCCGTGGGCAGGTAAAAAAAGGTCCCTACCGCGATTAAGAGTGAGTAAGGAAATCGAGCCCATATGAGAATAATGATGATTCAGAAGTGTTTAGCCCAACCAGAAGGCTGGTAACTTAAAATTTTGTTCAAGTTTCCTCAAAGAATAAAGGCTTAAAGCAAATGCGCTATGACGCCAATAGAGATTTTATATGGTTAATATTCCAACCTTGGATATGGATTCCAAGGGTTATTGTTATAGTTTATTCAATAATTATTTTTGTAGTAAGGCTACTTATTCAAGGCAAAAGCCAAGACGAAGATGTACAAAGAAAGCTTGGGAGAGAACTTCTAAGCTTATTAACAAGATTAGGCCCTTGCTTTATAAAAACTGGTCAATCACTATCTACCAGGCCAGATCTAATTAGTAAAGTTTGGCTGGAAGAGTTAACAAAGCTTCAAGACAACCTACCTGCGTTCAATCATTTAATAGCAATAGACATAGTTGAAAAAGAACTTAACAACAAGATAGAGAACCTCTTTAGAAAATTCCCTAATAAGCCTATTGCTTCTGCAAGTCTGGGTGTTGTATATAAAGCACAATTAAAAACTGGTAACTTTGTTGCTGTAAAAGTTCAAAGACCAGGACTTACTTTTATTATTAGAAGAGATCTGGCAATTATA
Organism: Prochlorococcus sp. AG-402-G22; assembly: GCA_003217035.1. GTDB lineage: Bacteria > Cyanobacteriota > Cyanobacteriia > PCC-6307 > Cyanobiaceae > Prochlorococcus_D. Next base: position 80,759 of record QCHV01000002.1, read on the forward strand.
AAGATACTTGCGTTTATATTTGGACCATTACTTCCCTTGAATTTAGGCTTTGGTCTAGGTGAAATTATAGATGAATTTGGCACTAGCTTATTTAATGAAATTGATTATGAAAAAGAAGCAGATAATGCTGAAGAATTTTCTATGTTATATGTAGATAATAAATCTATAGTTGTACCAAATGTAGAAAGATTATATTCATCTTCTAAAGTTATAACAACAAGTTGGATAGAAGGTATTAAACTAGGTGATAGAAATAATCTGATAGAAAATAACGTTAACCCAACTAATATTATTGAAATAGCTGTTATAAGTGGAATTCAACAGCTTCTTGAATTCGGATATTTCCATGCCGACCCTCATCCTGGAAACTTATTTGCCATAAAACCCAAGGAAGGCTTGCTAGATCGACTGGCATATATTGATTTTGGGATGATGGATTCTATATCTGACAAGGATAGAGTTATACTTACTGGAGCAATTGTGCATTTAATAAATAAGGATTTTGAATCATTGTCAAAAGACTTCCAAAAATTAGGTTTTTTAAGCAAAGAGCAAAATATATCAAAGATTATCCCTGTTTTTGAGGAAGTATTAGGAGGAGTGCTAACTAAAGAAGTAAACTCATTCAATCTTAAAAATATAACTGATAAATTTTCAGAATTAATGTATGAATATCCTTTCAGAGTTCCTGCGAGATTCGCCTTGATAATTCGCGCTGTGGTGAGCCAAGAAGGCCTTGCCCTTAACCTTGATCCTTCATTCAAGATACTTCGTTTTGCTTACCCATACGTAGCTAGGCGTCTTCTGACAGATCAAAATGATGAGATGTTGGATATCCTTATGGATGTGATTTTCGACAAGGATGATGGGATCCGAGTAGACAGACTAGAGGCATTACTAGAGGTAATAACTGAAGGGTCAGAACTCCCTGGAACAGAATTAATACCTGTAGCAAGAGATAGTATTAAATTACTAATTAGCTCTCAAGGATCTAAAATAAGAAGCAAATTATTAATGTCTCTAATCAAAAATGACAAAATCAATATAAGCGAAGCAAGAGATCTAATCAAACTAATAAGGAAGAAATTTGGACTCAACTCTCTAGCTAAGGGGATTTTCCCAGGCCTTAAAACTATTACAACCTAAAATTATATATTATAAAATAACTATAGCTGCCCAAGTCAATAATTAGCAAACAAGGCATAAAGAAGATTCTTTTTAAATTCTGCTGATCTAAGCAACATTCTCAAAAAACCAACTTATTCCATATTGAAGATATTCAAATGATAAGAGCTTCTTAAAAACAGGGTATGGGTTAGTATTGAGAATATGATTTAAAGGAAATGTTGCCAATTTTCTATAATCTCGATGGATCTAAAAATAATTCTAATCTTATCTTTGGCAAGATAAGATTATCTATTAATAAAATTATAATTACGTTTAACATACTTAACTTAAGCAAAGAATGCAAACATTTGATAGGAAAAAGTATTCCCAGCTTGCATTTTATTAAGTCAAGCTAAGAGGTATTTATGTCAGAAAAGAGAATCCAAAAAATAATATCTGAATCAGGCATTTGCGCCAGAAGGAAGGCCGAAGAACTTATAAAAGCTGGCAAAGTAAGTGTTAACGGTGAGATAGCAACAATAGGAGAAAAAGCTGATATCAGTAAAGATAAGATTCTAATTAATGGGACGCCTTTACCTAAGAAGGTGCCTAATAAAGTTATTCTACTAAACAAGCCAAAAGGGATTATAACCAGCTGCTTCGACCCAGAGGGAAGAAGAACTGTGATAAGCCTAATACCTCACCATATAAGGAAAGGAATGCATCCTGTAGGAAGGCTTGATATTAAAAGTAGGGGGGCAATATTAATAACTAATGATGGAAGTTTGACACTCAAGTTAACTCACCCTAGGTATAATCATCCCAAAACATATTCTGTATGGGTAAAAGGGCTTCCTACAGGTAAAGTTATCTCAGAATGGCAAAAAGGGGTTGAGATTGATGGTAGTTTTACAAAAAGGTTAAAGGTAAAAATAATGAAGCATGAAGGGTCAAAGACCTTGCTTAAAGTAATTATGACAGAAGGAAGAAATAGGCAAATACGTAGGACATCAGAAGCTCTTGGCCATCCAGTAATTGACCTTAAACGAACATCTATTGGCTGCATCAAACTTGATGGTTTAAAAGAGGGTAACTGGAGGGATTTATCAGAAGGTGAATTATCATACTTATACAAATAAGACCTTATGATGAATAAAAAAGTAAGGAGTACAACCATTTATTCAAAAGAAGGCTCCCAGAATAAATACGAGATGAGCTCAGAGATACAGAATGCGGGGAAACTTATCAAGGAAAGACGCGAGGAACTAGGTTTACTAAGAACCGATCTTTCATTTAAAACACGAATATCAGTAAATGTCATACAAGCTTTGGAGAATGGTTGGTTAAACTGCCTACCTGAGAGGGCCTATCTCTCTAAAATGCTTACCATCTTAGAGAAAGAGTTATCTTTAGAGGAGGATAGTTTAAAATCTATTATTATAGATGGGAAAAAGAATCAGAGCAGAGGTGCTTTGTCATTATTAATTCCAAGAACTATAGATATAGTTTCCGGAAGGCAAGGAAATATCTTATATATAACAGCAATTCTATTAAGCCTATTCATTATAAATAGGCAGCAATTCTATCTATCAATCAACAATGGGAATACAACATCCCCTCTAAATATTGAGAAAGAGGTTGTAAAGAAAAGGTGAAAGCCTTATCCCAGTATAGAAAAAACATTTTCAAAACTACGGCCATAAGATCTCCCTAACGAGCCATATTTATCTAGTGCCGTTAACAGATGGTTGTCAAACTTACTTAGCCTCCATGACCAATTACCTTCAACAGTTCCTGGAGTGTTAAAACGAGAGTTATTATCTAATTCCAGGAGGTCTACTAAAGGAGCAATAAACAAGAATGTATTTGTCCTCAAACCCATTTCAATCATTTTCCATGAAGGTGAATCCATCTCTCCGTTAACACGATCAAGGACTCTGGATTTACTATCGCAATCCAAGTCCTCCCACCAACCCTTTGTGGTCGCATTGTCATGAGTACCGGTATAAACAACAGACCTATAGTTATTTATATTCTCAGGCAAATAAGGGTTCTGCATATTGCCATCGAAAGCAAATTGCAAGATTTTCATACCAGGCAAATCATGGAAATCTCTCAATTGTTCAACTTGAGGTGTAATTATCCCAAGGTCTTCTGCCACTAATGGAAGTTTTCCTCCATAATCATTTCTGAGAACTTTTAAAAGTTGTAAACCAGGGGAAGGCGACCAAAATCCATTTTGGGCTGTAATTCTGTCTCCAGGCACAGACCAAAATGCATTCAAAGCTCGAAAATGATCCAATCGCAGTAAGTCAACCTGAGACCACTGTCTTGAGACTCTTTCCCTCCACCAACGGAAATGAGTTTTAATATGCTTATCCCATCTATAAACTGGAGTTCCCCAAAGTTGGCCTGTTTCCGAAAAGTAGTCAGGTGGAACTCCACTTTGCTGATGGATGCTTCCATTTAGAAAGATAGAAAACAAAGATCTATTTCCCCATACATCTGCACTATCTCTTGAGACGTAAAAAGGAAGGTCTCCAAAAATTAATATGCCAAGATCTTTAGCTAAAGATTTTATCGAAGACCACTGTCGGTTCAAATGCCATTGGATTAAAGAATGTTCCAACAAATTATTTTCACAATTGACTTTCCAAGCTTTTAATTTCGCGGTTTTGTGAGACGCAAATTCTAAAGGCCACTCCCACCAAGGGAGTTCATTATGTTGTCGGCGAAGTTCCATGAAGAAAACATGGTCTTCAAGCCAAAATTGACTAGATGACCAATCCAAAAATTCTTTGTGACTAGAAGATCTTTGATTTGCCCAAGATTCTCTTAATGCTCTACCAATTATTTGAAGGTTCGAATTTGCCACCTCAAACTCGAAAGAGTAATTGTCCTTATCACCAAAAGCGGTAAGTTCATCAACTATTTGCTTTGGCAAATAGCCTTCTCTAACAAGACTCTTGACATCTAAGAAATATGGATTTAATGCAAAACTTGAAGGAGAGCTATATGGAGAACCAGTTGAATCAGGTGGAGAAAGAGGTAGCACCTGCCAAACACTAATTCCACTATCAGCAAGTAATTTCAACCACTCTTTCGCCTCATCTCCAAAACCTCCACACCCCCCTTTACCTGGCAAAGAAGTTGGATGAAGCAGAACTCCGGAAAATCTTTCTGAAGTTGATCTGAATTTATCCATTGTCAAACACTCGATCCAAGACAAAGCCTTTAATAGTTTTATCCTCGTCTAATATCTTTAATTATGGGTCAAAGGTTCTAAATTCAACAAATGCTAGGCAAATATCCAGGCAGAACAATCCATTTTGCAGGGGTTATTCTATTGGGAATTTGGATTACGAATAAAGCAATGAATTCTTTTTGGCCAATAGACAATAAAGCAAATGTCCAAATGGTAGAAGATACAAGAGATTCAAATAATGTCTTAGCCAAGTGATAACTAAAAAATTAATTTATAACATATTAGTTGTTAAGAAAAAGTACTAATATTTAGGGGTTTATTAATATTGCACCCTAAGGCTTCCTAGTCAGACAAAAGAAAATACCTAGAGATTATTTTATCTATTACTTCTTGAGTATGTATCAAAAGATCTGATTGAGATTCATTTCCTCCAGAAAGATTTTCCAAGACATCCGAGTTGATAAGGCCACACCATGGGAGTCCATCAAGGCCCATATTGCTTTGATCCCAAGCTCCTCCAAGTTGCAGAAGACCTATTAATGGAACGGAAAGTTCCTTGCACAAAGCAACATATGCGTTGGCAATTCCAGGGAGATAACCGTCTGTCAATGGAGTGACAATTAAAAGAACAGGTTGCCTCCAAACAGCCAATGATTCCAACCAGCTCCCACCTGAACAACTAACCTTCGCGGCATCTCCTTGAACCTGAATTAAAGAATTTTCTTTTTCAAAACTCATAAGAAAACCATTTGGCTCTTGATCAGAGGAAATATAGAGCAAGTCTCTACCCCAAAAACCTGCCAGAGCCTTGGATCCGGCATCCATTGTTGGTTTAGATACAGGGCCGCAACCTATCAAAAAAGGGATCTTGGAAATCATTATCCGAACATATGATTATTAATAAGCTTGGTTAGTTGAGCTATGAGCATTAGCATCAGTAGAAAGAAGTTTTGCAGCTACCGTGACTAGTTTTCTCACTGCAGCTAGCACTGAACAAGAGAATATTAGCCATGACACTAGAAGGCTTCGTTTAATAAGTGGAACTTCTAATCCACCTCTTGCCCAAGAGATAGCTACATATATTGGAATTTCATGTGTTCCTCTCGTTTCAAAGAGGTTTGCCGATGGAGAGTTATATGTACAAATTCAAGATTCGATTAGAGGGTGCGATGTATTCCTAATTCAACCAACTTGCGCTCCTGTCAATGACAGCCTTATGGAGCTGATGATAATGGTCGATGCTTGCAAAAGGGCTTCAGCGAGGCAAATTACAGCCGTAATACCTTATTACGGATATGCTCGTGCTGATAGAAAAACAGCCGGCAGAGAATCTATTACAGCAAAGTTAACTGCGAACTTACTTGTCAAATCTGGTGTTGACAGAGTCCTGGCTATGGACCTTCATTCCGCACAAATTCAAGGTTATTTTGATATCCCTTGCGACCACATATACGGTTCACCAGTCCTAGTTGATTATTTGTCAACAAAAGATCTCGAAGAGATTGTTGTGGTTTCTCCTGATGTAGGTGGAGTGGCAAGAGCTAGAGCATTTGCAAAACAAATGAAAGATTCACCATTGGCAATTATTGATAAACGAAGGTCAGCTCATAATGTTGCTGAAAGTCTTACTGTGATAGGAGAAGTTGCCAATAAAACAGCCATCCTCATAGATGACATGATTGATACTGGAGGGACAATTTGCGCAGGCGCAGAATTACTTAGAAAAGAAGGTGCAAAAAGAGTAATTGCTTGCGCATCGCACGCAGTTTTTTCTCCCCCTGCATATAGCCGTTTATCTCAACCTGGTCTTTTTGAGAAAGTGATTGTAACCAACAGTATTCCTGTTAAGGAAGAAAATCACTTCAATCAACTAAAGGTTCTATCTGTTGCAAATATGCTTGGAGAGGCTATATGGAGAATTCATGAAGAGAGCTCAGTAAGCTCTATGTTTAGATAAAAATTTTAAAGGGAAATTTAAATATTTAAGACATCAAGATTTCTTATCCAATTCCTTTTCCAAAGTATTCTTAACCTTGTTTTTTACATCATCGGGAACTTGGTCAGGGCAAAATTGTATTGCCGCAGTTACAACATGAAATTCAGCTCCAGTAAATAATTGCTCTCTATCTAATCTTTTTTTACTAACAGTTTTGATAATTCCACCATGCTTTCCTTCAAGCACCTGGACATAAGTTGCAGATGCTATACCTACGGCCTTAGGAAATTCAACTCCTGCCGCCCTTGCATTGCAAATGTAGGTGCCGCCCATGCCTCTATAGAGGAAAGTATCATCATCTGTAGCTGGTTTTGTTTTCTTGTTATCTCTAGCTGGGGTTGAAGTTTGAAAAAGACAAAATGAGGCCAGCAGTATGAGAAATATGCGCCTTGGTAAAAAATTTTGCACTAGCAATTTTGATTGTCTCAAAAAATATACTTCATTTTCCAGAAATATCTCTTATTTGCTCTCTTGAATTGGAGCAAGTGCTTCTTTGATTCTAATCTCATGGTGATTCTCAACTATTTGTAATTTATCTCTATACCAGCCATAAATCACCCTGTATCGATAACGGTCCTGATCAATTAGTCTTGTATGTTCTAAAAAGTACCATCCATCATATTTAGATTCAAAGATTAATTCATGCTCATCAACCTGCCTGATACTTGAAATCCCAGCAGATCGGCTTAAATATCCATTACTTCGGTGAAGTTGATGACCCCAAATTGAAACATCCATTACACCTTCTTTTGAATATGATGGCTTTTTTTTAAAGAAATCTGTTTCTTTTTCAGGACTCCATGTAAACCTATACCTTAGTTCTCCTGGGTTCTTATCAATATACTTTTCTATTTTTATAAGCATATCGATATTCATGGCTTCTTTTTCTTCCTCAAAAAAATACTGTCTTCTAGACCGCCAAATTCCTAGGTTTCTTCCAAACCAATATTTGAAATTATTATCAAAATTTATTCTGAAAGCTTCTGAATGTTTATTGGGATCCAGATCATCCTCTTGTACAAAATTATCTTCTGCCATTGCGAAGGGACTTGATTGGTTTTGACGTTTTCATCCATTTCTTTAGCAAAACTCTAAATTGACTCTCATTCCCTTAATGTATACCTAACAATTGAAATTAATTCGCTTTGGATGGGGGAGAGAAAAATGAACGAAGAAAGCTAAAGCTTCTTCTAGTTGCCAGCAGGCAGCATCTCTCAAGAGTTGAGATAAGAGCTCTTATTAATTTTCTAGAATCTGAACAGTGTGGGTTTGAAATATCTTTACAGTTTTCAGATCCAACTAAACAGCCTGAATTACTTGAACTGCACCGTCTTGTTGCAATACCTGCACTAATCAAAATAAATCCTCTTCCGAAACAAATTTTTGCAGGAAGCAGCATATTTCAACAATTAAAAAATTGGTTGCCAAGATGGGAGCAAGAGGGATTGATAAGTGGAGTAGATGTAAACCTTAGATCTCCCGACAATGAAGTAGGAAGAACGCGCAGAGAACTGCTCTTAGAAGATGAACTTTTGGTTTTACGTCAAGAGAACGAAACACTTTCTTCAAGAGTTGAGTCGCAGGAAAGGCTATTAAGAATGGTTGCTCATGAATTAAGGACTCCATTATCTGCTGCTGTTTTGGCAATTCAAAGCCAAGAACTTGGCCAAATCGATCAAGAGAAATTTCAAGAAGTTGTCAAAAGGCGACTGGAAGAAATCGAAATGCTGTCGAAAGATTTACTTGAAGTAGGAAGTACGAGATGGGAAGCTTTATTTAATCCACAAAAATCAAATTTAACCAACATTACAGCTGAAGTAATTCTCGAATTAGAAAAACTTTGGCTCTCAAGAGGAGTAGGGATTAATACAGACATACCTTCTGACTTGCCTTGGGTTTTTGCTGATACGAGAAGAATGAGACAAGTACTTTTGAATCTTATTGAAAATGCACTGAAATTTTCAAAAGATGGTGAAACAATTACGATAACAATGTTACATAGAACAAATCAGTGGGTTCAGGTAAGCATTTGCGACAATGGTCGTGGAATACCAGAAGAAGAACAGGAAAGAATATTTTTAGACCGAGTGCGATTACCTCAAACTTCAAGCGAAACTGCAGGTTTTGGAATAGGTCTCTCTGTATGCAGACGCATTGTTGAAGTCCATGGTGGGAAGATCTGGGTTGTATCTGAACCAGACAAAGGTTCATGTTTCTATTTCACAGTTCCTGTGTGGAATGGAGATGACAAGTCCTCCGAAAGCTTGACGCAGGGTTAACCTGGCCCGTAACTTTCAAATGTGAACAATTACAGTTCACGGCCTCGCCCCCATCGTCTAGAGGCCTAGGACACCTCCCTTTCACGGAGGCGACAGGGGTTCGAATCCCCTTGGGGGTATGAAGATTATTGAAGAGCAGTCTTTTCAACTGCTAACAAATTATTCCTGAGATCACTCCTCAATCGTTTTTCTATGAGTGAAACAGGCATACCAAAACAGCCTTGAACTGTTAACTCATAGACCAAAGAAGAACCAAGATCATTTGATAATCGACTAATTGTCCATGCTCCTTCAAAACGTCTGAAATCCCCTTTGATCAAACCAAATCTCAAAATCCCTTCAGATTTAAGCTCTTCAAGTTCTAGTAAAACCTCTGCAGAAAAAGTAAGCCCAAAAAAATCTTGTGCGCCTACTTGTTTGAGCTTGATTTTATTTGCCTCTCGAGAAATTAAATTGCTGCTGGACAAATTTGGTATGAATTCACTTAATCGATTGTAATTAGTTAAAACTGACCATAAATCTTCAAATCTTGCTGAGGTTCTCAATTGAGCAGCCAGCCTCCTAGTCCCCTTAGGAAGAACCTCAACGGTCTGCTCAATAGTTCTATCTTTCATATGCTCATTTCCAAGTGATGTCGATAGAGCATGTTCAGGAGGACTCTGAATAGCTTTGAGACTGGACAATTTGCTGCATCACCCAAAAGCTAAGGCACAATACATAAAAAACTGACAAATTGGGAATTAAAGTCAAATGTTCTGACTTGTGCCAATCTCAAAACGTGAACTAGATAATTGAATAAGTCAACGAATAAAGTCGAAGTATTGGTATTCTCTTCATTCGGTTTTTAGTTTTTAATGTCTTATTCGGAAGCCAGAGTAATCGCCGGAGGTCTCGCTCACATTCCAATTGTTATTGGAGTCTTTGGATTTATCCAGTCATTTATCCTCAAAAGGATCCAAGCAAAGCCCTCTGTAAAAACACCAGAGGTGCCTAGAACATCTATTGAAAATCCTCCTAAGCCTTCTTCACCAAAACAGCAGGGTGATCCAGGCTCTTCTAATAAAACAATTAAAAAGCCTGCTCATCCAAATGTTCCAGTAAATACTTACAAGCCAAAGACTCCTTTTGTGGGAACAGTAAAAGAGAATTACTCTCTTCTTAAGGACGGTGCAATTGGAAGGGTTCATCACATAACTTTTGATCTTTCAAATGGTGATCCACTTCTGGAATATGTTGAAGGCCAAAGTATTGGAATAATCCCTGCAGGCGAAGATGCGAAGGGAAAGCCTCACAAGATACGCCTCTACTCAATTGCCAGTACAAGGCATGGGGACGATTATCAAGGCAACACTGTGTCTTTATGCGTCCGTCAACTCCAATATGAGAAAGATGGGGAAACAATTGATGGTGTTTGCTCTACATACCTTTGCGACATCAAACCTGGCGACAAAGTCAAAATAACTGGTCCTGTTGGCAAAGAAATGCTTCTTCCTGAAGACGAGGAGGCAAACATAATAATGTTGGCCACTGGAACAGGTATAGCGCCTATGAGGGCTTATCTCAGGAAGATGTTCGAGAGTTCAGAGAGGAAAAAGAATAACTGGAACTTCAAAGGGAATGCTTGGCTGTTCATGGGTGCTCCAAAAACTGAAAACCTTCTATACGATTCCGATTTTGAAGGCTACAAAGCCAAATACCCAGACAATCTGCGTTATACCAAAGCCATTAGTCGTGAACAAAAAAACACGAAAGGTGGAAGGATGTACATTCAAGACAGAGTTCTAGAGCACGCAGAAGAGATTTTTACTTTGATTGAAAATCCTAAAACTCACATATATCTCTGTGGACTAAAAGGTATGGAGCCAGGCATCGATGAAGCCATGGCCAAGGCAGCCACTTCAAAGGGTTTGGATTGGTCAGAACTAAGGCCCCAACTTAAAAAAGCTGGGAGATGGCATGTAGAAACTTACTAAATAGACTTCTCAAACGAAACCAAGATCATCATATTATCAATTTGATTTGTATTGCTTAGTCAAAAAAACAAAGCCTTGTAAATATTTCTATTTTTGGTGATCTGAGCACAAAACATAGCGTGATCTAAATAAGCAATTTGAATTTAGTTAATAGAGGACTCATTTATCGGCTTAGGAGATTTTTGATGAACATGCCGATCACAAACCCATTAAGGATAGGCCTTAGACAAGAAAGAGTTGTCACCCCTCAGTGTCTAGTAATTTTTGGTGCCAGTGGGGACTTAACCCATCGAAAGTTAATCCCTGCACTGTTTGAGCTTTTTAAACAAAGAAGGTTACCCAGCGAGTTTGCAATTATTGGATGTGCTCGAAGGCCATGGAATGATGAAGAGTTTCGTCGAAAGATGTCATCAGCCCTTAAAGAAACAGTCAAAGAAAGTCCTAAAGAATGGGAAGACTTTTCTTCAAATCTCTTCTATGAGCCTGTAAACCTTCAACATTCAGAAGATGTTATAAACCTTGCTCAAAGACTAGATGAAATAGATCGCTTAAAAGCTACTCATGGAAATAGAACATTCTATCTTTCTGTTTCCCCGAAGTTTTATGCTGATGCATGCCAATCTCTTGCTGCTGCTGGATTGTTAAAAGATCCAAAACGAAATCGGGTGGTAATAGAAAAACCTTTTGGGAGAGATTATGGCAGTGCTCAAACACTGAATCAACTAGTACAAAACTGTGCTCTTGAAAGTCAAATATTCAGAATAGACCACTATTTGGGCAAGGAAACTGTTCAAAATATTTTAGTTTTAAGGTTCGCGAATGCAATTTTCGAACCTATATGGAATAGGAATTACATCTCAAACGTACAAATTACATCTGCAGAAACTGTAGGAGTAGAGGATAGAGCTGGTTATTACGAAAGTGCTGGCGCATTGAGGGATATGGTACAAAACCATTTAACTCAAATGCTTGCAATTACTGCAATGGAGCCCCCTGGACATTTTGATCCAGAGTCAATAAGGAATGAAAAAGCAAAAGTCCTCCAAGCAGCACGTCTTGCTAATGAATTAGAACCTTGGAAATCCTGTGTAAGAGGTCAATACTCCAAAGGAGGCAATCAATCACAGCCCATACTTGGCTACAGAGAAGAGCCTGGAGTAAATCCAAATAGCACAACAGAAACTTATGTGGCCATGAAATTATTTGTAGACAATTGGCGGTGGCAAGGAGTTCCTTTTTATATTCGAACAGGTAAAAGATTGGCCAAGAGGACAAGTGAAGTTGCACTCACTTTTCGAGAAGCTCCTGTTCACCTTTTTGATGCTGCAGGAGGAACTCCTACTTCAAATCAATTGATCCTAAGGATTCAACCTGATGAAGGGGCTGAATTTCGTTTTGAAGTTAAATCTCCAGGTTCAGGCATGCGAAGCAGACCAGTTGAAATGGAGTTTTCTTACGACGAATCTTTTGGTGAACCCTCGGACGAAGGATATGTAAGGCTTTTAGCCGACGCCATGCTAGGAGATCCAACTCTTTTCACTAGGAGCGATGAAGTGGAAGCTGCATGGCGCCTTTACACTCCTTTACTAGAACTAATAGAAGATAGTCCTTGGCAACTACCGATTTATCCATATGAAGCTAGAACATGGGGTCCTGCAGAATCTGATGCTCTTTTAGCTAAAGATCAATTGCTTTGGCGAAGACCTTGACTGATTTTTTCTCTAATTCAACTCACAGATAATCAATGTCTCCTCAACTCACACTTCAAACCCCACTTCAAATACCTCCTTCAGAAATACCTAGCTATCTCAAAAAGCTATGGACTCAAGAGCAAATTGATAATAAAGGAGCAAATACTTTCTCACTCATAATATGGCAGCCCGCATGGATAGAACAAAAACTAGTGACAACAGGGAAAATAAATGAGCCAATTCTTGGCAATCAAAGGCTAGAAATAATTGAAGCCGCTAGACAGATAGTTTTAGAAAACGACTTACCCCATTCAACGCCACCCTTTGATAAAAGTGTTTTGGCTTCTATAAAGGCATGTAGAGATATTGAACCTGAAGAGGATCTCAGAGGTCAACACATAGACCACTCAATTAGTGAACTCAAGCCAAGAAGGTTGATAACACTTGCACCAACAATAGGGAAAGGGCGTGAGTTGGAAGCCTTAGTTGCTGCTTATTGTCCACTACCCGAAGAAGGAGGTGGAAATGCAGCCTGTGGAGATGTTGTCGTACTCAGAGGTGACGTCGAATCTCTAAAGGATAGTCTTCATACCGTCGAACAATTAATTCCAAATGATCTGCCATCATGGCTATGGTGGAATGGAAGTCTTGATGAAGATCCAGACCTTTTAAATAAAGTAGCTATTCCAGTACGTAGGCTTATAATTGATACCGCCCTAGGTGAGCCACTCAGGTGCTTGGACTTACTTCAAGGCAGTATTAAGAATGGCCAAGCTGTTAACGATCTTAACTGGTTAAGACTGCGAACTTGGCGAGAAACTCTTGCAATGGTTTTTGACCCGCCTAATCGTCGTGAGATCCTACATAATCTTGTCAATGTGGACATAGATATAGAAGGAGAGAATCCTGTGCAAGGGCTCCTATTTGCAGCATGGATTGCAGACCGGCTTGAATGGAAGTTGGAAAAAGATATTTACAAAGAGGGTAATATTATCAATGCTAAATTCACTCGGCTTGACAGGAGTGTTGTTACGTTTAGGCTTATGCCATTACCTGTAGGAAAGCCAAGTATTCATCCAGGGCAAATTATAGGGTTAAGGTTAATTTCCAGACCAAAAGATGATCCTAAAAAATCAGTGTGCATAATACTGGCATCTGAATCGGGAGAATGCATGAGATTAGAGGCAGGTGGCATGGCAAGTATGGAACTCTTAGAAGAGGTTGTTCCAATCCAAAAAAACTCTGCCGAAATGGATGTTGCTCGCTTGCTTTCTACGAGCCGTGGCTCTACAAGCCCTCTACTTGCGAACGCCGCGCCATTGGCGGCTAAAATGCTTGGTTTAATTAATCCAACTAAATAGTCCTTGACAACACCAGCCTAAAAGAAAGATGGTTTGCATAATATCTGCTCCTGCAAGTGGCAGTGGTAAAACACTTTTAAGCCTTACTCTTACAGCCTGGGCGAAATCAAAACAAAAAAGTATTCAAACCTACAAAGTAGGGCCCGACTATTTAGACCCTCAACAACTCTCTTTAGTAGCCAAAAGACCATGCAGAAATCTAGACCTTATTCTGTCAGGAGAAGAATGGGTAGAGGATAGTTTTTACAAATATGGAAGTTCTGCTGATCTGGGATTAGTAGAAGGAGCTATGGGATTATTTGATGGCATAGGTATTTCGGAAGAAGGCAGTACTGCTCATATCGCCCGATTTCTTAAGCTACCCATAGTTTTAATAGTTAATGCTCGCGGTCAAGCCGCATCAATTGGAGCAGTAGTAAAAGGTTTTAGAGATCATGATAAGACCTTGGAAATAGCTGGTGTGGTTCTAAATAATGTAAATAGCGCAAGACATAGAGACTTATTATGTGCGGTTCTTAAAAAGATCAATATCAAAGTACTTGGGTGTCTTCCAACAAGTGAAACTCTTTTCTTGAAAAGTAAGAACTTAGGACTTGCACCTGCTCATGAAATCAATCAGCTGGAAAGGAGAGTCGAAGCATGGAAAGTATTTGCTGAAAACCATCTTGATCTAAAATCCTTCGACAAACTACTAAAAGCCCCCAAACCAAAAAAGAATTATTGCAAAAGCTTTTTAATCAAAGGCAATCAACAATTTAAAAATAAAACTCCAATTGCTATTGCAGAAGATAAAGCATTTCATTTTCGGTACCCAGAAACAAAAGAATATCTTGAGGCATTAGGGATAGAGATTCTAAACTGGAGCATTACTGAAGATGAGCCAATACCTAAAGTTGCCAAAGGGTTAATTATCCCTGGAGGATTTCCGGAGTCTTATAATCAAGAGATAAGTGAATCCAAAAGAAGCTTAAATTCAATAAGAGACTTCTTTGGTCTTCATCCCATTTATGCAGAATGCGGAGGGATGTTAATTTTAGGAAACACGCTTTTCAATGAAGCCGGTACAGGGCACAAAATGAGCGGCATTTTGCCTTTTAATGCAAGAAAAGGGTCTCTTCAAGTAGGCTATAGAAAACTAAAAGCAACACGAAGTAGTCTTATTATCAATAAAGGTCAAGAAATTGTAGGTCACGAATTTCACAAATGGAAACTTGAATCTACTGATAACGTTAATAATCAAACAAACAAGAATAAATCTGCTATGTACAAAGAAGATTTATACCCTTCATGGCTAAAAAAAGGATGGAACTCTACATCAGAGGAAGAGGGTTGGAGTAATAATTTATTTCATGCAAGTTGGATACATCTTCATTGGCCAAGTTCAAAGAATATATTGAATCTATGGTTAGCAGCAGTACACAAATACAAATAAAGAATATGAAGTGATTTAAGAAATAGTGCTATTACTTGTAGATAAAACTTAGTTTGCGATTCCAATCTTCTTGTTCAAGAGCATATTGCCTATTCCCTAATAACCAAACCCCTTCACTTGCTCTGCTAACAGCAACATAAGCAAGTTGTCTCCTGAGAGAAAGATCTTTAGGCCAAAAAACATCTGAAGCTATAAACACTTTCCCAAAAGTACTTCCCTGACTTCTGTGAACTGTCAAAACAGAGGCTGGACTAACATGAGCAAATGAGTCACGTATATAGAAAAAAAGTTTCCAATACATCCGAGAGTCCTTTCCATTAAGTTGCTTGGCTTGTAAGGACAAATTATTCAAGAAGCTGTCCAAAATTGTTCTTGCACTAGTCCCAACGTCTGGCAACAACCTAATAGAATATTCAATACTACCAACCATGACTTCTGCAACATAGGCTTCAACAATAGGAACGTCTACTTGGCATTTCTCAGTCAAATCAAAATCTTGAAAATCAAACATTTCAGGGACAACCTCTTTTACAATCATCTCTGTATTTGAGCCGAAAAGCATTCCAGGTTCTTCCTCATAAGAATGATTACCTTTAGATGAATTTCTCATAACAGCCCTTCTACTAATTAAAACTTCCCCAGGCAGAACTGACATTTCTTCAGCAAGTGTGCCATGAACAGCTCTTCGTGCATGAGGTATTAATCTTTCAAGATATCTATTGGTATAACAAAGAATTCTTGCCGAATCTGGATCATTATTTTTTGAGGCTGCATACAAAGAAGATTTCGCTAGTTCTAACCAAGCCTCTTGATTAAGTGAACTTACAGGAAATTCATCTTTGACTACACCAGAAAAGCAAGGTGGTGGTGGGCATGAGAAATTCTCGTCTCTAAGCAAACTTGCCAACCTCAGAACTGAACCTTTATGACGTACGACTTGGCTTAATTCTGAAGAAGAGGCATTCTTGATAAAAAAAGCTGGGCTTTTTTCTTCTCCCACTGGAGGCAATTGAGCAGAGTCACCAACAAAAACCAATCGTGTTTTATATGTATGGGCTGATTGAAGAATTATCTCTAGAAGAGAACTGCTGATCATAGAAGCCTCATCAATTAAAACTAATTTCAATTGCTCAAGAGATTTAGCCGTTTGACTGGTTTGTTCACATACCTCTTTATTCCCTTTCTTAACTAGCTTCAAACGCAGCAATCTATGAACTGTAGATGGATAAAAAGTTGGAGAGAGTTTCCTTGTGGCCAAAGAATTACGTACAACACCTACAGCTTTATGAGTAGGTGCAGCAACTGTCCAGCAAAGTTTTCGTTCTTCTACGAGAGTTAAAAAAACTAACGATAAAAAAGTTTTTCCAGTACCTGCATAACCTGTCAGAATAAATGGTTCACCAGAAGAACTGTTATCAAGCCATGTCTCAAAAGCTTTTATCGCTTTTTCTTGATCATCAGTTAGAGAAAAATCCTTCACCCCTAAAATACATGGAGCAATTCCAAGTAATGAAGTGGAGAGCCTATAAAGATTATTCCAGGTAAAGCGATTGCAGGGCCTAACAGACTACCGACTAACACTTCCAATCGTGAATGCCCCAAACTTTCCTTAAGTGGTTTCTCTGGTTGCAAAGGCCAATTATCTGCTGGCAATTGGTTTATACGAGCTGCCATCAAACCTGAAGACAGACGTATCCCACTAGCGTCATACATAACAACAAAAGCAATGGTTGCAGCCAAAGCAAATGTTGGGTGAGAAAAACCAAGCTGAAGACCAACACCTGACGCTGTCGCTGTCACAAGAGCAGAATGACTTGAAGGCATTCCTCCTGTTTCAATAAGCACAGAAGGTCTCCATTTTTGATGAATTACTAATTCAAAAAGCAATTTTGAAGTTTGTGCTACACCGCAGGCAATCAGGCCCCAACACAATGCAGAATTATCAAGCAATTCTGTAAAAATAGAAGTTGTGAGAACTTGATCAGGAGTCATCTATCTCTTGTAGCTATGTACTCAGCCAGAGCAAGTAAAGGCGCAGCCTTTTCTCGCCAAGGCTGTAGAACAGCCTTGGCATTATCAATAAGTTCGTTTGCTTTCCGACGTGATTCATCTATCCCTAAGAGCTTTGGATATGTAGTTTTATCAGCAACTAAATCTTTTCCGGCAGTTTTGCCAAGGACATCACTACTCGAAGTGACATCAAGAATATCATCAACAATTTGAAAAGCTAAACCTATCGATTTTGCATATCTACTTAAAGCATCTAACAAATCCTCATTAGCTCCTCCAATAAGTGCACCACAGACAACCGATGCCTTTAGAAGGGCTCCAGTCTTATGAAGATGAATATATTCCAATGTTTCCAAGTCCACATTCTTCCCCTCACATTGGAGATCTACAACCTGCCCTCCTACCAAGCCAGGGGCTCCAGCTACCATTGAGAGTTCTCCGACAACCTTCAAAAGCCTCTCAGATGAAACCCCCGAAGTCCTTAATGAAACCATTTCAAATGCACGAGTCAACAAAGCATCACCTGAAAGAATCGCCAAGGCATCTCCATAAACCTTGTGATTAGTAGGTCGTCCACGCCTCAAATCATCATTATCCATAGATGGCAAATCATCATGAATAAGAGACATTGTATGGATCATTTCTATTGCAACTGCTGTTGGCAAAGCTTTGTCCGAGTCTCCCCCTGTTAACTCACAGGAAGCCAAGCACAAAATTGGTCGCAGCCTCTTTCCTCCTGCTAGGAGTGAGTATCTCATCGCCTCTCTTAATTCTTCTGGCCGTTCAGGGCCTAAAGAACTATCCAAAGCAGCTTCAACACGAGTTTTTGCCTTAGCCAAATAAGCGGCAAAGTCAAAAGAAGAACTTATAACTTCTTTTGCCATGGAAAAAATAAATCACCTTTTTTCTAGAGGAATAAAGCTTCAAGGAAGCAAATCCTCAAGACTCAAGGATAAACTGCAATGCTTCTGCCAACTTACAACAGTATTTACAAGCAACATTGCGATAGTCATTGGACCCACTCCCCCAGGCACAGGGGTAATCGAATCAACCAAACCCTCAACCTCTTCACTCCTAACATCACCACAGAGTTTGTAGCCTGATGCCTCACCAATATTTTTATTCTTAAGAACTCTGTGAATTCCAACATCAACAATCACTAAATTCTCATTAATGTAATCAGGTCCTATTAAACCAGGCTTTCCTGCTGCCACAACCAATAGCTCTGCTTGCCTTGTTAATTCAGCAAGGTTTTTAGTACGAGAATGAGCAAGCGTTACAGTCGCATTCGCTGCCTGAAGCATTAAAGCCATAGGTTTACCCACAAGTATGCTTCGGCCAATAACAACAGCTCTTTTTCCACAAAGATCTATGTGATTCTTGGCAAGCAAAGCCATAATTCCAGCTGGAGTACAGGATCTTGGTCCATCTTCTCCTTTAATCAACTTCCCTAAATTCAACGTATGCAGTCCGTCTGCATCTTTCATAGGGTCGATTGATTCCAAAAGAGTTGCTGGATCAAGATGGTCAGGGAGAGGTAGCTGTAACAAAATTCCATCAACATTCTCATTGGAATTTAAGTCATTGATTATTTGAAGAATTTCATCAAAAGGTGTGGTTGAAGAAAGGTGACACCCAAAACTTTTAATTCCAACTCTTTTACAAGCTTTTTCTTTATTAGAAACGTAAATACCACTAGCAGGATCATCACCTATACGAAGAACTGCCAAACCTGGAGGTCGGCCAGCCTTATGTAGTCCATGATTTATATCATGACTTAATCTAAGCTCTATTTCATTGGCTAATTTCTTGCCGTCAAGTTTATAAGCCATTGGATCAGTCTATGTTTGTAAAAGGCATGCTTCTAATTAATAGCTAGGGTTATGTTCAGCATCAAAGAGCATTGGCAAAAATTCTACGCTTAAAAAGCATTTGGCGAAGTTTTATAAACAGCCAATCGCCAAGAAAATCTGTCGCTAAATGGCCTCTGGCTGACAGGACAGGTCTTTTAATGGTTTGTATCGTTATAGCAATTGTTTCTAGTTATAAATTATTAGCCGTTCCTGACTTAAAACCAGGAGATATAGCTCCTTTTGAAGCAAATGCTCCTCAAAGCGCATTGGTGATAGATACCGAGGCACTTCAACAACAAAAAACCGACCTTATTCCTCGAACATCAGTACAAGTAATAGATAAAGAGGAAACAGTAAATATTGAAAAGGCATTAATAAAAAACATTAGTTATCTAGAGAGAGTCGCACCTCGTAATGAGGCCTTTCGAATAGGTCCTGTAAACCTCACTCCTGAAGAAAGAGAATGGCTTTCAAAACAATCCCCCCAAAGAAGAAATATATGGGAGCAAGAGGTGCTTTTAGTTTCACAGAAAATGCTTAAGCAAGGGCTTATCAAAACCTTGGCTCATGACCAAATACTTAATGCTGCCAAGTTTCAATTAATAGAGCAAATCAATGATGAAGGACCCTCTATAGATATTGCCAGCAAATTAATAGCAAATACTTTTCATGGAAATACAAATCTCCGTCATGATGCCCAAAGGAGTCAACAATTACTTGAAGAGCTAATAACTAAACAAGGAATTCCAAAAATCGAAGTAAAGAAAGGAGATTTAATAACAAGGAAGGGAGAGCAAATTACACCAGAAGGCTTTGCAGTACTTGATCACTTCGGCCTAATAAGAAGAACTGCAAGGCCAATTGAATGGTTGTGTCGGTTTAGCGAAGCACTTGCAAGCTGCTTTGCATTGCTAATAATCATGAGAAGAGAGAAACCTTCTTTAAGACCTAAGCATGGTTTGCTAGCACTAGGCTTGCTACTTATTGCTCAAGCAAGCAAAGACTGGTTTGGAGCTGCAGTTAGTCCTCTACAAATACTAGTACCACCTACTCTTCTTCTTTCTCAAGGAGTAGGTCCCACAAGTGCCTTGGGATGGATGGGAGTAACAAGCCTTTTATGGCCAGTTCCAGTAAGTGGAATTGGTGAAGGACGGCTAATAATTGCAGCTCTTACATCAACATTGGTCGCATTTCTAGGAGGGCGAATGAGAAGCAGAGCACAATTATTGCAAGTAGTAGTCTTTGTTCCTTTTAGCGCTCTTTTAAGTCAATGGATTCTATTAAGAAGTCAAATCTTGTCGTCTGGAAGCGCATGGAGAAAACTTTCTCCTAATTCAGAAACACTTTTAACAGAAGCACTTGTTCTAGGGGCAATGCTTATGTTTACTGTCTTATTGATTCCAATTATTGAAAATACATTTGGATTGCTCACAAGAGCTCGCTTAATGGAAATGTCAGATCAAGAAAGACCTCTCTTAAGACGATTATCAAAAGAAGCTCCTGGAACATTTGAACATACACTGATGATTTGCGGATTAGCTGAAGAAGGTGCAAGAAGCATTGGTGCTGATGTCGATTTAATTAGGACTGGCGCTCTATACCATGACATTGGCAAACTACATGCACCAGAATGGTTTATTGAGAATCAAGAAGGTGATATTAACCCTCATGAGAAACTTCAAAACCCTTATAAAAGTGCAGATATTCTGCAGGCACATGTCGACGAGGGCCTCAAACTAGCGAGAAGGCACCGTCTTCCAAGCCCAATAGCAGATTTCATACCTGAACATCAAGGAACTCTTAAAATGGGCTACTTCCTGCACAAAGCTAGAGAAAATGATCCATCAGTACAAGAGACTAGATTTAGATATAAAGGGCCTGTACCTAGGTCAAGAGAAACTGCAATATTAATGCTTGCAGATGGATGCGAAGCAGCCTTAAGAGCTCTTGGTGAGAAAAGTTCTGACGAAGAAGCGTTTAAAACAATAAGAAGAATTGTTGAGTCTAGAAAACACGATGGGCAATTATTAAAAAGCAGCCTTAGTAGATCAGAGATAGAATTAATTATAAGAGCTTTTGTTGGCGTATGGAAAAGGATGCGCCATAGGCGTATTAAATACCCTATTAGTTCATTTAAAGCCTCATATCCTGCTTAAATAGTTACATTTAGAACTGTAAGTTACTTGTTCTTATTCTAAATATTCTAATGGAGTTGGACAAGAAATAAATAAATCTACAATCTTATCCTTTTTGTTTTTCTATGAACTGGCCTGCACCAATAAATCAAAGCCACGAAATTAAAGATTGAAATCAAGAAAGAAGTGAGACTTAAGTCTGTCAAAGACTTCTCGGATTGCAAAAGGAAAATCCCATAACTTGACGAGCCAATTATTGTCATTGAAAGTGCAACTATTGCCAAAATCACACCCCAGCGCCTTTCTGCCAAAAGTCCTGAACAAGCAACTATACCAACAATTGCAGAAGGCCAATGAATGGCAGCTGAAAAACTTATATTTCCTGCTCTAAAGCTGGGATTATAAAAACCTACTACAAATGCAAAGAAAAGGATTGCTGCGACATTTGAAAATAAGCCTAGCCACGTAAGCAGCCAATAACCTTTAACACCACTACCCATTAAAAACGAACCTGATGATTTCTAAAAAATAGCTGTTAAATTGCAAAAAGCCTTAAATATATTTAATGATTGATACGAATTTAATAAATTATAAACTGATTTTAATTTTAGATTAAGAGACGGAATTTACACTTTTAACCTTATCTCGAAAAGATTGATTGCGATCTGTACGAGTATTGACCTTCAAAGTTGAATAAATTCGATTTGCACCCAAAGAATGAACAACTTCATGACAAGCCCTAACACATTTAAAGACCTCATCCCATTCACCCTCTATAGCAGTTCCATTTGGTCCAAGCTCATAATCAAGCCCTCGTTCCTCAATAACTTTTTTGCACGCTGCTATATAAGGAGCAAGAGAAGTGCCTACACCTAGAGGAACTAGACAAAGATCGATACTGACCAACATTTTAAGAAGAAGAACTATTCATTAAATATCTCAGAAAAGTAAGTTTTTACTTTCAAGAGTATTGAATTGTTCGCCAAGAACCATTATTTGTCATCACTTCTACGCCAATATTTTGAGAAATAGTTGGAGATCGAACTTCTTCTTCCGAGCTCCAGTTTCGTGCTGCTCCAATTGCCGCTTCTATGGATTCATGAATTATATCCAAGACAGGATGAGGTTGGCCATCTGGACCAACAAGCCTATAAAAGTTTCTTGCAATTCTCATTTGCATATTCATTTGCCAATTTCATGAATCAAATCTATAGGAATTTGAGTTGATTATTCAAACTTCACTACAGATTTGCTTGAACAACATCATGCTGAGGATGTATCGGATTCTTTTTTTCTGAAGAAACCAGCCTATTGAGAGCATTCACATAAGCCTGGGCCGCCGCCACAACTACATCTGTATCTGCAGAATGGCCTGAAAAGATTTTTCCATTTCTTCTCAATCGTATTGTCACCTCACCCAAGGCATCTATGCCCTCAGTGACAGATTTAACTGAAAACTCAAGTAATTCATTGTTTTCTCCCGCCAAAGAATCAAGTGCCTTACAAACAGCATCTACTGGACCAGTTCCAAGGGCAACAGTTGTTTGCTCAACTCCATCTTTGTCAGTAAGAGTAACCGTAGCAGTAGGTTTCAATGCGGTTCCACAACTTACTTGGACTAAATGCAACTGGAAGCGAGCTTCTGGCTGCATAACTTGCTCACTAACGATTGCCTCTAAGTCCCTATCAGTAATTTCTCGCTTTCTATCCGCTAAATCCTTAAATCTTGCAAAGGCCTCATTTAAATCCTCCCTTGTAAGGTCATACCCCAATTCTTCCAACCTTGCTCTTACAGCACTTCTGCCACTCAACTTTCCCAATGAAATTCTATTATCCGCTAGCCCTACAGTCCGTGCATCTACTATTTCATAAGTAAGGCGATTTTTTAGTACTCCATCTTGATGAATACCTGATTCATGTGCAAAAGCATTTGCCCCGACAATGGCTTTATTTGGTTGAACAACCATACCGGTTAAATTTGAAACCAGGCGAGAAGTTTTAGTAATTTCTTCTGTACGAACTGCTGTAAGTGGAGTGGGGCTATCAGGTTTTCTACCAAAGAATGGATTGTAATAACTTCTCCTCACATGCAAGGCCATAACCAATTCTTCTAAAGCGGCATTACCTGCTCTTTCGCCTATGCCATTAATCGTACATTCAAGTTGTCTGGCACCTTTTTTAACAGCCTCAAGAAAATTTGCCACTGCAAGACCAAGATCGTTATGACCATGAACTGACAAGACTGCTTCGTCAATATTTTTGACGTTAGTATTAATTCCCTCAACTAATGATCCAAATTCTGATGGCGTTGTATATCCAACTGTGTCTGGAATGTTAATGGTAGATGCTCCTGCTGATATAGCTAAAGAAATAACCTCATAAAGAAATTCTGGGTCACTTCTAGCAGCATCCTCACAAGAAAACTCAACATCATCTGCAAGGGTTCTTGCATAATGAACCATCTCGGGCACTATTTTGAGAACATCTGCTCGTTTTTTTCGAAGCTTATGTTCTAGATGAATATCGCTGGTAGCAATAAAAGTATGAATTCTTTTATTTGGTGCGGGAGCAATTGCCTCTCCACAAGCTTTTATGTCTGCCTTTGAAGCACGGGCCAGTCCACAAATGATCGGGCCGTCTTCTCCTCCTACCTGTTCAGCTATTCTTTGAACAGCAGCAAAATCCCCTTGACTTGCATAGGGAAATCCCGCCTCTATTACATCAACACCTAGCCTTGCAAGCTGCTGAGCTATGGCAAGTTTTTCTTCCAAATTCAAACTCGCACCAGGAGACTGCTCACCATCTCTCAAGGTGGTGTCAAAAATAAGAACTCGGCCTGGATCTTTGGCCATGAAATGAGCTGTTTATTTAAGTATTATTTTTATTCTAACTATTGCTAAAAGCATTCTAAATTCATCAAATAGTTTTTTTTGCAGTTGATCAAAGGAAAACTAGCTTTAGTACTTCATGCGCATCTCCCTTACGTGAGATCTGCCAACAAAGGTTCATTGGAAGAAGATTGGTTTTTTCAAGCACTGATGGAGTGCTATTTGCCACTATTAAATGTTTTAGAAACTTCAACAAAAAAGAAAGAACAAAACCCCAAGTTAACTATTTCCCTTTCCCCAACTCTTCTTTCATTGTTAGACGATCAAGATTTAAAAAAACGTTTTCCAGAATGGATAGAAATAAGATTGGAAGTACTAAGGACAAACTCAAAAGCACAGAATCCAGCAGGAGAAAGCTTAGAAATACATATTCAGAATCAATTAAACAATTGGCAGAAATGCAATGGAGATCTAATAAATAGATTTGATCGCCTTGAAAAGACAAATGTAATAGATCTTCTTACCTGTGCAGCCACGCATGGCTATCTTCCTCTATTAAGAGAGAACCCTGAAACTATAATCGGCCAGCTCAAAACAGCAATTAGAGAGCATTACCGCTTTTTTGGGAAGAAACCAAAGGGGATTTGGCTACCTGAATGTGCATATTATGAAGGGTTAGACAAATTAATGAGCGAATGTGAGTTGCGTTATTCAGTTTTAGATGGGCATGGACTATTACATGCCCATCCAAGGCCAAGATATGGAGTTTATGCACCAATTTGTACAAAAAACGGCGTGGCATTTTTTGCGCGAGATAGTGATTCCACACTCCCAGTATGGTCTGCAAAAGAAGGATACCCAGGGAATCCTTCCTATAGAGAATTCCATAGAGATATTGGATGGGACATGAGTAGTGAAGAACTACAAAAACTTGGGATAAACCAACCAAGACCTATAGGTGTAAAACTGCACAAAGTCACTGGAAATAAACCTTTAAAAGAAAAGGCCATATATGAACCTCAACTAGCCATAGAACAAATAAAAAAAGATGCTCATAATTATCTTGCTGGGAGAAGAGAGCAACTCATAACGATAAATAAACAAACCAACTTCAACCCTTTATTAATTGCACCTTTTGATGCAGAACTTTTTGGGCATTGGTGGTTTGAAGGACCCATTTTTATTGACGAGCTTTTCAAGCAAGCCAGTCAACATGAGATTGAATTTACAACCCTAAAAGATGTTCTTACTGCAAAGCCAAATATACAATTGACGTCCCCATGTCCATCTAGCTGGGGTCAGGGAGGATTTCATAAATATTGGCTAAACGAAACTAACTATTGGGTCGTAAATGAATGGAGTAAGGCAGGAAAAGCAATGGTTGAATGCTGTAGCAATGGTATAACCACTCAATTCGAGTTAAGGGTTCTTCAACAAGCCGCTAGAGAACTACTTTTAGCTCAATCATCTGACTGGAGTTTTATTCTTAGAGCCGGTACTACAACTGAGTTGGCAAAGGAAAGAATTTATAGGCATATAAATAGATTTTGGAAATTAATTGAAGCTTTAAATTCAAAAACCCCCCTTGAAGATTCTTATCTAGAAAAGTTAGAGACCGAAGATTGTATTTTTCCTCTAATTCACGCAAATGATTGGAATAAGTACTAGATATTTCTTGGCTTTTTTAATAAACCAATCATGCCCAATTTAATTTTCAAGGGTGATATGTAATAAAGCCTGACCATGACAAATATCAACTTCGGTAAATCAAGGGTATTTGCTAAAAAACCTGACCAGTCTTTTTTGGGCAATTTAAAAAAGCTTGCAAAAAAACTTCTTAAGAGAGCCTCATCAAAACTCATAAGACGTTTTAATCCAAATTGATAAAGCCTATGCCTTATAACAAGTTCTCTAGACCACAAAACTCTCCATCCTCTTTTAGCTAATTTTGCGGAATCCAAATTTGGCTTGATAGAAATTGCTTTGGATAATTCATCAGCCAAAGCTGGAGCTCTTCTTAAAAGGGCTCCAACCATATAGCCTGAAGCTGGATGTACCATGCTCGCAGACCCTCCAAATCCAAGTAGAGGTTGATTTAAAAATGGTAATGGCAAATTCATCGGGAACAAACAATGTTCCTCGTGAATAATTTCTTCAATAGCAATACCTCTATGGGAAAGTCTTAAAAGCAATCTTTCTTTGAGCTTGCTCCAAGGAACCGGGGGTGCACAAGCTAGCGAAGTTTCTTCTACAAAATAAACTCCCTGCCCAAAGTCCATTGCATATAAAAAAGAAGGAGGTTCTTCTAATTCTTTTTTACTTAGATGATCAGGACGGAAATCCATAAGAACAAATTGATCTTTATCAACTGGAGGGGAACTAAAACGACCAACTACTCCATAAGCTGCTTGCTGAGCCACTGGACCATCCATAGGTCTTTGAATAAATGGGCTCCTATGTCCACTTGCGTCTATAACAACTCTTGCATGAAATTTTTTACCTGAAGAACATACAACTTCTGTAATTGAATCGTTATATCGTATATCTTCAGCTGTTTCTATATTCCAGGTAATTCCTGAGCATTTATTCAAAAGGTCTTTCTGAAAAACTGATTGATCAAACAATCCATAATCAAATTCATGAGATATTGGCTCGCTACCATCTTTACCAACTCCATCACCAAAAAAACTAACCGTATTTTCCCAGCGACTTCCTAGAACTGAATCCATATTCAAAGACTCCAGCTCTTCTGCCCATATCCCATAAGTATTAGTCCAAGGTTTATCGGGGGAATCTGAAGTAAGTCCACTCACTTTCAATCCTTTCTTGCCTAACTCAGAAGCAATACAAAGAGCAGCTGGTCCTGCTCCCATTACCAAAACATCAAAACAATCTCTCAATTTGAATCTTGTGATGAGTCGTCATCCATAGTTTTTTCTGATGATGCCAAATCAGTTTCATCTTCCTGACTACCTTGATCAGGTGGCACTAAGACAACTTCTGAAAGAGAATCTCCTGAATCCAATCTCTGAAGTCTTACTCCTGTAGCAGCTCGAGATTGTTGCGATATCTTGTCAGCGCTAGTTCTTACAATCACTCCTTTTTCAGTAACAAGAATAAGTTCCTCTCCATGACCCAAAACTTTGAGGCCTATTAAAGAATCTTTGTCATTCCTGAATTTAATAGCTCTCAGGCCCATTCCTGCTCGCTTTTGGAGTCGAAACTGAGTCACTGGCACCCTTTTGCCTAAGCCATTCGCAGAAGCAACCAATACCCAGGGTCCATCAGCTACTCCTACCTCTTCCTCTGAATCTGAATCTGTCTCTTCATCACTTGTTCCAGCAACTCTATCCGCTAATTCTCTTGGGAGAACATCCATGCTAACCAAAGAATCTCCATCTCTGAGATTCATTGATCTAACCCCTCTTGCTGTCCTTCCTAAAGGTCGAAGTTCCTGATCATTTAAACGAAAATGAATTGTCATACCAGCTCTTGATCCAATCAAAACGCTATCTCCAGAAGCTGCCAACCTCACCCAAGTCAAAGCATCTCCTTCTTCAAGACTTATGGCAATTAATCCATTAGCTCTTATTTTGCTAAAAGCTGAAACAGATGTTCTTTTTATATATCCACCTTTTGTAAGCATTAACAAGTGATTGTCATCATCAAAAGAGCTCACAGATAATAAAGAAGTAATAGCTTCTTCTCTTGGTATTGGTAACAACTGAACAACAGGTGTGCCTTTTGCTGAGCGGCTAGATAATGGAACTCGATATGCAGGTAATGTATAAGCAACCCCTCTATCACTGAAAAGAAGAAGGTTATCATGATCGTTACAACTAATAAACAACTTGACTTCTTCTTCCCCTTGACTACGAGTTCCAGATTTACCCCTAGTACCACGACTTGTAGCCTCAAATTCATTTACTGGCATTCTTTTTAAATATCCTGTTTGAGTAAGTAATACAACCGAACGCTCATTTGCAATTAAATCTATATCTTCAATACCACCTCCAAGGTCAAGTATTTCTGTTCTTCTAGGTTGATCATACTTATCTTTTAAATTGGATAACTCTTCTTTAATAAGGTCAAGAACCCTGGATTTATTAGCAAGGATATCCTTGAAATCAGCTATTTTCTTTATAAGATCTTCATGCTCCAAGCGAATTTTATCTGCCTCTAAAGCAGTAAGTCTTCTTAACTGCATTTGCAATATTGCATCAGCCTGGACATCAGTTAAACCATGTAGTTCTTGTAACTGAGTTTTTGCTACTGACGTATCAGAAGCTGCTCTAATCAATGCAATTATGGGATCCAACTGATCTAAAGCCATTAAAAGTCCCAATAACAAATGGTCCCTTTCTTCTGCTTTTCTTAATAAATATTTTGTCCTTCTTTCTATTGTCTCAACTCTAAATTCTAAGAAAACTTGCAACATTTTAAGCAGAGAAAGTGTTACAGGCTCTCCATTAACTAAGGCCAACATGTTGGCACTAAAGTTTGATTGAATAGGAGTAAGCTTAAATAAATTGTTGAGGACAACTTGAGGATATGCATCTCGCCTAAGCTCTACGACAATACGCATCCCATCACGATCACTTTCATCTCTAATATCAGATATTCCTTCTAGTTTTTTATCATTAACCATATCAGCTATCCTTTCAATTAATGCGGCCTTGTTAGTTTGATAAGGCAATTGAGTAATGATTACAGCATCTCTATCGGGCCTTCCGGGATTTTCAATAGTTTCTATTTCTGCAACACCTCTCATAGTTACTGAACCCCTACCAGTTAAATAAGTTTCTCTAATGCCACTTCTTCCAAGTATTTGTCCTCCTGTAGGAAAATCTGGACCTTTAATAATTGCAAAAAGTTCTTTATCACTTAGTTCTGGATTAGATATTAAAGCCATTAATCCATCTATCAACTCGCCAAGGTTATGAGGGGGAATATTGGTTGCCATACCAACTGCTATCCCAGAAGAACCGTTTAATAAAAGTTGGGGTATTCTTGCGGGAAGTACTGTTGGCTCTTGTTGAGAGCCATCAAAATTATCTAAAAAATCAACTGTCTCAGATTCAATATCTTCAAGAAGACTATCTGTCGTAAGAGATTGAAGACGAGATTCTGTATATCTCATTGCGGCTGGTGGATCATTATCTATAGACCCAAAGTTTCCATGACCATCAACCAATGGCATCCTCATGGAAAAATCTTGCGCCATTCTGACGAGAGCGTCATAAACAGCCGTATCTCCATGGGGATGATATTTACCTAAAACCTCTCCTACTACACGAGCGCATTTCCTATAAGGCCTATCACTAATCAAGCCAAGCTCATACATTGCATAAAGAATGCGTCTATGAACGGGCTTTAAACCATCTCTAGCATCAGGCAATGCTCTACCAACTATTACACTCATCGCATATTCCAAATAGGAACGCGACATCTCGTTGCGCAGATCTGTCTGGATTATCCGGTCTTCGAACTTGCCAGGAACACCGCTATTGGGTTCCAAAGGATCAGCCATGAAAGAGCATTTTACCAATTAATAGGTTATCTCGAAACAAGCTGAATTGATAGAGAAAAGTGCCAAAAAGCACTAAATCAATTGAATATCTGCTCATTCGAAAACATCTCCCTAATAGTCAGTCAACCACCTTGAAATTTAAGATGCTCTTAGCAAAGTCTATAAAAATTGAATTTTTCTCCAAGATGCAATGGTGGGAATGCTTTAGAAAAGAAAGCCTCGGTTTCAGAAATTGTTGATGCACTCACAAACCTTTAGGAAGCAATCAGTTTTAGATAAAAATAGTCCTATTAGAATATTTGTATTATTAACAAGCAAAAATTTAGTTCCTATAACTGGTTTGATAGCTTGTTAAAAATTGATTGAGCCCTAATTTGACCATTCAACTCGGCCACTCAAAGTTTGTTCGTCGGGCTTACGGCATCGACGAAATAGCCCTAGTACCAGGTGGAAGAACAGTAGACCCTGAGATAACAGAAACATCACTAGTTATTGGAGGGAAGAAATTAGAAGTCCCAATAATTGCTAGTGCCATGGATGGTGTAGTTGATGTTGAGATGGCAATTGCTCTATCAAGTCTTGGAGCAATGGGAGTTTTAAATCTTGAAGGAGTTCAAACAAGATATGAGAACCCCGGAGAAGTAATCAAGAAGATAACAACTGTTGGCAAAGATAAGTTTGTCCCTCTAATGCAAGAGGTTTATAAGCAACCAGTAAGAAAAGATTTAATTCAAAAAAGAATTCGTGAAATCAAGGATCAAGGGGGTTTAGCTGCAGTAAGTGGGACTCCTCTGGCAGCATTGAAATTTAAAGAGGCAATAATTGAAGCAGGTTCAGATATGTTTTTTCTTCAAGCCACGGTTGTTTCTACAGAACATTTGGGTCCAACAGGGCGAGAAAGCCTCGATCTTTCAGATCTATGTAAAAACATGGGCATACCTGTACTTGTGGGGAACTGTGTCACTTACGAGGTTGCTCTTAAGCTTATGCGAGCAGGCGCGAAAGGGATATTAGTTGGTATTGGGCCTGGAGCTGCCTGTACTTCTAGAGGTGTTCTTGGGATAGGAATTCCTCAAGCCACAGCAATATCTGATTGTTCTTCAGCAAGGAATGAATATCAAAAAGAAACTGGGGAATATATTCCAATAATTGCTGATGGAGGAATTATTACTGGGGGAGATATTAGTAAATGTATTGCATGTGGAGCCGATGGCGTAATGATTGGATCGCCAATTGCAAGGGCTCAAGAAGCTCCAGGGAAAGGTTTTCACTGGGGCATGGCAACCCCTAGTCCTGTCTTACCAAGAGGTACCCGAATTAAAGTTGGCTCTACTGGAAGCCTTGAGCAAATCCTCCGTGGGCCTGCAATACTTGAAGATG
>QCHV01000003.1 GCA_003217035.1 Prochlorococcus sp. AG-402-G22
ATGGCCAATCCTGCATAAATTGTCATTAATTGAGTTGATACTGGTTCGGTTTGTATAGGATTATCTTTTTGATATTTACCTAGCATAGAAAGCATTTTCTTGATGCATTTAAACTGATAATATGTTGAGAAATTTTTTACAATTCAAGTTCTTAAAACCTCTACATTGTTGAAACTTGAATCTTTCCATTGTATTGAGGGTTCAAGCTCTATTTGTGTTGGCCTTAATGTAAATATAAAACTGAAAACAAGAATTATAGTGGCTAGAATAATTAGGATTACTGTTTTATCAGGCAAAGGCTCTTTCATTGTTTAAGAACAAAGCTAATTATTTGGAATTGGAGCATTATCACTTCTAAGAATACAGTGACTTATTGACCAGTCGTAATTGGACCAAATTTCTTGACTTAACTTATAGTTGGAACCTGGAAAATCATCTAAAGCTATTTGCAAAGGCATGGCTGAGCAGTATGGCCTGCTACCAGGTTTTGCTAAGTATTGCTGATGGTATTCTTCTGCGTAGTAAAAAACTTTGTCAGGACTTATATCAGTAGCAATAGATCCAAAGCCTTTTTCTGATAATAGGATTTGGTATCTATCTCTACTGGCAATTGCTAATTCAAATTGTTGAATAGTTGATGTGAAAATTGCCGACCTATATTGGGTGCCTTGATCGTTGCCTTGGCGATTTTGTTGGGTTGGATCATGACATTCCCAAAACAACTTTAGAAGGTCACTTAGATCTATTAAGTTCTTGTTCCAAACAATTTTAATAACTTCTGCATGACCAGTTTGTCCTGAGCATACCTGTCTATAGTTAGGATTTTTGATTTCACCACCAGCATATCCAACTGCTGTTGATTTGATACCTGGCAATTTCCAAAACCCTTTTTCGGCCCCCCAAAAGCATCCGCACCCAAACAAAATTTCCTCCTCATCTGGCTGCAATGGTTCATTTAACTTGCCGCCCAAAACAAAATGTGTAATTTCCATTTGACTCCCATTGTTGATCTGTTTCGATTTTTGATTAAGCCAGTTTTGGAACATTTAATTAGGAGATTGGTTAATTACTTTTGGTTCAAGCTCTATGTGATTAAGTAATGTGGTTACAAATGCAAATAATAAGAAAGGTAAGCTTATAACCAAAATTAGTCCAACCCCAACAAGTGCAAAGATTGGTCTGGATGCACCCATAAGGCCAAGCCCACCTGCCAAGCTTACAAAAATCACTGCCATCCAAGCCAGTATTTGAATATAGATGTCCCCAAATGTAAGGTTGCATCTGATTATGTACTTAGTGGGAGTGGGAGTCATTGTCGGGTTTATTTGTCTTTACCTTTAGCAAACTAAAAGAATTAAGTCTTTGGTTCTTAATTAATGCGAAGTTTTTAGTGAATAAATTCTTGGGTATTCTTCATTTTTCTCTACTAAGCCCTTCTACAGCTTGTTCTCTATCCCATAGTTTTTTATATAGACCGCTTGTCTTTATTAACTCTTCATGAGTTCCTTCTTGCTCTAACGACCCCTCGTTTAGGACCAGTATTCTGTCACAGGCAGCCGCTGCGGAAAGTTGATGACTAATCATAAGGATTGTTCTATTTGTTTTACCTCTTATGGATTCAAGAATGGCCGATGCAGTTTTGTTGTCAACACTTGCTAGTGCATCATCGAGAACAATTATTGGCGAGCTAATTAACAAGGCTCTCCCTAGAGCAGTTCTTTGCCTTTGACCTCCACTTAAGGTTATCCCTCTTTCTCCTACCAATGTATTAAAGCCATCTGGGAATCCTTTTATATCATCAATTAAGCGAGCTTGAATAGCTGACTTCTCAACTTTTATTTGGCTAGCTGAAGGCTCTCCATATTTAATATTCTCTGAAAGAGTACTTGTAAATAGATACCCCTCTTGTGGAACTAGAGCAATGTTTTTTCTTAAGTCTTCAAGCTTAAGTTCAACAACATCATGCTTGTCTAAGAAAAGCTGACCTTTGGGGATGTTGATCATTCGCCCAATAGCCCTTGCAAGAGTAGTTTTGCCACACCCAACTGGACCAACTATTGCAACCAGTTCTCCAGGTTCAATAACAAAGCTAAGGTTTTTAAGAACAGCATTCTTGGTTTCTTTGTATTTAACCGTTAGCCCTTTAGCTTCTAATCTGCCTTGTATTGGTTCACTAAGACTTTTGCTTTTTGGATGACTCTTAACATCGGGCTCTTTATTAAGTAATTCTTCTACTCGCTCAAGGCTTACTTGACCTATCTGAAAAGTATTCAATGTAAACCCTAATAATGCAGTTGGGAAAACTAATCTCTCAACATAAAGTATTAGAGCTATTAATCCTCCTACTGTTAGGTTGCCTTTATCAAGCAAATTGCTACCTAAGGCTATTAGTAAGAGTAAAGATATTGAAGAGATACCCTGAAGTAGAGGAAATAAAGTACTTGCTGTTCTTGCAAGATTTATAGCAGCATTTTTGTAGTGTTCATTTAATCTTGAGAAAGCTTTCCTTTCCGCTTTTTCTTGGCCATAAATTTTTATAGCACTGATGCCAGATAAATCCTCTTGAATTAATTCGCTTAATTTAGATAGAGCTTCTTGCTGCTTTTTCCTTTGCCTGACCATTCTTCCTCCAAAAAGGCCAACTGTCCCAAGCATTAATGGATATAAAGAAATTGAAGCAATAGTCAGCCATGTGTCTATTGCAAGCATTGCAGGAATTGTGAAGCAATAAGCAAGTACTGTGTTAGTAAGGCTCAAAATTGTGAAACCGAGCAATCTCCTAATGTTTTCAATATCACTGGTGGCTCGACTTATTACTTCCCCACTGCCTATTTCTTGAACCCAACCTGGGTCTTGAATAAGTAAATGATCAAATAACTTTTGTCTTAGATCTACTTCTACTTGCCGACCAACTCCAAAAACAAGTTGTCTTGAAATTAATCTGGCCAATCCCATAAAGGTTGCAAGGATAATTATCCAAATTGAATTTCGCAGAATATCGCTATATATGAAACCTTCTTTTAATGCATCAATTATTCTTTTGACCTCCATAGGTATTGCAACACTCAAGAGGTTTACTATTACGAGACTGACAGCTCCAAGAATCAAGGCCTTTCTGTGGGGCCTTAAATATCTATTAATAAGATCAAGACGAAATGCAGCCATAACTTGCTTACTATGTAATTAAAATTACTAGCTCAGAGGTTTGTTGTGGTTTTTTTGATCTGTTTGATATTGGTTTGAGATTGATGCAAGATCAAAATCACCCACTTTATTCAATAGATCGTGATCTTGTAGATCGTTTATTAGCCAAAATGTCTCCTAATGATGAAGACCTTGTAGATTTGGCAAGACTACTGAATAGGTATGAAGGATTTCCTGGAGCGGAGGATCTTCAAACAGATATGGCTAAGGCTTTAAAAATGTGGGGAATGAATAGAGATCAACTTAACTCAAAAACATGCAAAATTTGGACAAGCGGCTTCAGACCCGGTCAAAATGGCGAAGAAGCAGTTGGTTCTGGTTTTGATACTTCAGAAAATCCCGAGACTTAGTTTGATGACAAAAGATTTTCATAGCACTTTCTCTGACCTATGTTTTTTGATGGTATTAGATAAGTCCATACCGTCCAGCCCCGAGTGCAAATTAGGCACCCGGGCTTTTTTCTGACTTGTCACCTATGACTAAGCTTTCTTGGCCAAAAGTTCTTGACAAACTTTTGGATGGTATTGATCTAAATGAACTAGAAGCCAATGCATTAATGAATGCTTGGTTGGCAGAAGAACTTGCTCCAGTTCAGACCGGAGCTTTTTTGGCTTCTATGAGGTCTAAAGGACTTACAGGGGTAGAGCTTTCAAGCATGGCAAAAGTTTTAAGAGATGCATGTAAATTTCCTTTTCCTATTCCCAATATGCATTTGGTAGACACATGTGGAACAGGAGGAGATGGAGCGGATACTTTCAATATTTCAACTGCTGTAGCATTCGTATCTTCAACATTAGGGGTAAAAGTTGCCAAGCATGGTAATAGAAGTGCGAGTGGCAAGGTTGGTTCTGCTGATGTCCTTGAAGGGGTAGGGATAAAGCTAGATGCTCCTCTTAAAGAAGTTATGGCAGCTTTGGAATTTACTGGCATTTCATTCTTATTTGCTCCTGTTTGGCATTCTTCTTTGGTAAATCTTGCCCCTTTAAGAAAAACTTTGGGTGTAAGAACTGCTTTTAATCTTTTAGGCCCATTAGTCAATCCTTTTAGACCAAAGGCTCAAGTTCTTGGGGTTGCAAAGCTTGAATTGCTTGACCCTATGGCTCAGGCTTTGCAAATGTTAGGTCTTAAGAGGGCTGTTGTTGTTTATGGAGCTGGCGGCCTAGATGAAGCTTCGTTGGAAGGGGTAAACCATTTTCGGTTTTTAAGAGATGGGCAGATAATTCAATCTGAGATGGAACCATCGAATTTAGGATTGAAATCAGCCTCAAATAATGATCTAAAGGGAGGAGACCTTTCGGTTAACAAAAATATTTTCGCTTCAGTTCTCAAGGGTGAAGGAACTCTTCCTCAACGTCATGTAGTCGCATTAAATACAGCATTGGTATTATGGGCGTCTGGACTAGAGGATGATTTAGACACAGGAGTAAAAATGGCTTTAAATGTTTTGGAAAGTTCCAGATCTTGGGAAAAATTAAAAGAATTGAAAGATTTCCTTAATTCTGCTTCCTTCAAATAAGCATTTCCTACTGATGAATAATTCCTCAAAAGAAGGCGCAATTCTTGTTTTGTCAGATGGAACTCTTCTTGAAGGAATGCCTTTTGGTTTAATAGGCACTGTTTTT
This sequence comes from Prochlorococcus sp. AG-402-G22, assembly GCA_003217035.1. Lineage (GTDB taxonomy): Bacteria > Cyanobacteriota > Cyanobacteriia > PCC-6307 > Cyanobiaceae > Prochlorococcus_D. The sequence goes on from QCHV01000003.1 coordinate 4,827, forward strand.
GGAGAAATAGTTTTTAATACGGGAATTACTGGATATCAAGAGGTATTGACTGACCCTAGTTACCATGGCCAGATGATTGTTTTTACCTATCCAGAACTAGGCAATACAGGTGTCAATAGTGAGGATCAAGAAGCCGATTGTACCTTTGCAAAAGGTGTAATAGCCAGACAAATAATAAATAAACCAAGCAATTGGAGATCACAATCTAATTTAGAAGATTGGCTTACAAAGGAAAAAGTCGTTGGAATATATGGTCTTGATACGAGATCACTTGTGAGACACTTGAGGGAGTTTGGAACAATGAATGCTGCTATATCGTCTGATGGAAAATATTCACCATATCAATTACTTCAAAAACTTAAAAATGTCCCTTCAATGGAAGGATCTAATCTTGCAGAGCAAGTTTCAACAAAGAAGAGTTATAAGTGGAGATTAAATTCCTCTGCCTCTTTTGATAAGAGAGTAAAAATAGAGCCAAGAAAAAAACCTTTAAAGGTAATTGCTATTGATTTTGGAATTAAAAGATCAATACTTAATCGTTTAGTAGCTTTTGGTTGTGAAGTTGAAGTTTTACCCGCAAATGCTGAATTGCCTGAAATTTTGGGATTATCTCCAGATGGAGTTTTCCTTTCAAATGGACCAGGGGATCCGGCTGCTGTAAAGAATGGGATTTCTTTGGCAAAACAGCTTATAAATGAAACTGATCTCCCGGTTTTTGGTATATGTCTAGGTCATCAAATTTTAGGACTAGCTCTAGGTGGGCAAACATTCAAACTTTCCTATGGCCATAGAGGATTAAATCATCCCTGTGGATCCAGTGGTCACATAGAAATTACCAGTCAGAATCATGGATTTGCAATTGACGCTTCCTCCTTGAACTCTGACGAGGTAACAATTACTCATTTGAACCTTAACGATAAAACTGTTGCAGGTATTTCAATGGTTAAGAAACCTGTTTTTGGAGTCCAATATCACCCAGAAGCCAGTCCTGGGCCTCATGACGCAGATCATCATTTTGCTCGTTTTGTTGCACTAATGTCAGAACGCTATTGAAGAATGGTTGAGTTGCTTCGATATAACTACACTTCCTTTCAGAAGTACAAGGAGGATTAATCCCATAAAAGATTTGCAACGATTGACCGTTTCTTTACGGGGTGGCTTTGAGCGACGCAAAGGTTGTTTAGTGTTTTCTTTCACTGGACAGCTTGATGCTTACTCGGAAAAGCAATTTATGAACTTTATTAATGATGTTTTTAGTTCTAATCAATTACCAATGGTCATAGACCTTACCAAAATTGATTTCATTGACTCTTCTGGGCTTGGAGCGATGGTCCATACTGCGAAACAGTGCAAAAAATCCAAGAGGTCTTTTGTTGTTGTTGGGAATCCAAGAGTGATTCAAACTATTAAACTTGTACGCTTGGAAGAATTTCTCCATTTAGTACCTGATCTAGATACCGCATTGACTAAATTGGCGGCTTGACAAATTGGCTTCGCAAGCAAGAACCGTCAGGTTGCCCTGAAGAGCTAGGCCCTTTGCAGTTGGCTTGGTTAGGAGACGCTGTTTGGGAAATGCATCAGAGAATTATTTTTTGTAAGAAGCCCGCTAGATCTAGAGATCTTCATGAATCTGTAGTCTCAAAAGTGAAAGCAGAAGGCCAAGCAGAAGCTTTGAGGAAAATTGAACAAGATTTAACTGATATAGAGAAGCAATTTGTTAGACGCGGTAGAAACAAGGTTGGCCGTGGATCTCGTAAGGTCGACATAGTTGTATATGCAAAAGCAACAGGTTTTGAGACATTGGTTGGATGGCTATTCTTAAAAGACCCAGCTCGCTTGGCAGCACTTCTAGATCGGTTAGAGATTGATGAACCTGCGGGCTATAACCATTAAAAGATGACCCCTTTCAATCGCCGTAATAGTAATTTCTCTTCTTCTTCCAGTAATCAAGGAAGAGGTGGTAGTCGTGAAGATTCCTCACGCAGAAGAAGAAATGCAAACCATTCTCAGAGAAGAGGTCATAAATTAAAAGACGAAGATAAAGATTTTAAAAGCTCTTATAATCAAGACTCTTACAGAAGAGAGGAGGGTGATCGCCCTTATAGATCTAGAGTCAATAATAATAGTTCTAATAAACCTTTTCGCACTACTAAAAATACTTCAGATAGATCTTCTGAAAAAAACAAAGGTTCATCAAGGTATACCCAAAGAGGTCAGAAGAATTATTTTAAAGACAAAGATAAGTTCCCGTTGTCGAAGTCCAGACGAAGTGATTTTGCAAATAGCAGTTCTCAGCGTATAGAGAAATCAGCGGAGAATTTTAATTTAAAAGATAATCCCAGCGATATTTTTTGGGGGAGGCATTCAACACAGGCAATTCTTGAATCTGGTAGACCTGTTCATCGAATTTGGTGTACTGCTGAATTGAGAAGTTCTCCAAAATTTCTGCAGCTTCTTCGCGATTCAAAAGCTTTAGGTGTTCTTGTTGAAGAAGTGTCTTGGGCAAGATTAGGCCACATCACAAATGGAGGGGTTCATCAAGGTATAGCTCTTCAAACAGCAGCTTCTGAAACACTTGATTTGAAAAGTTTAATTCAAGGTTGCAGGGAGATCGGAGAGTCTGCGGTATTGCTAGCTCTTGATTGCATAACTGATCCTCATAATGTAGGAGCAATAGTTAGGTCAGCAGAGGCGCTTGGAGCTCATGGTTTAGTTTTGCCTCAGCGAAGAAGTGCTGGATTAACAGGCTCAGTTGCAAAGGTTGCTGCAGGGGCGCTCGAGCATTTACCAGTAGCAAGGGTGATCAATTTAAATAGATCTTTAGAGGAGCTTAAAAAAGAAGGTTATAGAATTATTGGCTTAGCAGAGGAAGGGAAGTCGGTATTAAATGAAATTGATTTAACTGGTCCAATGGTTTTGGTAATTGGCTCTGAAGGTAAAGGTCTATCTCTTTTAACTAGAAGAAACTGTGATCATCTAATAAGGATTCCTCTAAGAGGAGTTACGTCAAGTCTTAATGCTTCAGTAGCTACATCAATTGCGTTGTATGAAATTGCTCAGAATGGGTGGATGAAGGGAATGAAGGGACAAGCCCCTTCGCCAAAATTAGTGAGAGCAAAGTTGTCAAACCAACCAATTATCTAATCTTTTGACTTGTTAGGTAGTAATCTTAAGTTATAATTGAAGTTTACATTTTCTTACTTCAATTAAATTTAATTTTGAGAACTTCTTATGAGTATTAAGTAATACTTTTTTTCAAAGAGTTCACAAAGCAATTTTCCAGATCAAGTCTTCTTATAAGAAGAAACTATTGATTTCTGGTCTTAAAAAGCTTTTTTTTTATTATTTTACTACTAATATAAACTCAGAATCTTTTAGTTCTCATGAGCCCAATCAGGGCAGTACGAATGCTAGGTAATAGTTTAGGTCTGGCCTGGTGGGCTAGGATTGAAACTCAGGATCCTGCAGCAACTTATTGGATTGGTCCTTTCATAAGGAAAAGCAGTCTAAAGAAGAAGCTGTCAGTTTTTGTTTCTGACTTATCTTCTGAAGGGGCAAATTCTATTAATTACTCATGTTCTCGTGGTCACAGAGCGGAACCTCTGACAAGTTAGCTATTTGGGACATAATCCTGATAGCGTCTTAATTAAATACCCCAACAAATAATGGCTATCGCCGAATGGCGTCAAAAATTGCAAAGTGGAGAGGTTTCTTCTCTTGAGTTGGTAAATGATCAGCTCAAGAGAATAAAACTTGTAGACAAAAGCCTTCATGCTTATTTGCAGCTCGAGGAAGATAATGCCAGAAGTGTTGCGAAGAAAATTGATGAAGCCCGATCTTCAGGAATAGATCTTCCTCCTTTGGCTGGGGTCCCTTTTGCAATCAAAGATAATTTATGCACAAAGGGAGTAAGGACAACTTGTTCAAGCAAAATGCTTGAAAATTTCATACCTCCCTATGAGTCAACTGTTACTAAAAGACTTTGGAATTCAGGGGCGGTTTTAATTGGGAAAACAAATCTTGATGAATTTGCTATGGGAAGTTCTACAGAGACTTCCGCTTTTGGTGCTACTTCAAATCCATGGGATCTTTCGCGTGTTCCAGGAGGAAGTTCAGGAGGAAGTGCAGCTGCAGTTGCCTCCGGTTTATGCATGGCTGCTTTGGGATCAGACACTGGAGGCTCGATTAGACAGCCGGCATCTTTTTGCGGAGTCGTTGGGCTGAAGCCAACTTATGGAAGAGTAAGTAGATGGGGGCTGGTGGCGTTTGCTAGTTCTTTAGATCAAGTTGGACCATTTACTACAAATGTGCGAGATGCGGCAGAAGTTTTGCAAGTTATATCCGGCCCCGACCCTTTGGACTCAACTTGCTTGGATGAGCCTGTACCTAATTTTTCGGAATTTTTAAATGATTCTATTAAAGGAATCAGAATTGGGTTGATTAAAGAATGTTTTAACCAAGAGGGCATTTCTACAGAAGTTAAAGATTCCGTTTTGAAGGCTGCAAACCAATTCAAATCCCTTGGAGCTGAATTAGTTGATGTCTCTTGTCCACGTTTTAATGATGGCATCGCAACTTACTACGTAATTGCCCCTTCAGAGGCTTCGGCAAACTTGGCTAGATATGACGGTGTCAAATATGGCTTCAGAGCTGAAGATGATGAAAGTTTGACTCAGATGACATCTTTAACTAGAGCCAATGCATTTGGGAGTGAAGTTCAAAGACGAATTTTGATAGGCACTTATGCTCTTTCAGCAGGTTATTTCGATGCTTATTACAAGAAGGCTCAGCAGGTTAGAACACTTATTAGTCAGGATTTTCTTAAATGTTTTAAGAAAGTAGATTTGCTCTTGACACCTACTTCTCCAACAACGGCGTTTAAAGCTGGTAGTCATGATAATGATCCACTTTCTATGTATTTATCTGACTTGTTAACCATCCCAGCCAATTTGGCGGGCCTTCCAGCCATTTCTTTGCCTTGCGGGTTTGACAATCTTGGGCTCCCAATAGGTCTTCAATTAATAGGAAATGTTTTGGGAGAGCAGCGTTTGCTCCAAGCGGCATATCAATATGAGCAAGCAGCAAATGTAATGAAAAATTGTCCTGAAGGAAATTCAATCCCTAGATAAAAACACTTTATATAGCGTTTTATTTTTTTAAGCACACTATTTATTGTGTATGGCAATAGAATCGCTTTATGGGATTCGTACCTTTACATAATCATAGTGACTACAGCCTTCTTGACGGGGCTAGTCAATTGCCATTAATGGTCAAAAGAGCTAAGGAACTAGGTTTTCCAGCTCTAGCTTTAACAGACCATGGAGTGATGTATGGGGCTATAGAACTTTTGAAGCTTTGTAAGTCTGAAGGAATAAAGCCAATTATTGGCAATGAAATGTACATTGTGAATGGTTCAATAGAAGACCCTCAGCAAAAAAAAGAGAGAAGATATCACTTGGTTGTTCTTGCTAAGAATGATGTTGGTTATAAAAATTTAGTAAAACTTACAACTATTAGTCATTTACAGGGCATGAGGGGGCGAGGAATCTTTTCTAGAGCATGTATCGATAAAAAATTATTGGAGAAGTATAAAGAAGGTTTAATTATTTCAACTGCATGTCTTGGAGGGGAAATACCTCAAGCTGTTTTGAGAGGGCGCGAAGATGTAGCAATTGAAGTGGCGAGTTGGTATAAAGATGTTTTTGGAGATGATTTTTATTTAGAGATTCAAGATCATGGTTCTCTAGAAGATCGGATTGTTAATATAGGTATTTGTAAAATTGCAAAACAATTAGATATTAAATTAATAGCTACAAATGATGCTCATTATCTAACTAAGGATGATGTGGAGGCTCATGATGCACTGTTATGTGTCCTTACAGGTAAACTAATAAGTGAAGAGAAGCGTTTGAGATATACAGGAACTGAATATTTAAAATCCGAAATAGAAATGAGTAGGTTGTTTTTAGATCATATTGATAAAGATACACTACTTGAGGCAATTGCAAATACGGTTGAAGTATCAGAGAAAGTTGGAGAATATAATATATTGGGCACTTATAAAATGCCTGAGTTTCCTCTACCTGAAGGAATAACTTCTCTAGAACACCTTAAGAAAGTTTCTGAAGAAGGTTTATTGGAAAGATTGGAAATTAAAGGATTAGATTTAGTTGATGATACTTATTTAAAGAGACTTTATTCAGAGTTGGAAATTATTGATCAGATGGGTTTCCCAACTTACTTTTTAGTTGTATGGGACTACATTCGCTTTGCTAAAGAAAAAGGAATCCCAGTTGGACCTGGTAGAGGTTCTGCAGCAGGATCTTTAGTAGCTTACTCACTTGGAATTACTAATATTGACCCTGTTAGTAATGGCCTTTTATTTGAGCGCTTTTTAAATCCAGAAAGAAAGTCTATGCCTGATATAGATACAGACTTTTGTATTGAAAGAAGAGGCGAAGTTATTGATTATGTTACTTCCAGGTATGGCGAAAATAAGGTTGCTCAAATTATTACTTTTAATAGAATGACTTCGAAGGCTGTTTTAAAAGATGTTGCAAGGGTATTAGACATTCCTTATGGAGAAGCCGATAGGCTTGCTAAGTTGATCCCTGTTGCAAGAGGAAAACCCGCAAAGCTCACTGAAATGATTGGGAAAGATACTCCCAATGCAGACTTTAGAGAAAAATATGAAAAGGAACCTTTGGTAAAAAAATGGATAGACATGGCTATAAGGATAGAAGGTACTAATAAAACCTTTGGTGTTCATGCAGCAGGGGTTGTTATAGCCTCTGACCCTTTAGATAATTTAGTCCCTTTGCAGAGAAATAATGATGGACAAATTATCACTCAATATTTTATGGAGGATATTGAATCCCTTGGGTTGTTGAAAATGGATTTTCTTGGATTAAAAAACCTAACAATGATAGAAAAGGCTGTTGGTTTAGTTGAGGAATCTGTAGGTGAAAAGCTAAACATCGATAGATTAAATATGAATGACGCTAAAACGTATGAGCTTTTATCTAAAGGTGATTTAGAAGGCATATTCCAGCTTGAATCAAGTGGGATGAGAAATATAGTTAAAGAGGTTAGACCATCTTCATTGGAGGATATTTCTTCAATACTTGCTTTATATAGACCAGGACCATTAGATGCAGGTCTTATCCCTAAATTTATTAATCGTAAGCATGGTCGAGAGCAAATAGATTTTCAACACTCTTCATTGGCACCAATACTTGGAGAGACATATGGAATCATGCTTTATCAAGAGCAAATTATGAAAATTGCGCAGGATTTAGCTGGTTATTCTCTTGGACAGGCTGATCTTTTAAGACGTGCAATGGGTAAGAAAAAAGTTGCAGAAATGCAAAAACATAGAAGTTTTTTTATTGATGGATCAAGCAAAAACGGCATTGACTCAAAACTGGCAAATGATTTGTTCGATCAAATGGTTCTTTTTGCCGAATATTGCTTTAACAAGAGTCATTCAACAGCCTATGGAGCAGTGACTTACCAAACTGCATATCTAAAAGCTAATTACCCAGTAGCCTATATGGCTGCTTTGCTCACAGTTAATGCAGGCTCAAGTGACAAGGTTCAGCGTTATATCTCTAATTGCAATTCAATGGGTATTGAAGTGATGCCTCCTGATGTTAATTCTTCAGGAATTGACTTTACTCCTAATGGCAAAACAATACTTTTTGGACTTTCTGCGGTAAGAAACTTGGGAGACGGGGTGATCCGGCAAATAATCAAATCTCGCCAAGATGAAGGCCCTTTTGATTCTTTGGCAAATCTTTGCGACCGCATTCCTTCAGGGACTCTTAATAGAAGAGGCTTGGAGTCTTTAATTCATTGCGGAGCATTGGATTCATTTGATCAGAAATCAAATAGAGCGCAGTTGATGGCAGATCTCGATTTGATTATTGATTGGGCATCTTCTCGAGCCCGTGACCGCCTCAGTGGTCAAGGTAATTTATTTGATTTGGAAGTTGGATCTTCTCAAGATGATGTAAATGAAGCTCCAATCCATTCAGCACCCAAGGCCCCTCCTGTAGATGATTATTCCCCTACGGAAAAACTAAGGTTGGAGAAAGAGTTGATTGGTTTTTATCTTTCAGATCATCCTTTGAAGCAACTTACTTCACCAGCAAGATTGATTGCCCCTATCGGCTTGGGAACATTAGAAGATCAAAGTGACAAATTAAAAGTAAGTGTTATTGCGATGATTAATGAGATGAAAATTGTGACTACCCGAAAAGGTGATCGAATGGCCATTCTTCAAATTGAAGATTTGACTGGTTCTTGTGAGGCAATTGTTTTTCCCAAAAGTTATCAAAGACTTTCTGATCACCTTCTCTCTGAAGTCCGTTTATTGATTTGGGCTTCTGTAGATCGCAGAGATGAAACCGTCCAGTTAATAGTCGACGATTGTCGTTCTATTGATGAAATGCGATTTGTTTTGGTTGACTTGTTGCCAGAACAACTGGGAGATATAAATTCCCAGTATCGGCTTAGAGAATGTCTTTATAGCCTTCGACCCGCTAGAGATGAGCTTGGGGTTAGGGTTCCTGTTGTTGCAACTATTAAAGATGGCAATAGTGTCAAATATATTCGCTTGGGGCACCAATTTTGTGTTAAAGATGCGGATTCTGCTGTTAAGTCCCTACAAAAGATTTCGTTTCAAGCCAGCTGTAGTTCAAGCTTAGTAAGTTAAATCTTATTTTTGTCTTTGGGCGTTATTGCTCTAAAAGCAGACCGCATTCGATTAATATTTGGGCGTATATTTTCTAATCCAAGTAGAGTCCCTGGGGACTCTTCCCAACTCGCTGAAAGTATTCCATAACTTAAACCTAAAAGACCAACAAAGAAACATATAGCCGAAGTCGCTAGTGTTACTGCTGGTGCTACATCTGCAATTCCTTTGATGATAAGTAAATAACTACCTATAAACACACCCATGCCAGATAAAGTGGGTAACCCCGTTGTAAATGCAACTCTTCTAGCCATTCTGTTCGCAACAGCTTTTGGTATGAATGGTTCTCGCTTTTTCTTTCTTGCAAAGTTTTTCTCCTTTGGTAATCGTTGCTTATTTGATTCAATAAAACTCTTTTTTAAGGAGCCAACTTCTTCTAAGTTGTTTAAGTCTTCTGTCATTTAAATATTAATAGTTTACCCTCTTAATTTTAAGTTGGTTATTAGTTCATTATATCGCTTGCCACTTTTTTCTCGAACATAATTTAGCAACCTTTTTCGTTTGCCGATCATCTTCAAGAGCCCTTGTCTAGAAGAGAAATCGTGAATATTCTTTTGTAGATGCTCACTTAGCTTAGATATTCGCTGGCTTAACATAGCTACTTGAACTTCAGCAGAGCCAGTATCAGTTCCATGGTTCTGGTGTTTGTTGATAAGTTTTTGCTTTTCTTGGGTATTAAGCGTCATTTTTGAGCCGAGAGAGAATAAAAGAAATATTGGATGGCTTCTTAATCTAACTCCTTAGGTCGCTTTGTATCCAATTTCTTGGTTTAGCGTCATTAGAGTTTCTTTAAAGAGATAGTCGAAATCTATGTTTTTCAGAAAAGAACCCTCATCACTTGTTGAAGCCAGTCCTCTTTTTTTTGCCATGGCAATCGTATTTAATGCCTCAGTAATATTCAAATCTGTATAGCCAAGATTCCCTAAAGCGCTTCTAACTTCTCTGATAACAGTCTCTTCAAAGATTTTTGATAGGTCTTGCTCGTTTCTTTTTTGATTCGAAGAACCATTGCTAAAGTTGAACTCTGAGAGCTTGTTTTGTAATTCTAAAATTATTCTTTCAGCTGTTCGTTTGCCTACTCCTGATGATTTAGTGAGCATTGAAATGTCTTTATTCAAAATTATTGAAATTAGTTGTTGATATTCATTGTCTTCGAGGAGTGTCATCGCAAGTTGAGGACCAATTCCTGGAACACTAATTAGCTTTCTAAATAAATCCCTTTCGATTCGAGTTGTGAAACCAAACAAGCTAAACCCATCCTCTCGCTGAAGTTGGTGGGCCCAAACTGATATGTCCTTGAAATTTTCAATTGCTTTTAATCCCTTTTTTGATAATTGAATCTCATACCCAATTCCATTGCAGGAAAGCACTAGGCCTGACCTAGACCCATAGTTCCAAAGTTCTATTTTTTCGCCTTTAAGCCAGCCGATCATTAAATAAAACCTTTCTTACTAATCTGTTTTAGTTAACCCCCATCCATTTGGCAGCCAAGCATTGCGCCTGCAGCCCCTCCTGCAGGTACAGCCCACCATCTGTCTTTACCTCGAGTTCCAGACATTGTTAAACCTGCTCCCAATAATCCTCCAATAAGAGAGCCCTGGCTGCAGTCATTGTTATCAACATTAGATGGCATTGCCTCTCTGACTGTTTTTGCGCCTCGAGAATTACAAGGCACTTCAACAATTTCAGTCCAGCTTTCTACATATCCTGGAGATTCTGCAGTGCCAGGGAAATATTCTTCTTTGTACTCTTCTCTTGTGCAAGTCCTTGATCTTGCATATCCTCGCTGGGATTCATTCGCAAGGACTGGAGAGAATAAACTAAAGGAAAAAATCAAAGCAAATAAAAATTTCATATCTTTCTAGGGGGATGATTTTGATCCTATGCCAAATCTAAATCCGCTTTAGCAGATAGGCTTATTAATGTTGCTCCAAATACACAAATGGAACCTGCGATAATGTAAAAATTTATCGTTTCAGAGAAAAGGAATACCCCCCAAATTGTTGCAAATAAAACTTGAGAGTAGCTAATTGCACTGGCATTGGCTGCAGGGAGCAGGCTAAGTCCTTTGGTAATACATTGTTGTCCAATCTGAGTAAATAAACCTATACCAATAAGCCATATCCATTCTTGGCTTGAAGGTAAAACCCCTTGAGTTATTAAAAATGGCAAGCAAATAGGAACCGAAACTAAAGGAAAATAATGAACAATGACTAACTGTTCTTCTTGTTTGGATAGTTTTCTCACACTTACATAGGCAAGAGACGTAAGTATTGCTCCTGCTAGTGCTATATAAATTGCAAAGTTTGGTGTTTGCACTTCTAATGCATTTGATTGAAGTGGTTGAGCTACTAAAGTTATGCCAAACCAACCAATTGCTATTGCCAGCAGGATTCTTTTCCTTATTCCTTCACCCAAGAAATAATTTGCAAAAATTGCCGTGAATGTTGGATAGCTGTATTGAATAACTGTTGCTGAAGCAAGTGGTAAGAAAAATAGAGCTTGAAAAACGCAAAATAAGGCTCCTGTTCCAAGGAAACCTCTTGTCAAGAGCAGGACTTTGTTTGTTCCCCATGGGTTTATTTGGAGCCTTTTCATTAAAAGTCTTGTGATGAGTAGGCTTATTAGAGATCTAACAAAAATTAGTTCTGCCACAGGTAATCTTCCATTTAGCTTTTTTACACAAACTGTCATCAGGCTAAAAGCCAAGGCACTTGTAATTAGGGCTTGAAAACCGCGAATTCTTCTAATCTCAGGAGTTTTGCAAAAATTCGACTTCATATTTAACTGTGTTATCAAGTTTAAAAATGGCGTATCCTTTAAATTCATCAGAAAACATTTTTTAGAACTTAGTAGTAATAGGTAGACCAAATTCTTAATGCCATTCAAAATAACTCAATGGGAAACCCCAGGATTCACCCAAGAACTATTGAGGCTGTCAAAGATAGGGCCGACATCGTTGATGTTGTTGGAGAGCATGTTGTCTTAAAGAAAAAAGGTAAAGAATTTGTTGGGATTTGTCCATTCCACGACGACAGCAAGCCTTCAATGACTGTCTCTCCAGCGAAGCAATTTTATTATTGCTTTTCTTGTGGTGCAGGTGGAAACTCCATCAAATTTTTGATGGAGTTTCAGCGAGAGAATTTTGTTGATGTTGTACTTGGCCTTGCAAGAAAATATCAGCTTCCTGTTGAGACAATAGAAGGACCCCAGCAAGAGCGTCTTAAACAAGTACTCTCTCGCAGAGATAAGCTATATAAAGTTCTTGATCTTGCCAAAGGTTGGTTTCAACATCAATTGCGTTCTTCCGAAGGCTCACAAGCCCTTGATTATTTGTTGAAGAATCGTCAGTTGAGTGAGAAAACAGTTAGGGAATTTGAGCTTGGTTTTGCTCCTGCTGCTTGGGATGGTTTATTAACTCATCTTAGTGAAGTTGAGAATATATCTCGAGACTTATTAGAAGAAACTGGTTTGATCATTCCGCGTAAGTCTGGCGATGGTTTTTATGATCGCTTTAGAAATAGATTGTTGATTCCAATAAAAGATCGGCAGGGAAGAGTTATCGCTTTTGGAGGTAGAACGCTCGATGGTTCTGACCCGAAATATCTAAACTCTCCTGAAACAGAAATCTTTGAGAAAGGAAAGAACCTCTTTGGTTTAGAAAAGGCGTCAAACTCAATCAGAAAAAGCGATAAAGCTGTAGTTGTAGAGGGCTATTTTGATGTAATAGCTTTGCATGCAGCAGGTATTACTAATTCCGTTGCTTCATTGGGAACGGCTCTTAGTAATGCTCAAATAACCCAATTATGTCGCTGTACTGATAGTAAACGAATAATTTTAAACTTTGACGCGGACACAGCAGGTATTCGAGCTGCGAACCGAGCAATAAGTGAGGTCGAGCATCTTGCGATGCAAGGGCAAGTGGAGCTAAGAGTTTTACATTTACCTTCAGGGAAAGATCCAGACGAATTTCTTCAAGAGAACTCTGCGGTTGATTATCAAGTTCTTTTAGACAAATCACCACTGTGGATTGACTGGCAAATAGATCAAATATTCAAAGATCATGATTTAACTAAAGCGGATCATTTTCAACTTGTTGTTAGCGATTTGGTGCAACTGTTAGGCAAGCTTCCCCAATCAGCTTTGCGGACACATTACCTACAAAAAGTTGCTGAGAGGTTAAGTGGTGGGCAAGCACGTCTTGCTTTGCAATTGGAAGAGGATCTTCGTAAGCAGGTCAAAGGTCATCGTTGGCATGGGCAATCTTCCCGACTTGATAAACCTGGTGAAGCAAGCTTAAGAGAGCGTAACGAGGCTGAAATACTTAGATTATATCTTCATTGTCCTACATATAGAGCCTCTATCCGGCGTGAGTTAAGGCAAAGAGAACTAGAGGACTTTGCACTGCATCATCATCGATTACTTTGGTCTGCTATTGGCGATATAGAAGAAAACAACCTTGGGCCAACTTTGTTGGAGTCTATTTGCAGAGGTGATTCTTTAGGAGAAGATCTATCTGAGATAGATCTTCCACGATTACTCCTTGATCAATTTACAGCAGAAAACAATACTCTCCTTTCTTCTCGCTTAACACCTCTTTTGGAATTAGATGAGCTTCATATGGTAGCTATTGAAAAGCCTATACTCCAATTACGTGGAACCCTTGCAGTGCTTGAACGCCAGAAATCTCTTAGACGTTGTAGACATTTAATTGAGGCATGGAGTGGTCAAAGACTTGAAACACTCGAAACTTGTATAGCTTCATTGCTGGAGCAAGAACAAAATAATCCTGATGAATCTTTTGAAATGGAAAACCGAATTGATCAAATGTTTGATGAGCTTAATGTTGACGCGTTAAAATTTCAGAAGCTGTATTACAGTGAACGAAAGCATCTTCTTTATTTAGATCGACAACGTTGTGCTTCTCCTAATGATCAAGAGACTCTATTGGCGTAATCTTATTTGCTAATTAAAAACAGTATTTTTTTAGAATTGAAATTACTTTCTTAGGCTGATCTTCTATTAAATAAGCTTCGTATTCTTTTTCCCTTTCCCCAGTTAGCTTTGTCGAACCATGAAAGGCACTTATCTTTTGAGGGATTAGTTTTGTTTGTCTACTGTTATTAAAGTTTAGTGGGCTGCCGTTATTACACTCTTGGGCAATATGTACAGACTCATGCCTTAGTGCTCTCCTTATCATTAAACCTGTTTTAAAATTCTCGCCATCATCATCTCTTGAAAACCTGTATCCACCAAGCTTCATTGCATTTTTTGTACATATAACAACTTTTTGTTGTCTTCTTTTCAAGAACCCAACATATTTATCTCCTAGTAAGCATAGAGGTGTATTCTCTTCTACTGAATAGTTTGCTTTATAAATTAATTCAAGAATTTCCTTTTCATGAGAATTTAAAAATAAGAGAAACTCCATTTTCTTTCAAAACCTATAAGTGACACTTATTTTTAACATATGAATTGTTCCTTGTTATCTGATTCTTGGCTTTTTTATTAACTTTAGAATTTCTCTGTTTCATGGTTTATGCATTTACAACAGGGATCTCTGCTAATCGTGTTGTGGCGGCCGCACTTAAATATTTTCTTTGTGGACCTAGTTTTTTACTGGTACCACATATAGCCCATTTGACCGTATCGTTTCCATAACGTTGATTGAGGCGGTCAATAGTTGTCATTAGATGCTTGCGATGCGAGGCTTCTTTGGGGCTATACCTCTCGAGAAGATGAAGTTGTAGACAATCATCTCCTACAAGATTTTTCATTACAACGCCTGCTTTCATTAGTAGGTGGTGGGGATGGAAGATGCGTTCTGTTAATCCAAGAGAACTCTTAAGAAGGACCGATGTGTCATTGCTGTAAAGGTCTAGGTGCGTCGTTGCTGACCGACTATAAAAAATTGAAGCGAAGGCACTTGTACGTGCGAATACTGTGATAGTGCCGGCATATTGCCCTTGCTTTCTTAGCTTTGCACTTGCGAGTACAACATATCTCGCTATCGCTTGGCGAAGCTCTTCTATTTCTGTAATTGGTTTACTAAAGCTTCTGCTGACACAAGTTTCTTGCTTGGCTATTTTTTTGTTTGATACAGATAAGCAGGAAAGACCTTGTAGCTCTTTTTGTAGACGTATGCCTATCACGCCCCATTTGGCTTGTATAGTCTGACTTGGCATGTCGCGAAATTGTTTGGCATTGTTAATTCTTCTTGCTCGACACCATTGAGCTATGTTCTTCCCAATGCCCCATACGTCTTCTATAGCAACGTTTGCAAGAGCGGTTTCTGGATCTTTGACATTCCCTAAGTCATATATTCCTGCATGGTTTGGCATTGTTTTTGCTAGGTGATTTGCTAACTTTGCTTGCCCTTTGCTCGCGCCAATGCCAATTGATATTTGTAGACCTAGATCTTGATATATGTTTTCTCGTAGTTGACGTGCCCAGGTGCGAAGATTGTTGTTGGGAGGGCGATTGATTTTTGCAAATGCCTCATCAATTGAATAGACTTCTAGCTCTTCACAATGCTTTTCAAGAAGAGCCATTAGTCTTTGACTCATGTCACCGTAAAGTGCGTAGTTAGAACTCCGCACTTTGATGTTCAACCTTTCTATTTCATGACGAATTTTGAAGTAAGGCTGACCCATGAGAATGCCAAGACAACGAGCTTTCGCATTGCGGGCTATGACGCACCCATCATTGTTGGATAAAACAACTAACGCCTGATCAATAAGAGAAGGATCTACGGTCTGCTCGCATGCTGCGTAAAAGTTATTACCATCAATTAATGCTATGGCCATGAATTTCAGTCGTCATACAATACGATTTAGTTTGTGAATTGCATATATAGCTACTCCCCAAATTTGTACGTTTTCATAATGTTGCAGATTAATTGATTGGTAGTGAGGGTGTGCTGCTTCGAGATAAAGGATTCCTTTGCGACGAACTAATTTTTTGAGAGTAAAACTTCCGTCTAGGATTGCCACTACTATGCACCCTGGCTGCGCTTCTAAACTACGATCTACGATTAGAAGGTCCCCGCTTAGGACCCCTGCATTTGTCATTGACTCTCCCTTGACTGTTAGAAAAAAGGTGCTTGCTGGATGGCGAATCAAAGATTCGTTGAGATCAATGCCAACATCAAGATAGTCATCTGCTGGAGAAGGAAAACCTGCTTCTATGTGCTCGTTTGCCAAAGGTAGAAACAGCTTTGTAAGATTAACTCGAGTGCTGACCGGAGATTGAGAGGTCTCCACGGAGTAAGAGTGCTATAGTATTTTTGTACTATAACACTCTTACTCTATTCTGCTCTGCTGCTCATTATCGCTTGATCTTTTTTTTTTTTTTTTGAATCAGGCTTTATGGTAAGGACCGTTTTCGCTAATGGTAACTGCTCTATAGATTTGTTCTATAAGTAAAAGGCGTGCAAGCTCATGGGGAAAAGTAAGTGGAGACAGGCTTATATGGCAATAGGCCATCTCCTTGATATCTGGCGTCAGGCCATTGGCGCTTCCAATTAAAAAAACTAGTCGGTTGGCAGTCATCTTTTGTAGTCGTCCCGAGAAGCCATGCGATGTGAGCCTTTCGCCTTCTTCGGTAAGTACTATGAGTTTTTCAGTAGACTTAATTGAGCTTCTTATCGCTTTTGTTTCCTTTTTTGGATCGCCATTGCGTAATTCTGTAATAGCTAGTCCAGGTAGCCTTTTGAGATAAAGCTCAATGCCGTTTTGAATCCAACGCTTCCGAACTTTCCCTATTGCAATAATTCTATAGCGAGAAGGATTTAACAAAGCAAATCAACTTGTTTATGGTTTTTAATTTAGTCTTCTTCTTCTTCTAGCAGTAGCCTCTGAAAAGAAGTATAGAGACTTTCTGTTGATTTGTTTCGCTGTCCTATTGCCGATGGTAATAAGTTTGAGCTTCTAGAATTTTCATTACTTAAAGCTTTTTCTTCAATCTCTTTTAGGCGAGCAATTAAGTGTTTGGGAACTTCTCCATCTGGACTTGCTTTTATAAGTTCTTTGAATAGTTCTTGAGGATTTTGTTCGGTTTCGATTTTATGTAATTTTTGTTTAGAGGTTTGTTTTGACCTTGGATTTTGATTTGGAGTCAATGATTCGTGGGGTATTTGGCGACTAAACTCACGAAGACGCTTAAGATTATCTTGATCAAAGCTCATTGCATTAAGACTTTGTCTACTGTTAGGGAATAGTTTAAGTTGATGTTTGACTTTTGGGTTAATGGTAAGAGATTTTCATTCTCATTATGATGTTTGTTAATTTGTGATGAATATATAAAATAAAAAAGATAGAGATGCGAAAACAGAGGGAGATATGACTTTCTCAGGGCATAGCCCAAGAAAACGTTTTGGTCAGCATTGGTTGAGAGATTTACAGGTTTTAAATCAGATTGTTGCTGCAGCAGATCTATCTGAGAATGATCGTGTATTAGAAATAGGGCCTGGCAGGGGTGCTCTTACGGAAAAGTTACTGAGTTCTAAGGCGGAATTGATTCACGCAATCGAATTAGACCTGGATTTGTTTAAAGGTTTGAAAGAACGGTTTTCTAGTGAATCTCGTCTTAGTTTGCAACCAGGTGATGTCTTGAGTTCTTCATTGCTTCTACCTGATGGAATGCAAGCCAATAAAGTAGTAGCCAATATTCCTTATAACATTACTTCTCCTCTCCTTTATAGATTGCTTGGAAAATTAGGCTCCCCTCCAGAGACGAGTTATCAGCGATTGGTTTTGCTTTTGCAAAAAGAAGTGGCAGAAAGGATTTTAGCCAAGCCTGGCCAAAGTAATTTCAGTGCAATGAGTGTCAGAATCCAGCTTTTAGCTAAGAGCACTAGTGTTTGTGAGGTTCCTCCTAGATGCTTTAAACCTTCTCCAAAAGTAGATTCAAAAGTGATTGTTATAGAACCGTTTCAGATTTCTGATAGATCAGAGGTTTTCGTTGAAAAAGAAGTTGAACGACTTGTTAATACTGCTTTCTTGGGAAGACGTAAAAAATTAAGAAACACTTTGGGAAACATCAGGCCATTAAAAGAATTAGAAGTGTTGGCAGAACAATTGGGGGTTAATCTTGATCAAAGGCCTCAAGAGGTGTCTCCGATGACTTGGTTATCTTTGGCAAAAGGTATTAAAGAGATCGAAAAGGTTTTATGAATCACTTGATATGAACAAAGCCAACTATTCATCTGTAAAGAAGCCTTTAAGTTTATTGGCCCCAGCAAAGATTAATTTGCATTTAGAAGTTCTTGGTTTGCGAAAGGATGGGTTCCATGAATTGTCAATGGTAATGCAAAGCATTGACCTCGTTGATCAAATCGAAATTTCTAAAACAAATGACGAGAGAATAACGCTTGTTTCTAGTGACCCATCCTTAAGTACTGGAAAAGATAATTTGATTATTAAAGCCGCAGAACTTATACGATCGAGGTCTGGCTTACACAGTTTAGGAGCTTATATAGAGTTAACAAAAAACATTCCTATAGGAGCTGGGTTGGCTGGAGGCTCTAGTGACTGTGCTGCAACTTTGGTAGGGCTTAATGCAATGTGGGAGCTTAACTTTAATCAGGATCAATTGAAAAAAATGGCATCTGAACTTGGTTCAGATACTCCTTTCTGTATTTCAGGTGGAACTCAGTTCTGTTTTGGTAGAGGTGAAAGATTAGAGCCTATTCAACTATTAAATTCGAAAATGGCAGTTGTGCTTGTAAAAGACCCTAATGCTTCAGTCTCAACCCCATGGGCTTATACAACTTTTAAGGAGATTCATAGCGATAATTATTTGAGTAGGGAAGTTGATTTTGAAAAGAAGCGTAATGAACTTAGGAATGGATTTTGGCTAAAAAATTTTAAGGATGAAAATCCTCGACCTTTGGTTAATGACTTGCAGGAAATTGTGGCTTCTAGAACTCCAGCAGTTAAAACCTCCTTGGATTTCCTGGTTTCTTTAACAGGTGCGGTGTCAGTTGCTATGAGTGGCTCTGGAGCTAGCTGCTTTGCACTTTACCCAGACTTCCATAGAGCAAAATCTGCTTTTGAAAGTAAACGTGTTGAATTAGAAAGGCTTGGTTTGGAAGGCTGGTGTTGTAGTTTTAGTTCTACAGGAGTTAGGTTTGCAAAGTGAGTAAAGAGAAAGACAAATCGTTAAATTTAAATAGTTTAATTCTCACAGAGCAAAAGAACTCGTCACCAAAAAATGATTCTGAGAATAAAAAATCACAGCAAGAAAAGGGACCATCTAGTTTTTTCCTAGGAGCTCTAACGAGTCTTCTTTTGGCTTGGGTGTCTTTGTTGCTCACCGAGAAAGTTGTGATTTATTTCACAATTCATGCGCCTCAATATTCTTCTCCAATAGCTCAAAGCATTAGCTCTGGGCTTAAAACATTGATAATAGGGATGTGTTGTTTGGCTACTTTTAGCTTTGCTTTTATTGGCTTAGGGTTGGTAATTGTATTTATTCGAAGTTTCTTTAATGCCAATAGGGTTGAAGGTGATTAGTTTTTAAGCAATAAATGATTTGTTCGCTTAACCAAAGGAGCCTTTTTGTGACACTTCACGACCTCGGATTGCTGGTCCTTTTGCTAACGCCTGGGATGTTGCTTTCCGTGTTGATTCTTTCTACATTTGCTGCAGGTGGTTAATTAGGCACAGTTTGTTATAGCTTGGCTTAATTAAGCAGGCTTAGCCTGGACTCAAAAAACTGTGACAGGGACACTTCTTTTTAATGCTCTTCGAGATGCCATTGATGAGGAGATGGCTAGAGATCCTCATGTATGTGTAATCGGAGAAGATGTGGGGCAGTATGGAGGCTCTTATAAGGTCACTAAGGATTTATATGAAAAATATGGTGAACTTAGAGTTTTAGATACACCAATTGCAGAAAACAGCTTTACAGGCATGGCTGTAGGTGCTGCCATGACAGGCCTTAGACCAATCGTAGAAGGAATGAATATGGGTTTTCTTCTTTTAGCTTTCAATCAGATCTCCAACAACATGGGTATGTTGCGTTATACAAGTGGAGGGAATTACACAATTCCTACTGTTGTGCGTGGTCCAGGTGGTGTGGGCCGTCAGTTAGGTGCTGAGCACAGTCAAAGATTAGAAGCTTATTTTCATGCAGTCCCTGGCATTAAAATAGTTGCTTGCAGTACTCCAACAAATGCTAAAGGCTTGATGAAAGCTGCAATTAGAGATGAGAATCCAGTCTTGTTTTTTGAGCATGTACTGCTTTACAACTTGAGTGAAGAATTGCCTAAAGGAGATTATGTTTGTTCACTAGATCAAGCAGATTTAGTGAAGGAAGGCAAAGATTTGACAATACTTACTTATTCGCGAATGAGACATCATTGCTTGAAAGCTCTGCCTCAGTTACAGGAAAAAGGAATCGATGCAGAGTTGATAGATCTCATAAGTCTTAAGCCGTTTGATTTAGAAACTATTTGCAAGTCGATTAAGAAGACTAATAGAGTGATAATTGTTGAGGAGTGTATGAAGACTGGTGGAATAGGAGCGGAGTTGATAGCTTTAATCAATGAAAATTGTTTTGACGATTTGGATTCACGCCCTATAAGACTTTCTAGTCAGGATATTCCTACCCCTTACAATGGGAAGCTTGAGAATTTAACAATCATTCAGCCACATCAGATTGTTGACACTGCAGAAAAAATAGTTCGCAAGGGGCTCTAGTTCATGGCTCGTCAACAGGGGTGGTTTGCTCTGCTTCTTGCATTAGTGATAGCAGCGTGTTCAGTTTGCTTGAGTCAGCCCTTTCAGCTTGGCCTTGACCTCCGCGGTGGCAGTCAATTGACCCTTCAGATTCAGTCCACAAAAGAATTTCCCCAAGTCAATCCTGACCAAGTTGAAGCAGTTAAATCAGTCTTAGACAAAAGAGTAAATAGCTTGGGTGTTTCAGAATCAACTCTTCAAACAATTGGAACGGATCAACTTATTTTGGAGCTTCCAGGAGAACAGGAGCCTTCTAGGGCTGCAAGAGTTTTAGGGAAAACAGCATTGCTTGAATTTCGAGCTCAGAAATCGGGCACTAAAGATCAAATGAAGAAGCTTCAAGAACTAAGGTTAATACTAAGAACAGCGCTTAAATCTACTGTTAATACATCTGATGAAATAGGGGATAGTTCTAAGAATGAGATTGCAAAACAACAGTTAGACCTTTTAAAGAAATCTCTAGGATTAAAAGAGCTGTTAGGGAATGATTCTCAACAACTTGAGCTTATTAGAAAAGAAATTAATCAACGAATATTATCTTTATTTGAGCCTGCTAATTTAACAGGCAGAGATTTACAAAGCGCAGGTCGACGTCAAGAGCAGAATCTCTCTAGTTGGGAGGTTACCTTGACTTTTAACCAATCTGGAGGAGATGAATTTGCAAAATTAACTCAGTCAATTGCCGGTACTGATAGATTGCTAGGAATTGTTTTAGATGGAGAATCTATCAGTGAGGCAAGTGTTGGAGAGCAGTTTAAGGCCGCTGGCATTACTGGAGGTTCGGCAACTATCAGCGGAAACTTTTCTGCTGATTCTGCTCGTGAGCTTGAGGTGCAGCTTAGAGGAGGCTCTTTGCCGTTACCTGTTCAAATAATACAAGTAAGGACTATTGGTCCGACCCTTGGGATTGAGAATATTCAGAGAAGTTTGATAGCTGCGATTTCAGGCCTCTTTTTGGTTGCAATTTTTATGATTGCTTTTTACCGAATCCCTGGATTAGTAGCTGTTATAGCGCTTAGTTTTTATGCTCTTTTTAATATTTCTATGTATGCCCTTATCCCTGTCACCCTTACTCTCCCAGGCATAGCGGGATTCATTTTGAGTATTGGCATGGCTGTTGATGCGAATGTTTTAATCTTTGAAAGAGTAAAAGATGAGCTGCGTAGAGGAAATACATTAATACGATCTATTGAAACTGGATTTTCGCAGGCATTCTCTTCAATTATTGATGGACATATAACTACTCTTATTAGTTGTATAGCGCTCTTCTATTTGGGAACAGGATTTGTAAAAGGCTTCTCTGCCACCCTTGGCATCGGAGTAGTTATTAGCTTGTTTACAGCCCTTTCATGTACTCGTGTACTTCTACGGTTTTTGATGAGCTATAAATCATTAAGGCGACCAGCCAACTTTTTGCCAATCAACCAACTCCCCTCCTCAAGCTAAAAATTACTACTGTGACTTCACTACCAACAAATAGATTTAAATTATTTTTTTCTGTTGCCAGGAATCGATACAGGATCTGGCTACTTTCAGGTTTTGCAGTAATTATTAGTTTTACAGGCTTAATAACTTGTTGGTTAAGTCCCTCAATTGGATATCCACTTCGTCCAGGTCTTGATTTTACAGGAGGTACGCAAATAAGACTTGAGCGGCAATGTGATGAAAAATGCGATGCAATAAATACAGGAGAAGTATTTAATCTTCTTCAGAAACTTGCTTTACCAACTGAAAGTGAAAAGATTGCTCCAAATCTTTCTATAGCAAGAGTTCAGTCCCTTGATGGATATAAGTCAATCTTGGTAAGACTGCCTTTCTTGACTGCCTCTCAAGCGAAAACTCTAGTTAATGCTCTTGAGCCTTTGGTAGGACCATTAGACTCTGGTGGCCAATCTGTAGATACTATCGGCCCCACTTTGGGAGCCCAGCTTCTTAAGAGCAGTTTGCTATCTTTGCTTGTTGCCTTTGCAGGTATTGCTCTTTATATCAGCTACAGATTTGATAGGGTTTTCGCATTTCTTGCTCTTGTAGCTTTATCTCATGACCTGTTGATTGTATGTGGTGTTTTTGCATGGCTTGGTCTAATCCTTGGTTTGGAAATAAATAGCCTTTTTGCTGTAGCACTACTTACAATTGCAGGTTATTCAGTTAATGACACTGTTGTTGTTTTTGATCGGATAAGAGAAATTAATTTATCCGAAAATGCATTGAAGGCTAATCAGAAAGTTGATAAAGCAGTTAGCGCAACTCTCGCAAGAACTTTATATACAAGCTTTACTACATTACTCCCTTTGTTTGCTTTGATATTCTTTGGAGGATCAACTTTATATTGGTTTGCTATTGCATTAGCTCTGGGAGTGGTTGTAGGAAGTTGGTCAAGTATTGCCTTGGCTCCTTCATTGCTTACCTTGAGATCAGAACTATAATTTAGTTAAGGTTTAAAAAAAAGAGTGCATAGAATTAGAGACTATTTGTCTAACGCTAATGGTCTATGGATTCCCTTAGTACTTATTATGTTTGCTTTATGGGATTTAAGAATTGATTTAAGAATTTTACTTGATCATATTACTTTAATTGCAATAGTATTTGCTATTAAGAGTCATCCCCTTGCTATTCTAGTGCTAATATTTAGCCCATCTTTAATTAAAAAATATTATAAGTAGCTTGCAATTATTGCCTTAATAATTAACCCTTGAAGGTTTCTTTTCTATAATATCATTTATAATAATTTCCTCAACAAGTATTTTTATTATGACTGCAAGTGGCAGGGATAGCAGTAATCCTATTGGGCCAAAAATTATTGTGAAAATAAATTGAGCTGTAAGAGTTAAGCCTGGAAGCAATTTAACTTGATGTTGCATTACTGATGGAGTGATTACATAGCTTTCCAGATTTTGAATAATTACATATATACCAAGAACTGCTATTGACTTCCAGGGAGTGTCTAGCAGCGCAACTGACATAGGGAAAATAGTGCTTACTGTAGGACCAATGTTCGGGATAATATTAAGTATTCCAGCCAATAAAGCATTTGCTACAACCAGCTTGATTCCAAGAATATAAAGGCAAACCCCTGCAATTATTGCTACAAATGATGAGCTAATTATAACTCCTAGCATCCAGTTACTTAAAGAGTCCCCACATTTTTCAAGGATTAATCTTCCTCTTCGTTTATAAAAAGAAGGAATTAATGATATGACTACCTCCTTGTAGGCTTCTGGTTGAATGGCAATCATCATACTGATTGATAAAACAAATATTAATTGAACTATCCCAACTCCAAGATTTCCAGCAAGGTTCAAAAGCTTCTTTAAACTATCAGTTATTCCATTTGCCAATGTAACTCCATCAGGCAATGCATTGAAATCATCAAAAAATGAGTTTTCATTTATAATGCTTCCAGCATTTTCTCCATATATAAATACTGAAAGTTTATTGGCATTTTGCATACTTATATCCCACAAGGCCTTTGCCGCTGAAGGTAGCTGGATTATTAATTGCTGAAACTCTTGAGTAAATTGAGGTATTACTATGACCATAGAGATTGAGAATATTAGTATTAAGCTTGTTACCGCTAAAAGGAAAGAAACTATTCTAGGAGCTTTTAATATTGATTGAATCTTGCCTGTAAATGTACATAAAGCCATTGAAAGAATCACTCCAGCAAAGATAATTATTAGTACTGATCTCAGGCTCCAAACAAGGGCCAATACAGTTATCAATGCAGAAAGTGTTAGCCAGTTAGAGAATTTCAATTTATTTTTGGGTATAACCTAAACCATTCTTTTTTGCGTACCTTTGAGCGAAGCGCATAAATCTTTCAAAGTCACTCTCTGACTTCCATGTATACGTGGCCTCTATAGCGCTTGGCTCTCCATTCAGGAAACGAGCTTTTATTTCCTTTGTTTGCAGTGCGCCTTCCTCATCAATCATTGTCATCCCACTTATATCTCCTGCAGTTTCTTTGGCTAAAGCCTCAGGCTTCTCAAAAATAAATATAGCTTGCCCTGTTTTGCCATCTTTGCTTCTTGTGAGCCGTATTTCTGGAATTACGCTCTCTTCTAACCCTTCATAGAATTGGATCGCAGGTTTTATTTTGAATTTGTCCATAGACTTCTATGAGATAAATTTTATCTTAATAAAAAAAAGATTCATATGTGAAAAGTTGCTATTAATCAACATAGCCTTGCTTTATAAGCTTTTTTGCTGCTAATTGATAACTCAATCCGCTTATGTCTATTGTTTGTATTTTATTTGTTTGATTTAAATCATATTCGTAGCACTTATCATAATAATCAAGCATTGCTATACAGGCTTCAGCCCATTCTTCCTTTTGAATCGCTTTTACTGCTTTTTCAGTACGTTGAGGCCCTAAACGTTTCTTGATCCTAAGAGCAGCTAGCTCAAGTTCTTCTTTAGGTAGATTGCTGTATTCATTTATAAGAGCTTGAATTCGCTCTTCTTTTTCTCTAGTTATTTCAATTATTCTACTCCTTTTCATTTGTTTATATAAGGCATTTGGAATTCTACATTTACCTAGATTTGCACTTTCTGCTTCTAATAAGATTGCCTTATGAGAATTAAGCAAGCAACTTTGAAGCTCTTCGGCTAGAAGGTTCTCAAATTGTTCAGTACTTGGTTGTGGAGGGAGCCCTATCCCTCCAAAGCTGCTACCTCTATGATTTGCCAAGGCTTCTAAATCAATAACTGAAAAACCCTGGTTTGCTAAAGATAAAAGTAGAGATGTTTTACCTGTTCCAGTCTTGCCACCTATTAATTTTAAAGGCCATGGTTTTTCGAATTGGTTGAGGACCCATTTTCTATAAGTTTTATAGCCACCATTAAGAAGAATTGGATTCAGTTTTAAGAGGTTTGCAAACCATCCCAAGCTTTTTGATCGCATACCACCTCTCCAGCAATAAATTTTTAAGCTTGAATTAGAAGAACACTTGCATATCTCTAACAATGTTTCTTTAAGAATTAATAGTTTGGGCTTAATTATCCTCAAGCCTAATGTTATCGCCTGTCCACGCCCTTTTTTGTTGTAAGCAGAACCTACTAAAGCCCTTTCCTCGTTTGTAAATAAAGGCATGTTAATTGCACCAGGCCAATGGCCTTGTATAAATTCCTTTGGACTTCGAATATCTATTAATGGACCTTCTTTTTTGCGGAAAGTCTCTAGAGAATATGAAGGTGGAGGACCAATTCCTGACATAGTGGAGTAAAGCAGACTAAAAGACAGAGGTTGCAAGTTATGCCTTCAGACACATCTGATTCAACCAATATCCCTATTCAAGAACTTCTTGAGAAATTCTCAACTAGTTCTTTACGCCAAAGACGCCGTTTAATTTCATCAATAGAAGAAAGATCTAATGAATTGGTTGAGTTGGGGGAGGGTTTATTGAAAGATTTCGATCCTGAAAGTGATGATTGGTCTGCAGGGTGGATTTTGCAAGTTTGTCAAAGAAAGCATTCTGAAATGATAACTAAGGTTATTGGATCAAACTTATATGGATGGTTTAAAGTTTCATCGGATAGAGCGATTGATTACTCTTCTTTGCAACAAGCGCTTCTTGAAGAGCGTTTTGAAGAGGCTGACAGGATAACAAGTGCATCATTGAGAGAATTGGCAGGACCAAGTGCTATAAAGCGTGGATATGTATATTTCAGCGAGGTCAAATCTATTCCTGAAGTTGATTTATTAACAATAGACAGATTATGGGTTGCCTATTCTCAGGGGAGATTTGGTTTTTCTATACAAGCAAGAATTCTTGATTCGCTAAATGGCCGCTATGACAAGCTTTGGCCAAGAATTGGTTGGAAAGAAGATGGCGTCTGGACTAGATACCCTAAAGCCTTTACATGGTCAATTTCTGCACCAGAAGGACATATGCCATTAATCAATCAATTAAGAGGTGTTCGTTTAATGGATGAATTGATTAATCATTCTGGGTTGAGAGAACGTTGCCCAGCTAAGAACTAACAAAATGAAAGTTAAATTTATTTTTCCAATAATCACTCAGAGCTTTGACTTTGCATTTTGCTCCTTTGCCCGATCTTTTTATTTAAGGAATCCATAAGAGCATTGACTTCTTCTTTTGAAAGATCATCTAAATGGGAGGAGTTTAGGCTCCTATCTACACTCAAGTTGGCTCCAATAGTTGAACTTTTGTTGGAACCTGTCGATTGCAAGCTTGCTATAGAAAGAATTGAGTTGGGATTACATGAGGCTTTGGTAAATGCAGTTTTACATGGAAATTCAAGTGATCCAAGTAAATTCATAAGAGTTAGGCGAATAATCACCCCTAATTGGTTTGTATGGCAAATTCAGGATCAGGGGAATGGTATACCTATTTCTTCAAGGGTAAAAACCCTTCCTTCCCAGTTGGATGCAGAGAGTGGAAGAGGCCTTTTTCTAATCCATCAATGTTTTGATGATGTTCGGTGGAGTTCTACTGGTAATAGAATGCAACTTGCTT
This sequence comes from Prochlorococcus sp. AG-402-G22, assembly GCA_003217035.1. Taxonomy (GTDB): domain Bacteria; phylum Cyanobacteriota; class Cyanobacteriia; order PCC-6307; family Cyanobiaceae; genus Prochlorococcus_D. The sequence goes on from QCHV01000003.1 coordinate 31,802, forward strand.
ATAAGCGATCTTGAGTTACTTCTTTGATGGGCAGCCAGGGTCTTTTATTTCGTTGTTAAGCCAAAGTAATGCTTGATTAATAATTAGTTGAACATCAGTGGTTTTACCTTTGTTAACTAATTGAGAAAGTGCACTAATTAAGAGTTCAGCTGCTCTTTTGTCGGAATTATTTTTTAACTTATGCCAATCTCTATCATCTATAGTGAGTATTGAATGAAGTTCCTTTACTAGAGTTTTGGTTCTTAAAGACCAATCGGATGTTTCTTCTTTCATGGAATCAATTTGTTAAATAATTGTAAATTGTATCTATAAGTATATGAATCTTCTCTTCATTATTAGATGACTCTGTAAGTGAATCTAATAACCTTTTTTTAAACCCTGTATTAGCAGGGGTTAAATGGTTCCCTTCAAGCTCTAAGCTTATAGTCTCGTCTTTGCTTCTATGTTTTAGAGAGTTAAGTAACAATGCTGTTTGATCTAAATTGTCATTATTGAATTTAATCAGTAAATTTCTAGGTTGGATATATTTTTTCGAAATAAGAGATATTGTTTCTTTAGGACTAGGACTAAATTCTGTTCTTATATTTAATTTCTTGGTTACTTTGTTAAGCATTGGAATTGATTGATTGGCGTTGAAATTATTGAAGCTTAACCCAATAAATGCTTGACTGTTTCTTCCTAAATCTGGAGCAAGAAGATGTAATTTACATCCTAGGCTGTGGCCAATCCTTAATGGAGCAGGTAATTTGCCAACTCTACCTTCAAGTTTTTGCTTGCATATTCTAAAGTCAAGCCAAGCTTTGTTCGCTTGAGATTGATGGTCTAAACCAGGAATATATCTCCATGTATGCACGGCAATCTGTTTCTTTATCAAACCTTCTAAAAGAACCTTATAGCTAATATGAGGAGTTGTAGAAAGGTAGCTCCCTCCGATCATTTCAATTATTCCTATAGGCCTTGAAGGCCAACTACACCAAGTCTGCTTTATTAGCCTCCATTTATGCATATTTTAATGATTGGCTTTGGGGGAAACTACAGTTTCTTTAGCCTTTGATGTTTGGAAACTAATATAAAAGTATTTTATAAAAGTTGGACTTCTTTGAAAAGACAGCTTTTCTTATTAGATAGAAGTAATTTCTCTTTTTTAAAGTTTTTGGGATGCAAAAGGAATTTAACTTTGTTCAGGATTCGAATGAAAATGATTTGGCATTTGTGCCAGAGCATTTGCTTATTCTGGATACAGAAACTACAGGGCTTGACCCTCAAAACGATAGGTGCTTAGAAGTTGGGGCTATACTTTTCAATGTTAAAAGTAGGTCTGTCCTAGCTCAAAACTCTTTTTTGTTGCCAGTTAATGAGAATGCAGCAGAGAAAATAAACAAGATCCCTGCTGAAATAACTCAGTTAATGCAGCCTTTTCATGAAGGAATTAAATACTTTGAGGCTTTAGTTAATTCTTCAGATGTGGTCGTAGCTCATAATGCAGCTTTTGATAAGCAATGGTTTGGTCAAGAACCTCTTCAGGCAATTCAAAAGCAATGGATTTGTTCAATGGAAGATATTCCATGGCCCAGTCAGCTTCAATTAAAAAGCAGACCGTCTGTTAGAGATCTAGCACTCGCTTACGAGGTACCTGTGTGGAATGCTCATAGGGCCTTAACCGACTGTATTTATTTAGCTGAAGTCTTCAAGCGTTGCTCTGAGTTGGAAACACTCTTGATAAGAGGTTTAGAGCCAAGAATATTAATGAGAGCAAATGTTTCATATGAAGACAGGCATTTGGCTAAAAATGCTGGATTTCGATGGAATGAGCCTGTTCAAGGGGCTTGGACTCGCCGTTTAAGTCAAAGTGAGGTCGCTGAGCTTGACTTCCCAGTTTCTCCAATTGACTTTGAATAGATAAAAGTCTTTTTTGTTGATTAATGTGTTGTAGAAATCTTTAGTGATCTGACGATTTACTGCTTATTTAGCTTTCGCTTGCCAAGCTATTGATATGGATGGGATTAATTTCAAAAAACATCTAGCTAAAGCAATGCCTCCCGAACGCCAAAAGGTTAAAAGTCGATTACGGCATTGGCAGCAAGCGAGGAGTTGGGCACGCTTGATAAAGGAGGCCGAACACCTTTGGCATGTTGATTCAAGGGAGTTGAAGAGATTAGGGGCTTTAGAACTAACTCAATTGCTTGATGAGGTGCCTCTCTATTCCAGAAGGCGCGTAAACCTTTGGCTGATCAAATATTCCGTAGCGACCCGATTTGAATAATAAGCCAGGTTTTTATTTTAGTGCACTAGTAATTAACGGATCATTTCACCATGCAATGAAAAGTTCCAGTCTTAAATTATGGAATAAATAGAAATAAAATACAACAATAATTCCGTTGAATGGTTATATAGATGAGTTCTAATTTTTGCTGAACTATTTTGATTTCTATTTATTTACTTGGTAAGTTGCCATGAGATTTAGGCTGGAAAGCGTAAATCTATAATTCTTAAAGTCACATGGGTTCCAATGTCTTAACTATAAAAGCTTGAATATTCTTACCGATATCTTTATGTAGTAATAATTATGTTGTTTTTAATGGAGATAGGAATTATAGATATACAGATAAGCCTAATAACTCGTAGTAATTTTTTGCTTTGACTGATTTCAGAACTTTAAGAGGTATGGCTGATCTTTTGCCAATCCATACAGACCGCTGGCAATTTGTAGAAGATTTAGTCCGCATCCATTTTAAAAAAGCAGGTTTACAAGAAATCCGAACTCCCCTCATTGAGGCCACAGAGCTCTTCTCTAGAGGGATAGGTGAGGCAACTGATGTGGTTAGTAAGGAAATGTACTCATTTGTTGATCGTGGAGATAGGTCTTGTACTCTTCGCCCTGAGGGAACTGCTTCTGTAGTGCGAGCTGTCTTACAACACGGTTTACTAAACCAAGGTCCTCAAAGGCTTTGGTATGGAGGCCCAATGTTTAGATATGAGAGACCTCAAGCTGGTAGGCAAAGGCAATTTCATCAAATAGGGGTCGAGTTTTTTGGACTATCCTCAGTCAGATCAGATGCTGAATTAATATCCATTGCATGGGACTTCTTACAAGATTTAGGACTAAGTGGTTTGAAATTAGAGTTGAATAGCTTGGGAACTTTTGAAGATCGCAAAAAATACCATAGTCGTATTGTTTCATGGTTAGAAGATCATTATAAAATGCTAGATAAGGACTCTCAAGAAAGACTCTACAAGAACCCTTTACGGGTACTTGACACAAAGAATCCCACAACACAAAAACTATTAGAAGAAGCTCCAATGCTTAAGGAGAGCTTGAGCATGGATAGCCTTCAACGCTTTGCAGACTTGCAGTTCGCGCTGAAAAAATTAGAGATTCCTTTTGAAATAAATAATAAACTTGTGCGAGGTCTCGATTATTATTGCCATACGGCATTTGAGATTACGAGCACCAACTTAGGATCTCAATCTACTGTTTGTGGTGGCGGAAGATATGATCAGTTGGTAGAAGAATTAGGAGGACCAGGTACACCTTCTATTGGATGGGCTATAGGGATGGAAAGATTAATGATGCTTTTAGATGAGAACATAGATATACAAAATGTTCCTAATGCATATTTTGTTAATCGAGGAGAAGATGCTTGCATTCAAGCACTCGTGATAGCAAGAAAATTAAGAACTTTAGGTTTAACGGTCGAATTAGATAATTCACAAGCGGCCTTTCAGAAACAATTCAAAAGGGCAAATCGATCAAAAGCAAAATGGGTTCTTATACTTGGTGAAAATGAAATACTTAAAGGAGAAGTCTTAGTGAAGTGTTTAACATCTACAAACAAACAATTTGAAAACCTTGAAACTTCTTTCGATATTTCTGATATTGATGGTTTAGTTAAGCTCCTAAAATCATTTTAATGAAAAGAAGCAATATTTTTATTGTATAAAGTATGCATCTAATTTTCCCTCTTATTTTTATAATACTTGGCCTTGGGTATTATTTGAAGAACTTTCTTAAAGCAAAATCCAATAGATTCTATAAAAATAGATTCAACATTAATAATTGGATGTTAATGAACAAGGATCAAAGGAAACTAATTGATCATAATGATCAATTAGAGTCTATGCTAAGAAAAAAGAATTTACTCAAGAAGATCAGAAGAGAGTACCTTGAACATACAAGAAAAAACATTTAAACAAATGAATTGGCCTCCAAAACTCAGCTGGACTAGTAAGTTCTATTTGAAAGGATTTTGTCATTATGTTGCAATAAATTATGGGATTTATAATAATCTTTATTGGGTTAATCTTGTCTCTGTACTTGATTCAAGGATAAGATTCATAGTTGATTTTGAAGATTTAAAAGAATCCACTCATTGGGCTTGCGGATGGGTAGATCTCAAGCCAGAAGAATTTATTGGATTAAATCAAGATCAAAACTATATTCTTGCTCAATTAAGCGAAGGCAATCAAGCTTGTTTGCATTTATCTGAAGATTCTGGCTTGTTGATTCCCTATAAGAATATTGAATTAAGGCAATGGTAGTAGAAAAGAGCAAACCTTCATTAAAACGTATTTTTACCTAATTCCCTGACAAGGTCTTTCTTTTAAAAAGAATCACGTTACTAATAAAGTGATTCTTTTTTGTCTATATGAAAGAAACTCAATGGATGGATGAAAAAGTTGCAAGTGAAAAGTTGGGTGTTAGCCCTGCGAAGCTGAAACTATGGAGAGAAGTTGGTTATTTGAAACCTGGCACTCATTGGAGAAGTGCTCCAAACGATGAAGCTTACCCTTGGAACCCCAATGTCATATACCATTTTAGGTGGTGTAAAGAGGTTATTGAGTATTGGCGTGACAAGGATGCTCCTATATCTTCAATAGCTGCTTAGATTATTAAATTTACTTTTACAAAAGTATCTACCAACTAATTAACAAGCTTTTCATTTCTACAATCATTTATGGATGATTGCAAAACTGGATAAAGATTTCTCATGCGACTATACGCAGCTGAACTCCTGTAAGAATTTGCTTGCTTTCTGTAATAGTCCTCATTTGCCATTTGAAGGCTGGTTCTTTGAAGTGACTCCCCTACCATTTCCATAACAAAAATGCAAAGTCCTACCCTCTATTAGTTGTTATATCAGGTAAGGAATTGTTTTTTTATATTTATTGAAGAATTCAAGCTCCTTTTTGTGAGAATGCTGTAAATCAAAAGCTTATTTTTTGATATTCAGACATTTTCACAAACAAATATTTCTTTATTTTGAGATAGGTTGTAGATCGAAAATGAATATCTAGTTAAGTAGAAAGTTTAGAGTGTAATTTTTCAGCCTTGCGGATAAGCTTCTTTGCTACTTTTCTATCCTTACACTCTTGAGCCTTTATGGAAAGCTTTAATAGTTTTTGATGGGATTTAGATGCGTTCATGTATGCTTATATTTCCTAAATTAGAAATTTAATAAAAATAATTTAACATAAGTTAAACAAGAGTCAATAAAATGATGTTCACTTTTAAAACAGGTTGCCCAGGATTTTTCTATTTATTTATCAAGGGAAATAATGAGTCACCTAATCTTGGACTAGCTTTTTTAGCTAATAAAGTTTTCTGGCAAGTCTGGAAGAAACTTTTTGAAATAGGTAATGAACAACCAAAGAATTACGACATTCCCCAACATAGCCATGGCGAATCTCAACCTCATATCTTTTACAAGTGGGAGGATTAACTCCCATAATTTTAAAAACATTTCATTTTGAAATTATTAGCATAATAATAGGCTATTAATTGGCCTTTAAAGGAGCAATTCTTTGTTAGTTCAGAAAGTTTTGCATTTGACTATTTAGTTGGAAAAACTTAGTCCATTCATTATTTTTTTTCTTTTAAGACCCTAGCCTGAACCAAGTGGTGCACTTGCTTCTTTGTTTGTTTCTTGCTGCTTAAGAACTTACACAATGTAAAAGGTATGCGAATTATTTGTATTAGTACCTTTTTTTTAGTTAGGGTCTGGCAGCTTTGCCGCAATGCACTCTTAATGCAGACATATGGAAACCCAGACGTCACCTACGGGTGGTGGGCTGGTAATTCAGGTGTTACCAACCGCTCAGGCAAATTTATAGCCGCTCATGCCGCTCACACTGGCTTGATAGCTTTCTGGGCAGGTGCTTTCACATTATTTGAATTAGCTCGTTTTGACCCATCAGTACCTATGGGTCATCAACCTTTGATTGCTCTTCCTCATTTAGCAACATTGGGTATTGGGTTTGATGAAACAGGTACTTTTGTTGGTGGTAGCACTGTTATTGCAGTTGCTGTAGTTCACCTTGTTGCTTCTATGGTTTATGGGGCTGGAGGACTTCTTCATTCACTATTTTTTGTTGGTGACATGCAGGAATCCGAAGTCGCTCAAGCTAGAAAATTTAAGTTGGAATGGGACAACCCAGATAATCAGACATTTATCTTGGGACATCATCTGATTTTCTTGGGCATAGCAAATATCCAATTTGTTGAATGGGCCAGAATCCATGGAATTTGGGATTCGGCTGCTGGAGCAGTTAGACAGGTTGAATACAACCTAAATCTCTCATCGATTTGGAACCATCAGTTTGACTTTCTTTCAATTAATAGCTTGGAAGATGTGATGGGAGGCCATGCATTCTTGGCATTCCTCATGATTACTGGAGGTGCTTTCCACATTGCTACTAAGCAAATTGGTGAATACACCAAGTTCAAAGGCTCAGGTCTTTTATCAGCGGAGGCAGTACTTTCTTGGTCTCTTGCAGGTATTGGCTGGATGGCCATAATTGCTGCCTTCTGGTGCGCAACCAATACAACTGTTTATCCAGTTGAGTATTTTGGTGAAGTACTAGAGCTTAAGTTTGGCGTATCTCCTTATTGGGTTGATACCGTAGACCTTGCTGGGGGCGCTCACACTTCTAGAGCTTGGCTAACTAATGTTCATTACTATCTAGGATTCTTCTACATTCAAGGTCACCTATGGCATGCTTTACGCGCAATGGGATTTGACTTTAAACGTATAACAGATGCAGTTAGTAATGTAGGATCTGCTGGCATCACATTGAATGATTGATTCATTCAATAATAGATTTAGCTAAAAGATCTTGAAATAGCCTCACATTAAGTGGGGCTTTTTTTTAGTATTATTTAAAAGAACTTTTAAGTTTAATAATTCATTGCCCTCTTAAGAATTTGGTTTTGAATATATGAACTCAGCGCTTCAAGCTTTAAGACTCTCAAACCATTTCCCGACTATTCCTTATTTATGGGTAGCTACTGTTGTTTTTATAATCTTTGCAATATTACTTTCCGTTGGGAGAAGATTAGATACTGCACTTCGATTTGAAAAAATAGGCATACCTATTTCACTTCTTATTGGTGTAATTGCTCTATTGGTTGGCCCTTATGGAGTACTTCCTGTTTTACCTCAAGACGTGACAGATGTTTGGATAAATTTCCCAATTCCATTGCTAACAATTGTTTTTGCGACTTTGATGTTAGGCAGGCCAATTCCCTCTGGATCCGGCTTGGTAAATCCTGTGACTAAGCAGGTTTTGTTGGGTTTTTTACTTGGTTTTGGGCAATATCTGGTTGGAGGAATTGTTGTTTTATCAATATTAAAGCCTTATTTAGGGGTAGATCCTCTAATGGGTTGCCTTATTGAAGTTGGTTTTGAAGGCGGACATGGAGCTGCTGCTGTAATGGGAGAAAACTTTGAACATATTGGATTTAATCAAGGTCTCGAACTTGGTCTCGCGATGGCAACTGTAGGTTTGCTGTCTTCAACTTTAATAGGAAGTTTCTTGATAATTATAGGGCGTTTCCTTGGCTGGATCCTTCCTTTGGAAAGTATAAAAGAAGTAAAGGAAGATTTGAATAAAATTGTTTCTATAAGAGAACAATTGCGATTAATGGCTGCCAATCTCTTTTTTATAGGTATTGCTATTTTAATTGCTTTAAGTTTGATTTCTTTTATAAGGCTTACTGGACAATACGTTGGAGGAAGTTTTCAAGAAATTGCTGATACATTTCCTATATTTCCATTGGCATTATTTGGCTCATTAATAACAAGATTCTTCCTAGAGAAATTTGATTGCACTGAATTAGTATCTCCAATATTACAAAGAGAAATTGGGATCTTATCTACAGACCTTCTTATTATTACAGCTATGGCAGGGCTTGATTTACCTCTTTTATCAAAAGATTGGGTACCTCTTGTAATACTTGGAGCAACGGGATTGGCGTGGAATCTGATTGGGATGTTCGTTTTTGCTAAAATATCTTTTAATGAAAAATGGTTTGAAAGGTCGATTATAGAATTTGGGAATGCTACAGGTGTAGCAGCAAGTGGTATTTTGCTTCTTCGTTTGGCTGATCCAGAAGATTCAACTAATACTTTGCAGATATTCTCTATTAAACAACTTTTCTTACAACCACTACTTTCTGGAGGACTAGTTACAGTTGTTGCACCAACATTAATTACTTCTTTTGGACTAAAAACCTGGACAGAATTCTGTGGATTTTTGACTATTTCAATTCTATTACTTGCATTTTTCTTAACAAACAAACCATTGCAAGAACAGGCTTAATATTGTTAAAATATTGCCCATTATTTTTTATAGCTACTTAGCTATTTAATCCCGTTCTTAAAATGAAATCAGGCAATTATCAAGAAGTCCCTATGCAGGAGTCACGAGAAAAATGGTTTAGGAGTCACCTGCTTGATCGTGAGATTGAACTTAAAGAACTTTATGAAATGCCTCAGCAAGATCTGGATTTGATAATGGCAGAGACAGCTGAATTTAGGAGTGATTTTGGAAATAGAGATAGAAACTTAGGTAAATTCTGTACAGCAGGCTATTTTTTGGAATTAGCAAGGATTATAGATAAAAGAAGACTTGAAGGGTAATTTCAAGTCTGTAGCACTTAGGGGAAATAGGTTATAGAGTCTGTGCTTTCCCAGGATTTATATTTTCTCATTAGAGTTTTGTATAGGTTGCTTTCTAAGTAATGGTTTAGCCATATTTGCAAATATTCAAATCTTTTATCCTGATCAAACTCAGTGTAATTTATTAAGCGGTATTGCCTAACAAAAGGCCATAAAGACCAATCAGCAATGCTTTCATTTTTTGATACTAACCACCCTTGATCGTTCTTATCTGCGTTTAATTTAATTAGCTCATTCCATTTTACCAAGATCTTCTCAGCAATTATTTTATTCTCTTTTGGGTTGCAATATGGATATCTATTTGGATACTTAACTCTATCTAAATGGTACTTAAAATTCTTATCATTTTCTTCTATAAGTTCAATTGAGTGTTTTTTAATCTTCTCATTATGGTTGGTAAAATTTAGAGGATCTCTTCCCTTGCTTAAGGCCCAATTTATAATATCTATACTTTCTTCTATTATTTCACCATCGCTAGTAATTAATACTGGAACTGTGCTTTTGTTTGAAGCCTTTATGAGTTCAAGAGGTTTCTTTTTTAGCTCAACCTCCCTTATTTGGACCTTTAAGTTGCAATTTAGCAGGGCCCACCTAGCTCTAATTGCATAGGGGCATCTGCGAAAGGAGTAAAGTATACATTCTTTCATTAGTTAAGTATAATCTAAATCCAACACTGAATTAATCCCTCAGAGTTTCGTCTTGCAGTTTTGCTTATGTTTAGTATAATTAGAATTGAAATTAGATGCTTTTAATCCATTCTCTATAAAATCTAATTCAGAGATATAAAGGCATTTTGACAATCATTGAATTAATGAAAGGCTACATTTATTTGGTAAAAAAGAAGGGCATACATTCTATAGGACATTGTAAAGATCTAAACTTAATGAGAAAGAAGATCAATCCTGATGAAATCATTCAGACCTTATTCCTAGAGGATGTGACATCTTTAGAAGCAAGGCTTTTTAGAAGGTATAAGAAAGCAAGGATGCCCGATTCGGCTTATTTTCAATTATCTCCAGAGCAAGTAGAAGACTGCAAGAAGCAGCTAGGTCAGAAAAGCCAAATGCCAAAATCAATAGGTGCTGAGTTCTCTATATGCATAACTGGGTCTATTGTTCTTTTCCTTTTGCTTTATTTCTCTCTCAACTATTTTAATTTAAACTTTCTTGTTCGTACTTCTTATTCCCTAGTTTTTTCCTCTATCCCCTTTTGGCTTCTATTGTCTTTAGGGAACTTTGGAGGATATGAAACGGCTGACTTACCACTTTTCTCTTCTTGGGCCAACAGAACAAAAGCCTTCGCTTCAGCAGCAATAATATTATTGCTTGCATATTTATTTTTTCTCTCGTCTTTAGCTTAAACAAATGATAATTCGTTTTTTTAACTCCTCAATTTTTGAATTTTAAGAAGCATTTCAGAGCTACTTGAAAACAACAGATAAATAGATATAAAAAGAGAAATTAAGGATTAACGATGAATATCTCAAGTGTTTTGAGATTTGTAGACCCTATTCAAGATCAGTTGTCAGGTGTTTATTCGACTGCAACCCTTGTAATCTCAGTATTATTAATTCTCTGGATTCTGAACTTTACGATCACCCTAATTACAAGAACTTTCACTGTAGGTAAGGCTGTAGGAGGATTTTATCGCAATTATTTACATAGATATATTAGAGCTGTAATTACTAATTTTATAAACTTATTTTCCTTAAGGAGATCTGTTCAGTAGATCCCGCTAGCTTTTCTCAAGCTTGCAGTTCACAGATATCTCAAAAGGGACACAACTGTTTGGTAAGGTTAAAATTGTTGAAATGATTGAAGCTAAATCTTCAGGCTGCGACATTTCATCTTTAGTCATTTCTTTTACATTGCTAGCCATATCAGTATTAACCCAACCAGGGCAAATTGCTGTAACACGAACTCCGTGCTTCCAGCCTTCGTTTCTCATGGTTTGACATAGGCCCATAAGAGCAAATTTTGATGTTGTATAACCAGCTAAGTTGCTTTTAGATCGTTTGCCACTCATTGAAACTAGAGTGATTATTCTTGAATTATCATTTTCCAATAGATAATCCCAGGCAAATCTCGTTAAAATCCAAGGTCCCATTAAATTTACTTTCCATAGTTCTTCAAGTTCATATTCTTTTTCGTCAGAAAAATTCAAACTAGTTGGATAAAATTTTCCTGCGCAGTGAATCACGGTGTCTATACAACCAAAGCAATTCCTAGTTTTCTCTACCCATTCAAATGCACTATTTCTATCAGTAGCATCATATTCATTTATTAATATCCTTTCATTATTATTAGATATAGGATCTAAGTAAGTTCCTTTTAATTTATTCTTATCCCTTATCCCTAGACTTACATAATGACCATCCTTTAACGCCCTCTCAGCGACTTTTCTACCTATACCTCTGTTTGCACCACTTATAAGTATTTTCCTCAATTATCTATACTCCGGGGTTGAGAAATTTAAGCAAAAGTTTTATCTCTCTTCCCTTCATTTCAAACAAACCCCACTTTACATTTAATGGGGCTTTTGTGAACATTTTCCACATTGCCTGAACTAATTCTCTGAGGCTAAGAGAGTTTGTTAGGAAGCCATACCATTGACTTTTAGAAAGACTAAAAAATCCAGTAAAGAAATCTCTAAGTTGTGACTCTTTAAATCTCATTAGCTTTTCTAGACCAAATTGATATAAAGCTTGCTTTCTTCTGAGATCTTTAGGCCATAAAGCTTCCCATCCTTTTTTGGCAATAAATGCTGGAGATGCTTTTTGGTCTTTCATTGAATTTGAGATTGCCTTTGCAACAGAAGGTGCCCTCCTGAGAAGGGCACCAACTAAATAGCCAGATGCTGGATGGACCATTCCAGCTGCACCGCCAAATCCCAGTATTGGTTGTTTTAAGTCAGGGATGGGAATGTTCATTGGAAGGAATAATCCATGTTCCTCATGTTCTATTTCCGTAATTTCAATGCCTTTATAACTCAAGCGCTTTCCCAACCTCTTTTTTAAAGTTTCAAGAGTCACTGGTGGGGCTAGACCTAGTGAGGTCTCTTCTAAAAAGAAAGTTCCATTTCCCATGTCCATTGCATAAAGAAATGTAGGAGGCTCTTTCTTTTCTTCTTCGGTTAAATGATCACTCCTATAGTCCATTAATACAAATTGATTGTTTGAAATAGGCGGAGAACTAAACTTTCCAACTATTCCAAAACAGGTTTGAACAGCAACCTCTCCTCTTTCTGGGTTTTTTAGAAAAACTGGCTGATAACCAGTCGCGTCAATTATTAACCTTGCCTTTAGCGTTACGCCTTCGGAAGTTGTGACAATACTAAGAGAATTATTTACTTCAAATTTAATTGCAACACCACGTTCCCACTTTACAAGGGCTTCATCGCATTGCTTGAGCCAGTATTCTTGCAATTTCCTTTTATCGAATAAGCCGTAGTCTTGATTGTGTTTTGTAGCGTTGTTCTCAGTTGAATTTGGGATATTAGAGCCACTGCCAAAGAAACTTACGGTGTCACTCCATCTGTGCTTTAAAAGATTTCCAATACCCAAATCATCTACTTCTTTCCCCCAAATGCCGTATGTATATGGCCATAAGTCCCTGCGATCATTGGGAGATAAAACCTGAACACTTAAATTTTCTTTACCAAGAGCTGCTGAAATTGCTAATGCACCAGGTCCTGCTCCAAGAACTAGCGCATCAAAATTTGCACTAGCACTCATGTCTACACCTTAAATCAATGAGAATATGTATTGATTGAGCTGCCAATTTTAATTTATTGTTCACCCCCAACCTTAATGCCTCCAAAATCCACTTCTAGAGAATAGCCTGGGAATTTGTCTTACAGTGATGTAAACAAAGTTTTAGTTACTAGATGTATTTATTACATCCCTTTAGAATAATCAATTAAATTCAATATGATTTGACTCTTAAGAAAGCTTCCTATTAAGTATTGAGTTTTTGAAAGATTAAATTATCCTGATAATTGCACATAGATAAGTCCTAAGGAAGTTAAGTTACCCGAAATGATGAAGTTTAAAACCAATACAACTCAACATAGGACTGTTCTTATTACAGGAGCTACTTCTGGCATTGGCTATCAGTCAGTGCTTAAAATGTTAAATTTAGATTTGAAAATTATAATAATATGTCGGAATGAAGAAAGGGTAAATACAACTATATTGAAGTTGAAGAGTGATTCAATTAGTGATCTTCAAATAAGTAAACAAATAAATTTTCGCGTAGCTGATCTATCGGACTTGGTAAGTATAGAGTTAATGGCAGATGATTTAATCAAAAATGAAATTATAATTGATACGATAATTCTTAATGCAGGACTTCAATATACAGGGGCAAGAGATGTCAGACTCTCTATGCAAGGCTATGAGCTTACGTTTGCCGTTAACCATCTAAGTCATCAATACTTAATTCAGAAATTATTACCACTAATTTTGAAGTCAAGTGCCCCAAGGGTAGTAGTTACAGCATCAGAAGTTCACAATCCCATGCTTCCCGGTGGAAGGGTTGGCAAAGCAGCTGGAATTGGGGATTTATCAGGACTTAAGTCTTTAGAAAATTTCAATATGATAGATAAATCTTTTGAATTTAATGCAGATAAAGCTTATAAAGATAGTAAATTATGTAATGTATTGTTTTCACGAGAACTATTCTCGAGACTAGCTGCTAGACAAATTAATATACCAGTAATTTGTTGGGCTCCTGGCCTTGTGATTCCCAGAACAAAGGGAGGTTTCTTTAGGTATAGTAGACAATATAATACTCTTGGACAATTGCTATTTGCTTTTATAGCAAGAGACTTACTTCATATAACAGAAAAAACGGAATCTGCAGGAGGTATTCTAATGGATATTTCTACAAATAGCGAATACTCTGAATTTGGATTTATTTATTTATCTAATAAAATTAATTTATTATCTGAAAATTCCTTCGAGGAATCCATCCCAAGTCAAGAGGCTCTTGATGATAGCAAGGCAAGAGATCTATGGGATTTGACTAATAAGATTATTGTCAACTACTCTAATTTAGAAACTATATAATTTTAATTTAACTAACTTGACTTTAGTAAATTTATGGTTTGAGTTGGGAAAGCAAAATCAATTCCTTCCGCCTCAAAAGCTTTCATTATTTCTAAGTTAATTTCTTGCTGTGCACGCATTGCCAACAAATAGTCATTAGTTGGTATATAGTAGACCAATTCGAAGTCAAGACTAAAATTGCCAAATTCTATAAAGTGACACCTGTCAAATATTGCATTCTCAGTAACATCAATAATTGATTTTATAATACCTGGAATCTTTTTCATTTTGGAATGGGGTGTTTCATATACTACCCCTAACTTATGAACCAACCTCCTGTTTTCCATCTCTGCATAGTTTGATATTACACCGTTAGTTAAATTGCTATTACTCATTACTATTACTTCGCCGTTAATACTCCTTAAGCGTGTAGATCTAACTCCAACTCTTTCAACCTTTGCCCAAATTCCATCTATATGAATAAACTGGCCGTTTTGGAATGGCTTATCTAATAATATTGTTATGTACTCGAAGAATTCTTGAACAGGTTCTTTTAATGCCAGACCAGCACCTATTCCACCAGCACTAAGTATTGCCCATAAAGCAGCCATTTGAACACCCATATTTTGCAGATAGAACACAGTCCCGACACTCCATATTGCAGCTCTAATCATTGGACTCAAAGATTTCAGCATCGTCGATACAGCAGGGTCATCTATTTTTGAACCCCAACCTTGAATTAGAGTTGATAGAACTCTGTTAACCAATCTAACTATTAGAAGTAAACATATTAATTTAGTCAGAGCAATAACTATGTTGCTGAGATCGTCCTCTATCTTTAGAGCTCGCCAAGCAATTGAAGCACTTATTATTAGTCCTAGTGGTTTAATTGTGTCAACTAGAACTTTTACTATATAGTCATCTGTTTTGTTTCTTGTTTTAGAAACAAGCTTGATTAAAGAATTTTTGGTTATTTTGGAGATCAGAAGCGTAGCAATCGAACCAATTAAAAATAATCCTCCTGCAGTTAAGAAATTTTTGTATAAGTCACTCATCCTTAGGAAAGCATATTCATACTACTTTTAGCCCAAAATAATTTATATGCTATAAATTTCAGCATAATCTTATAAATTATGGTTGTTTATCCCCAAATTCCAATACTTTATAGCCCTTTTCTCTTTTTATAATCTCACTTATGTTCTTAAATATTTTTGTATTTGCAGACTTACATAATTCAAAAATTGCTGCTTCAGTTGTAGATATTGTGGCACCAGAGACCTCTAACCTCCTAATTGCAGTTTCATGATCAATGGTATTTCTGCTTGCGATTGAATCTACAGGTATATATACTTTTGTGCCATTACAGATAAAGTCCAATGCAGTTTGAAGTATGCAAACATGTGTTTCTATTCCACAAATTATGAGATTACGAATATTATATTTCTTTAGATCCTTTCTGAGTTCTCTGCAATTAAAACAACTAAAATCCATTTTTGAATAGACATTATATTTATTCTCATTTGCAATTAAATCTACTGTCTTTCCTAATTTATAGGGATTCTGTTCTGTCATATAGACATTCATCTCCATAAGATTAGAGCTGTCAATTAGTCTCTTTATGTTCCAAAGAATAACTTCTTTATTTTGTATTGATTTTATTAATTTTTCTTGAATGTCAACTACTAATAAGGCTGTATCGCTTGCCTTAATAACTAAATTGTTTCTATATTCAGGCTCTTTCCTTCTCACTCCTCTTAGTTTTATAAAGTTATTTACCATTAGCTCTGTTGTTGTTCCTGTTTAGTATAGTCCTATTGATTACGACCGATTTCACCCTATATTGATAGATTAATTTGGATTAAAATAAGAATTTTTACCTACCGAATAGCATTACCATAGCTCTCATTAGCTGTTATTATTGAGAATGGACTGTTGAGAATATGTAATTGAAAGCATCTTATTCAAAGGTCTCAACTCCGTTAGAGCTTGAATTACATCAACAGGGTAGAAGGCTTACACCTCAGAGAAAAAGGGTGCTTGACCTATTTCAAAGAATTGGGGGAGGGAAGCATTTAAGTGCAGAAGAAGTCCACGGGAAACTACTTCAATCCAAATCTCGAGTCTCATTGGCGACTGTCTATAGGACTTTACGTCTGCTAGTAAAAATGGGTTTTCTCAATGAACTAGAACTTAGCGAAGGAGGTCATAGATTTGAACTCCTAAGTCAGGATCACCCAGATCACCATCATTTAGTATGTGTTAATTGCGGCAGGACAGAAGAATTTGAAAGCGAGCAGGTTGTTCTGGTGGGTAAGCAAGCTGCTGAAAAAGAAGGGTTTAAATTACTAGAGTCAACTTTGAATGTCAGGGCAATATGTCCTAAATGCCTTTGAGAAACATTTTCTTATTAAACCCAATAATTGCTTTAATTTAGTGAGCCGCCACAACTTGAACCACTGCCAGCAGTGCAACCAAAACAATGCTCTGCAACGGCTATAGGCATCCCTTCAAACTTTACTTTTTCTTTTAAGAGCTCTTTTAGTGAATAAGGCTTAGTTGTATTTATATACCTTAATTGTTGATTGAAATCACAGTCAAAAATATACCCTTGCCAATCTACACTTATAGTTTCAAGGCACATTATTGAATCTAGATTTGAGGAATTATAGTTATCTTTTAAAAGTGACTTGTATGAAATTAACTTGCCTTCTATATCTAATTGAGTGGCGAATCTCTTTATTGGCATATTAGTGATTACTAATAATTTATTGAATCTAATTCCATGCCTTTTTAAGAGTTCTTCTTTATATATTTCTTGAAGCCCTGATTGAGAAGGTGGTAAGCTATCACCTTGAGGATTGTAAACTAAGTCTAGTTCTAATCCACTTTCTATAAGGCCATAACCTAGTTTATTTAATATTTTTAAAGCCTCAATGCTTTTTTGGAATACTCCCCTTCCTCTTTGATGGTCAACATTACCCTCTTCATAACATGGAAGAGAAGCAATGATCTTTATTTTATTTTCAGCCAGGAATTCTGGAAGATAAATATAATTTGGCTCCAATAATATAGTTAGGTTACACCTGTCAATTATCTGAATATTTAATCCTTTTGTATTTAAAATTAGTTCTTTGAAACCAGGATGCATTTCAGGGGCACCTCCTGTAATATCTAGGGTTTTTAGTTTATACTCTTTCAGTATCTCAGGTATTAATGAAATTGTTTCATTGGCCATCATTTCAGTCCTACTTGGACTTGCATCTACATGACAATGCTTACAGGCTTGATTGCATTTGTAACCAAGATTGACTTGTAGAATAGAAGGTTTCTTTTTTAGGACTTGTGGGAAGTTAATCTTTTTATTTTCTCTAATGTATATAATAGAACTTTATCTAAAGATTATCAAAGATATGTTATATTTTAAGCTTATTGCTTTATTTAATCTGATTGCTTCTAAGCCTGGAAAGTCTCTTGAACCATTCTATATACTCATCGGGCCCACCTTTCATTATTAAATCAAATTTCAAGTAATCATCTGAGTCAGTTATGCCTTTAGTCCCATTCCTAATTGAAGGCCTATAGACCTCTCCATGACTACTATCAACAAAAATAACCTTGTTTTTTATATTGTATCTTTCCCCTAGTTTCTGTATTAACGTAAGAAAACCTCTGTCACTGCCTCCTCTCAGAGACTTAACCCCAAGGCAATCTTTATATGATGTAACTGTATCGCCCACGCCAACTATTGTTGGCATATCAGATCTAGGTACTGTGCTTATTATTTTTTCAATGCAATTATCTATAGAGCCTGAAGATGACCTTACATTGTAACTTTCTCCAAAAGGTGCAACGCCTTTCTTTGAATATATGAATTTGTTTAATAGAACTATTAGTCCACATTGCTTCAGTGCTCCTTTAACTATTAATTGAATATCTGTTGTACCTATGTCACCAGGCTTGGCATACTTACTTATTTCTTTGGATCCATCTGTCCCTAGATTGGGTGAAATGTGTAAATGAAATGAATCATTTAGACCTTGAGCTTTTGCGAGCAATATAATCTGATTCATTATATTTTCGATCATTACCTGCAGACCCTTCTGAAGTTTTAAATCTCCATTTACTAAACTAAATAAACCATTTAGATTTATTGCTGGTGAGAACCTAGTATCACAAATTGAAAGTTGGAGCTGGCTATTTAAATCGTTATCTTTTAGCCATGGAATAAGACATTTTAATTCTTTCTTCATTAATGATTTCATCATAATTGGGACTTCTTTCAGGAAATCAATTTCTTTACTTGTCAAACCTGGCAAACTTGTATTTCCATAATTGTCTTGATATTCAATACCACAAGCTGCAAGCCCAGGTAGATATAAACCTTTTTGCTTAATTATATTCTTGTCTTCAATAGCTCTTTCAATAATTCTATTTACACCTCTATAGCCTTCGTGCTCACCACAAGTAAGAACAGCAAATTCGTTTTTGAGTTTTGAAACGGCTTCAACGTAGGACTTGTCAATTTTCCTCTGTAGTGGGTCTTTAACTAAGGGTATGCAGACTCCATCTATGTCTTGCACTATTAACAAATCCCTTTCTAGTAGTAATTCATCTAGTTGTTTTAGAGACTCTTTACTTATGTGAGCCATTATAATTTTCCTTGGAAATAGGCCGTACTTTTATGCTAGCCATTGCTTACATATTAACCTTTATAAACCAATATAAAAAAACCAAGATTAGCAATATCTACTTTACTTCAATAATTCTTGTGTTTGACTGTGGTGTATTGCAAATATATTTAAGCTATAGTTAAAATTATATTGGAGTTATCTATTTGGAATTTGGACTTTCAAGGTCCAGTTTTCACAAAGTAGTATATGAGGAACAGTTTTTTTGTAACTGCCAATAATAAACGTAGTATTGCTTCAAGAATTAAGCAGTTATCAGAGGGAAAGGTGGGCTTTTATAGTGTTGGACTTTACCCAGCATCCCTTGCTTATAACTCTGCAATGCAGTCTGATGGATCAAGACTTTTGTTGGCACCTAGAGAGGGAAGGAAGCTTTTAGGTGCATTTACAATGGGAAGCCTTCAAGAGATGGATAGTAAACATATCAACAAAATGAAAGAGATGGCTACTCATACAGAGAAGGGAGAAATCATTTTAAATAATCTTGAATATTTGTTGATGAATTGTGAGGTAGTTTTATTAAGTTCAAATAGCAATTATGTGGAAAATGATTTAAAGCAGGCTTGCAAGCTTAGGCAAAAGTTAAATAGACAAAATGTCGTTATAGGATGTCTTGTGGGTTCTTTCTGTCACGATCAATCGTCAGCTAAGT
The DNA here is from genome assembly GCA_003217035.1 of Prochlorococcus sp. AG-402-G22. Classification (GTDB taxonomy): domain Bacteria; phylum Cyanobacteriota; class Cyanobacteriia; order PCC-6307; family Cyanobiaceae; genus Prochlorococcus_D. The sequence goes on from QCHV01000003.1 coordinate 51,146, forward strand.
CTTATTTATTATGCCAAAAAGAGCCCAATCTTGCATTCTTCTCTGGCTTTCACCGTCATTCAGCATTAAGGAATCCATTAGATAGCTTCACGGCAAATTTTTGTCATCCAGATGCACTTACTGCCCTCTTAGGTGCTCAATTGATAGATAAAATTTCTCCAAATATACAGGTAATACCTGGTATACACAATGTTGAAGGACAATATATTAAAGCTGCAAAGAATATCTCTTCAATTTTTGCGGGATTTGCTCATACTTATCATAAAGATAATCCAGGCTTATTGCCTTCTTTGCTTACTTTACTTTTGGATCAATGTCTAGATCAGGCAGCAACAGTTGCGATGAGTATAAAAGATAGAAAAAGGTTGTATTCTGATCAACTTTTCCCAATCACTGAACTTGGATACGGTGTTCAATTAATAGAAGCAGCTTTAGTAAGGAATGGTGATATGCATCAAGTTAGAGATCATACATTCTCTCAATTAACAGCAATGGTTGCTGATGTAAAAGGGAGCATGATGCTACCTCAAGCTGGTCAGCCCACGAGGAATTTTCAGGTTGGCCAAATAATGGCAAAAAAAATTATTGAATTAAAGAGGTGTCCATTAGATATTAGCGAGCTTATTCATTGGTGTGAATCTTTTGAATTAAAGAGAGGAGGTTTGGAGGGGATAACATCCTTGCAATATTGGCCTGAGATACTTAGAGACTACTCAATTCCAGTACAAGATTCTTCGATGATTAATTTGCTCTACTTTAGTATTTTTGGCGATAATATACAGAAAGAACTTGCCTATAAAATTTTAACAAATAGTAGAGAACTTACTAGTTTCTGTAGGGAATCTGTAAAGCCAGAAGGAGAGCAGAAATTTTCCAAAGTTTTAGACTTGGCTTTGAAAAATAAAACCAACTCTGAAGCTCTTGATCTGATTGTAAGCTCTATAGAGGAAAATAATATTGACAGCTTTAAGTTTGAACAGCTAATTGTAAATACAAATATATCTAACGAAGATAATTTACCACCATCACTCAAGTTAATTGAATTAATAAAGAAGGATCTTATATAAAATAATCAGAACTGTTAGTTATCAAAGCTTCTCTAGCGATATGCTCCTTGAATCTATTTAAGAAATAATCGTTACGAATATATTTTCTATTTTTTTTAGTTTTATGCTGACCATATTGATGTATTATTAACTTACCAAATGTTTTTGCGTACTTAAGTTCTTGATGGAGTTCGAGCTTCGAAAATTGAATTATATTGCTAATTCTTTTATAGGTAAAAGCGACAGTATGAATATTGAGAAGATTAATTCGGGGAATATAAATCAGACATTCTTAGTAAAATATAACCAAGGTAAAGACCATTATAAACTTATATTGCAGTCAATAAATACAAAAATATTTGATGACCCAATCTCATTAATTCATAACCATGTTAATTTTCTTTCTTTTATAGAAAAAAGGAGACTTAACCTTGGAAAGATAAGAGAAAATGAGCCTTCTTACCCTGGTTTGATTTACAATAAAGTTACTGAAAAACCTTGGTTGGAATTTGAAAGTATGTTTTGGAGGGCAATCGAATATGTACCAAACTCCATTTGCTTCGAAACAACCACTTCTACTTTGATGGCATACCAGGTTGGATCTTTCCTTTCTCTATTTCATAGGCAAACAAGAAACTTTCCTTTAAATCATTTGAAGCCTGTTCTCAAAGGCTTTCATTCATTAGAAAAATATTTTTACAACTATGATCAATCCCTAGATAGACAATCGAATGCTATATATAGGCCAAGTACTCTTAAGTCTAGGGAAGATAGTATTATTGATTTTATAGACTCAAATAGAAACCATTATAAGGATTTAGTAGATTTAGCAGATTCTTATAAGTTAACCCAGTGTCTTATTCACGGAGATACCAAGTTAAGTAATTTTCTGTTTGCAAAACCAGGGAATAAAATTATTTCGTTAATTGACTTGGATACAATACACTCAGGTTACTTAGTACATGACCTGGCAGACTGTATTAGATCTTGCTGTAATAAGGCAGGAGAATCTCCTGATAATCTAAATAGTGTAGGTTTTGATATTAAAATGTTTGATCACTTTATACAAGGCTATCTTTCTAAAAGCAAAGGATCTTTATCCCATAGTGATTTTATTAATTTACCTTATTCTGTAGCGAGTATATGTTTTGAGTTGTGCCTTAGATTTTTTACTGACCATATTTGTGGAGATGTTTATTTCAACACTAGCTTCCCTGGTCAGAATCTATATAGAGCAGAAGTTCAGCTTAAACTTGTCAATGATATTCAAGCCCAGAGCCATTCTTTGGTAAGCATCGTTCGTAAATCCTTGTCAAAGCATTGCTGAATTTAATTAATAATGATTCCAACAAGTTTACAGTAGTTTTGTTTTGCTATTAACCTTTTAAAGATTACTCTTTTTGATTCTAAAGTGTCTAAGGAATTAAGCCATCGTGGGGTAGAGCTGAAGCAGCTGGGATGGTCAGAACAAGATGTTTTCCGATATGTTGAGCTTTGGGATTATAGGCAGCGATGGGGAGCAATAAATCTTGAAAGAGAAGATAGGTTGTTTTTGCGTAAGGCTGAGTCAGCTCTGCCTAGTATTCAAACTCATAAAGCTTCTGTGAAAAAGCCCATTAATGAGAAGTCTTATTACTGCAGGATAAATTTTTTCTTGGAAAAAATGAATGGCTTTGAAGAGGAATCTTCAGTTGTTAGTGGCGATAGAGGGGTTTGGCCGATCTTGTTAGAAGAGGAATTAAGAACACTTAATTATTTTCAGCCTGTTTTAGGGCTTCCAGACACCTTAAAAGCCAAAGCCATTAATTCTTTTAGAGAGGAATATATTTCATATGCAAGAAGTCATTATGAAGATTGTCTTCAAAATCTAGAATTTAGTTTCAATGATCTAATTTCTTCTTCTAGTGACTCTGTAAATAAAAGCTGGCCGCCGCTAAGAGAAAAAGAAAATGATGACCAGATATATCCAGTAATCACATCTAAAGAAGTATCTAAGCTTAGAACTGAAATTCGATCCAAAATTATTCCTTTGATCAAAAATACTTTGCCTTCATTATCTGAGTCAGATAAACCGAACCCACCAGAAGATTGGACACCAGAAATCAATTCTTGAGCTAGAAAGGAATATATATTGCAAAAAATCATTGAAACCGCATCAGTTCGAAACTCTTCAGTTACATGCTGGTCAAACACCTGACCCAGTAACTAATTCAAGAGCTGTCCCGATATATCAAACAAGCTCATATGTTTTTAACGATGCAGAGCATGGTGCAAATTTGTTTGGATTGAAGGAGTTTGGAAATATTTATACCAGACTAATGAATCCAACTACTGATGTGTTTGAGAAGAGAGTTGCAGCGTTAGAGGGAGGGGTTGCAGCTCTTGCGACTTCTTCTGGTCAAGCAGCCCAGTTTTTAGCAATTACAAATTGTATGCAGGCTGGAGATAATTTTGTGTCTACTTCATTTCTATATGGTGGTACATATAACCAATTTAAAGTTCAATTCCCACGCTTAGGTATTAACGTCAAGTTTGCCAAAGGAGATGATGTTGATAGTTTTGCTTCCCAAATTGATTCCAATACCAAGGCAATTTATCTGGAATCCATGGGGAATCCAAGATTCAATATACCTGATTTTAAAGGCCTTTCAGCGCTGGCAAAAGATAAGAACATCCCTCTAATTGTTGATAATACTCTTGGTGCAGCTGGGGCATTAATAAGACCTTTAGATCATGGAGCTGATGTAGTGGTTCAAAGTGCCACGAAATGGATCGGGGGGCATGGAACTAGTCTTGGAGGAGTAATAGTTGATGGGGGTACTTTTGATTGGGGGAATGGAAAGTTCCCTTTAATGAGTAAACCAAGTGATGCATACCATGGTTTGGTTCATTGGGATGCATTTGGTTTTGGTAGTGATATTTGTGGAATGTTAGGTGTTCCAGCTGATAGGAATATTGCGTTTGCTTTAAGAGCAAGACTTGAATGCTTGAGGGATTGGGGCCCAGCTCTAAGTCCTTTTAATTCATTTTTGCTATTACAAGGTTTAGAAACTTTAAGTTTGCGAGTTGAAAGACATTGCTCTAATGCAATGTCTTTGGCAACTTGGCTTAATGATCATCCAAAAGTTTCAAGTGTAAATTACCCAGGTTTGGTTTCTGATCCATATCATCAAAGTGCAAAAGAATATCTTACAGAAAGAGGTATGGGATGTATGTTGATGTTCTCATTGAAAGGTGGTTTTGATGATGCTGTTTCTTTTATTAACTCATTAAAACTTTCAAGTCATCTGGCAAATGTTGGCGATGCTAAAACTTTAGTTATTCACCCTGCCTCAACTACTCATCAACAACTTTCTTCAGAAGAACAAGAATCAGCAGGTGTAACCTCTACAATGGTTAGAGTCTCCGTAGGTATAGAACATATTGATGATATTAAAGCAGACTTTGAGAATGCATTGGCCCAAATCAATTAATTAAATCAACAATATATGGCTCTAATACTTCCACGTAGTTATCACAAAATTTCTTCTGTGGAGAAGAACCATATTTCATGGATAGAACCTGAACTTGCAGAGAGGCAGGACATTAGACCATTAAGAATTGGCATACTAAATATTATGCCTTTAGGTAAGCAATATGAATTCAATCTTTTGCACCCTCTTGGCTTATCGCCCCTCCAAATTGAGCCTATATGGATTCGATTGAAGTCTCATAGTTATAGGACATGGGACCTTTCTCACCTCGATAACCTATATGTTGAATGGGAAAAAGCTATGACACCAGTTCCATTAGATGGTTTGATTATTACAGGTGCACCTGTGGAACACCTGCCTTTCGATGAAGTTAAATATTGGCCAGAACTAGTAAGCTTAATTGATGATGCCAGAGAGAAATGTGCGAGTACATTAGGTCTGTGCTGGGCAGGCTTCGCTTTGGCTTATTTGGCAGGGGTTGATAAGAAAGTTTTCAAGAAAAAATTATTTGGGATTTATCCGATGAAAAGCCTTGTGCCAGGCCACTCCATTATGGGTACGCAAGATGATACTTTTATTTGCCCTCAAAGTAGGCATGCTGGACTTCCAGATGAAGCGATGGAAGATGCTCAAAGGCAAGGTCGCTTGAAGTTACTGTCTTATGGAGAGAAGGTTGGCTATACAATTTTTGAGACTACTGATCAAAGGCAATTAATGCATCTTGGCCATCCTGAGTACAATGTATCTAGAATAATTTCAGAAATGGAAAGAGATAAACAGAGAGGAGATGTCCCTCCTCCAGAGAATTTTGAAGCAAATAATCCCAATACTTCATGGAGATCACATCGGAATTTACTTTTCCAACAATGGCTATGGTTTTGTTATCAGAGAGTAAGCTTAAATTACTAATAATTGATTTTAATATTTTTGGAGAAGTCTAACTTTTCCTTTTTCTGGAAATTTTAATTATGATTATCAGTTCCTAATAATGAGTTACCCTTGGACTTACATTGCCTCATGGATTACTAAGCCAGAAACTGATTCTTGGAAGCAAAAGTTAATTTCAGATTTAACGTGGTCGCAGCCGATTGTTAGTGTTTATGCGAAGAAATATCCTGTTCCCAGATTAACAACATTTTTGTCAGACAGTCTAATCAAATATAGATATAGCGGCGTAAACCACCATTCCATGATTTGGCCACTTTGGTTTAGGCCACTATTACAAGGTGTGAGGGATTACTGCAATGTAGATTTCAATGGATGCCTTTTAAATTTCTACCGTAATGGTAATGATCGCATGGGCTGGCATTCAGATAATGAAAAAGAATTAGAACCTGAAGGTGTTATAGCTTCATTATCATTAGGTGCATCAAGAGACTTCTTTCTAAGGCATAAAAAAAATAGTACTAAACAGAGCTTAGAACTTAACGATGGAGACTTACTAATAATGCACCCTGGATGCCAAAGAGATTGGTCTCACTCAATACCTTCTAGAAAAAAGATTATAGAACCAAGATTAAACCTAACTTTTAGACGCTATAGAATTAACGAATCTCTTGTGTAATTAATACTTTATCTCTCTTTAAAGGGGTGATTGATTAGTTTTTATAGACCTAGCCTTCTGAAGAGGAATCCTTGGCCTCTGATTTTTGAGCTTCTGCGTTGGCTTTTTCAGCAGCCTCAGCGGCTTTAGCGGCTGCCTGGACTTCAGCAGCTTTAGCAGCAGCTTTAGCGGCTGCTTCCTGTTGAGCTTTTTTCTTTGCTAAAGCCTCTGCACCTTTTTTAGAGTTATACGTGTTTGAAGTTTTACCATCAAAGAATTTGAGTATGGTTATAAGAATTGGGACATGAGCGACCCCACCAGCAATTACAAGAGCCTCATTGTATGCCATGATTTGATAAGTAACTAAGTCTTATTATAGGTTTAAAAAGGATTCGTAAGAGTTGAAGTTGTAAATTGTCTTTTTGTTATTTTATATGAACTTATATTTATATTCTAGGTTGTTTAAATTATTTACCCATGAGAAGACTCCATTCCTCCAAGTCGATCAAAGAGATCAAGACTTTCTTTGTTAAGTCCAATGACATTTACATTTGAACCTCCTAAAGAAAGTTTTCTAATAATTTGATCAAGAGCAGCTACACCGCTTTGATCCCATATATGTGCGTTTGTCATGTCAATAGTTATTTCTTTAGGGTGATTATGAGTGTCAAAGCCTTGAGTGAAATATATTTTGCTTACAAAGAATAATTGACCTGAAACTTCATAGATAACCTTTTGTTCACCTACTTCTCTTGAAGTTACTCTGATTACTTTTGCTACTTTTCTGCTGAATAATATTCCTGCTAGAGCAACACCAGCTATAACTCCTAGAGCTAGATTATGAGGAGTTGTCAGCATTGTAACTGAAAAGGTCATTAGCATTACTGCTGTATCACTTCTGGGGATCTTTTTAATATTTTTCAGACCGCTTGTATCAGCTGTACTTACAGCAATTGTTATCATTACTGCAACAAGAGCTGCCATGGGTATCTCTCTAAGCCAAGGCTTGCAGAGTAAAATCAACACAAGAAGACTTATTCCTGATGAGAGGGTCGAAAGTCTTGACTTGCCTCCGTTTTCTGTATTCATTACGGACTGACCTACTAGTGCACATCCTGCCATTCCTCCAAACAAAGAAGAGATAATATTCGCTATTCCTTGCCCCCTTGCTTCAATATTTTTATTTGAATTTGTATCTGTTATATCATCAAGAATATCTTGAGTAAGGAAAGTTTCCATTAGGCCTACAAGAGATATTGCTAGAGCCGTCGGGAGAATAATTCCAAATGTTTCAAGATTGAATGGTATTTTACCATCAGCTAAAGAACCAAAAGGTATACCAAATTTAGGTAATCCCATTGGTAATTGCCCAAGGTCTTTAACTGTTGGTATATCTAAATTTAATCCTAGAGATATGAATGTTAAAACTAAAATAGCAATTAGTTGAGATGGTATTAACTTGGTTATTTTTGGAAGTCCATAAATAATGACTAGGCCAATTATTACTAATGCCCAAACTATAGGAATTTGAACTCCGTGAGGCAGTATCTGGTGGGCACTTTCATGTTGAATAGCTTCACCATAGTGAATATTAAGACCTAATTGTGGAAGTTGAGCTTGAAATATTAGTAAGGCAAGAGCATTTACAAATCCGCTTAAGACGCCTGTAGGAACAAATCTCATCTGGTAAGCCAAACGTAAATAACCCCAAAGAATTTGAAAAACTCCTGTAAGCAAACCTGCGGCTATCAAATATGAAAGTCCAAGTCCTTCACCTTTGGCATTACCTGTTGCAACTATCCCTGTCATTAAAAGAGCAGTAGAGCCTGTGGCCGATGTGATCATTCCCATTCGCCCACCGACAAGAGCAATTGTGATTGATAAGCAGAAGGCTCCAAAAAGTCCTACTTGTGGATCTACTCCTGCGATTCCAGAAAAAGCAATAGCTTCTGGAATCATTGCAAATGCAACTACTAGGCCAGAAAGTAAGTCTTGCTTTGGATTGCTTAGCCATTGACTGACTAGAGAGAGTTCGTTCTTTCTTTGCATGAAAATTTCTTTATGGAGAGACCGTATCTCAAAGAGGAGGCAAAATTCCTTCAGGATCAAAAGATGACTTTAATCGCTGGAGTTCTGGTAGCCAATCTTTAAATGCATATTGTGTTTCTTTTGAATGCCAAGGTAAATGATTGTGCATTTGAGCCAAATGGACACCTTTGCATATTGGCTCAAGTTGATTCCAAACTTCTTCAACCCATTGAAGACTTTGGTGTTTATTCTTTTGGAGTGCAGGGTCCCAAGCCCCTGTTATCCAAGGTTTCCACATTGCTTTCCGGTGAATAAAGGAACTGGTCTCGCCTACTCCTTCCATTATTGCCCCTCCTAATTGTTGAGCTGCCAAATGGCAATTAGCATCCGGTCTTTTCTCCATAATTCTTTCTAAGGAATCTATTAATATATTAGAAGTTTTCTTCCAAGAAGATCCAACTAAACTTACAACTTCAGAATATTTTCTGATGTTTTTTATCTCTCTATTAATAGGTAATTGCATTGGCAATAAATCATAAAGACCTTTTATTTTGGTTAGTTTACTTTCTCTTGAGTTGGGGAGAGTTTCAAGGAATTTATCTATTACTTCTTCTTTAAGATCCTTGTCAATTTCTATTACTGCAAATGCTTTTATATAATCCCCCCATACCCAATGAAGGCTAGCATTTTTAGGCCAATCTTCAGCTACTTGCATAGTATGTAATAGTTGATTAGGGGAAATAGATGCTTCCCAGATATAAAGAGGTGAAATTGGGGTGGTCTTTAATCTTAATTTTGTTACTATTGCTAGAAATTGAGCGGCACCACAAAGGCCCTTCCATTTAAGTTTTTCACTTTGACTACTTGATGCAGTTGGTTTTTGCAGATTAAAACTCTTTCCATTACCCCAAACACCTTCTATTTCTAAAATATGATCAACTCCCAAACCATACTTCCTACTTAGTGGACTAATTCCACCAGTTAGTAGATATCCAACACCAGTTATGCCAGACAAACCAATTGGGAAGCTTCTGTCTTTATCTTTTAAACTATCTATAAGATCTTGCATTCTTACACCTCCTTCTATATAAACTTCTTTCTTCGAGGGAATATATTCAATATTTTGGTACTTCCTCCTCAAATCCAACGTCAGAAGACCATCTGAACCACACCTACTAGAAGTCCCTCCACTACAAACCATCAGAGGCTTTGGAGAAAGATTGCCTTCTTTCATAATTTTTCTTAGATCAGCATCTACTGTCTCTATAACGCCTGCTATTAAGGAGTCTTCCACTTGATTATTTGGGGCATTTAAAGCACTTTCAATAAAGTTGACCATTTTTGAACTAGCAGGCTAAAAATTGTGTGAGATTAGATTTTGCTCTCTAATCGCGATATGTTTTTATTAGGTGAGATTAGATTTTGACTCCTAAAGACTTAAATGATTTTGATTCTAGTATTGGAATTTTGATTGTTGGCCATGGCAGTCGAAATAAATTAGCAGTAGAAGAATTTGCAACGCTTGTATCATCTTTAAAACCCTTTTTACCTGGCATTCCTCTCGAGTATGGGTATTTAGAATTTGCTACTCCTATTATTTCTGATGCGTTGGATCGCCTTAGAAAGCATTCAGTAAAAAAGGTAATAGCAATTCCTTTGATGTTATTTGCAGCAGGTCACGCAAAAAATGATATTCCTGCTTTATTGAATTCGTATTCTCTAGAAACGGGGTTGGAAATTTGTTATGGCCGTGAGCTTGGAATCAATAATTTAATGATTAGTGCAGCAGGAGAGAGAATTAGAGAGATTATTGACGCCTCATCTAATTACCCTTTGTCAAAAACGCTTCTTGTTGTAGTAGGAAGAGGCTCATCTGACCCAGATGCCAATTCAAATGTCTCTAAAATTACTAGACTTCTTTTGGAAGGAATAGGTTTTGGATGGGGAGAAACTGTTTATTCCGGAGTTACATTCCCACTTGTTGAGGCAGGTTTGAGGCATGTAGCCAAATTAGGTTTTGGGAGAATAATAGTTTTTCCTTATTTCTTATTTTCAGGTGTTTTAGTAAGCCGCATTAGAAGTCAGACTGCCCTTGTGGCTAAGGATCATGAAGACATTGAATTCTTGAATGCTAAGTATCTTGGTAATAACCATTTTGTTATACAGACAATTTTAGAGCGAATAAACGAGGTGATTTATGGAGATAACGCTATGAATTGCTCTCTTTGTAAATATAGATCTGATCTCTTGGGTTTTGAAGAAGAGGTTGGCTTCCCACAAAAAAGTCATCACCATCACGTGGAGGGATCCTCTAAAGGCTGCTCGCTTTGCGAGAGTGAATGCACAGGCGAATGTGATTTAACCGAATCAAAAAATACCGACCACGACCACGACCACGACCACGACCGAATTCCTTACCCTCATTCAGACCACCCACTAGGTCCTGTTACGCTTCACCCTCCCACTTAAAGGCAAATGTGAATTAAATAGGTATAAATCACTGGTTCATCTGTCTCTTTCTCGCTTGCGTCGCAGTAGACTTGCCTTATATAAGTATGACTAATGATTCAAGATTAATAGATTTCCCCAGAAGTTTTCCACAGTTTTAAACTGGTTTTCCACTGAATTTTTCCCAATCTGCCCATTTGTCTGAGAATCTGTGGGTTTTCATGAAAGTATTCTTTGATGCTTGACAGATTTGCTGAATACCTTTTCCAGGTTCCGTTTTTAATCGCCTAAAATTTTCGATGTAGTCAGAGCAAGCTGTCTCATTCCGTCTCAGAAGTCTCTTTAATAATTAATTTAGCTTTGACTGCAGAGGAAACTTTGAGGATCCTTGTTTGAGAAATTATTTTTGAACCATCTTGTTTAATGGAATTACATCAATTAGAAACCTTGAATCAAGTTTCCTACCCTGCTACTAATGAGATCAAAGAGGGAAATAAAACTGAGTGCATTAGCATTGAGACTGAAATCCCAGAAGTTCTATATAACGGGATGAAGGATTTTATTGGCAGTAACTCACAATGGGACCAATATGCCGTAATGAGTTCAGCATTAGCTAACTTCCTTTTTCAAAATGGCTGCGAAGATAGAACTGTGACTGAGAGATACTTAAATGATCTCTTTAACCTTTCAAATTAAGTGCAGCTTGAAGACATGCTCTTCGGGTAATTGCCATCATAGTTAGAGTTGGGCTTTGCCAAGATGAAGTTGGCCAACAGGCGCCATCAACTACAAGTACATTTTGTAGATTCCATAATCTGTTGAATGGGTCAACAACACTGGTGTATTTAGAATCACCCATTTGAGCACCTCCAACTTCATGTATGTAATACCCAGGCGGCGGGGGCTCTTTTTGGACAGCCAAGGCCTTTTGAGTAATTTGTTCAAAAAAGGGCATCCTTATAAGTTCTTTTAGCTCTAATACTTCGCCTCCTGCAGATTCAATAGCTCTTTCTATCGTTTTATTCATATGCCTAACCATTTTTCTTTCATTATCTTTCCATTTGCAATTTATATGAGGGATAGGAATACCCCACTTGTCAGTTCTATTTGACAAAGTAACCCTATTGTCTTTGTAGGGAAGCACTTCTCCATGACCTATTAAAAAGCCAATTTTAGAATTTGGTTTTCTTTTAAGTATTCCAGGTGGCTCAAAACGGTCAATAGCCCCCCATATCCCATACCCCCGAAGGAAATTAACTTCTTCTGAGGCATCTAATTTATTCCCAAAAGGTATAAAAAAACTGCCAGCTCCTGAAAGGCTTTCTTTGTGGTAATTTTCTGCTGTGGAAGATTTTTTAGGATTCGGTATAGCAAAAAACCTGCAAGAAGAGATGTGATCCATTAGATAACAACCAAGTTTTCCCGACTCGTCTATTAGGTTACTATCATTATACTTTTCTTTAGAGTTAAGTAGGATTTTTATAGTTTGAATCGTTGAACTACATAAAACTATTAGTTTACCTTTAAGTAACTTTCTAGAACCTTCTTTCGTATTTATAACATTGATTCCTTCCGCTGAAGCTTTATTGTTTCCGATGACTAATGATTCAGCAAGATGATTCTCAAGTACTTGTACTTTCCCTGTTTTTATAGCAATTCTTAGTGTGCTACCTGGGCTGCTTGACCTTGGCCAAGGCCCATCTAATTCCTTGGAATGAATACCAAAACCTCTTGAATGAATGACTGGATAGCCAAGCTTTGAACTTACTTGATTTGCAAAATCAGATTCACTTTCTGTAAAAGGCAGATATGGGATGTATTCACCGTCAGGTAATTGATCCAAGCCATCCTGATTTCCATGAACCTTGAGTAACTTTTCTACCTCTAGATAATGCTCAATGAGGTCAGAATATTCAATTGGCCATTCTGATCCAAAGCCATCTGTCCTGGCTGCTTTGAAGTCACTTTGACAAAGTCTTAATGTAATCCCCCCCCAGGTAAGACTTCTCCCTCCAACTTGCCTTCCTTGAGTCCATATAAAAGGAAATTCACTTGGGTATGTATAGGGATTATCTTTCTCGTTTATGTATAGAGATGGGTTTGCTTTCCAATAACCTGGATGTTGAATCTGCTGTCTATGTTTACCTGTGATTATTCCACATAGTCTCTGAATAGTATTGATGGGCTCTGATCCAAAAGCTTTGTCTGCAGAGAGACTTGGCCCTGCTTCTACAACTAAAACACTTACACCTGAACTCGCAAGTGTAAGTGCAGCAACCCCACCAGTTGCTCCTGAGCCAACCACTATTGCTTCGTAAGAATCTTCAATCACTATTTACTTATAGCATTAATAAAATGCTTTTTTGGAATTAATATTTGCAGAGTATTTCCAATTAAAACATTCTTATAGAAGTATCTCTTAAGTTAATACCTACATTTGTTGAAAGAATTGCAAAGTAATCAACTCCTTCCAAGCCATGATGGTGCACCAGTAAACCAATCTCCTAAATCTTCATCTTCTGGCCTGTAGTGAGAGTTTGGTTCAGTTGAACCTATGTCTAAGTTTAAAAGTAACTCATCTACTTCGTCGTTTCGCTGTCCACTTTGCTGTATACGGCGTGCTCTTTTCAGCCATGAGTTAACAGATTGGTCTTTGTCAGCAACTCTTTGAATAAAAAACCTTTCATCAAGATTGACTACTTCACCTTTGGAAACCCGCAAGAGAATATCTTTTATACGATTTCTTTTAGATGGTGAGAGCATTTAAGTTATATTGCCAGTTATTTTGTTTTAGCTAGTTTTTCAATAAAGAAAGTATTCCTTGTAAAATTTTTAAATACTTTAATAAATTGTGTAATTGCTCTATTCAAACTAAATCCCACTGGTTAAAATTAACTGTGCTAAAAATGGATACAGAGTTCAATGATTAGTTTGATGAGACACCGATTAATCTTCATTTCACTCATATTATATTTTTTTTTATCAGCCTATCCTCTAAACGCACTTGAAAATGACTATGGCAAGCAGTCACTAGTAGGCGCTGATTTTTCAAATGCTGATCTTAAAGGAGCCACCTTTTATCTTACTAACCTTCAGAATGCAAATCTTTCAGGCAGTGATCTAGAGGGAGCAAGTCTATTTGGCGCAAAACTTCAAAATACAAATTTAACTAATGCAAATCTAAGAAATGCGACACTTGACTCAGCTGTTTTAGATGGAGCAGACTTAACAAATGCAATTCTTGAAGACGCATTTGCTTTTAATACTAGGTTTAAAAATTTAACGATTATAGGAAGCGACTTTACGAATGTTTTGATCAGTCGAGATGAATTGTCTTATTTATGCTCTATAGCGGATGGCACTAATCCTGTAAGCGAAAGAGAAACCTTTGAATCACTTGGATGCTCTAATTAGACCAGTTAGCTACTTGTGCCTACTAAATTAGTTCAATTACCTAACTAATTTTTTTTTATATGATCTCTTTGATGAACCTATTGGCCAGTCTAAAACATCTAGCAGTTTAATAATTTCATTTGAATAAATGTAATTACCATTCGAATCTAAATGCTCTTTAGAAGCCTCAGATATCGTGATCTTTATTAATTCAAATTCTCTTTTTGTTCCAATACGTTTATCTAAAAGTTCTAGATTTGTAGCATGCAGAAAGGAATTAAGATCTTTCAAACCCTCTATAAAACCTATTTTAATTAAGTTCTTGTTTTTTATATAGACAGTATATAAAATACCTTGTCTCAACGCGGCTTTGTTTTGCCTATATAAGCCAAGATTGGCAATACTCTTCATGACTGGTTTTATTAAAGCTAATTCGTAGGAATCGATATTTATCATTGAGTCACCTTTGCTTTAAAAGCACTTGATTCATATTTTTCCCAAGCGCTGTTAATTTCTGCTAATGCTATTCTTCGCTCGCAAGCAATGTCATATCTTTGCAGTGCAGAAGAGGGGATTGATCCTTTACTTTTCATTGCCCTAAGGCCTATTTCTAGACATTGCAAAGCAATGCTTGATAGATCGCGCCCTTCTGCAGCAGCCCAAGCTTTCATTAAGTAGTTCAGGCTAGAAGGAACAGAAACTTGAAGTTTGTAGGAATTTGGAGCGTTTAAAGATAATTCGTCAAGCGAATTTTCTTTATTAAGTATCTCTCCTTTGATTGACTTTTTTAGAGATTTTAGCCTTTCAAAAATCTCAAGATCAGAGTCTTTTGCCGGGCCTTTTGTTGAACCTTCTACCGCATAAATTTCTTTTTCGTTTTTAGTTAATGACTCAAGTGCCCATAGAGATAGTTCATCAGGAAGAGAAGTCTTTCTGAGCCACTCATCTCTTGCATCATTCCAACTTCTTTTCATGGCAAGCGTTTATTGTTTTTATTATAGCTCAATCTATATAGAGTGTCTATAAATCCAGTATAGATTGCATATGGATTCCCTAGTTAAGCAGGATTTTGGGAGAGGTTCTTTGGTCATTGGTCTTTGTGAGTTTTTATACTCGCGGTCGACATGAAACCCCTTTATATTTGTTTCTTTATTCTCTTTGCAAGTGAGTCTTTTTTTAGACACCTCTTCAGAAGAGAAGGTTAGGCATAAATTAGAAAATTACGCGACTTCCAGACCTTTAGTGGTAGTGACAATGGCTACAGGACTTCAAGGAAATGGTGTTGTAAAACATTTATCAAATACAGGTTTATTTCGAATCAGAGCTATTACTAGGGATCCTTTTAGTAAGAAATCACTTGAATTATTGCGTTACCAAAATGTTGAAATAGTTAAAGCGGACTTGTTGGATGTTGAAAGCTTGAATGATGTTTTTACAGATGCATATGCAGTTTTTGGTAATACTACTCCAACAAAGAACTGGAAATTATTTGAAGGAAGTATGTCTCATGACTATGAGATGATGCAAGGTGAAAATCTTATTAAAGCTGTTGCTAAAGCAAGAAATGATGGAGTATTGAAGCATTTTGTTTTTAGTTCTGTCTGCAAGAGCAAAATCAGTAAAAACAGCGAATCCACCCCAAGGCACTTTTTAAACAAATGGGAAATAGAAGAATTAATTTCTCTTTCTTCTCTAGATGATGTAAGTACAGTACTTAGACCTGCTAGCTATTTCGAGAATTTTTTAAGTAAATTACCTGGCGTAAGTATTTCCAAGAGAGGCTTCCGAGGAGTTGTTTTGCCTAATGCACAATGGCAAACATTAGCTGTTGATGATGTTGGAGCTTGGACCAGAGCTGCATTAATGAACCCAAAAAGATTCTTAGGTTTTAAATTAAATATTGCAGGAGAGGAATTAACTGGCAATCAAATGGCTGAGACCTTGCAGTCATTAAGACCAAAAGATGTCAATAAGGTTAATTATAAGATGATTCCAAGATCAATAATGAGAATTCTAGAGCATGACATAGCGACTATGGCTTCTTGGATAGAGTCTTCTGGTTACGGAGCAGACCTCTCTTATTTAAGTAAACTTTCAAGTGAATTTAAAGTTAAAATAACTTCACTTTCTCAATGGCTAAAATTAAAAAAGCTGGTTTAATTTATTAAAATTAAGTTTTTAAAATTTTTATTTGATTTGTTTAATTGTCATTAAGATTGATTAAATAACGATCAGAATTTATTTGTTTTGCCTTATAAGTATTCTTGTGACCTACTTATGATGCGAGTCTTTAAATATAGACTTTGCTCTAAGCCTTTTATTCATTCTTAATATCTTCTTGCTTATGGCTAAATCTCTAAGAATTTCACTATATTTATTATCTTGGTTAATTGCGTGGCTTCTTTTTGCCTATGTAATCAATACAGGACTTATTCAAGTGAACCTATACTTGCCTGGAAGCAAGGAAGAACTTGCAGCTTTCTTTGCGAGTGGAATTATTTCTCTTTTGGGAGCAATTTCTTTGTATAGTGAGGTTTTTAAGGAATAATCGAATATATGATTTAAGCTTCTTATGTATATTTTATTTATATGTAGAAGTGGCAGTATAAATAGTTTCTGTCTAATATTAGATAAAGGACTTTTTAATAAGCTTATCTTTTTATGAAAACAAAGCTTTTAATGATAACCTCTAGTTCTAGTGGAGGAGGACCTAAACAGTTATATTTGCTTTCTAAAGGACTTTCTAAAACCTTTAAGGTTAGTGTCGCTTGTCCATCTAATAATTTATTTATAAGTGATATTAAAAATTCAATTAGTGGTGATCTGATTATTATAGATGAAAGAAGAATAACGCTAATCAATATATTTAATTTAACTAGGTACTCTCTTTTAAACTCAATTAATTTAATTCATTCACATGGAAAAGCCGCTGGTTTTTTAGGTAGACTCCTCTCTTTACTTACGGGTATCAAATTAGTTCATACTTACCATGGTATTCATATTACCGGCAAGAAATTAGCGTCGAAATTGTTTTATGTCATTTATGAGATTATGACTTCTTGGATAAATACATACAATATTTACGTCTCAAATTCAGAAATGGCGATGGCTAAAGCATCAAACATTTTGCCGTCTAAGAATTGCAAGGTAATTCATAATGGGGTTGCATGTTTTGAATATGATTTATTGGACCATGCTGAAAAGAAATCTTTAAGGAATTCTCTTTCTTTGAAAAGTAAGAATATTCTTGTAATAACCTCCTGTAGGCTTGAAAAAATCAAAAACTTATTTGAATTTATCGATATTGCATCTAAATGTCCATCTTTAGATTTCTGCATCTTGGGAGAGGGTCCCTTAAGAGAGGAACTCTTGAAATATGTTTCGTCTATGGAAGTCAAGAATGTGTCATTTCTTGGCCATGTTAAATCTTGCATAGATTATTTAAGAGTTGCTGACATTTATTTATCTACTTCTTTTAGAGAAGGTCACCCACTTTCCATATTAGAAGCTATGTCAGTGGGTTTACCTGTTGTTTGTTCTAAAGTTGCAGGAAATATAGATACTGTAATCCAAGGTGAATCCGGATACTTTTATGATCTGGGAAACATTAAATTAGCATCAGACTATTTACTTACTTTATCGAAGCAGAAGCCTTTAAGGTCTAAACTGGGATTTTCCGGATGCCTAACTCAAAGGAACAATTACTCTATTGATTCAATGCTTGACAGTCACTTTAGGCTTTATAAAAGTATAATTTGATTAGTACTTTAGTAATATCTTTCAGCTCTTCTTAACGCAATAATAGCGCCTCTATAGTCCCCTATCTTGTATTTTTTTTCGCTTCTATCTTCTAAACTATTTATTATGGATGAAACCTTATCGTTCTCTATCTTTAGTTTGAAGTCTTGAATTAAATCGTATTGGTCTATATCTTGCTTGGATTCTTTTATTATTTTCCTAAAGTTTTTTTCTTTTGTAGATTCCTCAGATCGTTCTTGGATTAGAAATTTAGCTCTTCTCTTATCTTCTATAGCTCCTTTATAGTCTCCCGATTTATATTTTTTTTCACTATTCAAGATCAGCTCATTAACTAGATTCCAAAAATGATTCGTTGGTCTTTTTACAGATTTATATTCTGAAGTCATTATTTCTCTTCTCAATTTCTATGAAGTCTTTAGTATTCTAAAACACTCATCTTCTAGGGATTCTTGATTCTCAATAAAACTTTTAAATCTTTCAAGAAAGTTACCTGAATTGTTGCTAAGACTTTCTAGTTAATCCATTTAATTGGTGTTTGTTAAGCGGAGGGGGTGGGATTCGAACCCACGGAAGCTCTCACTTCGCTGGTTTTCAAGACCAGAGCCATCAACCACTCGACCACCCCTCCATGTCTTGGGACTAATCAGCCCAACCCGTAAATCCTAACAATGGATCTTGTTAATTACTAAAAGGTTTCAGCCAGTTTGAATATTTAGTTCTTCCTCTTTATTTTGTGCCATAATCTGAGCTGAGTATTCTTACGATTCATGGCAAGTACTAAGAGTGACCAATCTAGATTTTTGGGTGATTTACCAATGGAGGGTGAGATCTCAGAAAAGGAGAAAGTTCGTTATATCTCTCACTTAATGTTCTTTATAGGATGTGGCTTGTTCTCTTTTGGGATATGGGCTTTAACTGGCTTTACAGCTTCAAATGGGGCGACTGGACCATTTCCTCTATAATATTGGAATCGTTAAAAACTTATCAACAAGGAAAATTTAAATATTTAGCTTATTAAGTTTATTATCTCGATCTTGAAGAAGTGCCTCAAACCACTTGGAAGCAGTGGCTCTAGATATTGATCTGTTTTTGAGTAAATCGCAAATAACAGAGTAAAGAGGAATTCCCTTTGAATTTGAATTGAACCATTTTTCAAATTCAAGTATTTCTTCAGGTGTTTTACATGCTCTCAATTGATCGATGATC
This sequence comes from Prochlorococcus sp. AG-402-G22, assembly GCA_003217035.1. Classification (GTDB taxonomy): domain Bacteria; phylum Cyanobacteriota; class Cyanobacteriia; order PCC-6307; family Cyanobiaceae; genus Prochlorococcus_D. The sequence continues at coordinate 70,042 of QCHV01000003.1, forward strand.
GCATCATGAGTTCTGTTGCTCATTCGTTCGACGGTCTTTTGAACAGTTGTCGTCATTGCTCGTGAAATAAAGGCTCTGCCTTTTCAACAGATAGCTATTTATTATTAATCTGCCAAGAGTTTGTTTTATTTGGAGACGAAATAAAGTGTTAGCTCCATTTAGAAATAAAAGGAGCTGACACTTTATATTTGCCTTTAGACAATTTCTACAAAAGATCTAATGGACTTTTATTTGTCTGGGGTTGCAAGTGGAAGCAAGCATTTGTCTGAATCACAACCTGCAGGGCCGGCCTCAGTTAATTCACCAAGATCATATTTCCCAAGGGCATCGAAGAAGTTATTATTTACTCTTCGTTTAATTACCTCAGATTGAAGTTGCTTGTAAGTTTTAGAATCTATTGGCTCAAAGGGAAGTCGTGGGAAAGTTGCATTGGCGTCGAATCTTGCAAGAAGTGCTGCAGATATATAGCCTTTGTTTTTTTGTATGGCATCGTAGATAGCTTCTGAAAGAGGCTTTATTTCTTCTTCTCTAAACTCTATTGTTGCTGACGTATTGTGATCAGTGTAATTACTTTGGACTTGCATATAAAAATCAAACTGTGCCAATGCAGAGAAGTTGTTGATTTCAATTTCGTCGGCACCAGCAATGTTCGCCCAACTTACTTCTGTTGGTATTTCAACTAACCATTCTGTGCATCTGGGGTCAAACGGATCATCAAGTAAGCGACCATTGTCATCTTTGTCAGATTGTGAGGGAACTATTGTATAGCCATAGTCCATACATGCCATCGCAACAGGATCACTCTTCCTAAAAGTAATTCTACGAATAAACCTTTGAGCCTTTGGAGGATGCCAGCCGGGTGCTGCTCCTGTGAGTAAACTTTTGGTTCCTGCAGGTTGAACAGTTGTACATCTATTAGGCCTACGTAGGTTATGTCTATCGCAATAGTCCCAAACTGTTTTGTTGACAATATCTTTCCAATGTCTCAAGTAATTGGCTTCTTGACTTTTAAATTCTCTGCCTTCGTCAGTATCCGGCCTTCCATTCTCCCACCATTTCAACCATGCAGTTCCAAATGCATGAACAAAGAAATCAAAAAGGCCAGTAAAACTCACTCCAACAATTGGATCAAAATCACGACTCTTTCTATAGCGTTCAACTTCAAATGTATGGTTAAGGAGACAAGCTACAGACAAGCCAGCAGCTTTGAATGCATCAGCTTGACCAGCCTCGTCAGAAGGATCAATTTGATTAAGATGAACCTCGGCAAGATTACAGTGAAAATCCGCCCCAAGGATTTCTCCACAAGGGTTTAGGCCATACCTTCCTAGACGATGTTCTAATTCTTCTGAGGTGATATTTTGATGATTTGATTTAAGCCATTTACCAGCTTCTTCTTTGCCTTGTGAACAATAAACTTCTATAAACTCTTCTCGAAGTTCCTTTGTTGAAAGCAAGTCAGCATTCGAACGAGCAATTGCTTCAGGAGCAAATTGAATTGCACCTTCTCCAGAGTGGAACTGTTTGACAACTGCTTCAGTTACAACATCTAATGTCGGCCGTGAGTGGTAAACGCGAGTATGGTTTGCCATTCGCAAAGCGTCCCTTTGAGGATCTATACGCCAGTTTCCGTCTTCGTCTTGTTCCCATAGGTTTTCTTTAGCACCTGCGGCTAGTGAATCGCTTGATAGAAATTGACGCATCCCTGCACTGCGACGAATATTGCCTGCAACAATTGTCACTGCAGCCTCATCAATTAGAAGGCAGCATTCAACAGATGTGAGTTTCCTCCCTAGGCTTTTAGAAAGTATTCCTCCAACTCGTTGGTATAAATCTTTTAACTTAACTGGATTTGCCATCCCCCCAAAGCCTTTGAGAGATTCACCTGCAGGTCTTACATCAGTCAAATCGACGTCAACTAAAACAGTTTCGCCCTTAAATCTTTTATCACTGCTTAATTCAAGAATAAGTTGATAACTATCAACCCAACCTCGTCTACTGTCTCCTACCTTTATAAGCACTTCGTTTCCTTTCACTTCAAGACTGGTTTTCTCTTGACGTTTAATTGGATCAGTGAGGCCTATGTCAGATACACTTCTTACCTCAATAGGATTTGTGATGACTGGCAGTCTGTTTATTAAATGAGGTTCAATTATTGCTCCCGTGCCACAACCCATCATGGCTAAATCCATCATTAGCCCAAAAGCCTCCCAGTCTACGAGATTTGTAGAAGTACAGTTATAAGCCCCTGAAAAATTCTTTTCTTTTTCAATCCATTCGGTACCACCTATCCATAACCATCTCCCTGATGGCAATGCTTTTTTTTCGGCTTGCATTCGAGCCATTAGCTCGAGTTCCTGTTCGTTTAGTGAGCCAAGTTCACGTAAACCTCCAAGATTTCTAGAGCTTACTTCTGTCCAGCTTTCTCGTCCTTGTGGATTTTTGCGGCTGTAAGTTCTATAAAAAACAGGATTCGCTGCTGGAGCAGTGAGTGGAAAGTCTTGAGGGTTATTCTTTGAGTCAGTGGAAGAGTTCTTCAATTCTGAATGATTTGTAGCAAGGGTCAAGATCTGTTATTCGGTTAGTAAGAGCACGATAACGCCACTTGTAGCGCTCGCAATTTTTTTTAACACCATTTACAGTGTATAAATGAGAATGCTTACAGTGAGAGCATTTTAAAGTGAAACGTGTTACAGAACCTGAACTTATGGAATGCCCTTCACAGGTAAGGGCATATGCAGAAGAAGATTTTTCTTTGAGTGATAACAAGTTTGTTCTTGATCTTGAGCAATTTCTTTTCAGTTTGGGCATATCAATGGGTGAAAAAACTTTTATTGTTGATCTTGGTTGTGGCCCAGGGAATATTTCAGAACGCCTTGCTGTTAAATGGCCATCTGCAAAAGTTATTGGAATTGACGGTTCCAAAGAGATGCTACGTATTGCAAATGCAAGAAGAGAAGTATTAATTCGTCAAAATCGATTGCTTAACCTTTCATATATCAATGAAAAGCTTGATTCAATTAATATTAAAGGCTTGCTTCATAAGAAATCAGGTTGTTTAGTTGTAAGCAATAGCCTTTTACATCATATACATGATCCCTCGATTTTTTGGGAAGCCATTAAGAGACTCTCATCGGTTGGTTCGATTCAGTTTCATCGGGATTTGAGACGCCCAACTTCTTCTGATCATGTAATTGCTTTGCAACAAAAATACCTTCCGGATTCACCTAAGGTTTTAATAAACGATTATGTGGCTTCTCTTCGTGCTTCTTTTACAGTCTCTGAAATAAATCATCAAATTCGGAAAGCAGACTTAGTTGGCTTGAAAGTTTCAGAAATCGATGACCGCTATCTTGAAATAACAGGAACCATATAAGTTGAAAAGGTATATGAAGAACCAATTGGAAAAATTTAATGACTTCCTTATCCCCAGAAAATAATTCTTCTATACCTAAAGAGAAAGAGGTAGATACCCTTGAAATAGATTTGGAGAAAGCTGTTCGGAATAGGAAAAATTTCGCAATTATTTCCCATCCTGATGCTGGTAAAACGACACTGACAGAAAAATTGCTTCTTTATGGAGGAGCTATTCAACAAGCTGGAGCTGTAAAAGCTCGAGGAGAGCAACGTAAGGTCACATCGGATTGGATGGAATTAGAAAAACAAAGAGGAATATCTATTACTTCTACAGTTTTACAGTTTGAATACAATCAAATTACTATTAATTTATTAGATACTCCAGGTCACCAAGATTTTTCTGAAGATACTTATAGAACTCTAGCTGCTGCAGACAATGCAGTGATGTTAGAAGATGCTGCTAAAGGTCTTGAACCACAAACCAGGAAGTTGTTTGAGGTTTGTCGTCTGAGAAAAATACCTATTTTTACTTTCATCAACAAAATGGATAGACCTGGTCAGGAGCCTCTCTCTCTTTTGGATGAGATAGAAGCTGAATTAGGTCTTGCAACATGGGCGGTGAACTGGCCTATAGGAAGTGGAGATCTTTTTAGGGGTCTTATTGATCGAAAAAGCAAGGATATAATGATTTATTCGAGATCAGAACGTGGCAAGCAATCCTTAGAAAAGCGTTTTAATATAAATGACCCAGAATTAAATGATTTAGTAGAAGATGATCTTTTAGAAAAGGCTTTAGAAGAACTAGAACTTTTAGAAGAAGCAGGATCAGATAAGGATTTTGGGAAAATTCGTTCAGGTGAATTAACACCTGTATTTTTCGGCTCAGCAATGACTAACTTTGGAGTCAGACCTTTCCTGGATAGCTTTTTAGAGATGGCGCAAGGACCAGTGGCGAGAAAAGCCATTGATGGCCCAGTGGACCCTTTAAGTGATGCTTTTAGTGGATTTGTTTTTAAACTCCAAGCAAATATGGACCCGCGCCATAGAGACCGGGTTGCTTTTGTAAGGGTATGTAGTGGTCGTTTTAAAAAGGATATGTCTGTTAGGCATGCTCGAACAGGAAAAGTCATTCGATTATCTAGGCCTCAGAAAATCTTTGCTCAAGAAAGGGCTGTCGTAGAAGATGCATATCCTGGAGATGTTATTGGTTTGAATAACCCAGGCATGTTTTCTATAGGAGATACTCTTTATACCGGCCAGCGTGTTGAATATGAAGGAATACCATGCTTTAGTCCTGAGATTTTTAGTTGGCTTCGTAATCCCAATCCATCAGCATTTAAAAACTTTAGAAAGGGTGTAAATGAGTTGAGAGAGGAGGGAGCTGTTCAAATTCTTTATGACAGTGATCCTAGTAAGAGGGATCCAATCCTTGCCGCAGTTGGTCAATTGCAATTAGAAGTTGTCCAGCATCGTCTTGGGAGTGAATATGGCGTTGAAACTAGACTTGAACCATTAAGTTTTCAAGTAGCAAGATGGGTCGATGGTGGATGGCCAGCCCTTGAGGCTGTTGGAAGGATTTTTAATTCCAAAACAGTTCAAGATTCTTGGCATAGGCCTGTATTGCTTTTTAAGAATGAATGGAATTTAAATCAACTGAAAGAAGATCATCCAGAGTTGGCTTTAAGGGCTGTCGCTCCAGTGGTAAGTGGTGTAGATCCCATTACTCTTTGAATTAATAGCTTTACCTTTACCACCTTTCACAGTTACTTTCAGAGTAAATTGAAGAATAAAAATTGTGGCTGAACAAAATCCCGATTCTCATAAAGCTATTAAAGAAGCTTATTTAATGCTTGGGCTTAAGACAGGGGCGACTTTTGATGAAATCCAGCAGGCTAGAAAAAAAAAGCTTGACGAGATGGGAGAAGATCCAATTCTTAAAGCAAAGATCGAGTCTTGTTATGATTCTCTTTTAATGGAAAGTCTTAAAGCAAGGCAATTGGGCAAAGTTAGTAATGCAGCTATAAATGCTTCTAAAAAAGAAAAATCTAAAAATGAAATAGGCGGAGGGCTTGGCAGTTCATTACTAACAAGGATAAATAAGCTTGATTTTTCGGATTCTACTGACAAGGGGATTATTCCAAGTATTAGCAATAGCCAAGGATTCACTATACGTATAGCCCTTGGATTACTTGCATTATTAATACTTTTAATTTCCCCTGATCAAAGTATTCAAATTATTCTTTCTTTGTCAACAATAGGTTTGTTTTTAAGTCAAGTTAAAAGAGGGAGAGGCCTTTTTCAGTCTTTGGGATGGAGTGTTGTTTTTCTTTCTATAGGTTTAATACTTGGAGGGTTAATTGTAAGTGGATTTGTTCAGATGACAGATCATCCAAACTCTTTCTCCTCAGATAAATTCGAGGCTCTAGTAGCACTTATCTCTATATGGATAGCCTCTCTTTTGTTTTGATAGTTGACTTGATATTTAATTGTTGATTAACTGTCTTAGTTCATGTTCTTCAATTAAATAAACTGATCTGCAAAACTCACATGTTAGTTCCGCTTTTTTATCTTCCCTTAGCATAACTTCTAATTCTTTATTCCCTAATAACTTTAAAGCAGAAATGCTTCTTTCTCTGCTGCAGCGGCATTGAAATTTTATTGGTTGTCTGCTTCCATTTATCTCAATAATCTTAGGATCTAGATCTGAAAACAGTTCGTAAACAAGCAAGTCAAGATTATTTCTATTTTTTAGAAGTTTTTCACTAAAACAATTTATTTGCTTGCACTTCTCTTCTAAGAGGCTAATTAGTGCTATGTCTTGAGATGCTTTTGGAAGTACTTGGGCAATTAGTCCTCCTGAGCATACGAGCTTATTGTGCTCAATCTTTTCACCAACAAAAACTGCAGAAGGAGTTTGTTCAGAGTGAAGAAGGTAGGAAGCAATATCTTCTCCAATCCCACCACCAACTAATTCTACGGTGCTGGTATATGGTTCACCCTTTCCATTATCTCGTACTACATGCAGATATCCTGTTCCAGTAGCGCTAGCAAAATCAAAACAATGTTCTCCATTTGAATTTTTGATTAGATCTAGCTCTAAAGATGGATTACCTACATAACCTCTAACTGATCCATCTCTTCCTGCATCAACAATTAATCCTTTTATTGGCCCATCTGACTGAATTTTTAACGTTACGCGACCATGCAAAACTTTCATCGAGCTGGCCAGCAACAATGCAGCACTCATCCCTCTCCCTAATAGTACAGATGTTAAATATGAAAGATTGTGCCTTTTTTTAGCTTTGATAATTGCCTGGGTGGTTGTTGTGGCTACAAGTCTTATTCCTCCATTTGCAGCAGTTGCCCTGACCAAGTTGTCGATCATATCCTTTTACTTATTGAAGGCAATTTACTTGTTTGTTCTAACTTCCCTCTTTGGAGTTGATAAGAAGAAACAGACCAATTGGCGAAAATTGTAGGCTCATGGGTGACAACTATTAAAATTTTTTCTGATGAAAGCTGTTTAATTAGCTCCAATATCTCATCTCTTACTGACCAATCAAGACCTGCTGTGGGTTCGTCGAGCAAAAGAATCATTGGATTTCTAAGTAGTTGCACAGCAATTGCCAATCTTCTCTGTTGGCCGCCACTTAGGCATTCAGGTGGTTGCTTTAAATTTATATTTACCAGGCCAACTTTGCTTAATGCCTGATTCTGGACATCTATATTTAGTCGACGATGCCCAATCTTTAGTTCTTGCAAAATAGTTAGTCCTATAAAATGGCGTTCAGGAAATTGAAATACTACTCCGCTGATTGATCTTCGTGCACGTTCCCCTGCTCTATCTTTGTTCCAGAGGATTTCACCTTTTTGCGGCCTTGAAAGCCCACTAATTACCTCTATCAGGCTTGTTTTCCCGCTTCCACTTGGGCCAGAAATTATTGTTGGATCACCTTTTTTTGCTGTTAGATTTACACCTTCTAGTACAGGTGCTTCTGCAGTAGCAGGATGGTAATGGATATTTTCTAGTTCTAGCATTTAAATTTAATTACCTATAAGAAGTGTGCTTCCTTTTCAACAAGATATGACTTATATGAAAATATTATCTATTATCTTACTTTTGAAATCAGAAAAAACTGCTAAGAAAACACATGGAAGTTCGTTTTCGTGAAATTGACCCTTTTAATTGTTGGGTCTGGCTTCGTTTTACAGATGTTCCTAATGAGGGCGAGAAGAATTATATTGATGGTATTTTTGATAGTTGGTACGTAATTGGCAGGTTAGGAGGCTTTAATTCGGAAAACCTCCAGGCTCATGATTCTGGTGCGGATTTAAGTTGGATACCTTATGACAATCAAGAAGCGACCTCTGTTATGCCTGCATTAATGCATAATTTAGGGCACTTAGAATATGAAGGTGAATGGGCTAGGTGCTGGATTGACTTAGGTACTTGCGATGCAATAGCTATTGATGTTTTGATTAATATCTTTATGCAAGTAGATGGTGATGTTGTTCAAATTAAAGAATTACTGATTGGTGGCATTAATGATGATTGGCAGGTAGAAGATCATCCAGATGCTATTTTCACTTCTTCAAAGTAATTCATGTGGCAGAACTCAGAAGGTTACTAATTGATCAACAACGTCTACAAAATATAGATGATGACAATCGCCTTATACCATTAAGTGATAGTGAGATGCATTATTTATCTAAGGTTCTCCGCTTTAGAACAGGAGATGAATTAATAGTAATTAATGGAATTGGGAAGCTATGGAAAGCCTCTTTTACTCAACCCAATTCTTTAAGGCTTCATTCTTTATTGCATGATCCACATGTTGTTCAACATAGAAAGAAGCCGCTTCTATGTTTGGCGATTGTTCTGCCTAAGCAGGGATTTGATCAGACACTTCGCATGTGTACAGAAATTGGGATAGATGTTTTCCAGCCTTTGATATCAGAATATTCTTTATATAAAGATGTAGGAAGCACACGTTTTCAAAGGTGGGAATCAATTCTTGGAGAAGCTGTTGAACAATCTGAGCGATTATGGAAACCTCAATTAAAAAGTGTCGTTGAATATAGTGATTGGATAAGTCATTGCCCTTCAAATAGTTGTCTTAGTATAGGAACTACTAGATTGAATAAAAATATTAAATTTGAATCGTGGCTAAACAAAATCCCTGCCAATATTGACCATGTATGGATTGTTATTGGTCCAGAAGGTGGATGGACTAACAAAGAACTGTTGTTAGTAGAAAATAAAAAATTTAAAAAAGTAAGCTTTGGAGAAACAATACTGAGAACTTCAACAGCAGCAATTTCCGCTTCACAATTAATGGCTTCATGGAGAAGAATGCGTTGTTAGAAGTTCTTTGAACACATTCCCAAAGTAAAATTGATGGGCCTATTAAGTTAAGTAATTAAATTGATTAATCTTTCAATCCTTTCTTCAAACGAGTGGCTATTAGCTTTAGGCCTTAATTTCGTGCTAATTGCGCTTGCGCAAAGACTACCTTTGCTTACAAAAAATGGATGGATTCACGCAGGGGCTCTTGGGACAATTCTTTGGGGATGCTTAGGGTGGCAGGGCTGGTTGGCAGTAGTTTTTTACCTATTTCTTGGTTCCCTTGTTACTAAAATTGGTTTTTCTTATAAGCAGTCAAAAGGCATAGCCGAGGGAAGAGGTGGTCGAAGAGGACCAGAGAATGTATGGGGATCTTCTGCGACCGGAGCATTTCTGGCTATTTTATATAAAGTTTCAGGTGGTGTTGGATACGACTTCGTTTTATTAGGTTTTGCTGCTAGTTTTTCTGCAAAATTATCAGATACATTTGGAAGTGAGATTGGGAAAAGATGGGGGCGCCGCACTTTTTTAATAACTTCATTTAAAAGAGTTCTTGCTGGAACTGATGGAGCAATCAGTCTAGAGGGCACATTGGCTAGTCTCCTGGGTGCTGTTTTAATGACTGGGGTAATGACCTCTCTTGCTTTTGTTTCCAATATTTCCGAATTTGTTGTTGTCGTAATTGCAGGCTTCTTTGCAACTATTGCTGAGAGTGTCCTAGGGGCAACCGCTCAAAATCGTCTAAAATGGCTTACTAATGAACTTGTTAATAGTTTGCAAACTAGCCTTGCTGGATTATTAGCAATTGTTATTGCTTATTTGACCTCCTCTTAGTTTATTCGATAGTAGTAATATTCTTTGCTATATATCTACAGAAGCTCGATATGTATTCCTTAGGATAAATTAACATCTGACCATCGCCTCATAGAAGACCAGTTTGATACTCTTTTAAAGACCCACTCGTGACCAAGTGAATTCAAGTGAATGCCATCAGAACATATGAATTTTTCCCAACCAGGTTCTTTTTTGATTGATTCATATATTGGAAGGAAAGGGATATCAAGTTCAAGACAGCTTTCTTCTATTTGTCTTTCGTAAATAGCACATGCTTTATTCGAATACCAAAGACAATCTGCGAAAGGCATCTCTTTTTCGTTGACTGCAGTAAGACCCATTACCATGACGGTTGTTTCTTTTTTTATTTCTTTTAATAGCCTCTCTAAACCAAATTTAAATCCTTCTGGAGAAAGTTGAGGCCTTCCATCTTGCCTTCCTATTTTTGCAGTGTCGTTTATTCCTATAGTTAATAATAAGGCGCAAGGTAATTGTCTTCTTAATTCACCTCTACATTGCCACTCTTGATACCACCTTTTTGCAACTTTTTCTAAGCCATCACCTCGAATTCCTAAAGGATAAACTATAGGTGCCCCTTCAACTCTCATCCATTCACGCCTAAGTCTTTCACACCAACCTCCACCTTGGATGTCACCCCAGCCATATACTGAACTATCCCCAATTACTATTAATTTTTTAGGAGGTTTGTTCATTTTTAATATTAAGCAATGCCACTTATGCCTAAAAATATTTGATTAGAATTCATGCCCTAATCAACTTGCTTTGTATTTGAGTACTTATGAATTCTCCTATTATTGTAATGAAAGCCATCAAGACTGTTATAAGTATAACCTCTGCCCATTTAAATGAGCTTAATGATTCTTGTAATTGCCATCCCAACCCTGCTCCTCCAACTATTCCTACAATGGCGGTCTCTCTTAATATCACATCTGTTCTATAAGCAGAATAAGCTAAATAACTATTAGCCTGTGGAGAAAGTTTCCCGTATAGCCATGCCGACTTTTTGTCAGCTCCTGATAAAGAAATGCCTATAAAAGAAGAGTTTTCCTCATAGCCTATATTTTCCTTTAAAAGTCTTCCCATTATACCCATGTTTTGAATACCTAAAGATAGAGCTGCAACAGAAACACTTGGATTTGTGCAGAATAAAATTATTAGAGCTGATAACGGTGGAGGAATTAGTCTGCAAATAACTAGTAAAGCACTTATGGCATCTCCTCCTATTTTTCCAGGAAAGAACATAAATAGAATTGGCGGAACTCCAATAGCAATACCAGCTGATAGCATTGTCAAGTTAATCGTTTGAAAGGTTAACTTAAGAAAATCTAGTTTTTCCAGAGACGTAGAAAAATCTAAAATACTTGGGAAAGGTATTGGGTGATAAGTAATTGGATCTAATATTCCAGATTCTAAATTGATCAGCCATATTATGCTTATTAGAACTAACAAGGTAATACTAACTATGCTAATTAAAATATACTTTGCCAAGTATACTTGGTTTAGGTAATGTTTCTGCCAGTATTCAACAATTTTCTCTATTGTAATCATTGTAATACCTAAAATTATAAGCGAGGTCCACATCTCTTTGAATTGAAGTGATTGTATGCTTAGTTGCAGCTCTGTACCAATTCCACCAAGTCCAAATATACCTAGAATTGTTGCCCCACGAATAGCGCATTCTAGCCTGTAGCCACCATATATTCCTATCGCTTTTATAAGTTTAGGCGTTAATGCTGTAATCAATGTCTCTATAGACCCCGCTGCTGTTTGTTTTATTGCAATAAGCTCTTTCTGTTCAAAAGTATCTATCTGTTCAGAAAAGATTCGAGCCATTAGTGATGAGTAGGGTATTGATATGGCCCATATAGCTACCCATGGGCTTAAGCCAAAGAGTTGTAGAAGAACTAATCCCCATATCAACTCATGGATAGACCTTGGTATTGCTAAAAGTTGTTTAATTGACTTGTTTATTATTTTGGGAGTATCAAATACATAGCTAAAGGTTGTTGAGCTTATTATTCCCAGGATTATTCCGTTAAACAAGCTAATTACCCAGGCAATAATTGCAATTGAGAGTGTCGTCTCAAGTCCTTTTAATGCACTCTTCAAAACATCTGGGCTTGCTGAAGGATTAAAGACTCCTGTTATAAACTCATAAATAATATTGAGGCCTCCAGTATGAAAGCCAAAGATAATTTCTATTAGAACCGGTACTAATGCCAATGCAGGCATTAGTGTGAGTAAAGGTTTTGCAATAGATAGACCTCTCACTGTTATTGATAAATACAGTCAAGCATCTTATTTTGTATTTCTGTGCTTTTAATATCCACAATAATTTCACCGTTCTTTATGCCTATTACACGAGTGAAATTATGAATTAACTCTGGCTTATGAAGACTTACCATACATGTTTGTGGAATTTGAATGAAATCAATATTTGCTTTGTTTAGCAGGATATTTAATATGAAATTTGCACGTTTGGGATCAAGGTCAGAGAGGGGCTCGTCTGCGAGAATTATTTCAGGTTGCTGGCGAATTAGTCTTGCTATCGCTACCCGTTGTCGCTGACCACCTGAGAGCTTTTTGACTGGTATATCAACTATTTGAGGTGATAAATTCGTTGCCTCTAAACAGGAATAGCAGGTTTTCAGTTCAATTATCCCAAGCAAATTTCGGATTGCCCAAAACAGGTTTTTTCGCCCTAGTGCACCAGAATTTATATTTTGGCCAACAGATAACTCTTCAATTAACCTCAGATCTTGCCAAATAGTTCCTATTCGAGTTCTTTGTTTTCTTGGAAGTTTGTTAATTTCGATGCCTTTCCATTTCACGTTGCCGCTACTTGGCTTTAAGGAGCCATTCGCTATTTCAATTAAGGTGCTTTTCCCAGCCCCACTTTTTCCTAGCAGGGCAATCTTTTCGCCTGAGCTTATTGATAGATTGATGTCTCTGAGCCTATAATTTGATCCTTGCTCTAAAGTTAGTTCTTTGATTTCAAGAAGTGCACTCACTATATCTTCCCTAGCTTACGCCCAATATTTTCTATAATTAAATATTGGTAGTCATGGGCGGGCACAAATCTCTCTGCGCTAAACAACTCTAGTATTTTTTTTTGACGTTCTGATTTCTTATTGAAACTAAGGATTGTAGTTTTTAATTTTTTTGTAAATCCTTCTCCAAAGCGAGTGTCGAGGTTTGGTTGAACAAGCCAGTGGTAATCAACATATGGAGGAGTCTCCCATATGACGTCTACTTTTTTTAGATCAACTTTTCCATTAGACAAGCGCTCTTCCCAAATGTTTTTATTAAGTACCCCAGCCTCATATGATCCACTTTGAACTAGAGCCAGAGTTGCGTCATGACTACCACTAAAACCTGAGCTCCCCCCTTTGAAGTCTTTCAAGGTAACCCCTGCCTTTATTAGATAATGTTGAGGCATTAATCTTCCTGAAGTAGAGCTTTCTGAACCAAAAGTAAATCTCTTTCCTTTAAGAACTTTCAAGTCTGATACTTTAATTATTTTGGGAATATTACTTTTATAATTGGCTATAAAAACACTCTGGAATTTTGCGTCTATGTCTCTTTGGGCAATGACCTTGGCCCCTGGCTTTTGGCGCCTTGCCTGGACGCCAGTCAAGCCGCCAAACCATACTAAATCTATACTACTTGTTCTAAAGGCACTAACAGCCGCCGGATAGCTAATTACTGGTAGATATTTAACTGGAACATTGAGTTTTTGGGATAGCTCTTCAGCGAGGATTTTATGCAAACGATTTAACTTTTCAGGGTTTTGATCTGGTATTGCGCTAATGATTAATTTTTCTTGTGCCCTTATGTTCTGACCTTGGAGAACAATGCAAATGCTTGCAAAAAACAGCGCACTTAGAAGCTTGTATAGAGGATTTTTTGTTTTTAGATTCATCCCCTTAATATTGATTGAAGGCGCAATACACCTTCTTTAATGGTTTCTGTGGAGACAGCACAGGAAATTCTAATGCATCTATCTTCCCCAAAGGCAATGCCAGGGACTATGGCGAGGCCAACTTTTTCTAATGCAAGTTTGCAAAAACTTAATGAATCTGGGAACGAAGAAGGTAATTGGGGAAAAGCGTAAAAAGCGCCTTCTGGTGGTAATAATGAAATTTCGTCGATGCTATTAAGAGCATCTGTGAGTGTTTTTCTTCGAGTGCTATAGCTTCTTGCCATTGAATGCACGATCTCTCTGGATCCGTTAAGAGCAGCCAAGGCACCCTTTTGAGCAAAACTACAAACGTTACTTGTGCTTTGGCTCTGTAAGGCTATTGATGCATTGACAATGGCTTTAGGGCCTACTAAATAACCGACCCTCCAGCCTGTCATTGCCCAGCCTTTTGCAAATCCATTAACAATAAATACCCTTTCTTTTAAATCTGGGGCAATAGATCCAATACTGTGATGTGTTTCTTGGCTTGAGATTAAAAATTCATATATTTCATCACTAATGATTGAAACGTGTTTATGCTTTCGTAGTATCTCAGCTATAGACTCAAGCTCAGTTCTTTGAATAATTCTTCCAGTTGGGTTTCCAGGAGAATTAATTATTAAAAGTTTGGTTTTTGTAGTTATTTGTGCTTCTAAATTCTTTAAATCTAATTTAAATCCATCTTTTGGGGATGAGGGAATAAATTTAGGTATTCCTCCAGCTAGTTTGACTATCTCTGGATAACTAAGCCAGTAAGGCGATGGAATTATGACCTCATCTCCAGGGTTGAGGATTATTTGAAAAAGATTGAAAATTGCTTGTTTTCCTCCATTGGTTATTAAAATATTTTCTGTTTTTGTTGGAATATTGTTCTCGTTGGTCATTTTTTCGGCCACTGCTTCTCTTAGTTTTAGATCTCCTGCAGCAGGTCCATATCTTGTTTCGCCATCTTTTAAGGCCTTGATGGCTGCTTCTACAACAAAACTTGGAGTATCGAAATCTGGTTCCCCTGCACTAAGGCTGCATATATCTCTTCCTTTTTCTTTTAGTGATTTCGCAAGTGCGTTGATTTCCAATGTCAATGATGGTTCTAGTCCTTTTGCTCTTTGGGATAACAGATTAGGAGGAATCATTTTCTGGTATTTTCTCCAGAGGTTGTCTTAATCAGAACATTTTGCCTGATTTTATTACCTTAATAACCTTTATCAGTTTTATAAAGTCTTGAATGAGTAAATTCGAAGCTGGCTTTATTATTGCTTGCTCTCAGCCTCAAAAGTTGGCTGAGTTCTATGCACTTGTTCTAAAGGCTCAGGTCACTAGAGGTTTTAGTAACAATCATTATTTGATATTTTATAAAAACCTTTGGAAAATCCAGTTCTATTCTCCATCACGCGATAAGGCTTTGCTAAATAGAGGGCCATCAGCAATTGCAGTTTGTTTCGAAAAAGAACCATCTACTGATCCTTTTTCTGAAGTAGTCAGTTGGAGTAATGATATTGAAGGTATTGGAGGTACAATAGTTGATGGACCTTTTAATGAGAAGTTTGGAGCTGAGGCATGGATATCAGACCCCGAAGGCAATAACTTTTTAATAGTTGTTCCTTTAGATCAATCAATTAGTTCATAAAATAGAGATGTTAAAATAAAAACCTTGGTGACAAAAACAATAGAATTATCAAAATTAAAAATTCTTAAAAGCTCGTGTGAATGCAATTCACTTTCTTCTCAAGTAGTTATAGGTAGAGGGAGTGTTCTGTCACGACTAATGCTTGTTGGTGAAGCTCCTGGAGCGAACGAGGACCTTTTAGGAAAACCGTTTGTAGGTAGATCTGGGAAGCTTTTAGATCGGATTTTGGATGAAGTAGGTATAGATCACCATGATGATATTTATATTTGCAATGTTATAAAATCAAGGCCTCCAAACAATAGAAAACCTACAAAGAAAGAAATAACTAATCATATGCCTTGGTTGATTCAGCAAATAAAATTAATTAACCCTCATGTGATTGTTTTAGCAGGAAGCACAGCCCTTGAAGCCTTTTTAGGAAAGAAAACTAAAATCACTTTAATAAGGGGCACGTGGCAAAATTGGAAAGGAAGACTTGTTATGCCCATTTTCCACCCCTCATACCTATTAAGAAATCCCTCTAAAGCAAAAGGGTCTCCTTTTGATCTAACAAAATTAGACTTAGCTGAGGTCAAGAAAAAGTGGCAGCTTTTAAATCAACCTCTAAGACATTCTTAGTCGTGCCACATCTAGTTATGCATACAGTAGTGACCTATGACTTTAATTAATTCACCAGTCTTTACTGACGATTCATTATCTCGTCGCTACAGCACCCAAATTCACCGACGAAAAACTCGGACCGTAATGGTTGGGGGTATTGCTATTGGCAGTGACCATCCTGTATGTGTTCAGTCAATGATTAATGAAGATACTTTAGATATTGAAGGCTCTGCAGCAGCCATTCGAAGATTGCATGAAATAGGTTGCGAGATTGTTCGACTAACTGTGCCTTCTTTGTCACATGCGAAGGCAGTTGGTGAGATAAAGCAAATATTAGAAAAAACATATCAGCAAGTTCCTCTTGTTGCTGATGTACATCACAATGGAATGAAAATTGCTCTTGAGGTTGCGAAGCATGTTGATAAGGTAAGAATTAACCCTGGGCTTTTTGTATTTGAAAAACCTGATCCAAGCAGAATAGAGTTTTCAGATGAAGAGATTAAGAATATAAAGAAAAAAATAGTGAAGAACTTTCAACCGATAGTAGAGGTTTTAAAAGCTCAAAATAAGGCTTTAAGAATAGGCGTAAACCATGGCTCTTTGGCTGAAAGAATGTTATTTGCATATGGAGATACACCGCTTGGAATGGTAGAGTCTGCAATGGAATTTGTTCGTATTTGTGATGAATTAGATTTTCATAATATTGTGATTTCAATGAAAGCTTCAAGACCACCAGTTATGCTTGCAGCGTATAGAATGATGGCCGACACTTTAGATAAAGAAGGTTACAATTATCCATTGCATTTAGGTGTTACAGAAGCTGGAGATGGTGATTATGGAAGAATTAAAAGCACAGTTGGTATTGGGACTCTTTTGTCCGAAGGTATTGGAGATACAATTAGAGTTTCTCTTACTGAAGCTCCAGAAAAGGAAATACCAGTTGCTTATTCAATATTGCAAACTGTTGGCTTAAGGAAGACAATGGTTGAATATATAAGTTGCCCGAGTTGCGGTAGAACTTTATTTAATCTAGAAGAAGTTGTTGCTAAAGTAAGAGAAGCAACATCTCATTTAAAAGGATTGGATATTGCAGTTATGGGTTGTATTGTTAATGGACCAGGAGAGATGGCAGATGCTGATTATGGTTATGTTGGAAAAGGTAAAGGAGTGATAGCACTTTATCGAGGTAGGGAGGAAATAAAGAAAGTGCCAGAAGATGAAGGGGTTAAAGCTTTAGTTGATTTGATTAAGCAGGACGGTAAGTGGGTAGAACCTGAAGTGTGAATACTATGATTCTTAAAAACTCAGGCATAAGATTTTTCCCTATCAATTTAAGTTCTACTATTCCTAATGTGCTTTGTAAAAGTATATTGTTAGTTGTCTTTTTATCTAAACCAGTATTTTCTTTGCCAAGTAATAACTCTTTGCTTGTTAAAAATAGTCCTAAAGAAGTACTTGATCAAGTTTGGCAAATAATATATAGAGATTATCTTGATTCAAATGGAAATTACAATAAAAAGTCCTGGCTAAAACTAAGAAAGAATCTTCTTGCAAAAAAATATCATGACTCTTCAGATGCTCATGATGCTATAAAAGGGATGTTGATTAGTTTGAAAGATCCATATACACGTTTCCTTGATCCAAAAGACTATAAAGAAATGAAGATAGATACTTCAGGACAACTTATGGGTATTGGAATTCAACTGTCTTTAAATGAAGAGACTAAAGAACTAGTTATAGTTTCCCCTATAGAAGATTCGCCAGCTTTTAATGCTGGGATTAAGCCCAATGACATTATTGTAGCTATAGACGATGTTGATACCAAAGGCATGGGCATAGAAGATGCTGTTAAATTAATTAGAGGAGAACAGGATACAGTGGTTACTTTGGGAATCATTCGTGGCAAAGAATATTTAAAGCTTTCATTAGTTCGTAAAAGAATAGAAATTAGTTCAGTTATTAGTCGAATTAATAATTCTGATTTTGGTATAAAAATTGGATATATACGTTTAAAGCAATTTAGTGCAAATGCTGCAAAAGAAATGAGTCAGGCAATTAAAGAATTAGAGAAGCAAAAATCGAACGGCTATGTTTTGGATTTAAGAGGAAACCCAGGTGGATTACTTGAAGCAAGTATTGATATTGCTAGGCAATGGTTAGACAAAGGAGTCATTGTTAGTACTCAAACAAAAGATGGTATTAATGAGACAAGACGAGCTACTGGAAATTCTTTAACTAATAGACCTCTTGTTGTTTTAGTAAACCAGGGCTCTGCAAGTGCAAGTGAAATATTATCTGGGGCAATACAAGACAACAAAAGAGGTATTCTGATAGGCAAAAAGACATTTGGGAAGGGCTTGGTTCAGTCAGTTAGGCCTTTGGTCGACGGATCAGGACTTACGGTTACTGTCGCTAAGTATTTGACCCCTAATGGAAAAGATATAAATGAGAATGGTATTAAACCTGATATAGAAGCATCTTTTGAAGTAAGGAAAAATAGTTTGTTTCCTAGCACTGATTTAGGAACTAAAAAAGATAGTCAATATGTGGTTGCAGAAACTGAATTGGTAAAAATATTAAACAGAGATCTTAATACAACTTTCATACCTAGAAATAGCAATCTTTCTTTTGCTTTTCTAAATATAGATAATCAGTGATCTATTCTCATATAGCCATACCAATCTGGCTTCATGCTTTGATTCCTATTCTTACTATCTGGGATTAAACTTATTTCCCAGGGTGTTTCGAAGAGTGGAAGCTGTTTTTCTGGAAGAGAACACTTGACCTCTTTTATGTCATCAATATGACCTAACTCGTATTTATCACTTATCCTTCTCATGGCTTTATTCCTTGCATCTTTCTTTGTTTTGGCTATAAGAAGTTGGAAATTATGATATTCAACCAAATTGTTAGGACTGTAACCTCCTAAATTTATAAACCATAACCTCTCGTTTTCATCGTTATCAAAAGAGTCAAATCTTTTATTAACTTTTTCTCTAACCCTTACAAAAAAACCATCTATAAATTTAACTTTAATATAACTGTCAATATGTAATCCATTCCGATCTCCAAACCATTCTCTCCTTAACTGATCAAAAGTATCGCCAATTGTCTCTCCTATAACCCACCTAACATCATGTAACTCTATATTCGATTTATTTTTTCTTCCACCAAGCACTACGATGAAAATATTTTTTTCCAACAAAACCCCGCTCATTTTATATGTTTAAATTTGACTAGCGGCTCATTTCTAGCATTCTTTGAATTGGTTTGAATGCTTTGATTCTTGTTGTTTCCTCAATTTCAATGCTTGGCCCCATATTTTCAAGACAAAGGATTAATTTCTCTATATTATTTAATCTCATGTGGGGACATTCATTGCAGCTGCATCCATTAACACCTGGTACCTCTAGAAAGATTTTACTTGGTTCTTTTTGCTTCATTTGATGGATTATTCCAGGTTCAGTTAGAACAATAAATTCATTTGCAGAACTTGTTTTTATATATTTAAGCAGCTTACTAGTTGAGCCTATGAAATCAGCAAGATCTAAGAGATTTTCTTGACATTCTGGATGAGCGATTGTTTCGGACGATGGATACTTTAACTTCATTTTTAATACGGCTTCTTCGCTAAATGCTTCATGCACAACACAAGATCCATCCCATAATTTCATTTTCCTGCCACTTTGTTTTTCAACCCATCTGCCTAGGTTCTTGTCTGGGGCAAATAAAATATCAGTTTCTTTAGGTATTTGTTTCACTAAATCAACTGCATTACTGCTAGTACAAATAAGGTCACTTTGTGCCTTAATCGCAGCAGTACAGTTTATATAGCTAATTACAAAATGATCGGAATTCTTTTCTCGAAAGGCCTTAAAGTCGTCTTCTTGACAGTCGTCTGCAAGTGAGCACCCTGCATTGATGTCTGGAATTAAAACTGTTTTGTCTGGGCAAAGGATTTTCGCTGTTTCGGCCATGAAATGCACTCCGCAGAAGACAATTACATCTGCTTCTGTTTTTGCGGCTTTACGAGATAACTCCAGAGAGTCTCCTATGAAGTCAGATATATCTTGAATTTCCTCATCTTGATAGTAGTGAGCAAGAATCAGCGCATTGCGATCTTTGCAGAGATTTTTTACTCTCTCATGCAGGATTTCCCTGTAGCTTGGGATCGGTTTTGCCGTCTGGGAGCGAATTGTCTCTACAGGCAGTTTCTTACGAGCGATTTGGGGCAGTATAGAGTCTGGCTCGTTAAACAGATTTGACAGTTATTAAACTCGTCATTGCAGGAGATCTTCATGGCTCATGGGGTGATGATGATCATGACCTTTTAATTAGGCTAAAAGCTGATGCAGTCCTCTTTGTGGGAGATCTTTCAGAGGGGGATCTTAGAATTGTTAAGGCTATTGCAAAACTACCTTTACCTACTGGAGTAATACTTGGAAATCACGACAGAGGAGTTGACCCAGAAGGTGGTCAACTAAAAACCCAAATTGATTTGTTGGGAGAAAAAGATTGTTCCTGGAGACTAAGGCACTGGGAATCTCCAGAAATTTCTTTAGTAGGAGCTCGTCCATGTAGTCCTGGAGGCGGATATTTTTTAACTAAGCAAGTCTCCGCTATTTTTGGTCCTGTTTCTTTAGCAGAATCCGCAGAACGTATATTTGAGGCAGCTCAACAAGCAGACAAATTTCTTCCGCTTGTATTGTTGGCTCATTCTGGTCCTGCAGGGCTTGGTTCTACATTCTCAAGCATATGTGGAAGGGATTGGAAGCTTCCTTCAGTGGATTGGGGTGATAAGGACTTATCTATGGCTATAGATATGATTCGCAAAAAGAGAAGTTTGGATCTTGTTGTTTTTGGTCATATGCACCATCACTTAAAAAGAGGAAAGGGATATAGAGAAACTTTTGTTAGAGATAACTTTGGAACGGCTTATTTAAATGCAGCATGCGTTCCTAGAAAAGGTGTTGATGAAGTTGAGGGTTTGTTGTTTCACTTCTCTTGGGTTGAATTTCTCGATGGGAAACTTGATCATGTTTCTCATCGATGGTATAGATCTGATGCTTCAATTGCTTATCAAGAAACATTGTTTCAGGCTTAATAAACGTAGGTCAGATTTACAGTTTCCTTAATCAATACTTTCATTTTTTCCGAGAGAAGATTTTGCAAAAACATATGCTGCGACTCCCGAACCTAAAAATGCCATGATATTTCTTAATAAGGGGAGGATTTCGCTGGTTCTAGTTATTACGGATGCAATTCCAAATACGCCAAATAAAATGATCCATAAAGGTGAAATTAATAGCAACCATTTCCAAGCGAAAACTTCATTTTGATTTCGCGGCGACGCAGCAAATCCAGCTATTAATCCCCCAAGAATTGACGTAGTCAATGTCCAAAGCCACTGCTCCTTTGGCAGCCCTGGAACTACTTTGCATCCACCTCTATATAGACAAGTTTTGACTGAATCAATGGCATTAGTTATAGCGCCATCTTCCCCATTATCTCTGACATAGAATTGATTCCCAAAACGTGTTTGCAGTTCAACCCAAAATAACCTTGGCATAAGCGCATAATATGCTTCTCCGACATTGAAATTTAGTAAGTTTCCTCCGCGTGGGTCTGCGACAAGTAGAAGCGTCCTCTCGTCTATGTTCCAAAAGTCTTTGATGGCTGTTCCTGGAGTGCTTTCGTATTGCGTAAGGACTTTAATCTTCCAGCCAGTATCACTTTCCAGTTCATTCAGTGATTGCTCTAGTACTTCTATTTGTCTGGTGTTCAATGACTTAGCAAGATCAATTACTGGCGTCTCATGGTTTGGCAAAAGATCAGGATTGTTATAAGCCAAAACAGGATTGCCAATTATTAGGGATAATATGAGAGCTAAAAGGCCTGAAATTAAACCTGTTTTGGGAATTGCTTTCATTGAAATTTTTATTTAAGGATATTCCTTCGAATGGTTGGCATGCTTGCTGAATGTCCAGATTGGTTAGCTCATCGCTTTAAGAAGCTGGGAGGGAGTCTTCCCTTTTCTGAGTATATGAATTTAGCCCTTAATGACTCTCTGAATGGCTTCTATTCATCTGGAAGAGCAAGTATTGGGAAAAACGGTGATTTTGTTACATCTCCAAGCTTAACTTCTGATTTTGCTGAATTGTTATCAATTCAGGTAAAAGAATGGTTTGATCAGCTGAAGGTTTCGAAAAGCAAACTAGAGCGCCTTGCTTTGATTGACGTTGGGCCAGGTGAAGGTGATCTCTCTTTGGCTTTGATCAAAACATTAAAGGAGAATGCACCATCTTTAATTCCTCATATTGAATTTGTATTAGTTGAGATCAATCAAGGGATGAAATTACGCCAAAAGGAAAAACTATCTTCCCAAAAAGATGTGTTGGTTAGTTGGAAAACTTTTGAAGAAATTTCGATTAATCCTCCTATTGGTATTGTAATTGCTCATGAGATCTTAGATGCTTTACCTGTTGATAGAATTATATTAAGAGAAGGTATTCTTTGTCAGCAGGGTGTTCAATTAATTGAGTACAAAGGAAAAAATTTTCTTGATTTTGTTGAATTAGAGCTTTCTCCATCTGTTAGAACTTTTCTGAAGGAGCTTTCTGAACATACTGGATTATTAATACCACCACGATACGCTCAAGAAGGTTGGTCTACAGAGTTACATACAGAGTTATCACATTGGTTTCGCGCTGCTTCTAAGGTATTACGAAAAGGTATTCTTTTGGTAATTGATTATGCACTTCCAGCTAAAAGTTATTATAATTCCAATCGACATTCTGGAACAATTCTTACTTATAAGGACCAAAAGACATCTGATAAAATACTTTTTGAACCAGGCCAGAGCGATATAACTTCCCATCTTTGTGTTGACTCTTTGATTTTGGAAGCAGAGAAAAATGGTTGGACAAAAATTGGCTCTGTTAAACAGGGTCAGGCTCTTTTGGCCTTAGGCCTTTCAGAAAGAATTAGTAGGTTACGCAATTTTGAAAGAAAAGATTTATCTTTGGCACTTATGAAAAGGGAGTCTTTGTTAAGACTGGTTGATCCAACTGGTTTAGGAGGATTTAATTGGTTTGCTTTTCAGATTGACAAAAAATCCGAAGATGTAGTGTTAGAAGTGAACTCTATGTTCTTGAATGAACCTATGTGAATAACTCTTGGTTTATTTTTAGAAGGCATTCTTTGATTTCGCTAATACTCACGTCATTAAATATTTCAACTTTTCCAATCTCTTTAGGTAATACAAAACAAATTTGTCCATCTTTAACTTTTTTGTCACCTTTCAAGGTGTTTATTGCATTATCTATATCAATGCTTGGCCATTTTATAGGTAAGCCTGCTTTGGCAAGTAATTTACGCTGTCTTTCGAAATCGTTCATACTCCATAAATCTCGCTTTAGAGCCAATGCTCCTACAGCTACCATTCCAATTGCAACAGCTTCTCCATGTAGCCATTGGCCATATCCACATAGATTTTCTACAACGTGACCAAAAGTATGACCGTAATTTAGAACTGCTCTAATGCCACCTTCGTGCTCATCTTGTTCGATTATTTTTGCTTTAGCTTGAACAGACCTTTGTATTATTTCCAATAAGGATTTTTGACCAATGCATTCCAAGCTTCTAAGGCTTGGGATTTTTTCTAAGCTACTAAATAGAGATTTATCTCCAATTACTCCATATTTAATCACTTCTGCCATCCCAGCGCGAAACTCTCGCTCTGGCAAGCTGTTTAACGTATTTGGGTCTATTAATACTAGTTTTGGTTGGTGGAAGGAGCCAATTAGGTTTTTACCTTTAGGGTGATTAACTCCTGTCTTTCCACCTACAGATGCGTCTACCATTGCCAACAGTGTTGTAGGGACTTGAATGAATGACAGTCCTCTTAGCCATGTTGCAGCAGCAAAACCTGTCATATCACCAATTACACCTCCTCCCAATGCAATCATTAATGAGCCTCTTTCAAGCCTGTTTTCATAGGCTGCATTGTGAATAAGAGCAATAGAATCTAGGTTTTTTTGATCTTCACCTGCTTTAATCACTAACAACTTGGCTTCAAATCCACTTTTCAGAAGACTTTTAATAAATACATCTGCATAGGGTTTTGCTACATCTTGATTACTTGTTACAAGTATTTTTGTTCCCTTCTTTATGCCTAGGTAAATAAGTTCTTCCCCTATGCTATTTAGGATTTGAGGACCAATTACAACCTCATAAGGGTTTCGATCTAACCTTATTTTTATACGAGATGAATTTCGATTCACAATATTGGACATGATTATTGGGATTGCTCATTTAAGTTTTTTGAGCAGAGATGTTTAATCTGTATGTATGAGAAATGATTCATTGACTATTCAAAAAGATTCAGACCAAGTAATTGGTGTTGTTGGAGGTGGTCAGCTTGCGCAAATGCTTGCTAAGGCAGCCAAGAGAAGGAAAATTAAATTAATCGTTCAGACAGGATCTAATTCAGATCCAGCAGTACCTTATGCTAGTGGATTAGTTCATGCTGATACAAGCGATATTAATGGAACAAGAGAATTGGCAAGAAAATGTAGTTGTGTGACGTTTGAGAATGAGTGGATAGATGTTGAAAATTTGTCTTCTTTTGAGGTTGAGGGTTTTTCTTTTCAACCTAGCTTAGAGGCTATTGCCCCTTTGGTTGATAAAATTTCTCAGAGAAAACTACTTAATGAGCTAAACATCCCTGGCCCAGAATGGTGCCCCCTGACGTATTTTAATTTAGGAGATTTAAGACTTCCTGAAGGCTGGGTTTTTCCTTTAATGGCTAAGTCAGGAAGAGGCGGGTACGACGGAAAAGGAACTAGAGTTATTAATGATTACTCAGACCTTGAAGGGCTTATCTCTACGGTAGACCTTGAGATGTGGCTTTTAGAAAAATGGATACCCTATAACAAGGAATTGTCTCTTGTCGTTTCTAGAAATTCAGAAGGCAAAATCAACTCTTTCCCTTTAATAGAAACTTTTCAGCATAAGCAAGTATGTGACTGGGTCCTTGCCCCAGCCTTTGTTGATCATTCTGTTCAATTAATGGCTTATAACATTGGAGCATCTCTACTAAGAGAGCTGAATTATGTGGGAGTTCTTGCGATCGAATTTTTTTATGGTGATGATGGATTATTAGTCAATGAGATAGCACCAAGGACACATAATTCTGCTCATTTCACTATCGATACTTGTAACAGTAGTCAATTTGATCAACATGTTTGTATCGCTGCAGGCGTTCCAAACCCCTTGATTGAATTTGAATTTCCAGGAGCTCTTATGGTTAATTTATTAGGTTTGACTAATGAAGAAAGAGCTACGAACCAACGCTTAGATAGCCTAAAGCAAATATCCAATGCAAAACTTCATTGGTATGCAAAAGACAAGGAGACACCTGGCCGAAAATTAGGACACTTGACAATCCCTTTGATGGAAAGAGATCCTAATACGCGTAATATTAAGGCCAGACAATTGGTCAGAAAGGTTAGGTCAATTTGGCCGATCAATGTTCCAAATATCCAGTAGATTTAATTTGAACTGCTTTGTTGGTGATGACCTTCTTTAAGTGCTCTGATCTGACTCTCTTTCGATTTGAGGAGACTGTCGTAATGGTGAAGTAAACCAGTCTTGTAGCTGGAAACGGATCTTTACTTTGACTCCTCTTCTGGTTTTTTCCAGGTCGATGCTCTGAGGTCGCACGGCAAAGTGGTTCATTACTTTGATAGGTCTTTAAGACCCATTAGTTCCTAGAGCAATTCTTGTATAAGCCATAAATAAAAACCTGTCTTCTATTTTTTAAACTGTTACTTAATTAAAAAGTAAAAATCAGATTGCATAAAGAGTCATTAAAGCTATTTATACCTCATTTTCAGAGCCTTAGTTATGGTCTCGTCCACTATTTGGTAGATATGCACGCATCATACTAGATATTCAATTGTCAATTGATGTTAAATGTCTTAACTAACTATCAAAGTGATTGCAAAAGCTGAAGCGATGATCGCCACTCTACAAAAAAGATCTTTAACCGTCGCCGTAAGAAGGTTACTGCTCAAGGAGTCGTTGAAACTCTTCTAGAAAGAGGAGCAAAATCTCAATCTGACAAACCTTACGCTTCTTATTGGAAAAACCTAATTCAAGATATTTAGAAGGCAGTCAAGCAGAGTGAAGTTCATGGGAATAAGTCAGCGAGCATAAGTTCTGAAGAATGGACCTTGATACTTTCTCATCGAACACGTAAAAGCGCAGTTACAAAGAAAGCAGCACCTAAGAAGCAAACAAAAAAACTGTGAGAAAAGCTTCTGGTAAAAAAAAGATAGTCAAATAACAGTAGCGAAGAAGGTAGAGGCTGCAACTGCTAAGCGCAGAAAAGCCAGGCGGAACAGTACCTGCAGCTAATAAGTAGACAAAAGCAGATCGTTTAAGAAGCTAGAGATGTAATACCTCTCTCTGAAAAATTTTCTCAGTATTTCCTTTAGTCCCTTATTATTAGATGAAAAAAAAATTATAAATTTTCCTCAGTAGCTTATAAATTTAATTTTCAGACTCTTGCTTTAACTTAATTAAGTAGAGAATCTCCAAATCTTGCTTTGAGGCCGCCACTTTCTTTCTAAGGAAAGATAAAGACTCTTTATTTAAGTGCGACTGAGCAATCATTTCTTCAGATTGTTCAATTGCGTATTCAGTATTTCTTATTTTTAGTTCAAGTACTTCGTTGTTTTTTTTGCATTCTTCAATAGTAGTCTCGTCAAGCATATGTAAGTCCTTTATATGGTTATCAAAAACACCCTACTTGTCATTAACGGGATTAATGGTCATCGGCATGAAAGCTTTACTTGAAGGGCTTCTTTCTTTTGTCAAAGCACCTGTAGGCTATGTAACCACCAAATAGCAACAAAATTAATGGTGACAGCTCCATCAATAAAAGCCAAATGCCATAACCAATAATCGGGACTATTAATAATCTCTTTGTCATAACTCTCTCTTGATATGACAAATGTTTCCAACTAGGGATTGCCCACTTCCAGTAGATTCGTCTCATTAATGCCACCTAATACGATCTGGATGCTCTTTTTCAATTTTCTTCAGAAGGAAAATAATTCCCACAATACTTAATGGACCAATTATGGTAACTACGATTAAAAAGGCCTTTATGTGAGGATCTAGCCCTGCTGTATAACTCTTATTGAATTGAATTCCTAGCAAAGGCTGATTTAAAAATATTTCTGTGAAGGGCCTAAGAGGATACATTTCCATTCAGACTAAAATCAAGGGTTTAAATAAACATTAAAAGCTTTAAAAGCGAAAATTAAAAACAGATTTTTAAGATCGCTATTCTAATTTTTCAACACGGTTACTTGTGAAATTGCAAAAAGGAAAGTCTAATATCCCAACCAAGCAAGAAGTTCCTTTGCGTTTCTTGCCTTGAGTTTGGTTGGGTCACTATCATATGGATCTTCGAGTACTTCCTCGAAATCATGACCATGATCAGCTAATAATCGTTCAGCTTCTTCCAAAGTTAGTGAACCATGCTCATCACATGTTGCCAGAAGTGATTCTTGGTAAGGGGTATAACTCAAGGTATTAGACACCTCTCTTAGAAAATCAGCTTGATGAAGCATTGGTTATTTAGCGATATTTGTAGAAGATATATCCAGAATTAAGTTCTGAAGAGAATTTTTATATTTTATTCCTAGTTTTCTGTAACTAATAGCCAAGCCAGTCGAGTATTGATTTCGCATCTAAAATCTCTCCACAATCTTCGGCGAATTCCTCATAGGCTGATCCATGTTCATTGAAAAGTCGATTGGCATCGTTTTTCGAAAGACAGCCATTGATTACATTGCATGCCATTACATCAGCTATATAGATTGTCTCGCAAGCCAAGGCAGATGGAGTAGTCATAATTGAGTTCCATTACTTCCGCCTTTTGAAGATAAGGGATAAATTCATTTTTGCAAGTATTCTCTTGCAATTTGTTTTAGACAAGGTATGGGCGACTCAGTCTTAGTCGATGCCTATTGGTTCTATAAAGGCTTTTTAAAGTTTTTCTTTCATTTATAGAGGTTTTTGAGCAGACCAAACTTTTGTCATAAAATGGGAACGGGCTTTAACATTTGTAAAACCTGCATTTTCAAGTTTTTCGTTGATATTGTCTTTCACATAATCCAAATAATACGGCTCATGGAAGAATTTCCTAAAGTTTTCCATTACAGGTATGAACTCTGGTGAATCACTTGCTTGAATTGAATCTGCGAGTACCAATATTCCACCAGGTTCTAATATTCTATAGCATTCATTTATAACATTAATTCGTGCTTTCTTTGGTAATTCATGGAAAAGGAAAACACAACTAATACCTTGTATAGAATTAATCTCAAAAGGCATTTTCTCAGCATTTCCTTTTATCAATTGAACCATTTCACCTTCTCTATTATTTAAATATTTACTAGCTCTTTTTAGATATGCTCCTGAAAGATCTATTCCTAAGAGCTCAACACTTTCAAATGCACTCCTTAATTGTTGAAGTGTCCTACCTGTTCCAGTGGCGACATCAAGGATTTTCATTTCACTATATTTTTTGTGCTTTAGATTCTTTAAACCCTCTTTTAATGGTGAAATTATTCTCCTTCTCATTGAGTCTGCTGTCCCATTAAAAAGAATCTCTACCTGTATGTCATAAAGCTCTGCTGAATAATCACTTAAATAACCATCAGTTTGATGGTGAAAGTTTTGTAAGTAATAGTCTGGATAAGAATCTTCCTTTACATCCTTCGGGAGATCTCTAATTTGCCTTTTTCTTCTCCTAGTCCATGTAGAGGGCATGTCTAGCCAAACCAATGGATATCTTGCTAGCCACTCAAGCCAAGGAGCGTCAAATAATTGAGATTTTGGATACAAGCCTTTTTCGGCTTCATCCCAATCAACTTTCTCTAATGCTGACATTGACTTTCGAAGTTCAATTAGAATTTCCCTGTCAACTTTTGATATTTGTGGAATTGCTTCAGGTGCAAAGAACTCCATAAGTTTTGTGCTCAGACCTTTATGGGCTAGACCTGCAAGACTTTTACCCTGCTGAAGGGTTTGATAAGCCAATTTTGTAAGGTTTTGTTCTGCCATGAAATCGGGATTATTCTCTCTAGAGATTTACCTGTCTATAGGGAGTTGAATTGGTTCTTTAGCAGAAACTGCTAATTGTTGTAAATCACTATCTTAAGACCTACAGAATTGGCGGCTAACAATTTGTAAGACCTTACTTATTTCTTTCCAATCATAATTCGGCTCAATTTCCTTGAATCCAAAGCCGTATTTCTTAATTAACTGTTCTGCTTCTTGTGATTTTTTGCAAGCTTTAACCCAGTCTTTGGATTCAATATAACCTTCTATTTTTTCTAGAGATAAGTTGAACTTTTTTAGATTATTTTGGGAAAGTGATAACTTTTCTGTTTGGTTTCGGTGGTATAGAACATTAAATCCGATAGCAATTAATCCTATAAGTAGTAGAACTTTTACTCCTAAGAAGTTTTGTACTAAGTTAATCCTCTTAAAATTAGAATTTTTGATCATCAGACTTTATATAGGCCTAGGAAATAATCTGAAGATAGGCCTATATAAGTTCTTTTGATTGAAATTAATCAGGCATCGTAATACATGAAAAACTCATGTGGGTGAGGTCTTTGCCTTAATTGCTGAACTTCCTCATATTTTATTTCTATAAAGTTGTCAATAAAATCCTCGTCAAAAACACCACCAGCGGTTAAGTAATCAGTGTCTGCTTTGAGTGCATCTAAAGCGTCGTTTAATGATGAAGGCACAGTGGATATTTTTGCTAGTTGATCTGAAGGTAGTTCAAATAGATCAACATCAACTCCATCACCAGGATCAATTTGATTTTTGATTCCATCTATTCCAGCCATCATCATTGCACTAAATGCCAGGTATGGATTTGCCATTGCATCTCCTGATCTGAACTCAAGCCTTTTTGCTTTAGGGCTAGGTCCTGTTAAAGGTATTCTTACGGCTGCAGATCTATTTCCTTGAGAGTAAACCAGATTGACTGGAGCTTCAAAACCAGGAACTAGCCTCTTATAGCTATTAGTTGTTGGGTTAGTGAATGCAAGGAATGAAGGCGCATGCTTTAAGATTCCACCTATGTACCATTTAGCTGTCTGAGATAGGTTTGCGTAAGTACCTTCACCAAAGAACAGTGGCTGTCCACTTTTCCATAGGCTTTGATGTACGTGCATGCCTGTACCATTGTCATTCCAAACAGGTTTAGGCATAAACGTTGCTGTCTTTCCATATTTTTTGGCTACATTCCTTACTACATATTTGTAGGTCATTACATTGTCTGCAGCGTCAATTAGGGAGGCGAATTTCATTCCTAATTCATGTTGACCAGGACCAGCAACTTCGTGGTGGTGTTTTTCTATGGGGATTCCCAACTCTGCCATCAACAGAAGCATTTCTGACCTGATATCTTGAGCAGTATCATTAGGCGCTACTGGGAAATAGCCTTCTTTGTATTGAATCTTGTAGGCGAGATTGCCGCCTTCCTCAACTCTTGCTGTATTCCAAGGAGCTTCTATGGTGTCGACACTATAAAAAGAATTCCCTTCACTGGAGTTATATCTGACGTCGTCAAATATAAAGAATTCAGGCTCAGGACCAAAAAACGCAGAATCTGCCAATCCAGTAGAAGATAAATATCCCAAAGCTTTTTGGGCTAATGATCTTGGGCATCTTGCATAAGGTTCACCACTCCTAGGCTCTTGAATAGAGCAAATCAAACTTAATGTTTTATGGCGGTAGAAAGGATCTATCCAGGCAGTGGTCGCATCTGGAACCATTGACATGTCAGATTCATTTATTGCTTTCCATCCTCTAATTGAAGAGCCATCAAAAGCGAGGCCACTTTTGAAGGAATCTTCGTCGACCATGTCGGCTGTGACAGTTAAATGCTGCCATTTGCCGTGTATATCAGTGAATTTGAGATCAATGAGCTCAATGCCTTCGTCTTTGATTTGACTTAGAACTTCTCTAGGGGTTTTGCTCATGGATTTTTTTATAAGCTTATCTATAAGAAAATTAATTAGCGTTTGGATCTAGTTTTGTATTAATTAGTACCTTTTTGAACACTTTTCCCATACATTTCTCTCTCTTGTGCCAGTTGTTGGCTTTAAAAAGCTTGTCTGCAAAGAAAGTTATCGCCCATTGCAATACCCAAAGAAATTTTACGACCTTACCATTAGGTGTTTAGGCTCAGATATTAGATAAGATATTTTAGGTCTTGACGACTTCGAAAACCTTGCCCAAAGTCGATAAATCGCGAGAAACAGCCTTGGCGCAAATTTCAGTGCCAGAGAGGCTTTTGCTTGGTCCTGGCCCTTCTAACTCTAATCCAGAAGTTCTTCAAGCGATAGCTCTGCAGCCAGTTGGGCACCTTGACCCATTCTATATAGAACTGATGGCTGAGGTTCAGGATTTACTTAGATACTCCTGGCAAACCAACAATCGCCTTACTCTTCCCATGAGTGGTACTGGAAGTGCAGCAATGGAAGCGACAATCGCTAATGTCGTAGAGCCTGGAGATAATGTCCTTGTTGGAATAAAAGGATATTTTGGCAATCGATTGGC
>QCHV01000004.1 GCA_003217035.1 Prochlorococcus sp. AG-402-G22
AGATACGGCTAAGGATCGAGTTACTCTAATGACATTGCACAGCAGTAAAGGTTTAGAGTTTCCTCTTGTATGCATGGTTGGACTAGAACAAGGATTGTTCCCTAGCTATCGCTCTCTGGATGATCCTGCTTCTTTAGAAGAAGAAAGAAGACTTTGCTACGTTGGACTCACCAGAGCAAAAGAGAGATTATTCATATTTCATGCTACTGAAAGAAGACTATGGGGAGGGGCAAGGGAACCTTCTGTCCCATCAATTTTTCTTTCAGAGATTCCTTCGGAACAAATGGAAGGAGACATACAGCTAACAGGCGGAGCAGCCTTAAGAAGAGAAAGACGTATTGATCGACTAACTAGAATTGATCGGATTGATAAAAAAATCAACTCTACTGAGACCCAACAAGATTTTCCAAAAAATGCAGTTAGAAGAAGGTATTCAGGTCCAGAACCTGGCAAAGATTGGTCAGTAGGAGACAGAGTTAGCCATTCTATCTTTGGAGAAGGGAAAATAAGTCACATATTTGGGAGTGGAGAAAAAATATCAATTGCAATCAAGTTCAATGGAATGAGTCCAAAAATAATTGACCCTCGACTGGCGCCAATCGAAATAATCAAAGATAATTAATAACAATTAGCTGAATCAATAAATTCAACCCATGAGAAGAAGCCTTATTTATTTACAATGGTCATGAAACCGGTTGATCCGGAAGAGTTGCTAAATGAGCTTCAAAGCTTGCCAAAAGGTTTTGTCGAGGTGCTTAAGAAAGCTGCTGAGGAAGCAAATATAAAAAGGATTGCAATTATTGGAGGTGTTGTTAGAGACAACATTA
Organism: Prochlorococcus sp. AG-402-G22; assembly: GCA_003217035.1. Lineage (GTDB taxonomy): Bacteria > Cyanobacteriota > Cyanobacteriia > PCC-6307 > Cyanobiaceae > Prochlorococcus_D. The sequence continues at coordinate 828 of QCHV01000004.1, forward strand.
TTAATAAAATTCATAAAGAGGCTATCCACGAGTATCAAGATATTGATGCTGTAATTGAAGGATCAATAGAGACCTTTGTAGAAGAATTAAAAAAACAATTTGAAATAGAAAGAATAAATATTTTACAAATTGGCAACCCTTATAAAACTATAAGGTTAACTATTGATGGCATGATATTAGACATTGCAAGTGCAAGAGTTGAAGAATATAGATTACCTGGGGAAAACCCTCAAGTGTTCAAGTGTGGTCTTGAAAAAGACTTAAGCAGAAGAGATTTCTCAGTAAATGCAATTGGCATAGAATTATTTAGTAAAAAGTTAATAGATATTTACCAAGGATGTAATGATATTAGCCAAAGAAAGCTTGCATTTCTCCATTCCCAAAGTGTTGCAGAAGACCCAACAAGAATAATTCGAGGGGCACGTTATGCTTCAAGGTTAAATTTTAATTTAGATCCAAAATCTCTCGAGCAAATACAAACCACAATCAATTATTGGCCTTGGCATTGGCAAGCAGGTGACCCGCCTGAGAAAGCGCCTGCTGCTCTTGCGACTCGACTCAGAATGGAGTTGGAAATTCTCTTTAAAAAAGAAAAATGGGAAAAAGCGCTTAAATACTTACAAAATTGGGGGGCATTAAAATTACTAGAAGAAGGACTTCAAGATGACTTCTATTGGGAAAAAAGAATTAATTGTTCTATTAAATTAGGAGTTGAGCCGCTAACAGCTTTCATTGTTGGAGCAAAAGACCCATCATATCTTGCCAAAAGATTACAAATAGCAGAAAACCAACAAGCTTGTATTACTAAGAGCAATGAAATTATCAAGCAAGTTTCATCAGTTCTTAAAGCAAAAGAATATTTAACTTGGCCACCATCCAAGTGGTGCGAACTAATTGAAGATGCAAATTGGGATTCTTACTCTATATGCATAGCCATATCTAGAGGGATGCCTTTATGGAGGACTTTCTTTAAATGGCACAAAAAATGGCGCTTGGTTAAATCGAAGATTTCTGCCAAACAACTATTAGGAGAAGGATGGGAACAAGGACCTAAATTAGGAGAAGAGTTAAAGCGGCTTAGAAACATTGAACTAGATAAATATATAAAAAATTCTATTAATCAGAACTAGCTAAACTTTACTTACAAAACCAATCCTCTTCCAACTACCATTCCTGATAATATTACTCGCAAACTTTGGAGAGCATGAAATAAGTAAAGGGCCACAAGTTTGAGGATCAACTATTAGTTCAGTAATAATTCTATAACTTTGACTTGTCTCATTAATAGTATCAAAGTTTAAATTAATTAAAGGGGGCAAATCATCACAAGGCTTTAATAAAGACAACGCTCTTCTATTAGAAGGCGCAAGACTACTAGAAACCCCTTTTTTTATAAGTTCCTCAACACCTGGGAAGGAAGGGATTCTATTTGCATCTAGTGTTACTTGTAACTTTGACTTGCCAGATAATGAACGGGAAATATTACTAGAGATGATCATTTCTCCTAAATGACCTATCAAACCAAATCCAGTAATATCTGTACAAGCATGGATACATTCTGAGGATAATCCATCTAAATTGATTTTTTTTAAATCTTCTAAAATAACATGCTGGCTTTGTGATAATTGACTCAAAACCTCATCAAAATCTGCAGCTGATGTAACGCCTTGCATTGCACCTGAGAAGATAATTCCACTCCCTAAACCTCTACTTAAAAGAAGAATATCCCCATCTTCCAGGCCTCCTTTCCTCCAAGGTATGTGTCCCAGAGAAGATCGGCCATTTACACATAGAGAAATTTCTATCCCAAGAGTAAGTGGCTGTAAGGTCCTATTTCTTGATTCGAATGTATGTCCTCCGATAAGTAGTGCATTTTGCGGTTCAAGTGCAGATTTAATCCCTGAAAGGCATTGAGCTAATAATTCCTTTTGCAAGTGAAAACTACTTCTTGGGAGAGTAATAACTGCCTGAGATGAGACCACCGAGCTTCCTGTCGCCCAGATGTCGGAACATGCATGCAAGGTTGTTAAACGAGCATTAAGCCAAGGGTCACTCGACAATGCAGGAAACCCATCCATTGATTGCATGAAGCTTCCATTATCCTGAGAAGCAAAAATTACAGCTGCATCCTCAGGCTGATTACTTAATTTATCCAAACCAACTTCTAATAAAGCTTCTTTTAAGGTGATGGCTGGAACTTTTGATGCACAACCTCTGCATAAAAGGCTTTCATTCTCATCTTCCATGCTTCCTAGTGCAGTAAACATTGCCATAAATTTTCGATCTATTACTTCCTTCCATTTCCAGAACAAAAGGTTGGGACCAATAGCAAAAGGTCCCCAAAGTACCCAAGCCACTTTCACAGAAGAATTAAAATTCCCCCCTATTAATTGCAAAGCAATTTTCTGGGGGTCCCATTTTAAAAGTTTTAATTCTCTAAGAGACCTCTCGATATTTATGGCCAGAGGTCTTGCTGCCCGAACTGCCCAAACTCCTGATGCGGGTCTTTCTTTATTAGCAATAATTCCACAATCACCTACAGCGAAAAGGTTCGAATTGTTAATTACTTGGAAAGTGTCCGTAGTTCTTACTCTACCGATATCATTTACAGGTAAGCCACTTTCTTCAATCCACGGTTGAGGCTTACTTCCTGTGCAAAGAAGCACAGGGCCATTAATTTCGTAATCTTTTTCTTTTAAATCTATCCTTGCAGCCAGAAGAATTCTCCTAAAACTTGCATTGATTTTGCTTTGATAAGCTTTTAATTGCAAAAGACGCTTAGGCCATCTTTCTCTTAAAGCCAAAACCATTTCAATTGCAGAATGGCCTGATCCAATAACAGTAAAAGGCTCGTTATTTAAATATTTAGCTTGATCATCAAAACTTTTAATCCATTCATATGATTTATGAAAAGGTTTTATCCCACAAACAGTATCTTTCTTATTTAACTGAAAGCTTTCTTGGATTGGTTTGGTTTCTGAGCCAACATCCAGACTAAGTTTTGAAAAGCGAATAGGAGGCCTGTTTTTCAAAAATAACTTTTGCTCAACTTGATCTATTGCACTTATTTCTCCTATAACAAATGAGACTCTAGCCCTACTCGCCAATGAATATAGATCTATTAAGACTTCATCAAAATCATACTTTCCTGCAATCAAGCCAGGAAACATCCCAGAATAAATGGTTGAGCTACTTCTATTAACTAAAGTAATTAAGCCGCTTGGCCTTAAATGAGGCTTCATTACCCAACGAAGCAAAATAAGTGCATGGGTATGACCACCACCTGCTAATACGAAATGATCAGTCAACATTTTTCTTCTGATTTTCTTGAAGATGCATCAAATCCAGGGGATTTAAAAGACTCCAGGCTAGGCGTTTTAGGAGGGAGCGGTCTTTATTCAATTAACAATCTAGAAGATATAAAAGAAATAGATATCGAGACACCCTTTGGTAAACCTTCTGACAAATTGAGATTAGGCAAATTAAGCGGCATGGAGGTCGTATTTCTTGCACGTCATGGAAGAAATCATACTTTTACACCAACAGGGGTTCCTTATCTTGCAAATATATGGGCACTGCGTTCACTAAATGTTAGATGGATACTCTCTCCATCGGCTGTTGGGTCATTACAAGAACAAATCAGACCTCTGGATATGGTTGTTCCAGATCAATTTATTGATCGTACTCATCAAAGACCTCTAACTTTCTTCTCTGAAGGAATAGTTGCACATGTTGCAATGGCTGATCCTTTTTGCCCAAATCTTTCCAGATTGCTAACTGAAGAAGGTGAAAGATTGATGCCAGAAGGACGTCAATTACATTTAGGTGGAATATATCTAGCTATGGAAGGGCCAGCATTTTCAACAAGAGCAGAATCAAAACTATATAGAAGCTGGGGGTGCAAAGTTATTGGAATGACAAACCATACTGAAGCACGTCTAGCCAGAGAAGCAGAAATGGCATATGCATCACTCAGCATGGTTACAGACTATGACTGCTGGCACGAAAAGTATGGATCAGTAAATGTAGAAATGGTTATAGATAATTTGAAAAAGAATGCTGAAGTTGCAAACAAAGTTATAGAAGCTACTGCTAAAAGGATCTCAGAACTTAGACCTTCTAGCGAGGCTCATAGAGCATTAAAAAACAGTCTTTTAACAGCAAAAGAGAAGGTCCCTCAAGAGACCTTCAAGAAAATAAACTTATTTACTAAAAACTACTGGGGCAGCTTTAATGATGCTCAATGATTTTCGAGCATATTTAAGCAGAGCCGACTCCAGTATAAGAACCGTAGAAGAAGATTCCCAGAACAAAAATTACTGCTATTCCACCAGCAGTGGCAACTAACCATAAAGGCAGAGTACCTTCAGTCCAGCGTCTCTCCCAAGAAACTGCTGGTCTACCATCAGGAAGCCTGTCTGGAATTCGACCATCAGGTCCCTTTAATTTTGAGCTCATAATTAAAGAAGAATTTAGTTAAAGAAATAGCTTGAGAAAAGAATCCCTAGAACAAAAACAAGGAGAAGTCCTAAATAAAGACTGGTGCGGTTTAATTCAACCGAAAGCTTGTTTGGATTTGGATTAACTTGCATGGCTAAAAATTAGTCAATTAATCAACGACGGATAAATTGCATAGCTGCAATCGCACCTAAGAAAAATACTGTTGGGATAGCCAATGCATGAACTGCAAGCCAACGCACCGTAAAGATTGGATAGGTGCGTACTTCAACAGCCTGTAATGGAGAAGAAGAATTTGTCATTGGTTATTTCAAGCGCAAATCAAGTTGAGCTTTTGATTCAAAGCGCTGAGATACAACTGGAGCTTTTGATTCAGATGCCTGGAAATAGGTATCTGGTCTAGGAGTTCCAAATGTGTCATAGGCAAGGCCAGTAGACACAAACAAGAATCCTGCGATGAATATCGCTGGAAGTGTTACCGCATGGATGATCCAATAACGGACACTAGTAATGATCTCAAAAAACGGGCGTTCCCCGGTGGAGCCGGCAGCCATAGCCTCACGCGTATTAGCTAGTAGATACTATCAAGGCTCCTTCTAAAGTTGTCACGGTTTGTCAGCATGGTTACAGAGCGTTGTGGATTGATGAACTCATGAAGCTATCCAACCCACCTCAACAGATGACCTCTTTCCCCAAGGGCAAAGCCTTTTGGCTGATCAAACTCGGGATTATTTATAAAAAATATTCGAATCAAATTTGTAGGAATTAATTCACCAACAGGGTCCTTTTCCCAAGTTTCTCCATCATCTTTGCTAACCAAAAGAGTTCCATTCCCACCTCCAGTCCATATATTTCCATCAGGATCCCAGGCCATATCTAAATAGTTGTATCCATTCACTATTGGAACTTTGGGCTTAGACCAACTTTCATAGTCCCCAGCATTTTCATTGAAACGTATTTCTGCTCCTCTTGAAAGCATCCAAAGTTCACCATTAGGCTGATATCCCAAAGTCTGCACTCTTTTACTGCTAGCCCTTTGATGTGGCTGCCAAATATCTTCTCCAGGTTCCAAAGTTACAAAGAAATTACCCAAACTACTAACACTTACATAAGCTCCATCTTCTCTTCTTCTTAAATCCCTAACTCCACCTGAAGCATCAGCAACTCTACCTTCCCAATTAGCACCTGAATCATTAGTTCTATAAACAGCCCCTGCAGTAGTGGCTAATTCAGCAGAATTATCTCCCAAAGAGGTAATCAAATATGGATTGCCTGGCAATTTATTTCCCAAAAGCAATCTATCCCAGGTTTGACCAGCATTATCTGTATGCATTACTAATCCGGGTTGACCAACCAACCAGCCTTCATTTCCTAAAAAGTCAATGCTAATTAAGCGGAAATTTTCTTCACTAGGTAAATCCAGTTTTCTCTCTAGCCAAGTAGAACCACCATCAGTTGTTTCACGAATCAATCTATTGGCTCCAACTAAAAAACCATGATTTTGGTCTATGAAAGCTATGTCTAGAGGATTATCCTCATTGGCTAGCTCAATTTGTTCCCAAGGAGCAAAGTTTGATATTGGAAGTCTTGTTGTAGAAACGCACCCACTTAATGCGAATACTAAACAAACTAACAAAACTAAATTTTTAGAAAAATTAATTAGTCGGTTCATAAGAAAGCTAATGCAAAGAGTAAAGAGATAAGAAACAAGCTGCTGCTAAGGCTAAACCACCAAAAATCAAAACATTCTTTTGCCCTGGTGGAAGCGTATTAAAACCAAATCCATACTTAGTGTTCTCTTCAAACCCTTCAATTGGTTTGAACTTAGCTCCTATATCCTTATAGGCACCAAAACCTGCTCTGCAAACTGGACATCGAAACTTTTCCTTATCAATATCCAGAAAAGCCGTCCCTTTTGGAATCTGGTATTTACTTAATCCTTCTTTTGGATCATAGACATAGCCACAACCTCGGCATTCGAACCTATTAAGGCTCAAATCCTCTGAGACTTCTGCATTTTGGTTTTTAGTTTTTTGATCTGCACCAACTAAATCTTTGGCATTTTGAAGCGCCTCCGATTGGTCTAATGCAGGCTTTAGTTCATCACTCACCGTTTGCAGTTTCACACAACTCAACTCTATCTATGAAACTGCCTAGAGTGAATGGCAAACTAAGAATAAAGTTTTTATATCAAATGTTTTCCCTTCAGGGCTACGATGCCTTCCTCGGTTTTCTTTTGATTTCTGGAGCGGTTCCAATACTAGCTCTAGTAACCAATAAACTTTTATCTCCAAAAAGTCAGCGCGGGGAAAGAGAGCTCACTTATGAGTCAGGGATGGAACCTATTGGGGGAGCCTGGATTCAATTCAATATTCGTTATTACATGTTTGCTCTTGTTTTCGTAATTTTTGATGTTGAAACTGTTTTTTTATATCCATGGGCAGTTGCATTCCATAAACTTGGTTTACTCGCTTTTATAGAAGCTTTAATCTTTATAGCAATTCTTATAGTTGCACTAGCCTATGCATGGCGCAAAGGTGCACTTGAATGGAGTTAATTTTTTGACAGATCATCCCTCTATAAATGCAGTTCGAGAAATTCGAGAGGCAACTTGCGGCCCAGTAGGTCCTCCAAACGTAACGAATGATTTAAGTGAAAATATTATCCTCACTAGTCTTGATGATCTTCATAATTGGGCAAGATTAAGCAGTTTGTGGCCGCTGCTGTATGGAACGGCATGCTGTTTTATTGAATTTGCAGCTTTAATTGGTTCAAGGTTTGATTTCGATAGATTTGGATTAGTCCCTAGAAGTTCACCAAGGCAAGCTGATCTTCTAATTGTTGCAGGAACGGTAACCATGAAAATGGCTCCTGCTCTAGTAAGGCTCTACGAACAAATGCCTGATCCTAAATATGTAATAGCAATGGGAGCTTGCACAATTACAGGTGGAATGTTTAGTGCTGACTCAACCACAGCAGTAAGAGGGGTAGACAAGTTAATTCCTGTAGATCTTTATCTTCCTGGTTGCCCACCAAGGCCTGAAGCGATTTTTGATGCAGTTATAAAATTACGAAAAAAAGTTGGAGACGAATCATTTCTTGAAAGAAACAAAATGATTCAGAGTCACCGTTATTTCACTATCCCTCATCAAATGAAGCAAGTTGAATCATCAATAACTGGTTCATACCTAAATGCAGAAACCCAAAAAGAAGCTTTAAATGCATCTAAAGAAGTACTTTTGGAGACTCCAGAAGAAAGAACTAAAGAAATTATTAATTAGAACCTATGTCTTTAGAAAAAGAATCTCAACAAACTGACCTTACTAAACCTGATGAAGGGCCCCCTCCAATCGAGCCTGGTCCAATAAGCCAATGGCTATCACTCCAAGGGCTTTCTCATGCTCTTCGTGATCCTGACCATTTAGGAATTGAAACTATTCAAATCGAACCAGGATCTCTAATCAAAATTGCAGTCGCATTGAAAAGTAATGGATTTAATTATTTACAATGCCAAGGAGGTTATGACGAAGGTCCAGGCCTGTCTCTTGTTTGTTTTTATAACCTAATTGAAATGAAAGATTTAGAAGAAAACTTCAAACCAAGAGAAGTAAGGCTAAAAGTTTTTCTAGATAGAAATGGAGATTTGAAAGTTCCAAGCTTATATTCAATTTTTAAAGGTTCTGATTGGCAAGAAAGAGAAACCTATGACATGTTTGGCATTCATTTTGAGGGACATCCACATCCTAAAAGACTTTTAATGCCAGAAGATTGGAAAGGCTGGCCTCTAAGGAAAGATTATGTTCAGCCAGACTTCTATGAAATGCAAGATGCTTACTAGTTCTGTCTCTTATATTTTCGATAAAATCTCATAACAGCTAAAGATAAACTTCTAGGATCATGTCTCAAAGTAGGTGTTGTTCTAGAACCTTGAAGTGAAGCCAAATAGACCCTATAACCCTTTGAGAACAAATTGCCTTTATCACACTTAACTGGTTCTGCTCCTCTTGATCGATAATAATCAATCAAAGGAGATGGATTCAATGTTTCTTGAGCAAGTATTTCATTGAAAATCCTTTTTGTAATACCCAAGCTGGCTAATTGAGCTTCAATTGCTCTTATATGTCCTCCAACATCAAGACCGTCTGTTTCTCCAGGCTGAGTCATTAAATTACATATATATAACTTAGGTGCTTTGCTTTTTTGAATTGCCTCAACAATTTCTGGCACCAATAAGTTAGGTAATAGCGAGGTATACAAACTACCTGGACCAAGCAAGATTAATTCAGCATTTTGAATTGCTTCTAGAGCTCTTGGGATTGCAGGAGGTTTTTCTGGATAGCAGCCAATTCTAACTATTGGATTTGAAGCCCTACCAATTGCGGACTCGCCTTCAACATGCTCACCATTTTCCAATTCAGCCCACAAGCAAACATCCGCATTAGTTGCAGGTACAACTTGCCCTTGAACAGCAAGGACCCTACTTGAAGCTGTAATTGCAGTATCTATATTCCCGGTAATAGAAGTTAAAGCTGAAAGAAAAAGATTCCCAAAACTATGTCCAGCCAACCCAGTGCCTGAAGAAAATCGATACTGGAATAATCTTGTAAGTAAAGGCTCCTCATTAGATAAGGCTGCAAGACAATTGCGAATATCTCCAGGAGGTTGAACACCAAGCTCTCTTCTCAAAATTCCACTACTACCCCCATCATCAGCAACGGTAACAATTGCTGTAATTCGGCTGCTATATCTCTTGAGGCCCTGAAGAAGGGAGGCCAAGCCAGTACCCCCTCCAATCGCAACAATATTCGGTCCTCTATTACGTTTGCTCTTAACCATTAGAGCATCAACTAAAACAGCATCTTTATCAGGAGCGACAGCCTGCTGAATAGTGTCAAAACTTCTGCTCTGACCCCAAATCAAAAGACCAATCCCTATACAAACAATTAGCGGTCCAGTAAAACCTCTAGGAAGAAACCTGGTAATACCTTCTAAAAACCAAAAAAGACCTTCTATCACCCAATAAACTGGTCTCAAATCCGCCCATATAGAAGCTCCCAAGAGGGCTACTATTAGTCCTATACCTGATGTAAACATCCAACGTTTTACTACCAATCCAGGAAGCAACCAGCGAACTGCTCTTTGGGACCTTCTAACAAAATTAATTTGATTAACCCTTCTCAATCTCTCTTTTGGCCAATCCAAAGACCTTTGCTTTCTGCGAGTTCTTTTTCTCAATGGCTTATTAAGCGAGGACAAACTTAAAAACTCAAACAGAATATTTACTAATAACTTTAAAAGGGAACTTGCTCTACAGTCCACTTAAAAGAGCCATATGGAACATTCAACATCTAAACAAATGAATAATGAGGGCTCCCCAATAGTTGATATAGATAATTTATTCGTGCAATGGGATGAGAAGCCAGTGTTAAATCAATTCAATTTAGTTATGAACCCTGGAGAAAAAATAGCAATCGTAGGGCCCTCCGGATGCGGTAAGTCAACAACACTAAAAATACTTGCAGGCCTATTGCTTCCGACTAGCGGCAACCTTAAATTGTTTGGAAGCAATCAAAAATACTTGAGACTCGATCAAAATAACCCACCTGATGTTCGTTTTGTTTTTCAAAACCCAGCCCTTTTAGGATCCCTAACAGTTGAAGAAAATGTTGGTTTCCTATTGCGCAAAAATAAATCCTTAAGTGAAAAGAAAATCAAAGAAATTGTTATTTCATGCCTAAAAGAAGTTGGTCTTTACAATGTAAGTCATAAATTACCTGGCGAATTAAGTGGTGGTATGCAAAAAAGAGTTAGTTTTGCAAGAGCATTAGTCAAGGGACCTTCTTTATATTCTTCGACAATGCCATTATTATTATTTGATGAGCCGACATCAGGCTTAGATCCTATAGCTTGCACACGGATAGAAGATCTAATTATCAAAACAACAAGTGTCGCCAAAGGGTGTTCAATTGTAGTTAGCCATGTAATGAGCACTATTGAGCGAGCAGCAGAAAGGGTATTAATGCTTTACGGAGGAAAGATACAATGGGATGGGAGTATTAAAGAATTCAAAGAATCACAAAATCCTTTTATAAAGCAATTTCGCACTGGAAGCCTTCAAGGCCCAATACAACCTGAAATCATTTAACCGTTATGAAAAGAAGCTATCGTGATGCAATTGTAGGATTTAGTCTTTTAGGAGGCTTAGTAATACTTTCCAGTCTACTTGTCTGGCTACAAGGTTTAAGGCTTGGCCGCAATGATTGGACTATAGTTGCAAGTTTTGATGATGCAAGTGGTTTGACTGAAGGGACTCCCGTCACTTTTAGGGGGATTAAAGTTGGGTCTATAGAAAATATTTCATTTAATGTAAATGATGTAAGAGCAAAAATCAGAATTTCCAATGAAAAATTGGTTTTATTTAAACCAGTTCATGGGAAAGTTATAGCGAGCTCTGTACTTGGAAGGGATATGGAGTTGGCATTAATTAGCAAAGGCAAGCCAATTGAAGGGATGAATAATTTTTCGACTAAAAAAAATTGTCCTTTGAATTTAATTGTCTGCGATGGTGAAATTATAAAAGCTAAAGCAATTAAGAGTATTTCTACTCTTACAGAAGAGTTAAATACACTCCTAAATGAAGCTGGAGAAGAGGAAGTTGTTTCAAAGGTTGTGAAGTCTATAACTACCTTTGATGAGACACAGCAGGAACTAAAGGAATTAATATTGTTATCAAAGGAAGAAATGAATAGGGCAAAGCCAATAATCATCGAATTACGTAGAAGCGTTGCACATATAAACAATATATTGGCAACAGTTGACAACCCTGAAACCCTCGAAGACATTCAAACAACAGCAAGCTCAATGAGTTCAACAACTCAAAAGCTTGACAAATTAGCTACAGATTTAAGTGAACTTCTGAATAATGAAGAGTTAACAAGTGCAATAAAAAGTGCTGCAGTTGGGATAGGTAAATTATTTAATGATTTGTACCCCTAAGAAATAAGTTTCGTGGTTATTTAATATCTCCTATTGCATCCATTGCAATTGAAGCGATAGCTTGATCACTAACTTTTGGAAGTTGCACATATTTTCCTCCTGCTGCTTCAGCTAAATCTTTACCCATTCCACTGGCAATAAACTTGCGCTCAGTATCTATAACTAAAAGTTTGATTCCCAAAGTTCGATAACGAGAAGCAATATCTAGAACCTCTTGTTTTAAATCAACAGGTTCTTCCCCTTCCATTTTTGGCTGTCCCAATGATGTCCCAAGAGGAACATTCCCTCTGCCATCAGTAATTGCTACAACAACAACTTGTCCTAGATCTCCAGTTGCCAAAGCATTTGCTCCAACTCTCGCAGCCTGAGTAAGTCCATGAGCCAATGGGGAACCTCCTCCGCATGGCATTGTCTCCAAACGACGTTTGGCAGCAGTTATAGATCTTGTTGGGGGTAATAAAACCTCTGCTTGCTCTCCTCTAAAAGGAATCAAAGCTACTTCATCTCTATTTTCATAAGCTTCTGACAACAATCTAATCAATGCTCCTTTAGCACTCTGCATACGATTCAGAGCCATAGAGCCACTTGCATCTACCAGAAAAACAACCAACGCCCCTGCTTTCTTTTGCAGAAGTTTTGCTCGCAAGTCAGACTCTTCAACTATTACTTTTCTAGAAGGGTCCCTTTCACGTCGGATTTTCTGATAAGGAGCAGCTGCTCTCAAGGTTGCATCAACAGCAATTCTCGAGACAGGTCCTTTAGGGAGAATTGGTTTTACATAACGGCCTCTACTATCACTAAAAACTGCAGATCTACTACCGCTATTACCAGTTTTCGCTTTAGCAGAAGAAAAAATCAATAAGTCTGGATCAATCGCACAAGCTTCAGGATCAAGCATGAACTCCTCTGGGATAGGAGGTGCAGATTGCTCTTCAGGAGTTTCATCATCTTCATTTTCAGAATCTTGATCTTCTAAATCATCATTTTTCGATTGATCAGGAGGTGGAGGCTGGTCTTCAGGTGGAGGTGGCTCCATTTGGTCTTCATTTGGAGGCAACTGAAGAGCTCTGGGTGCTATTACCAGTCGAACTGCAGCTTGCAAATCATCAGCATCAACCGTATCCCTACCACATAGAGCCGCATGAGCCTTTGCAACTCTAGTTGCATAAAGTTCAGATCGATGTCCCTCCACCCCTCCTCTAATAGCTTCTTTAACTAGATATGCAATTTGATCTTTATTGATTTGAACATCTTTAAGCCACTGCCTTGCCAATATCAATTGAGTAGCTAATGATTCTGTTGCTTCAATCCAGGTTTTTGAAAAATCTTCGCTAGATTGACCAAAAGCAATAGAAGATTTTGTTATTTCAACTCTTTGCTCGTTAGTTATAATCTGATCAGCTGATAAAACAATCGCAAAACGGTCTAATAAATGGTCTCTAACAGCTCCTTCTTCAGGGTTATAAGTTGCAATTAATAATGGTCTACATGGATGTTTAAGGCTTAAACCTTCTCTCTCTATTGAATTCTCACCAGACCCAACTGCAGCCAACATCAAATTTACTATTCCATCATCTAGAAGATTCAATTCATCTATATACAAAACGCCTCGATGAGACTCAGCTAATAACCCAGGTTGAAAAACAGCACACCCAGAAGATAAAGAAGAAGCAACATCTACTGAACCTAAAAGTCTATCTTCAGTGATTCCCAAGGGAACTTGAACAAAAGGTGCCTTAATTACTTTTGTAGGAAGTTCAAATTGTGAGTTGTCTGTAACAGTGTTTTCCTCTTGAACAACTAATTGATGGGCAATTTCATCCCATTCTTCTGGGATAGTTGGGTCAAGATTTAAACCTACTGGACGAAGATCTTTGTTATTAGTAAAAGAATCAAAATCAACAATTTCCACTGGAGGCAAAAGAGAATGTAAACCTCTCGCTAAAACTGATTTCCCTGTGCCCCTTCCCCCAGCAATAATTACACCACCCAATCCTGGATCTACTGCTGCAAGCATCAAGGCAAGCTTAAGAGTCCCATGCCCAGTAATCGCAGCCAAAGGGAACGCTCGAGTATCTATGTCCATAGACTCGAGATTTGAAGTGTTAACAGTGGCATTAGTTCCACTTAAAACCATTGCGTCTCCCTAACCTGTTCATTTTTGCATCAGTTTGACTGATATAGCTATGACCACTTTGAACTATCCCACACCAAGCACTCTGGCAATCGCTTTAGGCGCAAATATCTCAAGCCCTGCAGGCCCTCCTGTTAAAACTCTTGTTACTATAAAACCTTTGTTGGAAAAGTCAGTCTGTGAATGGATTCAATCACTTTTCAAAGCAACCAAAGATATTGATTCAATTCATTCAAATCTTCATTGGAAGTGGTCACCTCTATATGAAACAAGCCCAGTGGGTGGTCCTGAAAATCAACCTGATTATGTAAATGCTGTTGTTGTAATTAGAGGAGGTGAATTAAATCAACTAAAGCCATCAAAAAATGCAGCTTTCACTCTATTAAAGATGTTATTAGAAATAGAAAAACGTTTTGGACGGGATAGAGAAACATCAAAAACAAGATGGGGTCCAAGGCCTCTAGATCTAGACATTCTTGCTTGGGGTGATTTGCAAATAAAAAATGAGCTGCTCACATTGCCTCATCCTCAAATGATAGAGAGGGATTTTGTGGTAATACCTTTAGGAGATGCTATTAAAAAAAACACCTCTGGAATAATTGAGCTTCCATCCCAACCTGGCTGGTGAAAGAAATAGGATTTCCAAAAACTCTCACAAAAAGGAAAAATCATTGAAAAACGGCCATGCTGATAATCATCTATATAAATAGTAAATGGCGCCTCTAATCGAACCTGAACCATCTAAGATCCTTTCAAACAAAAGGACTATTGATGTAAAAAAAATCCGCTTCGAGGTTAATGAAATTGAACTTCCAATAGGAATAAAAGCAACTTTTGGAATGATTAGGCACCCTGGTGCAGCACTTGCAGTACCAATAAAAGAAAATGGCAATGTAATTATCCTCCGTCAATATAGATTTGCAGTTTCCAGAAGAATTCTAGAATTCCCAGCTGGCACTCTTGAAGAAAAAGAAGACCCTCTTAAATCAATTCAAAGAGAATTAGGTGAAGAAGCTGGATACTCTGCTTCTCAATGGAATGAATTAGGGATAATGCTTCCATGCCCAGGATATTCTGACGAAACTATTCATATGTTTTTAGCTAGAGATCTAAAACCTTTGAATGAGAAACCTTTAGGAGATGAAGACGAAGACATCGAAGTGCTTGAGCTGTCAAAAAAAGAATTAGATGGGCTGATTTCTAGTGACAACGAAGCCCTAGATGGGAAAAGCATTACCGCTTGGTATAGAACTTGTCAGTTTTTACAGTTATAGGTAAATGGTCTAGAGATCTTATTATGAAGAGGAAAGCAAACTCTTAATAATATCAACTACATAATTCTGTTCTTCTATAGTCAACTCAGGGAATATTGGCAGGCTTAAAACTTGACTAGAAAGCTCTTCGGTAACTGATAAACATAAGGATCTCGAATCTTTTTTTTGATAAATTGGTTGCAAGTGAATTGGAATGGGGTAATAAATAATTGTATTAATTCCCTCTTTGCTTAATTCATCTTTAAGCCAATCCCTGCAGGAACTATCTGGCAGATTATTAGCCATAGAATTTTCATAAGGTTTATTTACTTCGTTTTTGCACTTACTACTAATATCAAAATCTCTTACTTTAATAACAAACTGATTCCACGAGTGAACTATTCCCTCATTAAAAGAATTTTCAGGTATATCAATTTCTTGAATATCTCTTAAAAGGCGATTATATCTATGAGAAATTTCCGTTCTT
The DNA here is from genome assembly GCA_003217035.1 of Prochlorococcus sp. AG-402-G22. Classification (GTDB taxonomy): domain Bacteria; phylum Cyanobacteriota; class Cyanobacteriia; order PCC-6307; family Cyanobiaceae; genus Prochlorococcus_D. The sequence goes on from QCHV01000004.1 coordinate 16,156, forward strand.
TTTTCAATCCAATCTGAAAGTTTAGGCAGCTTTACATTCAAAATTGCTGCCTGAATGGAATCGAGACGGCTGTTATAGCCAAGTTCAGTATGGAAATATCTTTTCGGCATACCATGAACAGCCAGTTCTCTAATCTTTTCCGCAATTTGCTGATCATGCGTAGCAACCGCTCCTCCATCTCCAGCTGCACCAAGATTCTTAGTTGGGAAAAAACTAAAACAACCCGCATCTCCTAATCCGCCTACAGGCTTGCCGTTAAAAAAAGCGCCAGCAGCTTGTGCACAGTCTTCAATTACTTTTAAACCATGCTTTTTAGCAACTGACATTACTGCATGCATATCTACTGGGCATCCAAAAAGATGAACAGGAAGTATTGCCTTGGTTGAAGATGTAATGGCGCTTTCCAAGAGGCTGACATCTAAAAGAAAGTTTTGAGGATCAACATCAACAAACACAGGCTTAGCTCCTACATTGCTTATGGCTTCAGCTGTGGCAAAAAAGCTAAAAGAAACCGTTATAACTTCATCTCCAGGACCAATCCCAAAAGCTCTTAAAGCCAGAATCAATGCATCTGTTCCACTATTACAGCCAATTACATGCGGGACCTCAAGCTTTTCTGCGAATGACTTTTCAAAAAGATCTACTTGCCTTCCTCCGATATATTGCCCACTTCGAAGAACCTTCGAAACAGCAAGATCTAAGTCATCCCCGATCTCATAAAGTTGCTTCTCAAGACTAAAAGGTGGTATTCGCATAAATGGCACCTTAAAGCTTTAAGTAGTCAAGCTTCCAAATTCAATCAAGAAATCAACCAAACCAAGACGGTTCATTGCCAGTTTCCCATTTAATATTGCATCCAATAGAAGGTTGCTGGTCTGAAGAAACTATTCGTTTTTTTAAAACAGCATCCATAGCTAAACGCAAATCAATTCCATTGGTTTCGATCTTATTCCCAGGACGGCTGCCATCTAATTGGCCTCTATATCTCAGCCTTTGCTGACCATTTTCAGGAGCAAAAAGAAAGAAATCTGGAGTGCAAGCAGCTCGAAGAGACTTTGCAAAACTTTGATCTAAATCAAGCAAATAGGGGAACCTCCACCCTTGATTCATTGACTGAGCCAAAAGATGCTCTGGTCCATCCTGAGGATGTGTTTTAGTGCTATTACTTGATATTGCAAGAAAATCAACTTTCCCTAAATAATCACGATCTAATTTTGTTAATTCAGATTCAACGTGTTTGACAAAGGGACAGTGGGCACAAAGAATCATTATCAACAAAGGCTTTTTTTGAAACATTTTGCTATGTAAGGCTCCTGATGTGCTTGTGAGTTCACCTGATATTCCTGGAACCATTGATAATTCAAAAACTGGCAAAGGAGTTCCCAAAGGAAGCATTGTCGAAGAAGTTTTAACCATGCGAAAGATCTCTATGAATGATCTTCTTTAAAAATAGTTGCGTATGAGTAATAGATAAGTTGCACCTAGTACGAGAGAATGAATAAAACCTCTTAAATATTTCTGAACTGATGCTCCTAAACCTAAGTGGAAAAAAAATCCTTGTTACAGGCATAGCAAACAACCGATCAATTGCTTGGGGGATTGCGCAACAATTACATACTGCAGGTGCAGAGCTTGGGATCACCTATTTACCGGATGAGAAGGGACGTTTTGAGTCAAAAGTCAGAGAATTAACAACACCTCTCAATCCAAGTTTGTTTTTACCTTTAAACGTTCAAAACTCAAATCAAATTGAAGAGGTTTTTAATTCAATAAAAAGCAACTGGGGGCAAATAGATGGCCTGGTTCATTGCCTTGCATTCGCAGGGAAAGAAGAACTAGTAGGTGATTACAGTGCTACTAGTGCCGAAGGCTTTGCTAGAGCTCTAGACATCAGTGCATATTCCCTTGCTCCACTTTGTAAATATGCAAAGCCTCTATTTAGCGATAAGGCTGGCGTAGTTACCCTTACTTACCTTGGGTCTGATAGAGCTATTCCTAATTACAACGTAATGGGTGTTGCAAAAGCTGCTCTTGAGGCTTCCGTACGATATCTATCTGCTGAATTAGGTCCAGAAAAACAGGTCAGGGTAAATGCAATCAGTGCTGGTCCAATTAGAACTTTGGCAAGCTCAGCCATTGGAGGAATACTAGATATGATTCATAACGTTGAAGAAAAAGCTCCTTTACGTCGCACCGTTACTCAAAAAGAAGTTGGGAATACAGCGGCTTTCTTATTAAGTGAATTATCCAGTGGTATTTCCGGTCAAACTATTTATGTTGATGCGGGCTATTGCATTAACGGAATGTAATTTAAATGGCACTATAACTACATAATCTCTAATGATAAATGATATGAGCCTACAAAGAGAATCTGAAGTCAATCGCGTCACTAAAGAAACGAACGTAAAAGTTCGTTTTGGACTTGATGGAACAGGTATATGTAATATTTCCACTGGCGTTGCTTTCCTTGATCATATGCTCCACCAGCTTTCAAGTCATGGGCTTTTTGATTTGGAAGTAATAGCAACTGGGGACACTCATATTGATGATCACCACACCAATGAAGATGTAGGGATTGCTATTGGCCAGGCATTGTCTCAGTCGCTTGGAGATAGGAAAGGAATTAATAGGTTTGGCCACTTTGTAGCCCCATTAGATGAAGCTTTGGTTCAAGTCTCGCTAGATTGCTCAGGTCGTCCTCATCTGAGTTATGGTTTAAAGATCCCAGCTCAAAGAATAGGCACCTACGATACAGAGCTGGTAAAAGAGTTTTTTGTTGCTGTTATTAATAACAGTGGTCTAACGCTTCACCTTCGACAGCTAGATGGAACAAACTCTCATCACATTGTCGAAGCTTGTTTTAAAGCTTTCGCACGTGCCCTAAGAATGGCTACTGAATTAGATGAACGAAGAGGGGACGTAATCCCTAGCAGCAAAGGAGTCCTTGAACAGGCAGGCAGGAACAATTGATTGAATACTTTTTCCAGAAAGAGCAAATTGCTCGCACTTTAAAAGTATTTACGCCATTATCATCAAAAATATAAATAAGCACGTGTATCAACCTGCCTTAACTTCAACATCTATAGGGGCTTCTGATGATTTTGACAAAAAAGACTGGGCTAGTGCTTATGAAAATGTAGAGCAAGAGCTAAGCAATGTTGAATTAAAGGTTTCTACAGGGGAAATACCTAAAAATCTTTCTGGAATCTTGTATAAAAATGGTCCAGGGAAACTAGAAAGAGATGGCCAGTGGGTTCACCACCCATTTGATGGTGATGGCATGATTACTGCAATAAGGTTTGACAATGGAATTGTCCATCTAAGCAATAGTTTTGTAAAAACTAAGGCTTGGCAAGAAGAAGAAAAAGCTAAAAAATTTATTTATAGAGGCGTCTTTGGCACTCAAAAAGCTGGGGGGTTTTTCGCAAATGCATTTGATCTACGTCTAAAAAACATAGCCAATACAAATGTAATAAAACTAGGTGATGAACTCTTAGCTTTATGGGAAGCAGCCAGTCCATATTCTCTAGATCCATTAACTTTAGAAACCAATGGTATATCAAACTTAAATGGAGTACTAAAAAAAGATGAGCCTTTTAGTGCTCATCCTAGATTTGACTCAGGCCATCATGGGGTCTCCAGAATGGTTACCTTCGGAGTAAATGCAGGCCCTAAAAGTACTATTCGTTTAATGGAATTTGCATTAGACGGAGAAAAGCCAGGCACACTCATTAAGGATAGAAAAGATACCTTTAATGGATTTGCATTTCTGCATGACTTCGTAATCACTCCAAATTGGGCGATATTTTTACAAAATGCGATTGACTTCAACCCTCTGCCTTTCATAACCGGGCAAAAAGGGGCTGCGCAATGTCTCTCTTCAAAGAAAAATAGCAAAGGCAAGTTCTTACTGATTCCAAGAGATTCAGGAAAGTTTGCAAAAGAGCCCCCAAGGATATTTGAAGCCCCCGAAGGTTTCGTTTTTCATCACCTAAATGCTTGGGAAGAGAACTCAGATGTTGTTGTGGAAAGTATTTTCTATTGGGATTTCCCAAGCATTAAACCTAATGAAGACTTTAAAGAAATTGATTTCAATCAAATCCCAGAAGGGATTTTAAAAAGATCTCGAATAAATCTAACAAGTAAAAAGGTCTCAACAAAAGTTTTAAGCAAGCAATGCTGCGAATTCGGAATGGTAAATCCCAAGTGTATTGGGATTGAAGCTAAATATGCATGGATGGCTTGTACTCACAAAAAGATTGGGAATGCCCCTCTTCAATCAATTAAGAAGATCAATCTAGATAGCTTAGAAGAGCGAATTTGGAATGCTGGTCCAAAAAGTTTTGTAAGTGAGCCAATTATGGTGCCAATTAATTCAGCATCAGAAGATGATGGCTGGGTTCTAGTGCTTGTATGGAATGGGGAAAGATTGAGTAGTGATTTAGTAATTTTAAATGCAAATGATCTAAGCGAAAAAGCAATTATTGAATTACCTTTAGCAATTCCCCATGGACTACATGGAAATTGGGTGGATAATTAAGAAAAGAAAACTATTGTTTTAATTAATAGAAGCAAAATATTTTTTTAATTTCGGCATTAATTTTTGGAATGCCAATCCACGATGGCTAAAAGATTTCTTTCTTTCAATGCCCATTTCTGCAAAGGTCAAACCTGTATTTTTGACTTCAAATATTGGATCATAACCAAAACCATCATTTCCTCTTGGAAACTCAGTGATCCTACCTTCACATTTACCTTCTACCTCGAATAAAATACGATTTTCAGGTGAAACAAAGCATAGTGCTGCAGAAAAAAATGCTTTTCTATTTTTAAATGGTGTCAACTCATAAAGTAATTTATTAATTCTTTCTGAATCTGTATTGGCATATCTTGAAGAAAAGATGCCTGGAGCACCACCTAAAGATTCAACACTGAGTCCAGAATCATCAGCCAGGGAAAATTGGCCCGTAATCTTTGCTGCAGTAAGAGCTTTTACTCGAGCATTTTCAACAAATGATCTTCCTGTTTCTTCAATTTGAATATCATCAGGCTGCGGAATAATCATTACCGGTAATTCAGATAAAAGTTTCCTGAACTCTGATACTTTACCTAAATTGCCACTTGCAATAACAACCCTAGGTATACTTAAGTCAATCTTATGATTCATATATTTTCAACAAATTTCTTAGCCCATTGAAGGTTATTTAACAACTGTTCATTTGAAGGAGATTCACAATAAATTCTTAAAAGAGGCTCAGTTCCTGAGAACCTAAACATCACCCAATCTCTTTCACCTAATCTTAATTTAAATCCATCCAATATAATTATCTCTCGAACTAATTGATCACAGACATACTCAGGAGGATTCTTTCTTAAAAGTTCTTCTAATTGAACCCTACAATTTTTACTCTCAAGGTAGATATCAATTCGATCATAAAAACTTTTGCCTAAACGATTATGCAAAGCATCTAAGCGATTAGCTAAGGTGATTCCTCCTTCAGAGATAGCCTCCAATAAAAGCAAAGCGGCATATAAAGCATCACGTTCTGGGATATGTGTTCCAAACCCAATCCCCCCAGACTCCTCACCACCCAGTAGCACATCCCTCTTCAACATCTCAGCAGCAATAAATTTAAATCCAACTGGAACCTCTAGGACTTCACGAGAAAATTCCTCTGCTACTAAGGTCATCAAATCAGATCCACTTACGGTTTTAATTACACAACCAGGCATCTCCTTTATCCCAGCCATATGTTCAATAAGAAGTGGCATTAATAATTGATTACTACAAAACCTGCCATTCTCATCTATTGCGGCTATTCGGTCTCCATCCCCATCAAAAACCAAACCTATTGCCTGTTTACCGGCTATCGAAGATTCTTTGACTGCAGAGACCAGTGGCTGCAGATACTTTTCTAAAGGTTCTGGTGGATTGCCTCCAAACAAAGTATCCCTGTTGATACGTATTTCTTCTAAACAGTCCTTAGATGCATCACCAAAAAGTTCTCCTATACATCCTGCAGCAGAGCCATGCATAGAATCTACTATTACTTTAAGACCCATGTCATTAAGGCCATTAAGTAAATCAGGGATATCAAATGCCTTTCTAAGGCCTTCCAAATGCTCTTTGCGACAATCAAAACTTTCTACTACTCCTTTGATTGGAATAGTAATTCCGCCCGCCAAGAGTCTTTGCTCAACTGCTTTTGTAAAACTTTCATCAACTGACCCCCCCAAGGGGCCTTTGATTTTTAATCCAAGCCATTCTGGAGGGTTATGACTAGCAGTTACAACCAAAGCACCTAAAGCATTGTGCTGAAGTACTGCCCAACTACAAGCAGGAGTTGTAACAGGATGATTTACAAGTAAGGGCTTTAAATCACAAGCACTTACAGCGCTAGTTATAGCTTCTGCAAATTCTGCAGCTAAAAACCTACGATCAAAGCCAACGATAACTTTTTTATTTAATCCTTCTGGAGCCCTATAAGCCAATTCCTGAGTAGCTGCAATTGCTACGGAAATGAACCTTTCAATAGTAATGTCTACTCCCAAAACTCCTCGCCACCCATCTGTTCCAAATTGGATTGGATCAGCTTGAAATTTCAAAGAATTCTTAAACATATCTAAGGCTTAGTTGAAATAGAAGAAAAAACAAGCACCTTACGTTGTAGATATGACAACATCTGTACCCAAAAACAAAATAATTACAGATCGATTACTAGGCAGTTGGATACGTTGTAAGCGTAAAGCCTGGCTAGACGTTAATGAAGAGAAAGAAAGAAAAATTTGGGTAGCTCATAGAAGCCTTCAATTAGAGCATCAATACAAAAGCTTAAAAGCATTCACCAAAAACAAATTCAGCCATGGGATTGCAAGCTGTGAAAAAGGAGCATCCAATGTCATTGGCTTACGCTTAAAAAACAGCAAGCTTAACGAACTAAAAGTAGAAGGTCACCCATCATTAATTCATAGAACAACTGGAAGTAGCTTTTTCGGAGGATTCAAATATCAACCTGTAATTGCAAGGCAAGGGAAAAACATTACTAGAAATCATCGGTTATTGCTTGCACTCTGGGGCCTACTACTAGAGAACATTCAGCAATCAACTGTTGACCAAGGCCTTGCTATTTCATTAACAAATAAGGGATTAGAAATTGAGAAGGTTTCTCTAACCAAAAAACTTAACAATAGATTAATCGATTCACTGCAAAAAATGGAAGAAGACTTGTCAAATGAGAACGCACCTGAACTAACTCTTGATAGGAAAAAATGTTCCCTTTGTTGCTGGAAAAAAGTATGTGATGAAAAAGCCAAAAAAGATGCTGATCTTAGTGAAATAAATGGTGTAGGTGGAAAGCGGAAACAAATGCTTCAATTGGCTGGAATCAATAATCTAAATGATATAGCTAAAATAAGCTCTAAAAAGTTAACTGAAAAATTAGAAGTTTTTGGAAGTAACCATGGAATTGATAGCCAACACCTTATAGAACAAGCAAAAGCTCAAATAGATCTAAGGCCAAAAAGGCTGAACCGGGATATAGTTTTACCTGAATTAAAATATGCTCCTGGAGTGATTATATATGATATAGAATCTGACCCAGATTTAAAGCACGACTTTCTGCATGGTTTTATATTTATAAAATCTAATCCAAATAATTTTATAGATATAAGCAATAAAGATATTAATTATCAAGCTTTTCTTTGCTTACCTGAAAATGACGAGAATGAAACATGGGAGAAGTTAGAAAAACAATTTATTTTTTTTAAAGATTGGCCTATTCTTCATTATGGTGAAACTGAGCGATTGGCAATTTGTAAACTAGCAAAGAAGCGAGGCGTCTCGGAGACTAAAATAAAAGAACTTGAAAAAAGGTTTATTGATATTCACTATAAAATAAGAAGCCATTGGTTATTACCTGTTAATAGTTATAGTTTAAAAAGTGTTGCTCAATGGTTAAACTTTGAATGGAGCCAAAGGAATGCAAATGGAGCTCAAGCACTTTTATGGTGGAGACAGTTTAGCAATTTAAATAACGAGCCAATTAAGAAGGATAATATTTTGAACAAGATAACGAAGTACAACAAAGACGACTGTCTGGCGACTTGGGAAATCGCAAAATGGTTATTAAATAATTAACATTTTTAGTTGTTTTCACCTAAAAATTCAGAAAAACCTATAGGTTTACTTATGTCAACAGCTATAGAAGAATTTGGAAGGAGTAACTGATAATCTAATAAATACTTTCTTCTTATAATTGCAAGTCCTAAACTTATTCCATTATCAACGTCCAAATGAGAAACAATTAAACCTGCTTTAAATTTATCACTTGTCTCTAGATACATTCCTTGAAGGTTCTTTATCACCGAGTTCGATTTTTCACATTCCCAAAAGCGCAATTCTTGTTTTAAATGTGCATTATTTTTTAATTTAGCCATGGTTTCTTGACCTAAATAACAACCTTTATTCAGATTTACCAAACTAGATATACCTAATTCATATGGGTTACTCTCACCATTTGTTTCGTAAAGGCCAATAGGCATTCCTTGCCTAAAAACCCATTCTTTAACATCATTTTTACTAGCCTTGAAAAAGCCAGTAAATAAATCACTCCGTTCTTTGCTAGTAGAAACCCACTCAACATGACTTGTATTCCATGATTTGTTATAACAAAGTTCTTGAACCCTAAGAATCGATCCTATGGATTGAACTTCTACATTATCCGAAGGAAAAATAACCTTTTCAAACCCATTCAACAATCCTTGAGCATCCCCACCAAGAACCAAAAAATCTACATTCTGTTCATCACATCTAATTTCAAGTAATGCTTTAAATCTTCCGGTGGGCGATAGCCAGCAGGTTCTAATCAAAACATCTTTATCCGCCATAAGAATGTCAGCAGAAGTTTGACCATGCAAAAATTGTCTACTTCCTTTTCCCTTTAGTCGGAGTAAAGGGAAACTCTGCTCCCAAAAAAGAGGTTTTTGCAATTTCAAACCAGCAACTCTTTAGACCTTGCATAAATATCATCAAGCAAAAAAAGACTTTCCAACTCCAAACCTTCCTTTCCAATTTTTTCAGCAGCCCCCTCTTGCCTGTCAACAATCGCGATGATCTTATTTACTAAATAGCCTGCATTGCGAAGTTGAGAGACTGCTTTTAAAGAAGAATCACCAGTTGTAACTACGTCTTCTAGAACAGTAACCAAAGATCCTTCAACAGGAAGAGGGCCTTCTAGCCAAGCTTCAGTGCCATGTCCTTTAGGCTCTTTACGAACTATTAATGCATCTAGAGGTCTTCCCTCATAGGCAGCTGCCAGTGCGACACCACTAACCAAAGGATCTGCTCCTAGTGTTAATCCTGCAACCGCCACAGAGCTCATCTCAACATGCTCAAGCAAGAATTGACTTATCAAACTTAGACCTAAACCACTTAGAGAAACTGGCTTGCAGTTTACGTAATGCTTGCTTTTCATCCCAGATGAAAGGGTAAATTCACCATACCTATATGAAAGAGAAGCGATCAGACTCAAAAGCTTATCTTTGGAAGCTTCTTTTGATTTATCAAATTGATTCATTTTGAAAATGACATCTTTTGGCATTGATTTGCAGCAGCCACGTCCAATGTAATTATTATTCCTTTAAAGGTCTTCACATCAACCCAAGACCTTGTAGAAAACCTTTAAAAGGGGGTGTAGCAATCTGGTGAATGCAGCGAACTCATAATTCGCCTTAGGCGAGTTCGATCCTCGCCACCCCCATTGGATCATTTAGATGAGGATTGTCTTTCTTGTAATTTTGCTTGTAATACCTGCATTCTTTGTTGCAGGGGAACTAGCTATTTTAAGACTTAAACCAATCAGAGTTGACAGGCTAATTGAAGAGAAGGTACCAGGATCTAAATCGATCTTCAGATTGCAGAGAAAGCTAAAAAGGACCTTAATGGTTACTCAATTAGGTATAACCATTTCACTAGTAGCATTGGGTTGGCTAGCAAACGAAATTTCGAAAATATGGCTTCCTTATAAGCATCAAACTGTTCCTATTGGGAATATCATCATTTTTATATGTGTTGTAATAATGAGCACACTGCTTTCAGGTCTGATACCAAAAGCATTAATACTTAATACCCCTGAAAAATTAGCCCTAACATTATCCCCAATTTTAGAAAGTGTCATAAGAACAATGACACCAATTTTATTTTTGCTGGAAAAAATAGCTTCATTCCTCTTGAAGTTAATTGGTCTTAATACCCAGTGGGAGTCTCTTGTAACCGCATTGTCAGCAGGAGAATTAGAAACACTTATTGAATCTGGAAGAGTAACTGGACTTCACCCTGATGAGAAAAATATTCTTGAAGGGGTCTTTGCTCTAAGAGATACAACAGTTAGAGAAGTCATGGTCCCTCGATCAGGGATGGTGACTCTTCCCAAGGATGTTTGTTTCTCTGAATTAATGTCAACAGTTCACTTAACTAGACATGCTCGTTTCTTGGTAATCAACGAATCACTTGATGATGTACTTGGAGTGCTAGACCTTCGATTACTAGCAGAGCCAATTTCAAAGGGAGAAATGAACCCCCAAACCCCATTAGAAAGGTTTATAAAACCTGTCCCAAAAGTCCTCGAAACTTGCACACTAGAAAAGCTTCTTCCATTAATTAGAAAAGGAAACCCATTTTTACTTGTAGTAGATGAACATGGTGGTACCGAAGGACTAATAACAGCAGCTGACCTTGCAGGGGAAATTGTCGGAGACGAAATAGATCCAGGCATTAAAGAGCCTATTTTAAAACCCTTAGATTCAACTACCTCAAAATGGATCGCCGCTGGTGATATAGAAATAATTGAACTAAATCGACAACTAAATATTGATCTCCCAGAAAATGAAAATCACTATACTCTTGCAGGATTTTTGCTTGAGAAACTGCAAAGTGTTCCATCTAAAGGAGAAACTCTTATAGACAAAGGAATTATCTTTGAAATAACCTCTATGAAAGGGCCAAGAATTGATCTGGTAAGAATTATCTTGCCTGAAAAAACTTTCTGAAAACTGAAATGAAAGATAGTCTGATCAAATTCATTCAAAGTGATCAATGACCCCTTCTATGATTCCTGTCAAAGTTGGGGTAATAGGCATAGGCAATATGGGCTGGCATCATGCCAGAGTTTTAAGCCTATTAAAAGATGCTGAACTCATTGGGGTTGCTGACCTAGACCGTGAAAGAGGTCAACTAGCTACTGAGCAATTCAATTGTGCTTGGTATGAAAACTATCAAGATCTTTTAAATGAGGTTGAAGCTGTTTGCATTGCAGTACCTACTTTGTTACATCACCAAGTTGGCCTGAGCTGCCTTAAAGCAGGTAAGCACGTACTAATAGAAAAACCAATCGCAGCAAGTCAAAATGAAGCATCAGATCTTATTGCGGCTTCAAATCAAACAAACTGTCTACTTCAAGTGGGACACATAGAAAGATTTAACCCTGCTTTTAAAGAATTAACAAAAGTAGTAACTAACGAAGAAGTTGTAGTTCTAGAAGCAAGGCGGCATAGCCCTCATTCAGATAGAGCAAATGATGTTTCTGTCGTTTTAGACCTAATGATTCATGATCTTGATCTTGTACTAGAGCTTGCAAATGCACCTGTAATACGTCTTGCAGCTGTAGGAGGATGTAGTGACGATCAAGGTCCTATTGATTATGTAAATGCGACACTGGGCTTTCGCAATGGTGTTGTAGCCAGCTTAACGGCAAGCAAAATGACTCATAAAAAAATCCGCACACTTAGTGCCCATTGCAAAAAAAGTCTTGTTGAAACAGATTTTCTAAATCACACACTTCATATCCACCGTAGATCTCATGAATGGTATTCAGCAGATCATGGGGAATTGCTTTATAGAAATGATGGTTTTATTGAAGAAGTAAGCACAACCTCTATAGAACCTTTATATGCAGAATTAGAACATTTTCTACAATGCGTAAGAGGACTTGAAAAACCTGCTGTAGACGGCCTACAGGCATCTAGAGCACTAGTATTAGCAGACCTAATAGAGCATGCAGTGGATCACCCGGGAGAGGGGATCTTATTAGATAAATCTATTTAGGGCATGCGTAAATAATTTAAGAAACCAAAAAGTTTATGCCAGATAATATCTGGCATAAACTTTCATACCACTGCAAATTTGAGACCTGCTTAAAGCAAGTTTCAAATCAAAAGGTTAACGAAAACCTACTGCTGCTTGCCAAACAAAAACCAGCAAGAAGAAAAGAATGGGTATTAACGGAAGCACATCAACCGTTGGAGCATAGATTCGATAAGCTTCAGGCAATTGTGCAAGCAAGTCGAGGGTAAGCGGTGCCATCCCTAAATAATTCGTTTACGTTTGCTAGAGACGCTACCACGTGTAATGCGCAATCGACTCTTTCTGCCATGGAGCGAAATCCTCTGAAAAACATCCATCTTCGATCGCCTTAGACATTGACTTGGTAAAACGAATCAAATGGCTAATGTTATGAAGGCTTAAAAGGGTTAATCCCAGCAGTTCCTCACTGCGTATTAAATGATGAAGATAAGCTCGACTGTGGTTCGCACAAGCTTCACAATTGCAACTTTCATCTAAAGGTTTGTAATCATTTCTAAAACTTGCATTACGAATATTCCATCTTTCACCGCCAACCAAAGCAGAGCCATGTCGACCTAATCTTGTTGGCATTACGCAATCAAAAAGATCAATGCCATTTGCAACTGCAATGGCTAATTCGGCTAATGAACCAATACCCATCAAATATCTTGGAACTCGCTCTGGCAAAAAAGGTGCAACAGACCTTACAGTCTCATTTATTGAAGAGCTTGACTCACCAACACTTACTCCACCAATTGCAATTCCAGGCAACCCAAAACTTGAAACAATCTTTGCACTCTCTTCTCTCAAATCTTTATAACAACCTCCCTGAACAATCCCAAACAAAGCTTGGTCTAGCTTCGTGTGAATTGCTACTGCTCTCTCCAACCATGCATGAGTTCGCCTACAAGCTTCTTCAACATCATTGTGAGAAGAAGGAAATGGAGGGCATTGATCAAAAGCCATTGCCACATCGCTCCCTAAAGCCATTTGAATCTGAATTGCCTTCTCTGGAGTCAATTTTATTTGGCTTCCATCTCTTGGATTCTTAAAATCAACACCTTCGTCATCGATTTTATTTAGTTTCCCCAAACTAAATACTTGATACCCGCCTGAATCAGTGAGTATTGGTTTATTCCAACTCATAAACCTGTGAAGCCCCCCTGCATCTCTCACTATCTCTTCACCTGGCTGCAAATGAAGATGATACGTATTAGCCAGAATCATCTCCGCACCTGTTTTTATTAACTGATTAGGAGTTATTCCTTTTACGGTACCCAGGGTTCCTACTGGCATAAACTGAGGCGTATGGACCTCACCATGAGGTGTTTTAAAGCACCCCACACGTGCACGCGTATTCGAACAATTAGATTTGATCTGGAAACTAAACAAAATTTTTTTAGTTAAAGAATTAAAAACCTGCTAAGAACTAGATTGCATAAGAATCTACTTTGTTCTTCAATTAAAAAGAGAGGTTAATTTTCTGATTGCACCTAACTGGTTAAAAGATTTTGCAGGGGCATGGATTTTTTATACTATCTTGCCAAAATTCCCATGCATTAAACCTCAATTTAAAAGAATTGCACGTTTTGCTCCATTAATAGGATTAATTATAGGAGGTTTACAAGTTTCTATTTGGTTGATATTCTCAAATCTAGGTTGGTCTAATCAATCATTAGCTTTTGTCATAATAGCAATAGATATTTTCATAACTGGTGGACTTCATTTAGATGGACTTATAGACACTACAGATGGAATTGCCGCAGGGAAAGAAAGACAAATAGAGGCAATGAAGGACAGCAGCGCTGGCGCAATAGGGGTTATATCTTTAGCTGCAATTCTATTAGTTCAAGCAGCTGCAATTTTAAGGCTTAGTCAATATATAATTATAGCAATACCAATAACAAGGTTTATAGGAAGACTTTATATTCTATGGGCAATTAGGCATTTTCCTTATATTCAAAAAGAAGGCATGGGTAAGATCCACAGAAGCAATTGGGCAAGTAACTACAAAGAATTAAAGCCTTCGTTAATAACTATTTTAATCAGCTTATTACTTGTCTTAATTCTTCCAATAAATAATAGTTTAATATTTTTATTAATCATTAGTGCATTATTAGCAATGGTTCCCGCATTCTTAATAATGTCTTCTATTGGTAGCATTCTTGGCGGTCATAATGGTGATTCTTATGGGGCTTCTCTTGTTTTAATTGAGACAACAACGCTTGTTATTTTTGGGATTACATTACCGGTAATTTAAGAATAAAAGCATTGCCTGTTTCTGGGAGTTTCTGATCAAAGCCCTGTGGATTTGTGCTTAAATAAAGCTCTCCCCCGATTTGGCTGGCCAATTGCTTCCCAAGAGCTAAACCCAATCCAGATCCTTTCAAATTACTTTTGGTTGAGCTTCTGAAACCTCTATAAAAGATTTGATCTCTAATTTCAAAAGGGATTGGCTCTCCTGAATCCCAAACACAAATCCCGATTTCACTAAAACATAGACCTACCTCAGCGCCTGAAGGGCTATATCTAAATGCATTCTCTAAAAGATTAGCCACTATTTCTGCCACAACAGCCTCTGAATTTGGCCTTGGCTCTTTAATCCAATTAGGCCAAAAAGAAGGCGCTATCCATTTACGTTCTTGTAAAATTGCCATAGCAGCTGCTCTTTCCAGCAAGGGATTAATTAATTCACGCAAATCCAGATTTTCAGAATGTGGCAATAAGGGAGGCAGCAATAATCTTGCTGAGCCGAGGGCTTTCTTGGAATCTTTAACTTGACTTAATTGATCCAATGCAACCAAATACTTATCGAACTGTTCCTGCTCCGTAATAAGGTTTTCTACCAAACTTCTTTGAGAGCTTTCAGGACCAAGCTTTCTTAAAAGCAACTGTGCATATGTTCTCAAGGCAGCTAAAGGATTTTTTATTTGATGTACTAGCAAACCAATTTGTTCTTTTTGCTGACTTAATTCTTCAATAAGCCTCTTCCGATCTAACTCTAAACTTAATGAATTAGACAAAAAGGATGCACTGGCTTGCAATCGTGAATCAAGTGATTCTGGCCATTCTTGATCAGAAGCAAACCGTTCTGCGCGAATAACTCCTAACAAGCCAGTGCCATCTTGAAGTGGATACCATCTTCTATTTGGCGAGGGGGCGCGCAAATTAGGATCATTAGCAATTGGAGGTAAAACCTTATTGATGTTGCCGGGGATCTTTCCTACAACCTCTAACGATGGAGAGTCATCCTCATTAGTATGAGCAACATATACAACAACATTTTCCAATTCAGTTTCAGCATCGAAACTGCTTAATTGCTGTTGAACTAGATTTAGGAACCTATCTGAAAACTGCATAATTTCTAATTAAATCTATTTATCAACAAAAAGGAAGGGGTAAATTACTTGATAATCTAGAAAAAAGAATTAAGATGTGTATAGAAGGAAACTAAAATCCTCTATTCAAGTCTCTGATAAGGCGATTTGGCAAAAGTTGCGCCAAATATGCGCTCCTAAGTTTATATCAGAGGTTGATGGGCACCCTGATCTAGACCTGGTTCAAAATTGACAACGTCAAATAACTTCGTGCTGCTATCACATCTGCACTAGTTGAAGTCAATTTGGACAACCAAATACCTACAGACTTCAGTGATTCTCTCTTAATCGGCAAGTGCCGAAAAGTTTCAACTCACAATTCTCCCAAACAGTTGTTCTCATGTCTAAAAAACGCAAGCGGATCAGTCGCAGACGCCTTGCTGGTCAAAGGGTGATGGCACATGTCTCTACGTTTCATTTGGACACAGGAGAATACAAACCTGTTACAGCCGCAAGACGATACATAGCGGAAGCAGCACTTAGAGCACCTGCAATAATTAATGTGCGTCGCAATGAACATACAACCGACCGATTCTTTTGGGGAGAAAAAGGATTATTTAGCGCTCAATATGCTGAAGAGAACCATTTTCTATTTCCTTCACTTAGGGGCATTGTCGACGCAGTTGGTGAGCACAACATGTTTGATGGCTTAGAGCTAACTTCAGATGATTGGGAAGAAATAGAAGAATATGAATATGCTTTCGTTTAAGAAAATACTTATTCAATACGACTTCGAATAAAACTAGAGATTTTATCAATTGCTCCAAAGTTAATTTCATGGCCACCATTGAAAATATGAAGATCACAAATTGAATGATTTGCTTTTAGCAAATTAAATATTTTTTCAGAGGCATAGCTAGGTACAACTTCATCACAATTCCCATGTGTGAGAAGTATTGGGGGTACATCTTTTTGTGGCGACCAATCCCGATGAGGATAACCACTGCAAATAATTAGACCCGCAAATGAGAATTCACAACCGGTAGCAAGGGCCATAGCCCCTCCTTGCGAGAAGCCCAATAAAAATGTTTTTGACAAAGGTATTGGTGATAAGGAAAACTTATTTAATCGCTTCCGGAGATCTTTTGTCGCATCAGGCACAGCAGGCCAATCTGAAGGGAAAAGACCATACCATTCACGACCAATCCCATCCTTTTTTAGTATTGGCGCTCGCAAAGAAACCAATTGAAAATTGATTTCTAAATTTGCTAGAAGCTCTTTACCTAAAGGGATCAGATCTTCTGCGTCAGCCCCCCAACCGTGAAGCAAAATTAATCTATGAGTAGGATTCTCACAATCAACACAAAGAAAATCCTTTTCCATTGAGCAATTTTGTCCTTTGATGCGTAAGTTAGCTCTTTAAAGGCATTTTTTATCCTTAGCCATGACTCGAATAGCTCTTTTAAGTGTTTCCAATAAGGAAGGTTTAGTTCCTCTAGCTCAAGAGTTGACAACTCGTCATGGCTTTCAAATCATTTCCAGCGGAGGTACTGCAAGTGTTCTAGAAGAGGCCAATATCAAGGTGACAAGAGTTGCTGATTACACTGGTGCAGAAGAGATATTAGGTGGAAGAGTTAAGACTCTTCATCCTCGCATTCATGGAGGGATTCTCGCCAAAGAAGGCGATTCATCCCATCAGATAGATCTTGAAAAGCAAAATATTAAAAAGATCGATTTAGTAATAGTTAACCTTTACCCATTTGAAGAGACTGTATCTAACCCTAAAGTTGACTGGGAAAGTGCTATAGAAAATATTGACATTGGAGGTCCTGCAATGGTTAGAGCAGCAGCCAAAAATCACCAATCAGTAATTGTTTTAACAAGTCCTAATCAATACATACCGTTTCTTAAAGAACTAGTCTCTGGTGAAATAACCAAAGAGACAAGAGCCAAACTAGCTCTTCAAGCCTTTAATCACACAGCAAACTATGACATCGCTATTAGCAATTGGCTAAATAAGAAAATTGGTTCAAGTAATTTCCCTTTCTTAAAATCTTTCCCACTAAAGCAAACTCTCCGATATGGAGAGAATCCACATCAAAGCGCTTCATGGTATAGCGCTAAAAATCAAGGATGGGGTGAAGCTAAACAATTACAAGGCAAAGAGCTTAGTACAAACAATCTGTTAGACCTAGAAGCAGCAATAGCAACTATTAGAGAATTTGGATATGGAGAAAATAAAAATATTGAAGAAATGCAAAAAGCCGCCGCAATTATTAAACATACAAACCCATGTGGGGTAGCCCTAGATCAAAAATTGTCAACTGCATTTAGCCGTGCTTTAGAAGGAGATCCAGTAAGTGCATTTGGAGGTATTGTTGCCCTAAATTGCAATGTTGATGCTGAAACAGCAAAAGAGATGGTTGATCTATTTTTAGAATGTATAGTTGCACCAACTTATGATGACGAAGCTAAACAAATACTTTCTAAGAAAAATAATCTTAGGGTAATAGAACTATCTAAATCTTCTATAGAGAACTCAGGGGGGAAATATATAAGAAGCATTCTCGGAGGAGTATTAGTTCAAGACGTTGATGACAAAAACATTAATAAAAGTGATTGGGAGATCGCAACTAGTAAATCAATATCTGAGAAAGAAAGAAAAGATTTAGAATTTGCATGGAAAATTGTAAGACATGTTAGATCAAATGCAATAGTAATTGCCTCTTCTAGCCAAACAATTGGGATAGGTGCAGGCCAAATGAATAGAGTAGGTGCAGCAAAAATAGCACTTGAAATGGCTGGTGATAAAAGTAAGGGTTCAGTATTAGCTAGTGATGGATTCTTACCATTTGAAGACACTGTTCATTTAGCCGCTAAACATGGAATAATCGCAATAATTCAACCTGGTGGAAGCATAAGAGATCAATCTTCCATTGATGCATGCAATGAACTAGGGATATCAATGTTATTAACAAAGAGGAGGCATTTCCTTCACTAGATTATTGATTCTGTATTTCTCAAAAACATGACATTGAATAAAAATGTCACTTACTACCCTTCGGATAATAAGTAACTTTATTTTTTTTTCTAAAGGCAGACAAGCGGCCTGGGCCTGCACATAAAAAATAAAAAGCTATTGCTGCATAAATTGCAGATAATTCAAATACATAATTATGCGCTTCAACAACTGCAAAAGGGAAACCCTCCAACCCTGTATCTACCAAATGAAAATAAATTGCAAATAACATTGTGGAAAGAAGACCTAATGCAGAAATTCTTGCAAAAATTCCTATTGCAAGTCCTATTGGGCATACAATCTGAGTCACTCCCGCAGCAAAAGTCCAAATTATTGGATCTCCAGGTAAAAAACTAAAATATTTTCCTACTACAAACTCTGCAAAACCTTCTGGATCCTGCAACTTCTCAAGCCCATGATGAATCATAAACAAACTAAAACCTACTCTTAATAAAAAAATTGCCAATTCGCCCAAAATATCAACTTCAGCATTAGAAGAAGGACTTGCAACTACCACTTCCACCTTTTGAGGTTGATTGGAGGATTGAAAGTCTTTTGAAGCCCCAGCTCCACTTGGTTTGTAATTACCAGAATCAGTCATTTCTTATAAGCATTAGCTACCTATATTAGTTGCTTAGCACCAAATTAAGATGCTGAGATAAGATCTTCATAAGACTACAGGCAAAATAATTTACTTATAAATCAGATTTTCAGTCAGCTTGGAAATTACTTTTCACTAAGATGAATAAGCTTATGAATAACGTGCTCAACGACTCTGTCAGGAGTTGATGCACCGGATGTTATTCCTACACTTACCTCTCCTTCAGGTAAAAAATTATCTTCCATTATAAGGTCATCCCCAAGAGGTTTATGAGTAATAGTATTTTCTTGGTCACCTATTCTTTCTGGAGTATCTATATGAAAAGAACGAATACCTCTACTAATAGCAATCTCTTGCAAATGAGTTGTGTTCGAAGAATTAAAACCACCAATCACAACCAATAAATCTAATGGTTCATCTACTAATGAAAACATTGCATCTTGTCGTTCTTCGGTTGCATCACAAATGGTATTAAAAGCCAAGAAATGTTCATTCAATTCAGCTGGGCCATATTTACGTAGCATCGTTTTTTCAAATAAACGACCTATTTCTTCTGTTTCACTTTTAAGCATTGTGGTTTGATTTGCTACGCCTAACCTTTGCAGATCTTTATCAGGATCAAAACCTTTTGAAGAAGCTTTAGAAAACCTCTTTAAAAACTCCTGTCGATTTTCTTTGCCTAAAATGTAATTCGCCACATATTGAGCTTCTTCTAGATCAAGTACAACAAGGTAAGTACCTGCAAATGAGCTTGTTGCAAGAGTTTCCTCATGTTTTACTTTGCCATGAATAATTGAAGTGAATTCATGTTTCTTATGCTTTTCAACAGTATGCCAAACCTTGGAAACCCAGGGACAAGTTGTATCAATAATGTGGCACCCACGCTCATGAAGTAGCTTCATCTCTTGAACTGTTGCTCCAAATGCAGGAAGTATCACTACATCACCTTCTTTAACTGAAGAAAAATTCTTAATACCTTTCTCAGCTGAAATGAATCGAACATTCATATTCCTCAAATGATCATTCACTGAAGGGTTATGAATAATTTCATTAGTAATCCATATACTTTCATTGGGATAATGACGTCTGGTTTCATATGCCATTGCAACTGCTCTTTCGACACCCCAACAAAAACCAAAAGCCTCTGCAAGCTTTACTCGCAACCTGCCATGTTCCAGTAGATATCCATTATCTCTAATTGATCCAATCAAATTACTCTGATAGGCCTTCTCAAGAGCCTGAGCCCTTTTAGTAGGGGACTCAAAACCTCTTCTATTATATCGATCTGAATGATGCAGCGATCTCTTGAATGCTTGTGTGTCCATCTAAAGGAAACCGCCTGAATTACATAGACTCTATTAGGAAGTTTGAAAAAGCACAAAAAAGCCTGGCTAAAAGCCAGGCTTTTTTAAAACAATTTAAACAAATAACTTATCTAGCAGAAGCGAAGTCTGGATAAGCCTCCATTCCATGCTCACCAATATCTAGGCCCTGAAGCTCTTCATTTTCGCTGACACGAATGCCACCAAAGAAGCCTCCAATAACGGACCAAGCAAGCCAGCATGTAACAACAGTCCAAATTGCATAAGCAGCCGCTCCAAGAGCCTGAATAAGCAATGTATTTAAACCTCCTCCATTGAGAAGACCTATACCTGCAGCACCTGGATCCATGCCATCAACACCCCACAAACCAATTACAACTGTTCCCCAGACGCCACAAACACCATGAACGGAAAAGGCGCCTACTGGATCATCAATTCCAGCTGAGTCAACTGCTGCAACTGCAAAAACAACTATTAATCCACCTACAGCCCCTGCCAGCCAAGAACCTACAAGAGTCATGTTTCCACAACCAGCAGTAATACTGACTAAACCTGCAAGAATGCCATTAATAATCATTGTCAGGTCAGGCTTACCTGAAGTCAAAGTAGAAATAACAGTTGCCGCAATTGCCCCTCCTGCTGCTGCAAGAGTTGTTGTAACTGCTACGTAAGCAACATATTCATCCATGGCTAATTCTGAGCCTGGGTTAAACCCATACCAACCAATCCATAGAACTAAAGCTCCAAGAGTCGCAATAGCCATATTGTGGCCAGGCATTGCCTGTGCTTTACCATCTACAAATTTCCCAATACGGGGGCCTAGAAGCATTGCTCCAACAAGACCAGCCCATCCTCCAACTGAATGAACAATTGAAGAACCAGCAAAATCTATAAATCCAAGATTTGCCAACCATCCATCGCCATTCCACTGCCAACTACCTGAAATAGGGTAAATAAATGCAGTTAAAACTAACGAGAAAACAACAAACTCTCCAAACTTAACCCTTTCTGCTACTAGTCCAGAGACAATAGTTGCAGCGGTCCCTGCGAATGCAGCTTGAAAAAGAAAGTCTACTGCAGGAACTAAGCAACCAGTATCTCCTGCTGCTGCACAAGCAAGTGCACCAGAAGGGTCTGGATCAAAAAACAATCCATTAAAGAAAAGCCAGCCTCCTATAGCTGAATTTCCATACATAATGGAATAGCCAACAACCCAATAAGCAGTTACGGCAAGAGCGAAAACAAAAAGATTCTTAGCAAGAATATTTACTGCATTCTTAGATCGACACATACCAGCTTCAACCATTGCGAAGCCAGCATTCATGAAAATCACAAGAATAGTTGCAATAAACAACCAAAGATTGTCAGCTAAAAATGTTGCCGCTTGAGGCCCTGATAAATCAGACAAGCCAACACCTGCCCTAGCTGCAAAACTAAAAATGCCTAGGCCTAAAAGGGCTAAAGGCACAGTCGCCAACCAAGCAATAGATTGATTGGTTCTCAAACCGCGAATACTCCTAAGAAGAAGCATAGGCCCATTCAGAAGGCTTGCCTCCTGAAGACGAGCAGTGCTCCTCCTCGGGGGAGATTGCAAAGCAGTAGTCATAAAAATGCAGTGCTACAAATTGAACTGGAATTAAAGAATCAGTTCTTACAAAAAAATTTCAACACAACACTTTCCCTTGTCGAGTAATTGTTGATACCAAATATCAACTTGCCTTTAATTACAGCTAACTTTGGAACTGATTAGTTTTCAGCAAACAAGCTTATCCATCAAGTAATCCCAAGCCTTCCCATGTTATGTGATCTGAAAAAAACCCAAAGCAACAAGGCACTACTTGAACACCAGTTCTTAATGCAAGCTTAAACAACTCCCCATAGATAGGATCTGCAGAGTCACCAGAAGCAAATTTACGGACATCGTTCCTGCTAATACAAGGGATCAACACAGCTCTTGATCTAGGCAATAAAGCAATCATTTCTTTTAAATGTTTTTGGCCTCTTTTAGTTACTGTGTCTGGGAAAAGAGCTACAGAAGCCTTGACCCAAGTAGTGTTTTTAACCTCTATATATATTTCCCTTTTATCTACTTCATTTTTTTCTGGAATTAATAAGATATCAATGCGACTTTTTCCTTCGATTCCATATTTAACTTCAGTGCGAATTTTTGATATTTGACCTAATTGATTTGATAAACACCCTGCCTCAATAGCACTCCTCACAAGCTTATTGGGCAATGAAGTATTAACTCCAACCCAAGTTGGCGTTTTATTATCACTTGGGACTTCAGCCTGTTCCCAAGACCAAGAGAGTTTGCGAGTAGGAGAAGGTGAATATTTCACACGCACTCTCCCCCCAGGATGCAAAACACCTTTCATTGGTCCAGTATTTGCACAATGTGCAGTGATTATTTCGCCGCTATCAAGTTTTATATCAGCCAAAAATCGTTTATAGCGCTTTAATAGGATTCCTTCCCTAAGGGCAGGAAAAGTCAGCAGACTCTTGCCAATCATGAACAGCTCTTTTGCCTTGCAATACATTTAGACAATAGGTCTAAAACAAAGCTGGTTAATTATTTCGTTTGAATAGCAATGGATAAAACATGAAAAGATCTCTCAAGCAAATTGCAGCGGTAGTTAGCCTAGGCACATTGCTCAGCAAAGCTGGTGGAATGGCTCGACAGCTTGTCATAGCAGGAGCATTTGGAGTTGGTGCAGCATATGATGCTTACAACTATGCATACGTAATACCTGGCTTTTTTCTAGTTATTATTGGAGGTATAAATGGCCCTTTACATAATTCAATAGTCACTGTTTTAAGCAAAAGAAATACCAAAGACAGAGCTTATATTCTTTCTTCAATAAATACATCTCTGAGTTTCTTATTAATAATTGCTAGTGGGATACTTTTCTTTGCTTCTGATCCAATAGTCAAAATACTTGGGCCAAGCCTAAACAACGAAGTTCATAATATAGCTGTCAAACAACTTCAAATAATGTCACCTATTTCTCTCTTAGCAGGCCTAATAGGAATTGGTTTTGGTACATTAAATGCTTCCAATATTTTCTTCTTACCATCTATTGCTCCAATTTTATCTAGTCTTGCATTAATTATAGGTGCAGGGGCTTTTTGGGTTTATTCAGATCAAACAACTCCCTCTTTTGAAGTTAGCCTAACAGGAGGAATAATTCTTGCACAAGCTAGTTTAATTGGAGCTTCACTTCAATGGATTATACAAATACCTTCTTTAGTCAAAAAAGGTTTTTTAAGACTAAAGCCAACTTGGGATTGGAAACATCCTGGTGTTCAAGAAGTGTGGGCAATTATCATCCCTGCAATTCTCGCTTCAGGGATGTTGCAAGTAAATGTTATCACCGATCTATTTTTTGCTTCAAGCATTGTTGGAGCAGCAGCAGGTCTTGGTTATGCAAACTTCTTAATTCAGGCTCCTTTAGGTTTAATTTCCAATACAATATTAATACCGCTATTACCCACCCTGGCCAAACTTAGTAAACCAGAAGATAAATTTAAATTCATAAAGAAAGTAAGAAAAGGATTCATGATTTCCTCAGCAAGCATGATTTCTTTAGGGGCTATTTTTATGGCTTTGGGCACTCCAATAGTAGACCTGATATATGGCAGGGGGGCTTTTGATTACAAAGCAATAAATCTAGTAAGTGGTCTTATTATTGCCTACGGAATAGGAATGCCTGCTTATCTTAGTAGAGATTTATTAGTAAGAACTTTTTATTCACTTGGAGACGCTAAAACACCATTTAGATTGTCTTCAGCAGGAATAATTATAAATATATTTTTAGATTGGTTATTCATTGGTGGTCCTTCTCCTTGGGGAAATCAATTTCCAATCAACTTTGGAGCTAAAGGGATTGTATTGGCAACAGTTGGTGTTAACATTTTTACCTGCATTGGGCTTTTACTAAAACTAAAGAGAAGGTTTAAATTTATTTCCATAAAGGAATGGTCTATAGATTTATCAAAACTTCTTATTTGCGGAATTGTTTCTGGTTCAATTGCATGGTTAATAAATTTAACCTTAATTCCATATCCAGGTTTTATATGGCACTTATCAAAAGTTATTTTTGCTTCTAGTATAAGTATATTTATCTTCTTGATCCTAGGAAGATTTTTAAGAATAGAAGCAATTGATGACTTAGTTAATGCTTTTAATAAAAATACTAATCGACCTCAAACTTAAGATCAATTTTCGCACGAACGTTTAGAGGGAATTCTATAGATTCACCCCCTTCAACCCTAGGCCCCTCTACTGACAAAATTCGTGCCTCTATGCCAAATTCTTCGAAAGCAGATTCCATTTCCTGAATCAGTGCCTTCTCTACCTGTAATTCTGGATCAACAACTTTCCCCATAAGTCGTTCACCTAAACGACCAATTCGCTTTCTAACGACTTCTCGAGCATTTTTGACCTCGATAATTAGCACGATTAAATAGTAATTAAAGCAACCTTATCTGCAATAGGGGTCCAAAATATCTTCTAGATCGAAAATTTGGCCTGACGAAATCAATCTGGCTAATGGCAATTTCGTGTTTCCAGCTCCAAGCTTTACTTGAACAGCTTCAAGGGCCTTCCTTGCTGCAACAGCAGAGCCTTCTTTGATATTCGCCTCGCATTCAATAGCTAGAGCCTCTGAAAGGCCAGCATCTCCTAAATAAAGATGCCAGTTTTCAATTTGAATATAAATACGGTCAGATATAGCTCTTTTAATCTCTCGGATTCTTTCTGTGCAATTAGCCATAGAATTTTTCTCACAATATAATCTGTAAATTTTTATTCTTCTTTTTCAATAGACTCATTAAGAGGCAAAGGTCTCTTAGCTATCACAAATACCAAGTGAATGATCAAAAGAACGAGCCAAAACCCTGATAGCCATTTGAGATTTATCCATGGATGCCTAATTTGTTGTACAAACCATAATCCACTATTCAATGCCGCAAATGCCATCGCATGAATGGTGAAATTTACTATTCGAGAGAAATGTAAATATGTAGGGTCTGTTTGATCTCCAGTCCCATACCATCGAATTGGCATAAATTTTTCAGTATTTATATGATTTTGACGCTATATGGAGCCATATAGTTGACTTAGGGTACTTAAATAAGCTCTTATTAATTGTTTGTTGCGCCTGTAGCTCAGCGGATTAGAGCATCTGACTACGGATCAGAGGGTCGGGAGTTCGAATCTCTCCAGGCGCGTTTTAAAAAAGTTTTTGCTGAGATCAGCATCTAAAAGGGAAATAAGAGTAATTTTTTTCGCAAATTCTCAACCTTTGCTTACTATCCAATTGAGAAACTTAAAGAGGAGACTTCTTAATTGACTCCAATCAACTCCGCCTTGAAAGATTCAGACCCCAATATTTCTGATTTAATTGCTCAAGAGCGATACAGGCAAGAAAGTCACTTAGAGCTTATAGCAAGCGAAAATTTTACTTCTCAAGCTGTTATGGAGGCTCAAGGATCTGTATTAACAAACAAGTATGCAGAGGGTCTACCTAATAAGCGTTACTACGGAGGTTGTGAGCATGTTGATCAAATTGAAGAGTTGGCTATTCAAAGAGCAAAAACATTATTTGATGCAGCCTGGGCAAATGTGCAACCACATAGTGGCGCTCAAGCTAATTTCGCAGTCTTCTTATCCCTTTTAAATCCAGGGGACACCATTATGGGGATGAATCTTTCTCATGGTGGTCATTTAACCCATGGATCTCCAGTAAATGTTAGTGGCAAGTGGTTTAAAGCTATTCATTATGGCGTAGATGAAGATAGCGAAATACTGGACATGAAAAATGTACGCAAAATTGCTTTAGAAAATAAACCCAAATTAATAATTTGCGGTTTCTCTGCTTATCCAAGAACCATTGACTTCGCAGCCTTTCGATCCATTGCAGATGAAGTTGGAGCATATTTATTGGCTGACATGGCTCATATAGCGGGGCTAGTAGCAAGTGGGGTTCATCCCAGCCCAATTCCCTATTGCGATGTAGTTACAACAACTACTCACAAAACTCTTAGGGGACCAAGGGGTGGATTAATTCTTTGTAGAGATGAAGAGTTTGGGAAAAGGTTTGACAAAGCTGTCTTCCCAGGCAGTCAAGGTGGTCCTTTAGAACACGTCATTGCGGCAAAAGCTGTTGCTTTATACGAAGCTCTACAACCAAGTTTTAAAACTTATAGCAATCAATTAATTAAAAATGCGAAAGCACTTGCAAAAAGAATGCAAGAACGAGGGATCGGTGTTGTAAGCAATGGCACAGATAATCATATTGTTCTATTAGATCTTCGAACCATAGGGATAACTGGGAAAGAAGCTGATTCAATTGTTAGCGAAGTAAATGTGACAGCCAATAAAAACACAGTTCCATTTGATCCAGAGTCGCCCTTTGTAACAAGCGGTCTAAGGCTAGGCAGTGCGGCTTTAACCACAAGAGGTTTTAAAGAAAAAGAATTTATAGAAGTAGCTGATTTAATAGCAGATTGCTTATTAAATAGAGGAGATTCATTAATAAAAGAAAAATGTAAACAAAAGGCTCTGGAATTATGCAATAGATTTCCACTTTATAATATCAATAGAGAACAATCAATTGCCTGAGATTTCAAAGAATCATTCTGTCGAGATCCTATCAATTGGATCAGAAATATTACTTGGTAATATTCTTAATACTAATGCTAAGTGGCTCGCTGAGGAACTTGCAAAAATAGGTCTTCAGCATTTTAGACAAAGTGTGATAGGAGATAATTTCAAAAGACTGAAATCAATAATTCTAGAAGCATCAGAGAGAAATAGTATATTAATAACCACAGGAGGGCTTGGTCCTACACCAGATGATTTAACAACAGAGACAATTTCATGTGCCTTCAATACACCATTAATTAAAAGCAATGAAGTTGCACAAGATATCCAAAATAAATTAAGACTTTCAGATCACAAAAGCCTATCTATTAATAATAAACAAGCCTTATACCCAAAAGGCGCTGAAATAATACCCAATAGTACTGGAACTGCGCCAGGAATTATATGGAGTCCAAAGCCTGGTTTTACTATTATTACGTTTCCTGGTGTTCCATCAGAAATGAAGCAAATGTGGACAGATGTAGCATTGCCTTGGCTTAAAAAAAATACTGGATTACAAGAAACAATAAAAAGTAAAATTCTTAAATTTACTGGTATTAGTGAATCATCCTTGGCAGAAAAAGTTAGTGATTTATTACATAATAGCAACCCAACTATTTCACCTTATGCAGAATTAGGAGAAGTCAAGCTTAGAATAACTGCTCAAGCAAATAATGTACAACAAGCAAATAAATTAATTAGTCCAATAGAGTGTGAGCTAATTAAAAGAGGGGGGGTTAATTATTTTGGCTCTAATAACGAAACCTTACCATCTGTAGTTATTCAACTATTAAAAGATCTTGGTCAAACTGTTTCTGTAGCAGAATCCTGTACTGGAGGTTCCCTTGGAGCAGCTTTCACTGCAATTCCAGGTTCATCAGAAGTTTTTTTAGGTGGCATAATTGCATACAACAATTTAATTAAGCAAAAACTACTGGAAATATCTCCTCCAATTCTTGAGGAGTATGGGGCTGTATCTTCAAATGTTGTAAAAGCTATGGCTGAAGCAGTAAGAAAAAAGTTTAATTCAGATTGGGGACTTGCAATAAGTGGCATAGCTGGTCCTACAGGTGCAAGTAAAAATAAACCTATTGGGTTAGTTCAATTTGGAATTTCAGGTAAAAACATCCTTGAATCTTCTCAAGAAAATTTCAGCCCCCAAAGAGGTCGTAGAGCAATCCAAGAATTGAGTGTTATGAGAAGCCTAGACATTCTGCGTTTATTTCTGCTTAGAGAGAGCTAAGGTCAATTTCTAAAAGGAATTTCTCTTGAGCTCTGGCACTCTCTACGACAAAGTATGGGATCTGCATCGTATAGCAGATCTTCCAGGAGGATCTACTCAATTATTCGTAGGGCTTCATTTAATCCATGAAGTAACCAGTCCTCAAGCATTTTCAGCAATTACAGAAAAAAATCTAGAGGTTTTCTGTCCTGAAAGAACAATTGCCACCGTTGATCATATTGTTCCTACCGAAAGTCAAGCCAGGCCCTTCCTTGATCCGCTTGCTGAAACAATGTTGAGCACATTAGAAAAGAATTGTAAAAAATATGGAATCAAACTCTTTGAAATAGGTTCAGGCAATCAAGGGATTGTTCATGTAATAGCTCCAGAGTCAGGGCTAACTCAACCAGGTATGACAATTGCATGCGGAGACTCCCATACTTCTACTCACGGTGCATTTGGCGCAATCGCCTTTGGCATTGGCACTAGCCAAGTTCGGGATGTATTAGCGTCTCAAAGTTTGGCAATGAAAAAATTAAAAGTTCGAAGAATCTGGGTTAATGGTCAACTTGAAAAAGGAGTATTTGCAAAAGATCTAATTCTTCATATTATTCGGCAACTAGGAGTCAAAGGGGGAGTTGGCTATGCATATGAATTTGCAGGACCTGCAATAGAAAAAATGTCTATGGAAGAAAGAATGACTATCTGCAATATGGCTATTGAAGGAGGTGCTCGTTCTGGCTATATAAATCCAGACAAAACAACTTTTGAATATTTGAGAAACAAACCTTATCTACCAAAAGGGAAGGCTTGGGAGCTTGCAGTTAAATGGTGGGAGACATTATCTAGCGATCCCGATGCGAAATTTGATGATGAAGTGCAATTTGATGCCAATAATGTTGCACCAACTATTACTTGGGGTATTAATCCTGGACAAGCCATATCAATTGACGAATTAATACCTAAGAAAGAATCTTTAGGCGAAAATGATCGTCAAACAGCAGAGGAGGCCTATCTATATATGAAGCTGCAACCAGGAGAGCCAATAAAAGGCCTAGCAGTAGATGTTTGCTTTATAGGGAGTTGCACTAATGGTCGATTAAGCGATTTAAAAGCAGCTGCGAAAATTGCTGAAAATCGACATGTAGCCAAAGGCATTAAAGCTTTCGTTGTGCCTGGATCAGAAAAAGTAGCCAGAGATGCGGAAGCTGAAGGTATTGACAAATTATTCATGAATGCTGGCTTTGAATGGCGAAAACCAGGATGCTCTATGTGCCTAGCTATGAATCCAGATCGTTTAGAAGGCAACCAAATTAGTGCAAGCTCTAGCAATAGAAATTTCAAAGGCAGACAAGGTTCTTCAAAAGGTCGAACATTGCTAATGAGTCCTGCCATGGTTGCTGCTGCTGCAATATCAGGATCTGTTGTAGATGTAAGAGAATTAATTGCTAAAAACAACACTTCGCAAAAATGAGTCTGTCACTTGAATTCCCTAAAGGGCCAATAACTAAAATTAAAGGAACATGCCTTTGCCTAGAAGGCAATGATATAGATACCGATCGCATTATTCCTGCACGATTTCTTAAATGTGTAAGTTTTAAAAGCCTTGGCGATCAGGTTTTTGCAGATGATCGTAAAGAAAAAAACGGTTTACACCCATTTGATATAAAAGCGAATCAAGAAGCTTCAATACTTCTAGTAGAAAAAAACTTTGGGTGCGGTTCCAGTAGAGAACATGCACCTCAAGCCTTAATGAGATGGGGCATTCGAGCTATAATTGGCTATAGCTTTGCAGAAATTTTTCATGGAAATTGCATAAGTATAGGGATTCCATGCTTAACACTAGAAGAATATAATCTAACCTGCTTGCAACAAATAACTAAGGAGAAAGCAGGGAAAAACTGTTCTATTAATATGAGAAAAAGAGAAATTGTATATGAAGAGAGTAAGTTTATATTCTCTATTGATAAAGGTGCTGAAGCAATGTTTAAAAGTGGTAATTGGGATGCAACTTCAACTTTGATATCTCAATTAGAAAAGATAAAAGATATCAAAGCTAAAATTCCGTATATAAATAACTTTGAATCATAGGCAAGTTACCATTTAAAATATTCTTAAAGGTAGATAGCTCATGAGGAGGATCCCATCGGCACATCTGAACCATCAAATCCAAATCCATTTAATCTAAACATTACACCACCTAATTCATTTTTAATATCATAAAATACACCAAATGCATATGCTCTTCTCTCCCATAACAATGCTATCCTTGAGCTTATAGATTCTCCATAATAATCCGATCCTTTATCTATATTAATATCATATAATCCTGATAGAAGCAAAGGACCATATATTTGCTGTGTCATTGTAAATGAAATGTTTTGAAGGTCTACTAAGTTGTCAAATTTAAAAGGGCTATCACCAGACTTCACTATATATCCAGAACTTATAGCCAACTTTGTATAATCTAAGATTGGTCTTCTAAAACTTCCAAAAGTAAGCTCTGGACCTGCAGATATACCAAATGAGGACTGGCTACTATTATCTTCATAATAAAAATAGTTTGAAGTAAAGGCTGTATTAAAAACTAAACCGGGTTTAATTGGGGCTGTAGAATATTTTGAATAAGGTAAAGCACCATTATTAGAATTAGTTGAGAAACTGTAAATAGGATTAGATATGCTAAAAGTATTAAAGATACTTGCTCGCCAAAGATTTTCTAACTCAAGACGATCAAGAGCCTCAGCCTGATACTTTCCTAGGCCCGTTCTTAAGCGGTAACTATAATCAATTTTACCATTCTTCCATGCCCATCCTTTATCAATGTAACCTCCATAAGATGTATAGATATCACTTTGCCCTAACGAACCATTCCATGACTTATAACGATATGCTGAAAACAATGTAGTCTCAATATCCTTAATATCGCCAATACTAATTGTATCTCTAATAGTAGCCGAAAATCGACTGCCATCAGCAAAACTAGATGCATTAAATGTAGTGATATTAGCTGAAAACTCAATATCCTTATTAAATTCTCTCCCCTTAAGTTTTGCCTTTAAACCAAATAAATCCGACAACTTTGATGGTCTAGATATAGTAGGCCCGACAACAGATTCTCCACTAGAAATATAGGAATTTGTTTTCCCATTAATAGCTCGTTGAATTAAAAACTGTGGCTGAATAGATAATTTATAGCTTTCACTTAACTTTATAGGTTTTATTTTTCTTCCAAGGTAAAAACCATCTCTATCTTTACTATCATAACCAACAACCCATTTCTGCTTAGTTCTATCCCTTTTGCCAAAAGTTCTTTTACCTAAAGGGATTGTTAATTTGTCTTCAAGTATTAATTTACTACTACTAGCAGATATAATCAGAACTCCATCATCATTTTCAGTTGCGACAACATTTTTAGAAGGTATCTTAGTTTGCACTGGGTTTAATGGATCATTGGAAAAGGTTATTTTTCTTGCCTTCCATCCAGATTTATTAATAACGATATTAGAAGAATTAAAACGCCAACTATTTATACCTTTAAAAGGCAAGTCTCCTATAACAAATGGATTCATACCTTTATTAAATTTTCCACCTTCTATTAATACACTGTCTCTCAATTCTAAGAATGAATATCTATTATTTTCTTTTTCTAAATTAAGGTTTTCCGAAGAACTTAAATTTAAATCATTTGACAACAAATTAACACTAATTACTCCATAAACATTTCTAATTTCACCTATTCCATTCTGGAGGTCATATTTAAAGTAGCTTGCACTAAAATATTGAGACCCTCTTTTGAAAATTACTTTATTTTCTGCCAAGATAATATTATTTTCCTGATCAAAAATAATTTTTTCAGCTCGGAGGTGACCATTATTTAAAGAAGCTGTTACGTTACCTTCTGCTATAAAAATATTACCACTTTCCCAATACTGCCTTTCAGCTTGAATATTGATAGGTATTAATTTATCAGGAATTTCGTTAGGTTTTTGAATATTACCTTTATCTAAACTTATAGAACCATCAAACTCAGAATGACTTTTAAACTTAGTTAAATTATCTTTTGCGATTTCTACTATTCGAGGATTTTTATCTATGTCTTTGTAATATTTAGGGGATAAGCGAGATGAATAAAGCTTACTTTCTATAAAAAATTCTTGGGTTTTATCTTTTTTCTCTGATAAGTCTTTCCATAGAAAACTATTAGAAGCCAAAGAGGCATCTAAGGGGTTAAGCACTATGTAACCAGCAGAGAAAGCTGCTGCAATACAAGCATTAGAAATCTTCGCCGCCAAAACCTTATGTCGACGCACATAATGATTGCATAGTCAGAACAATGAAAAGGCATTAAGGGCCAGTATTAGTTCTGATTACATTTTGGAGCCTCTGCGTTCAGTCTTGAGGACCTTCCAAGTCTTTTCTCGCTGGAGTTCTTGTTGGGTCACTGGCCAAGAAGCCAAATAGAAAAACTCCGACAAAAAAGAAGACGACCGTGTATACGGAGATCTTTAGGGCAAGCATGAATTACGCAACATCTATAGAACCACGCGTATTTTATGGGGCCTTAAGCCCTAATTACCCCACTTATGAACTTGGATTGAAATGTTTCGAAGCTGATTGCCTTGAAATATGAACTTTCTTGTGGAAATCCATTCAATCATCATGAGCATCCCAGGGATCCTCTAAACGCTGAGCTGGAGGGCCAAATGCCATATACACCCCTATACCGGTAAGACTAAACAAAACAACAAGAGTAACTATTGCGAATTGAAGAGCAGGAGATGAAGTTTCCATCAAAACTTTGTACAGGTTGGCTAACTAAGAGTCAATTTCCCATACAATATCGAAAATGAAACCTTAACTGAGGCTCAAAACTCAAAATGGGACAAAAAACAGCTCTAGGATCTCTACTGAAATCCATTGGTAACTCTGGCCAAGGTAAAGTTGTTGCTGGATGGGGTGCTGTGCCAGTTATGGCATTTATTGGTGTCTTGCTCTTGGTATTTTTAGTAATCCTTCTTCAAATTTTCAACCAATCTCTGCTTCTACAGGGTTTCTCAGTTGACTGGAACGGGGTTTAATTAAAACTACCTTTCAAAAATAAGAGGGCTCACTAATGAATATCTTTGGCGTTGGCTTGCCTGAGATTGCTGTAATTGCTGGTCTTGCTTTGGTCATTTTTGGTCCCAAGAGGCTGCCAGAGCTTGGTAGAACACTTGGGAAAACCCTAAAAGGCCTGCAAAAAGCCTCTACAGAATTCGAAGATGAGATCCAAAAAGCCATGTCTGAGACTGATTCAGAAAATCAAGAAGCAAAAACAACTAAAGAAAATACTCAGAACTCTTTGATTCAAAATAAAATTGATTACAAGAGTTAGTTAACCCTAAATATTCTGAATGTGTCCAGTGATTTAAGGTTATTAGTTGGTCTAGGGAACCCTGGGTCTAAATATGGCATTACACGTCATAACGTGGGTTTTATGGCATTAGAGAGGCTTGCCAACAAGGAATCGGTTGCTTTTAGTGCAAGCAAGAAGTTGCAAGCCCAAGTTGCAGAAGTAGGAGTTGGCTTAACAAAAAAAAGACTACTTATGCCGAATACTTATATGAACGAAAGCGGTAGGTCTGTAAAAGCTGCTATGGATTGGTTTGGCCTTAAGAATGACCAAGTACTCATTATTGCTGATGACATTGATCTACCAATAGGTAAAATAAGATTTAGATTTCAAGGAAGCTCTGGAGGACATAATGGCATCAAAAGTATTATTAATCATCTGGGAAATGAAAGATTCTGCAGAATAAAGATAGGTATCGGCAACCCAATTCAAAATAAAATAAATAGGCGTTCCAATACCATTTCTCATGTCCTTGGAGCTTTTAACATAAAAGAAAAAGCAATAATTGAGACTACATTAGATAAGGTATTAATAGGCTTAGAGATAATTGAAAAAGAAGGTTTAGAACGGGCCTCAAACTATATAAATTCAATCAAGCCTGAATTACATGAAATCTAATACAATGCAACAAAGTCCAGTAACAACAGCTCATGTAAGAGTACATAAACAAAACTTTTCAAGTAAATGTTTGGAAGGTGAAGTGTCTGCTGGAGATTTTAAGTGGGAATTTATTTGGAAATTTACTAATGGTGAGTTATTAGTAGAACCATCTCTTGGTAGAGCTCTAATTGAAGATGCTCTTTTAAGATTTTTAATCAAAAAGGATTATTATTTAGAACCTGGTGGGGACTATAACTTTATTGTCAGGGCCAAATTTTAAGGTTTAAAGGAGTTAACCAATTGAGTTTTTTATCTAAATAATCTTCTAAAAGGATTAAAGCGGCAATAGAGTCTAGATTTTTAGGAGGGAAGCGCAGACCTCTGGGTATAATTTTTAAAAGAGCTCTTGGTGGTGAAATTTCATAGAACCTGTATCTTGCTCTAAAAGTTGTACCTCTTTCATTAACAATTTCAATAGCTATATTAGTGATATTAGAAAGTTTTAATTCCCAAGACTTACTAGAAGTTCCGTTACCAAGAATTATTAAATCAACATTATATTCATTAATCCATTCTATAGCTAAGTCAAGAACTGAAAAAGACCTAGCAATCCTAGAATCTAATACAGTTTCATTCTCCAAGTCTGCTAGCACCAAACCACATTTTTTATTTCCAGGGTCTATTGATATAGCAAATTTCATCAAACTTATGTGGGATCACTTTGAAATACATTCTTAGCAATTTCTAAGGCAACTAAAATCTTCTCTGCTGTATCACTTTTATTAATAGAAACTGCCTGCAAATTAATATTTTTAGAATTAATTTTTCTTAACTTTAAAGGTAATGAATTTATAGATTTAGTATCAACCTGTATTTCTGAGACTAAAGAGCCCCTTCTCTTAACTTCTGCCAGAGTTGATGCAAGTAAAAGTTTAATCTGATTGTTTAAATATTCAGGTTTTGATTCGAAATTCTTAAAGGAATTTGAAGCAATAACCTCATTCTTAGCAACAATATTCTTATTCAAAAGAACTTCAGGAAAAGCATATACATAGTTTTCGCCTAGCAAAACATTTCCTGCAGATCGCATGTTTATGACCCATTTCCTTCGATCTGAGATTATAGATTGCATTTGCTCAACATGATCCTTTCTTACTAAAAGTATTTTTCTATTGGGAGCTTCCCCAGGCTTTACTCTTAAGAATGCATTTAAATTAGCTATACTGAAGATTCTTTCTATTTCTTCTTTAACATTCGAATTATCTTCTAATTGAAGTGTAAAAGTTCCTAAAGACTGACCACTAGTTATTACAACTTCTCCCTTTCTTAAGGCAAATAAATCTTTTTCTAATTGCATCAAGTCTTCTTCTCTCTTCTTAATTCTTAATTCAAGAACTTCACTTTGTTTCTTAAGAGGAAGTAAAGATAAACGGCTCTGCTTTAACTCAGCTTGTATATCATTCAAGCGAAATAATCCATCTCTTAGCTGACTATCTACAAGCAACATTAAAAGCAAAGAAATAGAACTTATGAAACTTCCAGTCAATATTGTTATTAAAACTGCTGTTCTCCTCGGTCTTAATTTAAATATGCTTAATCTGGCTTTTCCTATTCTGGTTCCCAAAAAATCTCCAAGGGTTGATAAAACACCACCTAGAATGAGCAAAAAGATAATTAATAGCCAGCCGGTCACAATGAAAAATGGTTAAAGCCATCTTAAAGATAAAGTTATTTTACGATGCTAAAGAATAGTTAAATTAATTAAATCGTTTAGCAAGGGCTATTGGGTCAAAAACTGTTATTTTTTTTCTATCAATCTGAAGCAAGCCTAAAGTTCTTAAATCGCCCAACAACCTAGTGATAGTGACTCTAGTAGAGCCTATAGCTTCAGCTATAGCTTGATGAGATAATCTCAAATCAATTGTTATGCCCTTTTCTCCTGCTACTCCAAAATCCCTACAAAGGACTAAGAGAAAGCTTACCAATCGAGAAGACATATCTCTATGAGTCAAAGTCTCAATCATCGTTTCTGTCTGCAAGATCCTGCTAGACAATCCTTGAAGTAAAAGCAAGCCAACACCACTATCAGCTTCTATTGCATTTCGAACTGACCCCGCTGGCGCGGAAACCATCTCCACCCTTGTAAACGCAACTGCATGGTAAAAACGATCAGATCTTTGACCAGTCAAAAGGGAGAGAACCCCAAACAAACTATTTTCTCTTAATAAGGCCACAGTAATTTCCTCGCCAGATTCATAAACTCTTGTCAAACGAACAGCACCTCTTCTGATCAAATAAACTCTTTCTGCTCGGTCGCCAGGAAAAAATATGGTTTTTGACCGTTCAACCATTTCAGATGTTGCTCCATCAAGCCCTCGAATAACATCTAGCAATGTCTTCTTAACTTGATCTGCAGCATTAAACTGATTTTGAGGGCTTACCCCCAAAGATTGGCTTGAATGGCGACTAAATTCAGCTTTAGCAGTTGCCATATTGGCAAAGCAATTCAAATGACGCTAAGGAGAGGATATAAAAAGGCATGTAGCAATAATGACTTTTTCCAGTTTTATTTGCCAAGCCTTACATTCTGAATTCATATTCTTGAAGTATTGAAACATCCCCAAAAGACACAAAAGTGCCTTCATCACTAATCTCAACACTATCTGTAGTGTCTACTCATTGTGAAGATGGATCATGCCGCTAGATTTAAAAAGTTATATCTGTAAATTTTGACCGCTAGCCCAAGTTCTATAAATCAAGTCTCAACGACCCCAGGTGGTGGGGTAAAGCCTTTGGGTTCTCCAAATCCCAGACCATTTCTGAAAATTGTTGAATCGCAAGGACAAGTCCAAGTACACATGGCTAGTTTCAACGGAAGTTTTCCTGTTGTTTTAAGTGAGGCCTTAAGATCTGCTGGACTGGGGAGTCAGGTAGTAATAGCTCAGTTTTTAAAAGGTGGAGTTGATCAAGGCCCAGATAAAGCAATTAACCTTTGCGGAAATCTCCAGTGGCTAAGACCAGACTTACCTTGCTATCTTGCCCGTGAAAAAATAATGGAGAATAATTTATCTGCAGAATTTATAGAGGCAAAAAAAGCTGTCCAATCAGTTTGGCTAGTTTGCAAGGAAAACTTACTTAAAGAAAATATAAATAAAATTGTTTTGGACGAAATAGGACTTGCAATTAAAATGGGCTTTATAAGAAAAGCCGATCTAATTCAAACCCTTGAGAAACGGCCCCCATCAATAGATGTAATTATTACAGGTCCCTTTATCCCCGACGAGATCCTTTCCATGGCTGATCAAGTAACTGAACTGAGGTGTTCGAAATAATGCTTAAAAACGATCGCTGGATTTCCAATCAAGCCAAAGCTGGCATGCTTGAACCTTTTCAAGAGAAATTAATTAGGCATCTAAACCCTGAGTCTAAGGAAAATCCTGTTTTAAGTTTTGGTTGTTCATCTTATGGGTATGACCTTAGACTTTCTCCCAAAGAATTTCTGATATTTCGTCACGTTCCTGGAACGGTGATGAATCCAAAGAAATTTAATCCTAAAAATCTTGAATCAACTCCTCTTCATAAGGATGAAGATGGGGAATTCTTCATTCTCCCTGCTCACTCTTATGGTCTCGGGGTTGCCTTAGAAAGGATGAAAGTACCCCACAACATTACCGTTGTTTGCCTTGGCAAAAGCACTTATGCTCGCCTAGGGATAATTGTTAATACAACACCTGCAGAAGCCAGTTGGGAGGGTCATTTAACACTTGAATTTAGTAATAGTTCAGGCGCAGACTGTAGAATTTATGCAAATGAAGGTATATGCCAATTATTATTTCTAGAAGGTGATCCTTGCGAAACAACTTATAGTGACCGTAAAGGTAAATACCAAAATCAACCTGAAAAAGTTACCCTTGCAAAAATATAACTATGAACATTGTTCATCTGGTTACAGCAACTCCAGATGCTGAAAAAACAATGGCATATATTGCCAGAGTAAGTAACCCAAAAAATCAAGACAATGAAGACTTTACTAAATTACTTAGGTATTGCATAAAGAATGAACATTGGAGTGTGTTTGAACAAGCTTTCATGACAGTACAAATTGAAACTAATCGAGGTATAGCTGCCCAAATATTGCGCCATAGGTCTTTTACCTTTCAAGAGTTTTCCCAAAGGTATGCAGATAGCAGTCAGTTAGGAGAAATACCAGTGCCAGATTTAAGAAGACAAGATAATAAAAATAGGCAAAACTCAATAGCTGATTTATCAAACGAAGTTACTGAACTTTTTCAAGGGAAAATAAAAGCCCAATTTCAAAATAGTCTCAATTTATATCAAGAAATGCTTGAAGCTGGCATTGCAAAAGAATGTGCTCGTTTTATACTCCCTCTGGCTACTCCTACAAGAATTTATATGAGTGGATCATGTAGATCTTGGATTCACTATATAAATTTAAGATCTGGCCATGGAACTCAAAAAGAGCATATGGACATTGCTAATGAATGTAAAAAGATATTTTGCGAACAATTTCCTATTGTGGCAGTTGCACTTGAGTGGTAATTTTTTTATGAATGACTTCTAGGGCTGACTACTTTTGGATTGTGTTTATTGCTAAATTGACTGAATTTTTTATTATCGAAAGTGTTTATATTTACCAACTCATTATCTTCAAAAAGGCCTAGAGAAAAACCTACTAATTTTTCATAATTCTGATAACCTATTGCTTGGCCTTTAAGTTCACCTGACTTATTAAAAAAATTAAATTGGGGAACTCCATTGACCTGATATTTATCTATATATGAACTCCATCTTTCATTATCTACATTTAATAAAACAATATCTATTTTATTTTCCATTTCCTTTTCTAAATCAAACATTGTGGGTGCCATTTCCTGACATACTTCACACCAATCTGCGTAGAACTCAAAAATAGTCGGCTTTTGATTTGACAAGGCAACTTCCGGAGCAAGAGACCTTCTAGCTAATTGATCAAGTGATTGAGTGGAATCTAAACCTATCCTTACTGCCACAACTAAGAGTGAAAGAGTTAGTGATACAAGCAGCAAAAGCAGTTTCTGCGCTTTACCTAGTTCAAGTTTTCCTACGTTATTTGCCATGAGATCAAGGTTAGAAAACTCACTTTGACATTAATTTGAGTGATTTGTTAGTAAAAATTCTCTATTTGAGCTAATCTTTCGATCGATTTAACTTATTTGGCTACTGAAATAGCCAGTAATTCAATGCATCGTATTGGCTGTTCAGATCTAAGCAAGGGATATCCAAGATTTGGAACAGATGGGATTAGAGGAAAAGCCATAAGCTTATTAAAGCCTGATCTGTTAATTAAAATTGGCTATTTTTCTGGACTAGCAATAGCAGGAGATGGTCCTTTCATAATTGGCCAAGATTCTCGGCAAAGCAGTTGCATGATAACTGCTGCATTAACTGCTGGGCTAAACGCTGCAGGTAGAGAAGTGTGGGTGATTGGTCTCTGTCCAACTCCTGCAATAGCGCACATCATTAGAAGATTTGGCGCCGCTGGGGGGCTCATGGTCTCTGCAAGCCACAATCCTCCAGAAGATAATGGAATAAAAATCTTTAATAAAACTGGGAATAAGATCACACCCTCTGAGCAAGAATTTATTGAGCAAGGTTTTTTAAAGGAGATAAATCCTTTAGAGCCTTTAGGCCAAACTCACTATCGATATGAACTAATTAGAGATTATGAGAAGAGTCTTTTAGAGTCTGCAAAAGGGCAAGAGCTTAAAAACATTCCAATAGTTTTAGACCTTTGCTGGGGATCAGCTACTTCATGCGGAGAAAGGTTATTTAGAGAACTGGGAGCAGATGTAAAGGTTATTCATGGCAACCCCGACGGAACAAAAATAAATGTCAAGTGCGGTTCAACTAATCTTGAACCACTTAAAGAGGCAGTATTGGCCAATACTGCCCAAATGGGCTTTGCATTTGATGGTGATGCTGACCGAATGATTGCTATTGATGAAAAAGGGCGCGTAATAGATGGAGATCATGTTCTTTTTTTATGGGGTACATATTTAAAAAATAAAAATGAACTCCCCGGGAAACGTTTAGTAGCTACCTCAATGTCAAATCTGGGCTTGGAAAAGGCATGGCAATCTGATGGCGGAATTTTAGAGCGAACACCTGTTGGAGATAGATTTGTGCAAGCAGCCATGCTAGAAACTAATGCAAAATTAGGCGGAGAACAGTCAGGGCATATTCTTTCAAGTATTAATGGGCTTTGTGGGGATGGTTTGCTAACAGCAATTCAAATGTCAACAATATGCCATAGCCTTAATCTTCATCTTTTTGAATGGCTCAATCAAAGTTTTAAACCATATCCTCAGAAACTGATCAACGTGCCAATATCTAATTCAGATACAAAAACATGCTGGAAAGAATCAGAGCCTCTTCAGACTGCAGTAAATAAAGCAAAAGATGCAATGGGAGAACATGGAAGAATTCTTATAAGAGAAAGTGGAACTGAGGAATGCTTAAGAGTAATGGTTGAATCTAAAGATCCCAAAATGGCTGATTCTTGGAGTTCACATTTAGCAAAGGTTGCATTAACTAATTTAAATGCTGCTTAAAACAACTGTGCACTTAAGAATAAACTTATAAAGATTGATTATCAATTTCTTGCAAATTAGGCACATCAGTGTAATTCCTAATAAATAATGCGCGATATATAGGTAAGCAATTATCAATTGCATATTGTTCTCTCTCAGTTGTTATCTTAAAGGGATTATTCTTTAGCCAATGTTCTGATGAATTGCAAGTTTTATCAAAGCACCCGCTTAAATTAATAAGCTCAACAATCGGATCTATAACAGATAAAACATCACTTTGCACAAAGATCTTGGAACCTGGGACTAAATGAGCTGCCAAATCGATCATTAATGATGAATTGAATACTCTTCTTTTTTGATGACGTTTTTTAAACCAGGGATCTGGAAATTGTATTGAAACACTTTGCAATTGACCAGGTTTTAAATTACTCATCCAGCTTCTGAGACTAACATTTGCATTGCAAAATAAAAATCGCAGATTGTGTAAATCTAATTCTTGTCTTTCACGCTCTGCATGATTTACCAACTTACTTCTTATATCAATTCCTAAAAAATTCCATTTTTTTTCAATCGAAGCAAGTTGGATCAAAAAGCGACCTCTTGCTGAACCTATATCCAAATGAATTGGTAAGTCTGAATCAACAAAAAGCTTCTTAGGTTCTGGAAGCTCTAGTTGAACTTGAAAGAAACGGCTAAGAGGGTTTACATGTTGGCGCACTCTATAGAAAGAATTAACTACTTCTTTATTCAGCTTAAAAGATAATTAGCAGGATGTTGTACTGAAAAGGATTTAAGATTGCAAAATGACTGATATCTCCTTTCACACTCTTGTTTGGCTCACCTATAGACTTGGAGCCTTCTTTGCATTTGGACTTCCATTAACGCTGTTTACCTGGGCAATAATAAAAAAGGAACAGTCAATAATGAGGTTGTTTTCAATTTACTGGAAGATTGCAAGCTTAATACCTATTAGCATATTGCTTCTTATAGGAGATAGACCTCTAGGTTATTTAACATCTTTTATATCGCCAATACTATTAACAATTTGCATCTGGTTTTGGGTTGATTTAAATGAAGAGTTGGCAGATCTTCCATTGATTAAGCCATTGCCATTGTTAGTTAAGATATGGAGATGGATAATCAGCTTATATTCAATCCTCTTTACAACTCTAACCTTCATCAGTATTCCATGTCTGAACTTAATAGATGGTAAATATTGCAATTCATGGAAAGAAGCTCCACAAAACTTTCATCACTTTTCAAGTAATTTATTTAAATTCCTTTTTGGGGCAAATTGGACAGAATCAGTTGCTGCATTTATAGGTTATATAGCTTTGCTAGTATATGTAGTAGGGCTACTTCAATGGTTATTAGTACGCTTTCCTAAGCAAGGCAGAATGGCTGGGGGATTCTAATGAACTATATATTATTTTATAAAAATATCTTAATCCTAATATGAATTAACGCCTTGAAAATAATTGAATTATATTCTTTCAAGTATACCAATGCATCTTCCACATAAACTTAAATGCTGTTTAGAGGTTCCAATATCTCTTTCATAGTGCCAACAACGCTCACATTTTTGACCTTTTGCGTTAGATATTTCAATTGTACCTAATTCAAAATCATTACTTATTAGGACTTCAGCCCAAGGTTCCCCTCCTAATTGAAATTCTGATACTAGAAGCCAGTCCCTTATGTTATCAACTTCTAAATCACCATTCTTATTAATAAATTCTATTGCTTTTAATATAGAGCTATTATTTGTTTCAAACCGTAGACTTGCCTCAAGTGATGAGCCAAGCTGCTGATTTGTTCTGCAATCTTCGAGAGCACGATTAACTGAAGTTCTAAGTTCTCTAATTAAAGCTATATGTTGAGATAAAGAATCATCTTTCCATTCAATCTGAACTTTAGGCCATTTTCTTTGAAAAACAGATTTCTCATCTAATTTATAAGGTATATTCTGCCATATATCTTCAGCCATATGACATAAAACTGGAGCAATTAATCCAGCCAGACTTTCTACAATTAAAGACATAACAGTCTGACATGTTCTGCGCCTTTTATCATTTGGGGCACTTACATAAAGTCTATCTTTTGCTATATCTAAGTAAAAATTAGATAGATCTACAACGCAAAAACTCTGCAATATTTGAAAAAATCTTGAGAACTCGTAATTTTGAAATGATAGTGTAATTTCATCAATTATTTCAGCAGTTCTGTGAAGCATCCATTTATCCAGGATAGGTAATTCTGCTATTTGAACTGAATGCTTAACTGGATCGAAATCATGTAAATTTCCTAAAAGGTATCTAGAAGTATTTCTTACTTTTCTATAAACATCAGCGAGTTGTTTTAGAATATTAGAGCCTATAGGCACATCAACAGAATAATCTACAGAACTGACCCAAAGCCTAAGTACATCAGCTCCATAAGGCGGGTTATTCTTTTTATTTGCCCCTCCTTCAATAACTATTAGCGGATCAACAATATTCCCAAGTGATTTGCTCATTTTTCTACCACTCTCATCCAACGCAAAGCCATGAGTTAAAACACGGCGGAAAGGTGCTTTCCCATTAACAGCAACAGATGTAAGCAATGAAGACTGAAACCACCCGCGATGCTGATCAGACCCTTCTAAATAGAGATCTGCTGGATAGTTAAGACCTTCTCTTTGTGAGCTAACTGCAGACCAACTAGAACCAGAATCAAACCAAACATCCATAGTATCCAAACCTTTTTGCCATTTTCCAGCTTCTAAAGCGTGAGAAGGAGGTAATAAGTCTTTCTCATCTAATTCCCACCAAATATCTGCTCCATGTTTTGCAAAAAGATTTTTTATGTGCTCAATAGTCTCCTTATTTAAAAGAACTTTATTGCCATCTTTTTGATAAAAAACTGGTATCGGAACACCCCAAGTTCTTTGTCGGGAAATACACCAATCTCCTCTCTCAGAGACCATTGAATAGATTCTATTGCGTCCATTCTTAGGCAACCATTCGACATTATCTATAGACTTTAATGCTTCAGATCTAAAGCCTTCAACAGAAGCAAACCACTGTTCCGTAGCTCTAAAAATAGTAGGTTTCTTAGTTCTCCAATCATATGGATATTTATGAGCATAAGGAAACTCCTTCAACAATGCACCAGAAGCACTTAAAGAATTGATGATTTCTTTATTGGCTTCTTTTAAAACATTAAGGCCTTTAAACCTACCTGCCTCTGAAG
This sequence comes from Prochlorococcus sp. AG-402-G22, assembly GCA_003217035.1. Lineage (GTDB taxonomy): Bacteria > Cyanobacteriota > Cyanobacteriia > PCC-6307 > Cyanobiaceae > Prochlorococcus_D. The sequence continues at coordinate 60,217 of QCHV01000004.1, forward strand.
TGAAAATGCCTTTCTCATCTACTGGGCAAAAAACCTCTAAATTATTCTCAAGTCCTGTTTTGAAATCATCAATTCCATGACCAGGAGCTGTATGAACAAGACCTGTCCCGGATTGAGTTGTTATATAGTTACCCCCAATAACAACTGGACTAACCCTTTCAAAAAGAGGATTCTTATAAAGAATTCCCTTCAGCAAGTCTCCTTTAACAGAAGCTAAATTTATTAATTCAATTCCAATATTTGCAGAAACTTCTTCTAATAATTCAGAAGCTACTATAAGAATTTGATTGTTTAATTGATCTTTAGCAAAGGAATAATCTAACTTTGAATTCACCGAAACAGCTGAATTGGCAGGTAGCGTCCATGGTGTAGTTGTCCAAATAGCAACTTTTAAAAATTGGATTAACTTATTCTTTTCAAGTGGGATTTCTAATTCTTGCTCTCTAAGTCTCTCATGCAAAACCTTTGGGATAGAAGTGATAGGGAACGAGACATAGACACTAGGGCTGATATGACCTTCAGGATATTCTAATTCCGCCTCTGCCAATGCTGTTCTGGAGCTAGGGCTCCAATGGACTGGTTTCAGTCCCCTATAGATATATCCCTTAAGTGCCATTTCCCCGAAAAGTTCAATTTGAGAAGATTCATATTCTTTTTGAAGAGTTAGATACGAGTTAGCCCAGTCTGCCCATACTCCCCAACGCTTAAAGCCATTCATTTGATTTTCAATCTGCTTCCTTGCATAAGCAGCAGCCTTCTTTCTTAATTTGATGGGAGTTAATTCTTTTCTCTGTGATTGAGAAATTGTTTGCAAAACCTTTAATTCAATTGGCAGACCATGACAATCCCATCCAGGAATAAAACGAACCTTCCTTCCTTGCATAATTTGAAATTTATTGATTATGTCTTTAAGTACTTTGTTAAGTGCATGGCCCATATGAAGGGCGCCATTCGCATATGGAGGACCATCATGCAAAGTAAATGAAGGCCCTTTGTTTGTTGCCCCCAAATCAAAATCAACCCCTTCATCAGACCAGAACCTCTGTATCTCAGGCTCCCTAATGGTTGCATTGGCTCGCATGCCAAAGCTTGTCTTCAAAAGGTTGAGAGATTCTTTGTAAGAAGGACGTTTGTCTTCGTCCTGATGCATCTCCTTGGTCACGTGAAAACTTAACTAGAGAAGATTATGAATCGTCAGAAGACATATTTTCCTGTTTTGTTGATGAAATCTGATCTTCATTTGAAGATACCTTCATCTTTTGAGACTCATTCTTGGAAATTTGAATTGATTGCTTTTCTTGGTTTTGATCTGAAAAGTCTGGTCTGACCCATTTTTTAGCTGGTAAGTTTTGTTGTTTACTAAAACTAAAAAGCTTGATTGCCTCTAATGGGACTGACAGCATGGTTCTAACAACAAAAAATAATTGTTTAAAACTTGTTTTCCATTTATTGAAAGATCGCAAGCCTAACTTTTCATCCGAGCTCAATTGGTTCCATCTTTGATTAAAAACCTCCCAGAATAACCTTGTCATAATTAACGTTTGACAAAAAACAAAAGCAATTATCGAACTACCTAAACCATCACTCCCTGTGATGAGAATTAATCCAGAAATAATGATTAAAGCCCCCCATATCGAGTCTCGTGCTCGGCTCAATTCAGTGACTAACAAGGGCAAGATTAAAAGAGAAAAGCCTCCTATAAGAAACAGATCTCCAATAAGAACAGCCAAAATCATTTTCAAAAATGACCATATCTTTATAGTAGTTTGTCTAAAGTTGGCAAATACGCCCACCTGGCGGAATTGGTAGACGCGCTGGTTTTAGGTACCAGTGACTTCGGTCGTGGGAGTTCAAGTCTCCCGGTGGGCACTAAAAAACAAAATATTAGATAAACTTCTTCTATGCAAAGTGAGTTTATTTAGAGCACTAGAGACTACCCTGGCTCTAAAATGAAAGCTTATTTTTTGTAATGATTTTTTGGTCTAGAACCTAATTTAAAAAAAATCGATGTCTCAGGTAATAGATACTTCGACAACCAAAGAAGTATCAGACAAGTCTTATTCTTCTGCTTTTTGGCAAAAGGCAATTCAGGGTTATCTGGACCCCCCAGGAATACTGAACCCAACATTAGGCTTGTTTCTTGGTGGATATGGGATTGCTTCTTTAACCATTTGGCAATGGTACAAAGGGGACTGGCCATTGCCCGTATTGGTTGCACTGGCATTCCTCGCATTGCATATGGAAGGAACAGTTATTCATGATGCATGCCACAAAGCTGCCCATCCAAATAAATGGATAAACCAAATTATGGGTCATGGTGCCGCAATATTATTAGGTTTTAGCTTCCCAGTTTTCACAAGAGTCCATCTTCAACACCATTCACACGTGAATGATCCAAAGAATGATCCTGACCATATTGTGAGCACTTTTGGTCCTGTCTGGCTAATTGCACCAAGGTTTTTTTATCACGAATACTTTTTCTTTCAAAGAAAGCTCTGGCGAAAATATGAGCTAATGCAATGGGGGATTGAAAGAGGAATATTTATTTCAATAGTCATCGCAGGGATAAAATTTAATTTTATGAATGTTATTTATAATTTATGGTTTGGCCCTGCGCTAATGGTAGGAGTCACTTTAGGAATATTTTTTGATTATCTTCCTCACAGACCTTTTCTTGCTAGAAATAAATGGAAAAATGCAAGAGTATATCCAAGTAGAATAATGAATATATTAATAATGGGACAGAATTATCATCTTATACATCATTTATGGCCATCAATACCATGGTTTGAATACAAGCCAGCATATGAAAAGACCAAACCTTTGTTGGACTTCAAGGGGTCTCCACAAAGAATAGGGATATTTGAAACAAAGTCAGATGGTTTTAATTTTCTATATGATGTTTTATTAGGTATTAGAAGTCATAAAAAAAATAGAAGCAAGATGAGACCTATTGCTAAGTTAATGCCTAGTTATAGATGGAAAAAGAACTGGATAAGTCTAATCCAAAGAACTGCAGTTATACCTCATAAAAATATAAACTAGTTATTCTGAAAGTATCTTAGGGACTCTGAAGAAATCACCTTCTCGGTTAGGAGCTAAATCAATTAGCTCCTCTCTAACTTCTGTAAATTTGACAACATCTTCTCTTAATACATTAGTTACTTCTACGGCCCTTGTTGTAGGTTCTACATTTGTTGTATCTACCTTCTCTAACTGGGCAACATATCCCAATATTTCTTCTAATTGAATTGTATAAGTTTCAATTAAATCTTCTGGCAAATCTAGCCGGGCTAGTTTTGCAACCTTGCGTACATCTTCAGAATTAATTTTAGTCATTGCTCTTTAAGAAAATTGCACAATTCTTCCTTTAAAGCCATAGAAGCTTTTTCCAGAAAGACTTCTCCATGATTTGGATTGGCCAAAAAAGGATCGGATCCCATTCTGCCATCAGGATATCTTCTTCGGAAGTCCTCATGATCATATATTGGTCCAGATGGAGCCGGCTTGGGCAACTTGCATAGTTTTTTTTGTAAACTTGGCTCTAAATACAAAGTTAATGAAATTTCACTTGGAGTTGCATGTTGACCTTCAAACTCACCATATAACTGTTTTGCTTCTCGAAATACATCTGGAACAAGAAACCAACTAACAATCTTACATCTAAAGCGAGTACTCACAGGTAGGCTCAAACTTTCAACGCTTTTATATACTTTTGAAAAAGCAGATTTCACAGTTGCAATATTACCCCCATGGCCATTAATTAAAAAGATGCGTTCAAATCCATGTCGTGCCAGAGACAACAAAATATCATGAACTACATTTGCCAAGGTCGAAGATTGCAGACTAATAGTTCCTGGAAAACCAAGATGATGCTCAGCCATCCCATACGATTGTGTAGGAGCAACTAATACTCCACTTCTCTTGCCAACCTCTAATGCTACTGCTTTGGCAGTCATGGCATCAGTACCTATTGCCCCTGTTGGTCCATGCTGCTCCGTTGAACCAATTGGCAAAATAATTCCCTTGCATTTAGTGAGATATTCCTTTACTTCAGGCCAGCTAAGAAGTTCTAAAAGAATTGGATTATGAATAAGATCTGAATTAGCCGACATACCTTATATGAATTGTTGAGTCATTTGCTAAGAATTCATTATGAATGAATAGAATTATTTATTAGCTAAAAAGATTATAATTGCCATACTAGACAAAGTAATGACTGAGGGGTAAAAATTACCCTGATATTTTCAAATAGCTAATTCTTCAATTCCTATTGATTTTTTTTGTAGACCAGCGGAATTGGTTGCACCAGATTTAATAGGATGTCTACTTGTTAAAAGGCAAGCAAAACAAAAGAAACTTTGGGGTGTAATCGTAGAGACCGAGGCTTACTCTCAATCAGAGCCTGCATGTCATGGATATAACAAAAGGACTCCAAAAAACGAAACTCTATTTGGCCCTCCAGGCAATTTTTACGTATATCTAACTTATGGCATGTATTACTGTGTGAACATAGTTACTCACAAATCAAACTGGGCAAATGGGGTTCTTATTAGGTCTATAGCTTTGCCTAACGAAGACGAAAGGATAGCCTCTGGGCCAGGGTTATTAGCAAAAAGATTTGGATTTTCTAGAGATTTTGACAATCAGCCAATCTCATCAAAAAATAAGTTTTGGATAGTAGAACGTATGCCAGCAATCAAAATGCAAACAATCATCTCCACTACAAGAGTAGGCATATCAAAAGCAAAAGACTTATCTTGGCGCTGGTATCTTCAAAGCAGTCGCAGTGTAAGCAAAAGAGCGAAAGGGGATAGATGCCCCCCTCTCTCCACAGCATGGAAACCTAGCCTTAAAGAATATTCATGAGCAGCTGGCCACACAAGCATATTATTGATCTCGCAGAATTCTCTTTAGAGGATTATCAAAGTGTTTTAGAACTTGCCAAACGCTTTCAATCAGTTCCAAAGTCTGGAGCAAGGAAGCTTCCTGCGTTGCAAGGTCGTTTTATAGCAATTTTGTTTTTTGAACCAAGCACTAGAACTCGCACAAGCTTTGAATTAGCAGCAAAGTCCCTGTCGGCAGATGTTCAAACTTTTTCAAGCTCTAGCAGTTCTTTAAGCAAAGGCGAATCACCTTTGGATACTGCATTGACATATGTCGCTATGGGAGCTGAAGCTCTAATTATTCGTCACACCTGTACTGGTGTTCCTGAGCAAATTGCTAAAGCATTAGATAAAGCTAATAAATCAACAGCAGTCCTCAATGGGGGTGACGGACTACATAGTCATCCAAGCCAGGCTTTGCTCGATTTATTTACATTGGCAAGCTTTTTTCAACCTAACAATCCAGATATAAGCGCTCTTAAAGGCAGGAACATAGCAATCGTTGGAGATATCTTGCATTCAAGAGTTGCTCGATCCAATTTGTGGAGTCTTACTGCCTGCGGAGTAAATGTCACTCTATGCGGTCCTCCAAGCCTCCTCCCGAAAGATTTTGAGCAATTCGTCAATAACCCCCCACCAGGACAATTAGTTGATCCGATCAAAAAGCGAGGGGACATCTCAGTCTCAAGATCTTTAAAAGAAACACTTACAGATGCTGATGCTGTTTTAACCCTAAGGCTACAAAAAGAACGCATGAGCCAAAACTTACTTGCTGATCTTGGCTCATATCAAAGAGAATTTGGCATTTCTCATCAATCACTTGAATGGTGCAATAAAAAAATAGCTGTTCTTCATCCTGGTCCTGTAAACAGAGGCATAGAGATGAGTAGTGAACTAGTTGATGATCATTCCATTTGTCTAATAGAGAAGCAAGTTGCCAATGGCATTCCAATTAGGATGGCCCTTCTATATCTTCTTATGGCATCAAAGTAAAAATAGAGTCTATTTTATAGTTAAATTGTATCTAAAGAAGCTTAAATCCCTCCATAAATAAACCATAAAGCAAGCCCATACGCACACTATCTAAAATTTGCAAAACAATTGATGATCTATTTTTGTTAATAAATATTTTCCTCATACGCACCATAACCTCTAACAAGATAACTGTAAAGAATGCGCCAATGGGATCCATTAATGCCAAAACTCCATTGATCATTCCTAGAGAGCTTCCTATTACAAAAGACCCAAAAAAAACTATTAATAATAATGAATACCTTCTCCAAGGATTATCTGCCCAAGATTCTAAGCTAACTATTGCTTTACCAAAGTTTTTATTAAGACCAGTTGAATGGTATCTCATAGCCATAAAGCTAGGAATATTGAAGAATTTTTAACAGGAAGTCTATCTATAATGATTTTTTATCTAATAACTCTCGGCCTCATCAGCCTTAACTTTACTCTTGCCTTTCCCTTCTAAAAGTTCAAGCAATGCCTCCATTTGGGCCATAACTCCTCTTATTTCTCCAGGCTCAGGCAAAAGGCCATCATCTAAAACACCTTGATGCATTTCGCGAAGCTCTTGTCGAATGTATCGAAGGTGACTGACGACCTGCTCTCTCTTAGATTGAGACATTGTGCGATCACTGTTGTTTGTTAATAGCTTTTTACAGCATTAGTTCGTTTATGGTATTTGTAAACAGCAATTGAACATAATATTGATCTTCTAAGTAACAATTTTTTGAATCTTTTGTTTTGTGAGTGGGTACTTTAAATGGATTCAAGCTCCTAGACTCAAAAATAAACTCACCTTTGTATCTAAAAGGATATAGTTCTTCTAATAAAGTAACTTTAGATAAAATAATTTAGACCAAGCAGAAATAGCAATTATGAATAAGCCAAACTCTCTATCAAAAAAGTCATCTCAAGCAATAACTCAAGAACGTCTTAGTCAATTTGATGAAGGATCTATAGCCATTCTTGCTGAAAGACTTGACCAAGATGATTACCCAAGTCCTTTTGATGGTCTGAATGATTGGCATTTATTGAGAGCACTTGCTATTCATCGCCCAGAATTAACTCTTCCTTATTTGCATCTAATTGATCAGGAACCTTTTGATGAAGACTGATAAACCACTGATTTTAAAAGGCAAAAAAATCCTTGTAATCGTTACTGGGAGTATTGCTGCTGTAAAAACCCCTCTACTAATTAGCAATTTAATAAAGCAAGGCGCAGAAGTTCGTTGTCTTATTACTCCTAGCGCAAGCAAGCTAGTAAGTGCACTGTCGCTGGCAACACTCAGCAGAAACCGCTGTTACAGGGATGAAGATCAATGGAATCCTATAGAACCCAAACCTCTTCATATTGAACTATCTGAATGGGCTGAAGTTATAGCAATTGCTCCATTGAGTGCATCTTCGTTATCTAAATGGGTTAATGGACTTGCGGAAGGTTTAGCAGCAAGTGTATTAATTGCCTGCGAAAAACCTGTAATTGCAGCTGCTGCAATGAATACGAGTATGTGGAGAAATGAAGCTGTTAAAAGAAATTGGGAGCAACTTGAAAAACGTCCCAATGTAATTACTTTGAATCCATCTGAAGGACTTTTAGCTTGCGATCGAATAGGCGAAGGGAAAATGGCAAGCCCAGAAATAATTCAACTAGCGATAGAAAGTACTGCGATCCAAATGAAGAAGGATATTTCTATTGAAAAAGATTTTGCAGGTCGTAAATTTCTTATTACAGCTGGGCCTACTCTTGAAGAACTAGATCCAGCAAGATTTATATCCAATAGAAGCAGTGGAAAAATGGGAGTTATCCTTGCGCAGGCTGCAAGGCTTCGAGGAGCAGAGGTTGATTTAGTTCATGGTCCTCTACAAATATCCAATATTTTTCTAGAAGGCTTGAATGCTTATGAGGTCAGAAGTTCTGAAGAAATGGGGAATAAACTAAATCAACTTCAATCAAATGCTGACTTCATTGCAATGTCAGCAGCAATATCAGATTTAAAAAGCAAAAATCCCAATAAAGAGCAGAAACTGAAAAAGCAGGATCTTCTAAAATCAATGGGAAATAGTCTTGAGCTGGTTCCAGATCTCTTAAGTGAACTGATTCAAACTCGGAAAAACAACCAAATCATTCTTGGTTTTACTGCACTTACAGGAGCTGAAAAAGAAATTAAAGAGATGGGTGCCCAAAAGAAATCCCAGAAAGGCTGTGACTTGCTTTTTGCAAATCCAATTGATAGGCCGAACCAAGGGTTTGAATCAGATACCAATGGAGGTTGGCTATTCAACTCAGAAGATGAAGTTTTATCGGTACCTGTTGATTCAAAATTATCTGTCTCACATTTCCTGCTAGATGAGCTCTTAAAGGTCTTCAAAAAAACACTATAAAAAAAATTAATCAAAACTTTGTTAATTGCTTTTTCGAAGTCAAAACGACGAAAAGCCTTGACACATCAGGAAATATGAAATATTTAGGCTGATTTTTAAATCTTCAATAAGCTACGGGTTGTTGAGAGCTGCAAAAGGCTTTACATATCGCGCAATTCCCCCTGTAAGCTCCCAACTGAGTAATTGGGCGGTTTTTTATACCGCATTTATTTGGCCTTTAGGCTTCCCACCTATGAGATTTCGTCCTTTGCTAGCCCTGGTGCTTGCTTTTTGTCTCACTTTTATAGCTGCCCCAAGTAGTGTCTCCGCCTCCGGAGAAAGGGGTAATTCAAAGTTTGCCGACATTGTTAATACCGGCAAAGCTAATGATTGTCCAACCGTCTCTGGATCTAGTGCATCTCTTAGCATTGACGGAGGCCTGAGAGATATTTGCATGCACCCAACTGAAGTGTATGTAAAGGTTGCAAAATCAAAGCGTTCTAAAGCTGATTTCGCACCTGCAAAAATAATTAGTCCTAGAAACAACACAACCGTCGAACAAGTCTATGGAGATGTTTCTGGTAGCACCTTTAACGAAAAAGGTGGTATTGACTTCCAACTCATAACAGTACTTGCTCCAAATGGAGAGGAATATCCTTTTGTCTTTTCAGCTAAAGAGATGTCTGTTGATTTCAAAGGTAAATCAATTGCATCTGGATCTGAAGCATCTGGAACAACATTCACCCCAAGCTATAGGACAGGTGATTTCCTTGATCCAAAAAGTAGAGCTAAAGACACTGGCGTTGAATATGCTCAAGGCTTAGTTGCTTTAGGCGGAGATGACGAAGAGCTCGCGAAAGAAAACATCAAAAGAGACCTTTCTGGTAAGGGAGTAATAACCCTTGCAATTGATAGTGTCGATGCTGAGACAGAAGAGTTTTCCGGCTCATTTGTCGCGATACAGCCTTCAGATAATGATCTTGGATCTAAAGAGCCAGTAGATGTCAAAATCATAGGCGAACTTTATGGTCGCAAGGCTTAATTAGATTCTTGCTCTAAAAGAACAAAGTAAAGCAGGAGGGTTTTCTTCATGACTACCCTCCTGTTTTTATGAAAAAAATTATTTGATGCGTCTAGTTTTTTGCATCTCAATCTGGGAGAATTTCATCCACCCATAGATAGCTAATGACCTCTAATTCATTCGTCCATCTCAACCAATCAGGGGTTATATCTCCTTATGGCGGCACTTTAATTAACTTGATGACTTCTAAGGACGCACAGGACGAAGTCAAAAAGAATGCTAATAAAAGATTGGAATGCTCAGATAGAAATGCTTGTGATATTGAATTACTAGTAATTGGAGGATTTTCACCTTTAAAAGGATTTATGTTAAAGGCTGATTACGAATCAGTTGTTAAAAGCCATAGGACTACTGATGGGAACCTTTTTGGCCTGCCTATTGTTATGGATACCGATAGAGAAGACTTGACTATCGGAGATCAAGTATTACTAACTTATAAAAGTCAAGAGATAGCTGTTTTAGAGATCCAAGAGAAATGGGAGCCAGATAAAGTCCTTGAAGCAAAAGGGTGCTATGGGACTACTTCTTTAGAGCATCCTGCAGTAAGAATGATTGCTTGTCAGCGAAAGCGATTTTATTTAGGTGGTTCAATCAAAGGTTTGGAATTACCGAAAAGAATTTTTCCGTGCAAAACCCCTTCAGAAGTAAGAAATGAATTACCAGGGGAAGAAGATGTAGTTGCATTTCAATGTAGGAACCCAATCCACAGAGCACATTACGAGCTATTCACTAGAGCTCTTGAAGCAACAAATGTAAGTAAGAATGCGGTCGTATTGGTTCATCCAACATGTGGCCCAACTCAAGAAGATGATATAGCTGGAGCAATTCGTTTCCAAACCTATGAGCGCCTAGCAGCAGAAGTGAACAATGCTCGAATTAGGTGGGCTTATCTTCCTTATTCGATGCACATGGCTGGTCCTAGAGAAGCTCTTCAGCACATGATTATCAGGCGAAACTATGGATGTACTCATTTCATCATTGGTCGCGATATGGCAGGATGCAAATCAAGTCTGACTGGTAAAGATTTTTATGAACCTTACGAAGCTCAAGATTTTGCAAAGAAGCATGCACCTGAACTATTAATGGATACAGTCCCTTCCTTAAACTTAGTATTTACAGAAGAAGAGGGATATGTAACAGCTGAGGATGCCCAGAATAAAAACTTGCATATCAAAAAACTAAGCGGAACAGAATTCAGAAAAATGCTAAGAAATGGAGCCGAAATTCCAGAATGGTTTGCATTTAAAAGCGTCGTTGAAGTACTCAGACAAGCCAATAAGGCCTAATTCCTATTAACATCTCTTCATTGCAAGAAAAAGAACCTTGAACAAACGCTGGAGAAACATAGCTCTCTACTTCCTAATGGTAGTAGTGGTTATTTTTGTTGGAACTGCCCTACTTGAAAAACCCAATGCTTCTCGTGATTCCAGAACATTGCGATATAGCGATTTCATTGAAGCAATCCAAGAGAATCAAATCAGCAGGGTAATGCTGTCTCCTGACAATGGAACTGCCCAAATTGTTGAGAATGATGGCTCACGAGCAGAGGTAACTCTGGCCCCTGACAACGATCTTTTAGAACTACTAACTGAGCACAATGTTGATATTGCTGTTCAACCATCTCGACAACCAAGCCCATGGCAACAAGCAGCAAGCAGCCTTCTTTTCCCAATACTCCTTTTAGGTGGACTCTTTTTTCTTTTTAGGAGGTCACAGGGCGGCGCTGGAGGTAACCCTGCAATGAGTTTTGGTAAAAGCAAAGCTCGCCTGCAAATGGAACCTTCAACTCAAGTAACTTTTAGAGATGTTGCAGGGATTGAAGGTGCAAAGTTAGAACTTGCAGAAGTAGTGGACTTTTTAAAAAGTCCCGACAGATTTACAGCAGTGGGGGCAAAAATTCCAAAAGGAGTTCTTTTAGTCGGGCCTCCAGGAACTGGAAAAACTCTTTTAGCCAAAGCAGTAGCAGGTGAAGCAGCTGTTCCATTTTTCTCTATTTCAGGTTCAGAATTTGTAGAAATGTTTGTGGGCGTAGGAGCTAGCAGAGTAAGAGACTTATTCGAACAAGCAAAAAAGAATGCTCCTTGCATAGTTTTTATTGATGAAATTGATGCTGTAGGAAGGCAAAGAGGAGCTGGTCTTGGAGGAGGAAATGATGAAAGAGAGCAGACTCTGAATCAATTACTTACTGAAATGGATGGCTTTGAAGGGAATACTGGAATAATCATTGTGGCGGCTACAAATAGACCAGATGTACTTGATTCAGCATTAATGCGACCTGGCCGTTTTGACAGGCAAGTTGTTGTTGATCGTCCTGACTACTTAGGTCGACTCCAAATATTAAAAGTACATGCAAGAGAAAAAACTCTTTCCAAAGCAGTTGACCTTGATCAAGTTGCTAGAAGAACTCCAGGCTTTACAGGAGCTGATCTGGCAAATCTTCTAAATGAAGCAGCAATCCTAGCTGCAAGAAGAGAGCTGACTGAAGTTAGTAATGACGAAGTTGGCGATGCTATCGAAAGAGTTATGGCTGGTCCAGAAAAAAAAGACCGAGTCATGAGTGAAAAGCGTAAGGAACTAGTTGCATACCATGAAGCTGGTCATGCATTAGTAGGAGCACTTATGCCTGACTATGACCCAGTTCAAAAAATTTCAATTATTCCAAGAGGCCAAGCAGGAGGACTAACTTTCTTTACTCCTAGTGAAGAAAGAATGGAATCTGGTCTTTATTCGCGTTCTTACCTACAAAATCAAATGGCTGTAGCTCTAGGAGGAAGAGTTGCAGAAGAAATAGTCTACGGAGAAGACGAAGTAACTACAGGCGCTTCTAATGACTTAAAACAAGTCGCTCAAGTAGCAAGGCAAATGATTACTAAATTTGGCATGAGCGAAAAACTGGGACCAGTGGCATTAGGCCGTTCTCAAGGTGGAATGTTCCTAGGTCGAGATATAGCTTCAGAAAGAGATTTTTCAGAAGATACGGCTGCAACAATTGACGAGGAAGTTTCTGTTTTGGTTGATGTGGCTTATAAAAGAGCCACCAAAGTTCTTATTGACAACCGGAAAGTTCTTGATGAACTAGCCAGAATGCTAGTTGAGAAAGAAACCGTTAACTCAGAAGAATTGCAAGATTTGCTAATTAAACGTGAAGTAAAAGTTGCCGAATATATTTAACTATGAAAAAACAGCACTATCTACCAGATAGTGCATTGGCCTTGATGTCTTAAAAGGTGATCTACTAACACTAAAGCAACCATTGATTCAACCATAGGGACAGCTCTTGGCAACACACAAGGGTCATGCCTTCCTTTAGCAGACATAATTATTTCTTTCCCACTTGAGTCAACTGTTTTTTGATCTTTGCGAATGGTCGCAGTTGGTTTAAATCCAACTCTCATTACTATTAATTCTCCATTACTAATACCCCCCTGAATACCACCAGAATTATTAGTAGCAGTTTTCAAACTACCGTCATCAGAAGGCAAGAAAATATCATTATGCTCACTACCTTTAAGTAAAGTCCCACTAAAACCAGAGCCAATCTCAAAACCTTTAGAAGCAGGTAAAGAGAGCAAAGCCTTTGCAAAATCTGCTTCCAACTTGTCGAAAACTGGCATACCTAGTCCAGGGGAAGGGTTACGAACAACGCACTCAATAACCCCACCACAGGAATCCCCCTCACGACTGATTTCCTCAATTCTTTCAATCATAAGTTTGGCTTTTTCTTGATCTGGGCAACGAACAATATTTGCCTCGACATCTTTAAATTGGACACAATAAGGGTCAATCTCAGCCTCAATTGTGTGAATACGTTTTACCCAACCTAGTATTTCCGTATTATTTGCTTTTTTTAGTATTTGCTTGGCAATTGCCCCTGCAGCAACTCTACCTATAGTCTCTCTCGCTGATGCTCTACCTCCACCACTAGCAGCTTTAATTCCATACTTCACTTGATAAGTCCCATCTGCATGAGAAGGCCGCAAAATGTTTTGCATGTCGTCATAGTCAGTTGGTCTAAAATCCTTATTCCGAACAATCATCGAGATAGGAGTGCCTAATGTTTTGTTATCAATTAATCCACTTAAAATTTCCACTTGATCAGCTTCCTTTCGAGGTGTTGTAATTTTGCTTTGACCAGGTTTCCTTCTATCAAGCTCTGCCTGAATCTTTTCAATATCTATTTCTAATCTTGGAGGGCAACCCTCTAAGATTACTCCTACAGCACCTCCATGAGATTCACCAAAAGTACTTATTCGAAAAAGATCTCCAAAACTGCTTCCCATAAATCTCTTACTTTCTCAAAATCCTAAAGAAATTCCTGCAAAAAGAAACCAATCCAATTTTTTCTAAAAGATAAAAAAACAAAAACCCCCTAATTTAATAGGGGGTTTTATCAAAAAGCTAGCTATTAAGCTTCTTTTTAATCTAGGCAAAAACCAAGATCAACCAATAGCAGGAGCAACCAAAGCTACAGAAGTAGATTCAGCAGCAGCAAGGTCAAGAGGGAAGTTGTGAGCATTGCGCTCATGCATAACTTCCATACCAAGGTTTGCACGGTTAAGTACGTCGCCCCAAGTAGGAACAACCTTTCCATTGGCATCAACCACTGATTGGTTGAAGTTGAATCCGTTGAGGTTAAAAGCCATGGTGCAAATGCCCATAGAAGTCAACCAAACACATACAACTGGGAAAATAGCCAAGAAGAAGTGAAGACTACGGCTGTTATTGAAACTTGCGTATTGGAAGATCAAACGACCGAAGTAGCCATGAGCTGCAACGATGTTGTAAGTCTCTTCCTCTTGTCCAAACTTATAACCGTAATTTTGAGATTCAGTTTCTGTAGTTTCACGAATTAGTGAAGAAGTCACCAAAGATCCGTGCATAGCAGAGAAAAGACTTCCTCCAAACATTCCAGCTACACCAGCCATATGGAATGGATGCATAAGAATGTTGTGCTCAGCCTGGAACACAAACATAAAGTTAAATGTTCCTGAAATCCCCAAAGGCATTCCATCAGAGAAAGAACCCTGACCAAATGGATATACAAGGAAAACAGCAAACGCTGCGGATACAGGTGCTGAATAAGCAACACAGATCCATGGGCGCATACCTAAACGATATGAAAGCTCCCACTGACGTCCCATATAGGCAGAGATGCCGATAAGGAAGTGGAAAACTACAAGCTGATAAGGGCCACCGTTATAAAGCCACTCATCAACTGTGGCGGCTTCCCAAATAGGGTAAAAGTGGAGTCCAATTGCGTTACTGGAAGGAACAACAGCACCAGAAATGATGTTGTTTCCATAAATAAATGAACCAGCAACTGGCTCACGGATGCCATCAATATCTACAGGAGGTGCAGCTATGAAAGCAACTATGAAACAAGCGGTTGCAGCCAACAAGCAAGGGATCATTAATACACCAAACCAACCGACATAAATACGATTGTTGGTGGAAGTTACCCACTCGCAAAATTGAGGCCAACCTTTAAGCAGCGAAGAACGCTGCTGCTGAATGGTTGTCATGAATGCGTGAATTAGGTCCGTTAAGGACGGTAATTAAGAACGAGATAATTCTCGCCGAATGGACTCTAAAGCAAAAGCTTGCAAAACGTGTAAAAAAAAACCAGGAATTTATTAAGAAAACACAAATTTTTCAAGCCTTCTCAGATCGACTTCTGGCCAAGAAGTTCAAAGCAAAGCTAAAAGCCAGGAAAATATGCTTAAAAGTCAATCCTGTATTTGCGTAGGATGACTAGAAAAGCAATTTAAAGAACTTTAATTTTGCCTAAAAAGACTGCTAAATTTGACGAGTGATAGGTTTTAAAGTTTTTGCATCTAATTTACTCAAAAATACTATTCTCTTTGGTAACAATTCCTATATTACTTTTTTGCACAGGTTGCAAAAATAAACAAGGTGATTTCAATAATCTCAATTCAAAGGAATTACTATTTGAATTACAAGAAAAAGTCACTAAGCTCGAATCTATATTAGAAAAAGGAAACAACTACCCCAATCAAAAGACTAGAGCATCGAACAACTCATTATATATAAAATCAATCACCTTTCGACTGGGGACAGAAGATGATCGTTTAAGAATTTACTGGACTGATGGAAGCAAAACTAATTTACCTTGTACTAAGGAGCAAAGAATATGGGCTTGTGGTTGATTATTCGTAATTCCTGGACAAAATCTCTTTCAAATGTATATACCACTTTTTTTTAAAGTCCCAACTTTCCTTTAAAGTAAGACTCATAGCAATGCCTTTTTCAATATAAGCAGCCTCATTTATAAACACAGGGATTATTAGTTCTGAATCACTACCCTCTATAAAAGTAATATCATGACCATCAAATGTTTGAAATAATGGATCTCCATAAGAAATTGGCAGCCAATCTTTATCTTGCAACTTAGGATGTACAAAGGCTCGTTGATTACCAAGAGAATCTCTTGGAAAGTCCATACTTTTTAAATGCCTATGAACTAAAATTTTATCTGGTAAATTAATTATATCTGCTTGTGCTTTATGTATTTCTTCTATACAAAACTGCAAAGAAGTTAATGTTTTTCTGACAATATTATGATGCAACAAACCCTGAGGGACAGGACCTATTTCTATAACCAAACCGCAAGGCCAAGACTCTACCAAAAAGCCTTGTTGAGAAGCATCACCCTCATACAAATAGATTGGCAAGCCTAATCGGCTTTGTAATAAAGATGCAAGAGCCAAATCTGCAAACCTTCTGCCATATACAACCAAGCAACAACCCATACAAGAAGTTGTACTGTGAAAGTCAATTACAATTTGGCATGGTCTTCTGCCATTTGGTCCATATAAATCAAGTAACTCTTTTGCTCGCCCAACTTCATAATCATTAGAAGACAGAAACAATCTCTCGGAGAAACTTCTATTTAAATCCCTATCGATATATCTCTTGCCTTTTTCTCTTGCTATTGGATTACCAATAATAGTTGATAAATTAAGTCCATAAGTCTGAATTAGATTTGGATGAGAGTTCCATTGATCAAAAACCCAAGGGGCATTGACTTCATTCCCATGAGTGCCAGCTACAAATAAAACATTAAGCCCAGACATTACTTTTGATGCAAAAACTTTAATCACCTTGAAAATAACTAAAAAAACATCTCCCATGTCAATCCCACCAGCAATTGTTGCCATCACTCGAGAAGCATGGAAATGGGAATGGAATCAATTAATGAAAGGTCTTGCGCCTGCAGATAAAGATGGGAATTTCAAAAGAGTTCCTAGCCAAAAAATCAATGCTATTGCTCCAATAAAAAAAGACCTTCTCAATCGAGCTAAGAATGAATGCCCAATGTTAATTGTTGGTAGAAGTTGTCCTTGGGCACACAGAACCTGGCTTGTTTATCAAATAAGGGAATTAAAAGATAGTCTTGGCCTAATGTTTGCCCAAGCTGATCATCAAGGGGGGAGATGGTTGCTAGAACCATCTTGGATGGGATGCAATTCACTTTTGGATCTGTACAAAATCTGTGGCACACCACCCAATCATCGAGCTACTGTTCCTGCCATTATTGATCCCAAGCCAAGCAGTCAAGGATCTCCAGAACTTATTGGCAATGAAAGTGCTCAACTTGTCGAAGCACTAAATCAATGGCCTGCAAAAGAAAATGCTCCTGATCTTTTTCCACAACAACATGAAGAAGAAATAAACCACTGGTCAAACATTCTTCAAGCAAAAGTAAATGATGGAGTATACAAATGCGGTTTTGCTAGGAATCAAAAGGCTTATGAGAAAGCAAGCGAGGAATTATTTACAACTCTTGAATTAGTAGAAAGAAAACTAAGAGAAAAGGGCCCTTGGCTATGTGGAGATGTACTGACTCTTGCAGATATAAGACTTTTCCCTACCTTAATAAGATGGGAATCAATATATGCCCCTTTATTTAAATGCAATCAAAAGCCTTTGTGGCAATTCCCAAAAATCTGGGGATGGCGTCAAAGGTTTTTCAACATGCCTCAAATTGAAATGACCTGCGATGCAATTAGGTGGCGAGAAGACTATTTCGGGGCTCTTTTCCCATTAAATCCAAGCAACATAATCCCAGCGGCATCAGATTTAAGAACAATAGTAAATAGCGAGGTCCCAAACACCCAAAAAATCAAATAAAATCCAATTAATTAGGAAATAAAAATTGGCCCAATCTGAATTTGAAGGCATATATGGAAAATATAAAATCACCATTGAGGATGAATTAGAGGTAAAGCGCTATCGAATATCAGTATTGGCATTAGGAGTTTCATTTTGCTGTGGCCTAGCTCATTGGTTAGTTTTTGGACCTGAGTTTGCATATGTATGGATATTGACAATGAGTATTTCATTAGGACTAGCTTTGCAATGGATTCATATTTATCTTCGGCCACTACATCAATTATTAAAACTATTCTGGGCGATTGGATCTTTAGGGATATGTCTAATTATGTTTAAAGTTGGACCTCAAGAAGTACTTACTTCTATTTCATCAAAACCAGTTTTGGAATTACTAATTGGACCTTATTTTGCTGCATTAACAGGTTTGGGATTTAAAGAATTTTTTTGCTTTAGGAGGCCAGAGGCTATAGGTATGACAATCTTTCTTCCTATAGCTCTTTTAGGCCATTTCTTAGGAGTCCTAAATTCAGGGTCAGTGATAGTACTTCTATGCCTATCAGCAATGCTTCTATTAATTATGGCTTTGCGAAAATTCGGACTTGATGCATCTTTAGATGTAGGTGACAAAAGTATTTTTGAACACATGAAAAATCAGCAAAGTATTGGCAGCTCTGGTATCTAGAAATACATTTTCCTAAAGAAGGTGTTGTAAAGCAAACCAAATAGGGTGTCGATAAATGACACAAGAGGTTGTTTTAATTAACCTATATACATTAATGAAACAGGCTCAAGCCCAAGCTTCATGAACACCATCGACGAACACATTCAAAAGGATCAAAATGAGATCCTTTCAGCTAAAGCCCAAGGAAACAATCCTAAGGTACGTCATTTAGAGGATGAACTTCATTCTCTTGAGGAATATAAGGAACACCATCCTGAAGACAAGCATGACCCTAATGCTCTAGAATTATTTTGTGACGCCAACCCTGACGAACCAGAGTGTAGGGTGTATGACGACTAAATTTGAAGTCTAAAAATTTAAAAAACGCTCTTTTAGGGCGTTTTTTTTTTTGAAATTCAATTCATCAATAATCCATATTGAAGTCTGAGGGACTTCCCGTTAAAGAGCAAACCACTGCTTCTTCTTTTTTCATTTCACGGACCTCCTCTATTGGACGTCCCATTTTTTTAAGTACTTCAATCTCTTGAGTAGTTTGGCATCTGGCAATTACTTTGCCTTGCCCATCAAAACAAGTGAAAAAGTTCATAACTAAAATTACCTCA
Source organism: Prochlorococcus sp. AG-402-G22 (assembly GCA_003217035.1). Lineage (GTDB taxonomy): Bacteria > Cyanobacteriota > Cyanobacteriia > PCC-6307 > Cyanobiaceae > Prochlorococcus_D. The sequence continues at coordinate 78,973 of QCHV01000004.1, forward strand.
TCCTATTTATGACCAATCATTTAGATATCGACAAGTATGAATGAGATCTCTAACACATAAAAAATTACATTTCTAGTTTTTCCCAGACCTTTTTTAGCAACTCCTCTAAACCTTCACTCATTGCAGCAGAGATAAATAATAAATCTTGATTCGATAAAGAACCTGCTAAATCCAAGAGTTTTTGCTTCTGCGTTTGATTTAAGAGTTCTTTTTTATTAAATACTAAAATTCTTGGTTTATCCAAAAGGTCGTTACCATATGCCCCCAATTCTTTTTCAATTATTTCTATATCTTGTAAGGGACTTGGCGCGGAAGCATCAACTAAATGAACTAATAATTTAGTACGTTGAATATGTCGTAAAAACTCGTGACCCAAACCTACCCCTGCAGCTGCTCCTTCAATTAATCCTGGTATGTCAGCAAAAACTGTACCATCACCACTTGGTTTTCTAACAACACCCAAATTAGGTATGAGAGTAGTAAAGGGATAGTCTGCAATCTTGGGTCTTGCAGATGAAAGAACTGACATCAATGTACTTTTTCCAGCATTAGGCAATCCAATAATCCCAACTTCAGCTAATAACTTTAATTCCAGATGTAATAACCATTCTTCGCCATCTTTGCCTTCAGTAAATTTCTCTGGAGCACGATTGCTATTAGTTAAATAATGAGCATTCCCTAAACCAGCTCTCCCTCCAAAAGCAACTGCAAGAGTCTCGTCATGAGAAGTTAAGTCACCAAGGATAATACCTGTTATTTGATCTCTAATTTCAGTGCCACATGGGACCTTAAGAATAAGGTCTTTCCCAGAAGCACCTTTACATTTGTTAGGTCCTCCTCTTCGGCCATCTTCAGCACTAATAAATTTCTTGAACTTAAAGTCAAGCAAAGTTTGAAGATTGCGATCAGCTTGCAAAATTACGTCTCCCCCTTTGCCGCCGTCTCCCCCTGAAGGTCCGCCTGCTGGCACATATTTTTCTCTTCTAAAAGCAACGATCCCGTCACCACCCCTCCCTGCTCTCACTGAAATGCATGACTGATCAATGAATTGCATTTATCGAAGGAAAACAATGTTATTAGGAAGGAAAGTCGACCTGTACTTCTTCAGTACTTTGATAATAGGGATTAACAAAGAAGGGGAAAACCTATTGCAGCCAAATAACACTACAACCTGCTCCTCCATCGCCCTGATCAGCATCGGTCACTTGTTCGACATATGGAAGCGTTTGTAACCATTGACGTAGACCTCTTTTTAATTTCCCAGACCCAATGCCATGAACGATCCAAACCTTTCCAACGGCATTGCGTAAATTTTCTTCAACTACTATTTCTGCCTCATCAACTCTAAGACCTCTTACATCAACAGTATTTTTCAAAGTTCTAATTGAGCTCCCATTCCAATTAGACATAGAGAGATTAACCTTCACAGAGGGTTTTGAAACAGATGCTTTACGACCGTCCAAGGTTTCTACAGAAGAAAGATCCACTGTGCTGCGGAAAATTCCGCAAAGAACTGTTAATTGTGAACCATTGTCTGAAATAGAAACTACTTCTCCTGCCTTCCCAAGAGTTAAGACCCTAACTCTATCGCCTACTTTTGGCTCCCATTCGTTAGCTTTTGGTATAGAAACTTTTTTTAGAGAGTTACGTTGCATTTGCTTCAAACGTTGTCCAGCTTTTCTTGCTGTATCTCCATCTGCTTGCTCATCACGTAAACAACGAATCAAGTTTCGTACCTCCATTTGCGCTTCTTTAATAGATGTTTCCAACTCTTGTCTACCTGCCTGTTGCCATTTCATTGAATTTCTTTGCTGTTGCTCCCAACTCTCCATCAACTCTTCATACAACAATTCAGTTCTAGCCAAAAGTGCTGCAGCATCTTCTGACGCCTTTTGCTGTCGCTGTCGCTGATCTTCTAAACCCATAATAACTTGATCTACATCTTGCAAGCCTTTTGGCCCAATTAAATTCTCTGCAGTATTTGTTATTTCCAAGTCAAGTCCCAAGCGAATTGCAATTGCAATTGCATTACTTCTTCCAGGGATGCCCCATTGCAAATGGTAAGTAGGCTTAATAGTTTCACTATCGAAAGCAACTGAAGCATTTTCAAAACGAGCATCATTGTATTTTAAAGCCTTTAATTCACCTAGATGCGTTGTCGCAAGTGTCAATCGAGATCTGCTGGCCAATGTTCTTAATAGAGCAATAGCTATTGCGCTTCCTTCAGTTGGGTCAGTGCCTGCTCCTACTTCATCCAATAAAACCACAGTTGGTCCTGGGCGCCTAGCAATTGCCTCAAGAATCCGTCTAATTCGAACAATATGTCCACTAAATGTAGAAAGGTTTTGTTGCAGAGATTGCTCATCGCCTATATCTGCAAGGACTTGACTGCACCATGGCATAGAAGGGCTGCCAGTACAGGGCAAAAGCATGCCAGCCTTGGCCATTAGTACTGCCAATCCAAAACTTTTTAAAGCAATGGTTTTACCTCCTGTATTTGGGCCAGTTATTGCTACTACTTTTACCCCCGATGAAACTTCAAAACTGACTGGTACAACCGCTTCAGAAGTACCATAGTGGTGTTGCCATGCCAATAAAGGGTGTCGAAATTCCTTAATCAAAAAAGGATCACCTTCGCAATCTGAAACTGAAGGGATTACGCCCCCAAGCCAATTACCGTAACGAGCACGCGCATGTGCATGTTCTAACTTCAAAAGAAGCTTAGAAAGATTATTTATTGAGCTAAAATTTCCCGCAACTAATTTACTCCAAATAGACAATAAACGATTCTCTTCCTCTAAGATTTGGTTTTGGGTTTCAAGAATTTGGTTACCAAGTGCAATAACAACTTGTGGCTCTAAGAAAATTGTATTTCCAGAAGCAGAAGTATCATGAACGACACCAGAAATTTGGTCAGAAGAGCCCACTTTCAATGCAAGGACTGGTCTCCCACCTCTTTCTGAAATAACGTTATCTTGCAAAATAGCGCTATTTTTTTGCAAAAGATCATGCAAGATTTCTTTGCGTGTTTTCCTTAGAGTCTTTATACGACTACGGAATTGAGACAATTTTTCACTAGCCCGATCAGCAACATGACCTCCATCTTCTATGCCAAACTGAAGAGTTTTTTCTAACTCAGGGAGGGTGGAAAATTTTCGAACTATAGATGTAGTACAAGGGCGTAACTCTTGATCTTCGATTAATCTTCGTATACGTCTTGCCGATCGCAGAGTCTCGGAAACTTTCAACAAATTCTCACCTGAAGAAACACCTCCTTTTGAACAATGCAAAATAATTTCCGCTATGTCATTAACACCTTGAAAACCAAGTCCTTCTTCAAGAGTTTTATCCAAAGAATCTATTTCTAATGTTTCAGATAATCTTCTTTGCGTAGCAGAAATATCTTTAGGAAACTCCAATTTCTTGCAATTGCGTTGACCTTGTGGAGTAGATGCAAAAGTTGCTAAGTGATTACAAACTGTGGGCCAGTCTAGCAAGTTCAATGTCTCTTGAAAGGCAATATCTGAAGTGCATAATTGATAATCTTTTTGTTGAGAATTACTCATTCAACCTAGTGATTTTTACTGATTAGAGGGAATCCCCTGAGGCGGCAAATAAAGCATCTCCAGCCAATTGCCTTCTGAATCTTTCAAATAAAAAGAAGCAGTCCCATCACGATGATCATGCAAAGGTCCTACTTCTATTCCGGCATCCTTTAATTCTGTATGAGCTGATTGCACTTCATTTCTGTCAGTAAAATGAAAAGCAAAATGAGGGCCCGCCGACTTGTACCCAGGCCCCAATAGTGCAAGTCCATCTTTATTGGGCCCTGCCTCTAAATAGCACCAATCAGGATCATCCCAAATTAATTTCATTCCAATGTTCATATAAAAAGCTTTCGCTCTGGATACATCTTTAACTCTTAAAGCTATGTGCCCAAGTCTTTTAACATTAGTAGTGATCTTCATTGAATTTTGTTGATGCAATGTTGAAAATTAAAACCTAAGCAGAAAGAAATTCAATCAAGTGATTCTTAAAAAGTCCTTTATTCATTTTTTAACCATAGTGCAGCATCACAGGCATGATAAGTGAGTATTAAATCTGCACCGGCTCTTTTAAAGCTCAATAATGTTTCCAGGACTACCGCCTTCTCGTCGATCCAAGATCTTTCTGCAGCAGCTTTAACCATAGAATACTCACCACTAACGTTATAGGCGGCGATTGGTAGCTCTGATTCCTGCCTTAACCTATAAATGATGTCTAAATAAGCCAAGCCTGGTTTAACCATTAAAATATCTGAACCTTCCTGTTCATCAAGTTGAGCTTCAGTAACAGCTTCTCGAGCATTAGCAGGATCCATTTGATAACTACTTTTATCTTTAGGAATAGGTTTAGAAGTAATTGATCTAGGAGCTGAATCAAGAGCTTCACGAAAAGGCCCGTAATAAGCAGAAGAGTATTTAGCTGTATAACTAATAATTCCAACCTGATCAAAACCTTCATCATCTAGCGCCTCACGAATAGCGCCAACTCGGCCATCCATCATGTCGCTTGGTCCTATCAAATCCGCACCAGCTTGTGCCTGCACAATTGCCTGTTTGCATAAATGTAAAACTGTTTCATCATTCAATACCACTCCATCAGCACTAACAATTCCATCATGGCCATCACATGAGTATGGATCTAATGCCACATCAGTCATTATGGTCATTTCTGGCATTTCTTTTTTTAAACGTCTAATAGCTTTTGGAATCAAGCCATCTGCGTTAAAACATTCGGCTCCATCTTCACTCTTAAGCTCTTCAGAGACTTTAGGGAAAAGAACTACGCATCTAATTCCTAAATTCCAAGCCCTTTCGACTTCTCCTAGTAGAGCGTCTAAACTCCATCTATTTGTACCTGGCATGGCAGAAATTGGCTGAACATCATTACCTGCATGAACAAATAATGGATATATAAAATCATTCGCTTTTAAAGTATTTTCTCTAACCAAGCTTCTAAGCGAAGAAGTTCTGCGAAGGCGTCGAGGGCGATAAGTTAACTCCATACGCAAATAAATAATTAAGTATGATCGTATATCGGATGGCTATAAGCAGGCCAACTTTAACCAATCCTTGCGAGGGTTAATAATCCTTAGTTCGTTGAGTTCTTTCAAAAGTTCCAATTCTCTCTTGGTCCATTTTTCAGGCAATTCCAGCTTCACAACAAGGATTAAATCCCCTCTTGAATTATTAATTGGCCACCCTTTCTCTTTTAATCTCAATCTTTGATCTGGCAAAGTGCTTGGAGGAATAACAAGCTGCGCCTCTCCATCTGGTGTCATTACAGTCACTGTTGCCCCTAGTAGTAATTCGTCCAAAGCCACAGGAAGATCACCTACAAGGTGATTACCCTCAAACCTCCAAATTTTGTGACTTTGGACTTCTAGATTGATATTTAAATCTCCTCTTCTCCCAATCCCTGGCTGTAAATTCCCTTTCTCTTTAACCCTAAGCCTTGTACCAGTTTTAATTCCTTTGGGAATTTTCACCTTTATGATTTCTCTATTAACCGTAAGAGTACGCAGTGATCCTTGAAAAGCCTCAATAAAAGTTATTTTCAAACTTATTTCTGCATCCAGATTAAAAGGTTTTTTGGAAGAATTTCTAAAAAAATCTGATTGAGTTGAAGAATTAGTCGCTCCTCCTCCGCCTACAAACCGTCCTAAAAGATCATTAACAAATTCATCAAAGTTTTCATAATTACTGAAATCAAAGCTGCTAAAGCCATCTCTAACAAATGATTTATCCCAATATTTCCCATATTGTTCATATCGGTTTCTTTTATCAGGATCAGAAAGTATCTCATAAGCCTCATTGATCTCTTTAAACTTTGCTTCTGCCTTAGGGTCGCCTTGATTGACATCTGGATGATATGTCCTAGCTAGCTTTCGAAAAGCAGCCTTAATTGTGCTGGTATCAGCGTTTCGATCAATACCAAGAATATTAAAATAATCTCGAAAACCACTAACTGGCATATAAATCTCTACCTAGAAAGGTATTGATATTAAGTCTATAAGCTATTTCTTTCGTTTTGATAGAAATCAAAAGAGAATTGAGACGAATAACATCTAGTAAGATCTACTGTATTTAAAACAACAATTCCTAATGGAGTCATTGAAGTGAGTTTTATAAATGGTTTTCACCTCAAAAATGTTAGAGGGGATGTATTAGGTGGCTTGACAGCTGCAGTTGTTGCATTGCCCCTAGCTCTTGCATTTGGGAACGCAGCCCTAGGACCAGGGGGCGCAATATATGGGTTGTATGGTGCTGTGGTGGTTGGCTTCTTGGCTGCTTTATTTGGAGGTACACCAGCTCAAGTAAGTGGTCCTACTGGACCAATGAGTGTAACCGTAGCAGGGGTAGTGGCAAGTCTTGCTGCAGTAGGTGTTCCTAGAGATCTTTCGGCTGAACAAATTTTGCCACTTGTTATGGCTGCAGTTGTTATTGGTGGATTATTTCAAATTTTATTTGGAATATTAAAGCTAGGGAAATACATAACTCTTGTCCCATATTCGGTTGTTTCAGGCTTTATGTCTGGAATTGGTGTAATTATTATTGCCTTACAAATTGGCCCGCTTCTTGGAATTAGCACTAGAGGAGGTGTAATCGAATCGCTGACAACAGTGGGATCTAATTTTGAACCCAATGGTGCTGCAATAGGAGTTGCAATAATGACTCTTGGGATAGTGTTTCTCACTCCAAGGCGTATTAGCCAATGGGTTCCCTCTCCTCTTTTAGCCCTTCTAATAGTTACCCCCCTATCAATTTTTCTTTTTGGAGATACTTCAATAGATAGAATTGGGGAGATTCCTAGAGGTTTGCCAACACTAAGTTTTCCTAGTTTTAATCAATATTTACCAATCATCCTTAAAGCAGGCTTAGTACTTGCTGTCCTAGGTGCTATCGATTCATTACTTACATCTCTTGTAGCAGATAATATTTCCCAAACTCGTCACAATTCAGATAGAGAATTAATAGGCCAAGGGATAGGTAATTCTGTAGCAGGTCTTTTTTCAGGCCTGCCAGGAGCTGGTGCAACGATGAGAACTGTTATAAATGTCAAGTCTGGTGGCTCTACCCCTTTATCGGGAATGGTCCACTCTTTAGTCCTTTTAATAGTACTTGTTGGAGCAGGACCATTAGCCGAACAAATTCCAACAGCTCTTCTTGCAGGAATTCTTATAAAAGTTGGCCTTGACATTATTGACTGGGGATTTTTACGTAGAGCTCATCTTCTTTCACTTAAAACTGCTGCAGTAATGTATGGAGTCTTATTAATGACTGTTTTCTGGGATTTAATATGGGCAGTTTTAGTAGGTGTTTTTGTTGCAAATATGCTCACAATCGATTCAATAACTCAAACACAATTAGAAGGAATGGAAGCTGATAACCCTCTTGAATCAAGCGGTGAAGATCTACCTAGCTTGCCTTCAGATGAGCGAGATTTGTTAGCCAGTTGTTCTGGAGAAGTCATGCTCTTTAGACTAAAAGGTCCGCTCAGTTTTGGTGCAGCCAAAGGAATCACTGAGAGGATGATGTTGGTAAGGAACTACAAGGTTTTAATTCTAGATATCACAGATGTTCCTCGCCTTGGAGTAACCGCAACTTTAGCTATAGAAGATATGATTCAAGAAGCGCGCATAAATTCAAGAAAAGCTTTTGTTGCAGGAGCAACTGGAAAAGTAAAAGATAGGCTTTCTAAATTTGGAGTTGAGGGCATAGTAGGAACACGAAAGGAAGCCTTAGAAGCTGCTGCCAATTTGATTAAAAATTAACTTTTAAGTTAATCAAAATAATTTAAAAATGAACCATTAATCCATCTAAAAACAATTGCCATGGTGTCAAATCTAGTACTTCAAAATGTATTAACGCCACCAGTTTTATTTTTCTTTCTTGGAACTATTGCGGTTGCAGTGCGTTCTGATCTAGAGATTCCCGCTCCATTGCCTAAACTGTTTTCTTTATATCTCTTACTAGCAATTGGTTTTAAAGGTGGCATTGAGCTCGAAAAAAGTGGTTTAGGAGGACAAGTTTTGCCGACTGTTCTTGCAGCAATCGCAATGTCTTTGTTAATACCTCTTATATGCTTTGTAATCTTGCGATTAAAGCTTGATGTTTTCAATTCAGCTGCAATAGCAGCAGCTTATGGCTCAATTAGTGCGGTTACTTTTATCACTGCAGAAAGCTTTCTGGAAAGTCAAAATATTCCATTTGATGGTTTTATGGTTGCCGCTTTAGCATTCATGGAATCACCAGCAATAATTGTTGGCCTGTTACTGGTAAAACTATTTGCTCCAAAAAATCGTCCAAATTCTAGAGAGATGAAATGGGGGGCAATTCTTCATGAATCTATGCTAAATGGATCAGTCTATTTGCTGTTAGGTAGTTTATTGATTGGATTCCTAACTGCTGCATATAATCCAGGTGGGGTCGAAAAAATGCAACCTTTTACAGGGAAATTATTTTATGGGGCTGAATGTTTTTTCTTATTAGATATGGGAATAGTTGCAGCTCAGAGACTTCCTAGCTTAAAAAAAGCAGGTTCTTTTTTAATTATGTTTGCAATTCTAATTCCATTGTTCAATGCAATGATAGGGGTCTTTGTTGCTAAAGCTCTACTATTGGGCCCAGGGAACGCATTGCTGTTTGCAATTCTATGTGCCAGTGCTTCATATCTTGCCGTTCCAGCTGCAATGAGGATGACAGTTCCCGAAGCTAGAGCAAGTTATTATATTTCCACTACATTAGGTTTAACTTTTCCTTTCAATATTGTGATTGGCATCCCAATTTATATGGGCTTAGTCAACAAAATCATCCCCTCACTAGGTTAAATACAATAAATGAAACGCCTTGATTTAATTTTCAGCGAAAGAGAACTTGATCAGATACTTTCCGCTCTTGAAGCAGCAGATGTTCCTGGATATACAGTAATGAAACATGCAACTGGTAAGGGGCCTCAAACAGTTGTTTCAGAAGATATGGAGTTTACAGGCCTGGGTGCAAATGCCCATGTAATAGTTTTCTGCGAGTTGGAGATGATAAACAAAATAAAAGAAAATATAAGATCAATACTTAACTACTATGGAGGAGTAGCTTACATTTCAGAAGCAATAGAAATGTAAACCTAAAGTCCAATAACCTAAAATTTATTGAAGTAAATTGGATATCTATTTTCAGACAATCTATTCAAGAATGAACCCAATCAACCCTTATAGACTTTCGACTATTTAAGTATCTATCTATAGCCATAGCGGAAATACAACCATCGGAAGCTGCTACTACTGCTTGCTTGAAAGGCGTATTCCGTATATCCCCGATAGCCCAAACACCTTCTGATGTTGTTGCCATAAAGTCATCTACCACGACACCTCCATCGTCCTTTAGAGCAATTTGATCTCCTAGGAAATCAGTAATTGGCTTAGAACCACTCATATAAACAAATACACCTTCAACACCTAATGATTGATTTTTTTCCTCCATACGATTCTTAATAGAAACACCTGTAACACCACCTTCATTCCCCTCTATTTGCATTAATCTTGTACGACTCCAATGTTTAACATTGGGCTGTTTAATTAAATCTTGGGCATGGAGGTCTTCCTCTTTTGGATCACTAGAAGTAATCCAATGAACAGTTGAGGCAAACTTGGTCAATACATTTGCTTCTTCAATAGCCTCTTTATTAATGCCAACAACAGCTACTTCCCTCCCTTTATAAAAAGCGCCATCACAGGTAGCGCAATAACTTACTCCCTTTCCTAAAAAATCAGATTCCCCTTTAAATGAAGCAGGTCTGCCCATAGCACCGCTTGCTAGAACTAAAGCTTTTGCTTTAAAGGTTCCTTCAGGCGTGTAAACAGTTTTCAAATCTCCAGTAACATCAACCCCAAAAACCTGCGCGCGACGATAATCAGTTCCATATTGAACTGCTTGATCTCTCATTAAAGTCAACAAATCCTCACCACTAATATCTGAAGGAACTCCTGGATAATTTGCTATCTGATGTGTAATTGCCAAGGCACCTACATCGGGATTCTTATCTAAGATGACTGTCTTCAAATCAGCCCTTGAGGTATATAAAGCACAGGTACAACCTGCAGGGCCACCACCAACTATTACAACATCAGCTTCGATAGTTTCCAAAATGCTTTAACTCCAATAAGGGTGAGTAGAGGGTCAGTGAGAGATGATTTCTAATACTAGAAGAAATGTAAAGCCAATGAGCCTAAGATTGACTGGCTATTGGTTTTAAGAAAGGATCCATTCAATAATGATTATGGATGCAATTGTCAAAAGAAAGACTCCAATTAATAGAATTGGTAAAAAATGATAAGACCCAATGCAAGACTCTTGAAGGGAAAATGCAAAAGCTCACTTTCCAGCTTGAAATAAAAAACAATGAATAAAAAAGGTAATTTAAGCAAAATTGCTCAATTCTGGGTCATTCCGTTACTTTGTGGGGCCTATATAAGTACAGGATATTCGATGACACAAAGGATATGGATTTCAATGAATCAAGGAGAACTCGAAACAAACAATGGGTCTCCAAACGTGATTTTAAAAAAAAAACATCTCATCACATCAAAAACTTTAGAGCCGTCATTAAAAAAGACTAACAGAAGCATTCCTAAAGAATCTAGCCTTAAGGAATTAAAAGAGAGCACAGTATCAACAACACTTTCAAATGATCAAAAGACTGGGAATTCCTTAGAAGAAGCATTCGAAAAAACAACTGCAAATACAATTCAAAATGATTTTGCTTCTATAGAAAGAGGTATTAAAAGAGAAGAGGAGGTCTTCAAAAAACTATTTGAATCACTTCCTGACCCATAATTATCAAGAATCTTATAAAGTTAGGTTGATGAATTAAATTATGAGTTCATCCGAAAACCTACTAAAAGCAACCCTAAATCGTCTTTCAATACGCATAGGGAAGCAAATTTTCAATGCAGCCTCGGATATTGCTGAAATAGCTCAAGATGCTCCTGAGCGAATTAAAGATGAATGGGAAGTTTTAAAAGAAGAAATTGTCAATGAAGCACGGCGACTAGATCAAGAAGAGAATGAAACCAATAAAAGCCCTAGAAATGCCTCTGAGAAACAAGTTTCATCGGGCGAAGCAAGTTCCAGAATTCAACAAATTAGAAAAAAAATTTCAAACCTAACTATCGAAATAGAGGATAGAACTTGAAAGCTCTACAAAAAACTCTTCGTGCCATAAGTATTTGGCAATCAGTCATAACTCTGATTGTTTTTCTTTGGTGGGATAGCCAAACATGGCTTTATTTAGGAGGTTTCTCCATTGAGAAACAAAATGCAAGGCAAAAACGTAGAGCAAAATGGCTCACTCAAGAACTACTTAAACTTGGTTCAGCTTTTATAAAGCTGGGACAATTACTTTCAGCTAGGCCTGACGTTTTACCAAAATCTTGGATCGTAGAATTAGCTTGTCTTCAAGATCAAGTTCCCCCATTTGGTTTTGAGAAAGCTCAGGAAATCTTAGAAAGAGAGCTTGGACCACGCTGCAAAGAAATCATTGATATTCAAGAAAAACCACTTGGCGCAGCATCATTGGCTCAAGTTCATCGTGGATGCCTACGAAGTGGGCGACAAGTAGTTTTTAAAATTCAAAGGCCAGGTCTAGAAACATTTTTTCGTCTCGATCTTGATGTAATGCAAGGAATAGCTGCTTTGCTTCAAAAAAATAGATCCTGGAGTCAAGGTAGAGACTGGGTGGGAATGGCAAAAGAATGTCAACGAGTGTTACTCCGCGAATTGGATTTTCGAGTAGAAGCAGAATTTGCTGCGAGATTTCGACAACAATTTTTAGAGGATCCTAAAATTGAGATCCCAGGTGTTGTATGGGAGTTAACTACTAAGCGCGTCATATGTTTAGATTTTTTACCAGGCATCAAAATTAACGACCACGAATCATTAGCCCAACAAGGAATAAATCCATCAAAAATTGCAGAGATAGGAGCTTCAAGCTATTTCAAGCAACTCATTGAGTTTGGCTTCTTTCATGCTGACCCTCACCCAGGGAACCTTGCTATTAGTGCAAATGGCTCTCTTATTTATTATGACTTTGGAATGATGGGAACTGTTTCAGAGCGCCTAAGAGAACGAATTGGTTCAATGGTTAAAGCAGCAGCAATCAAAGATGCATCAGGTCTAGTAAAGGAACTACAACAAACTGGCTTACTTGCAAGAGATATAGATCTTGGTCCTGTTAGAAGATTAGTCAGAGTAATGCTGACAGAAATGCTTACTCCTCCCTTCTCTCCAAATGTAATAGACAAGCTTTCTGGTGACCTTTATGAATTGGTTTATGGGAAGCCATTCAGACTCCCAGTTGAGTTAATTTTTGTTATTCGAGCATTATCAACATTTGAAGGGGTAGGAAGAACTCTCGATCCAAGCTTTAATTTAATTGCAATAGCGAGGCCATACCTCATTTCACTCATGAGTTCAACAAATTCCAACCCCAATGACCTTATCAATGAGATTGGTCGCCAAGTAGGGGAATTAGGCAGCAAAGCAGTTGCACTACCAAAACGTTTGGATGAGAGCTTGGAAAGACTTGAGCAAGGCGACTTGCAATTACAAATCAGATTGGGAGAATCTGACAGACAGCTACGCAGAATGATTAATGCTCAGCAATCAATGAGTCAGTCAATATTAATTGGTTGTCTTGGTATTTCTGCTGCTCTTTTAGGATCAAGTAAACAACCTATTTTTTCTCTTTTACCATTAATAATTGCTTTACCTGTTTCAATGGGTTGGATGAAATTGCAATTCAAAATGAGTCGCGAGGAAAGGCTTGAAAAGATACAAGGCAAAAAATAAATCCTGAATTAAAGAGGTCCTACTTTAGGTCCTAACTTTACTTTTCCTGCATAAACAGCCTGAGATCCCAATTCATCTTCAATTCTTAAGAGTTGATTATATTTAGCAACTCTTTCACTTCTACTTAAAGATCCAGTCTTGATTTGTCCTGCCCTTGTAGCAACTGCAAGGTCAGCAATAGTTGTATCTTCAGTCTCACCACTTCTGTGGCTAATTACACTTGTATAACCAGAGCGCGAAGCAAGATCAATAGCTTGCAAAGTTTCTGATAAAGATCCGATTTGGTTAACTTTAATAAGAATAGAATTTGCAACTTTCTCATTAATCCCTTTCTGCAATCGATTCGTATTTGTTACAAACAAATCATCTCCTACAAGTTGAACCTTCTCCCCTAAAACTTTTGTTAATTTTGACCAGCCTTCCCAATCATCCTCAGCAAGACCATCCTCAATTGATACTATTGGAAAATCATTTACAAGTTTCACTAATTCCTGAATCATTCCATCACTTGAATATTGACTACCCCCAAAAGAATAATTGCCTTCTTTAAAAAATTCTGTACTAGCAACATCTAAAGCTAAAGCAATTTCTTTTCCTGGAGAAAAGCCTGCTTTTTCTATTGCCTTAACAAGCAGATCGCCTGCCTCTTGATTGCTTTGAAGATTTGGAGCAAATCCCCCTTCATCTCCAACAGCTGTAGATAGACCTCTATCTGTTAAAAGTCCTTTAAGAGTATGAAAAACTTCTGCGCCCATACAAAGAGCTTCTTTAAAGCTATCAGCTCCATGAGGAACAATCATAAATTCTTGAAAGTCAAGATTATTGGCAGCATGAGCTCCCCCATTAATTACGTTCATTAATGGAACAGGAAGCAGAGAAGACATAGGGCCGCCTAAATATCGATAAAGAGGAATGCCCAAGCCATTAGCAGCTGCCCTTGCTGTAGCAATGCTGACTGCCAAAATCGCATTAGCTCCAAGGTTTGATTTATTCTCAGTCCCATCAAGCTCAATCATTAAATTATCAACAGCAAATTGATCTGAAGCTGAAAGGCCACAGATAGAAGGTGCTATTCGTTCTTCAATATTTTCCACTACTTGCATTACACCTTTTCCTAAATAGCGCTTCCCTCCATCACGTAATTCATGCGCTTCATATGCTCCTGTACTAGCCCCACTAGGAACTATCGCTCTCCCAATAGCACCCCCCTCAAGTAAAACCTCTGCCTCTACTGTTGGATTTCCTCTAGAATCAAGAACTTCTCTAGCTACAACAGTATCAATAACTAGATCAAGGGAATCAATCACGTTCGCTAAGGATAATGGTTTAGATCTTATGGGTTGCTGGTACCATGGGCTTAGGGGTTTTAGTACTTTTTGTACTTGAAAAGCCTTTAAGAAACTAAGTTACCGAGCAAAATAAAGATAACTTATATAAAACATATCATCGATCATGAGAATGCTCCATACGATGCTTCGAGTAGCAGATCTTGAACAATCACTTTGGTTCTACACCAAACTACTTGGGATGAAGCTTTTAAGAAAAAAAGACTATCCTTCTGGCCGATTTACACTTGCCTTTGTAGGCTATGGATTAGAAGAGAAAAATACAGTGTTAGAACTTACTCATAATTGGGATATTGATAAATATGAGATAGGCAATGGTTATGGTCACATAGCATTAGGGGTAGAGAATATATTTGAAACTTGTGACTCCCTCAAGAAAAACGGCGGAAATGTCATTAGAGAGCCAGGTGCCATGAAGCATGGGAAAACAATAATTGCTTTCATTCAAGATCCAGATGGATACAAAATAGAATTAATAGAAACCTCCTCAAGAGACGGCAGTTAAGAAATCAAATCTTAATAACCACACCAGCAAGATTCAAAAATGAAAAAAAGTCTTACTAGTAAACCAGAACTCTTTAGCGATTATGCATGGGAACTATTGTTAGAAAGCGAAAATGAGGCACGTAGATGGAGACATGAATATTTAGATGTAGAGCATTTACTCCAAGTTCTTTTTACAGATCAAAATTACCGCCGTTTTATTGACCCTTTACCAATAAACCATTCCATAATTTTAGATTCACTTGAAGGCTTTCTTGCAAATCTACCCATTACAAATGTTGAGAACTTATTTATAGGCGAAGATCTTGAAGAATTATTAGATACTGCTGAAAACTTTCGGTCTAGCTGGGGGTCAAGACTAATAGAAATTTCTCACATACTTATTGCTGTAGGAAGAGACAAGCGTATTGGTAAAGAACTTTTTTCGGAAGTAGGACTTCCTAGTGAACTGTTAGAAAGTGAATTAAGGCGCGTACCTAAAACAAATAATTTTAGGAAGAAGAAAAACGAAGAGAAAAAATCTACATATCAACCAATTCCTGATTCTTCCAACTCAGTAGGAAAAGCATTAGTTAAACGGGTCAATGAGAGAACTAGAATTAAAAATGAATCAAAAGAAGCTCAAGTCAATATTCCCTTCAAGATGTAAACCCTCTAGAAGAATTTGGCAGAGATTTAACTTATGCCGCCAAAAAAGGTGAATTAGACCCTGTAATAGGAAGAAATGAAGAAATCCAATTAGTGCTAAAAGTATTATCACGGAGAGGGAAGAATAACCCAATATTAATTGGAGCACCAGGAGTAGGTAAAACTGCTATAGCAGAGCTATTAGCTCAAAGAATAATTACCAATGAAGTCCCAGACTCTCTTAAAGGATTAAAACTAATTTCTCTAGATATAGGAGCATTAATTGCAGGAACAAAATTCCGTGGGCAATTCGAAGAAAGGCTTAGGGCCGTCTTAGCAAGAGCTAGCAAACCAGAAGAAGGGGTGATTTTATTTATAGATGATTTACATACAGTTTTAAGTACTGATCGTTCCAGTGCAGATGCAGGAAGCTTATTAAAACCAGTTCTTGCAAGTGGTGAAATTAGATGTATTGGCGCAACGACACCCGAGAGTTTTCGGAAAGCTATAGAAAAAGATCAGGCTCTTAATCGTAGATTTCAACAGGTCCCTATTAAAGAACCTAATCTTGAATTAAGTGTAGATATTCTCAGAGGCATAAAGGATCGTTATGAGATACATCACGAGGTCAAAATCACTGACGAAGCATTAATAAGTGCAAGTCGACTGGCTGATAGATATATAAGTGATCGCTGTCTACCTGACAAAGCTATTGATCTTATTGATGAAGCA
>QCHV01000005.1 GCA_003217035.1 Prochlorococcus sp. AG-402-G22
AGACGTTGAAGGCATGAAATGTGGTGGATGTGTTCAGTCAGTGGAACAAACTCTGCTCAATCAAAAAAGCGTGGCTAATGCAAGTGTCAACTTAGTAGAAAGAACTGCATTAATAGATTTAAAAGACAAATCATCAGATCTAGAAGAAATCCTTTCTGCCCTTGCAAATCGAGGCTTTCCAGCAAAAAAAAGAGAGGTTTCACAAAGCTTCAAAGATAGTAATCCTTCAGAAATAAATGCAACTAGAGAGTGGTGGAATCAATGGAGGCAATTAATGACCTCACTATTTTTATTAATAGTCTCAGTTCTTGGTCATCTTGCAGAAGGAGGAACTATAAAAATCCCACTTATTGGTTCCTTGCCATTCCATGCAACTCTTGCAACTTTTGCTTTATTTGGTCCTGGCTTAAAAATTTTACGAAATGGGTGGAAGTCTGCTCTTCAGCTAACTCCCAATATGGATACTCTTGTAGGGATTGGAGTAAGCAGTGCTTATTTAAGCAGTCTTAGTGCATTGCTATGGCCTCAGGTTGGATGGCCATGTTTTTTTAATGAGCCAGTAATGCTGCTTGGTTTTGTCCTTTTAGGTCGTTTCCTTGAAGAAAGGGCAAGAGTAAGAACTGGTAAAGCTCTTAAAGAATTAGCAAAATTACAACCTCAAACAGCAAGACTAGTTAGTGAAACTAATGCAATCAAAGAAGTACGAGTTGGCGCCTTAAAACCTGGTGAAAGAATCCAATTATTAGCTGGCGATCGTGTCCCAATCGACGGAATAGTAATTTCAGGAAACTCTGCTGTCGATATTTCTAGCCTTACTGGAGAGTCTCTTCCTCTAGAAGCCTCTCCAGGAACTGAATTATCCTCTGGAACACTTAATCTACAAGGAACCCTAGTTCTAGAAGTTCAAAGGATAGGTGCAGAAACATCTTTAGCAAGAATCATTGGCTTAGTAGAGAAAGCTCAAGCCATAAAAGCGCCTATTCAGACTCTTGCAGATAAGGTCGCAGGAAAATTTTGCTATGGGGTAGTAAGCCTTTCAGTTCTTACATTTTTCTTTTGGTGGAAAATAGGAACTAACTTATGGCCACAAGTATTAACTGCTTCGGGTCAAGGGTTACTGCATATGCACGCGAATATGACCTCATTATCCTTAAGCGATCACTCTCAGACATCCTTAGGGTTAGCTGTACAGCTTTCAATAGCTGTTTTAGTAATTGCATGCCCATGCGCTCTTGGACTTGCAACTCCAACAGTAATAACAGTTGCATCTGGAAAAGCAGCAAGAAAAGGATGGTTGTTTAAAGGTGGTGATGTAATTGAAAAAGCAGCTGAAATAAAGCAATTTATCTTTGATAAGACAGGTACTCTTACGATAGGCAAGCCTCAAGTTATTGGAATTCTTGGCACGAGTAATACAAATAGATTAATTCAAATAGCTGCAAGCCTTGAAGAAACAAGCAGACATCCAATTGCTTACGCAATACTGCAGGAGGCTGAGAATAAAAAAATACCCTTGTTAGAAACTACTATGGTAAATACAATTCCTGGAAAAGGTATTTCTGGACAAATAAAAACCATCAAGGGGAAAATAATGGTGGGAAAAATTGATTGGTTAGAAAGCGAGATTTCACATTTAAATAAAGAGCTTATTGTTGAACTTCAAGAATCTAATTTCACTGAAAATTCTATAGTTGCAGTAGCAATTGAAGATGAGTTTTTAGGGCTGATAATAGTAGACGACAAAATTAGAAGTGACGCAAATATTGCTTTAAATAAGCTGAGAGGTAGAGGATTAAGTTTGAATATTTTAAGCGGTGATAGAAAAGAGTCAGTAATACGTCTTGGCAAACAACTTGATTTTAATGTAAATCAATTAGGCTGGGAGCTTTTACCCGAAGACAAACTAAAGCGTCTTGAAGAGTTACAAAAGATTGGTCCTGTAGCAATGATTGGTGATGGCATAAATGATGCGCCTGCACTTGCAGCATCTAACCTTGGTGTTGCTATAGGTACTGGTACACAAATAGCTCAAGATTCTGCAGATCTAGTACTTATGGGAGATAGGCTAGAAAGTTTGCCTGAGGCAATTTCTTTAGCTCAAGCAACTATTAAAAAAGTCAAACAAAACTTATTTTGGGCTTTTGGTTATAACATTATTGCCTTACCAATAGCAGCTGGAATACTTTTACCTTCATTTGGAATACTTTTATCCCCACCCATTGCAGCACTATTAATGGCATTTAGTTCAATAACAGTTGTCTTAAATGCTTTATCACTTAAAAGCACATGAAAGGGAAATTTCTGGTATTAGAAGGAATAGATGGGTGTGGTAAAACTACTCAAATCAACCACATATCTAAATGGTTACCCAAAAGCGGACTAATGCCAAAAGATGCAAAATTACATATAACTCGAGAACCTGGAGGAACTCTATTAGGCAAAGCACTAAGAGATCTACTGCTTAATAATCCAGGGATTAACTCACCAGACCCATTAACTGAATTATTATTATATGCAGCGGATCGAGCTCAACATATCAATCAAATTATCAAACCTAAACTGAAAAGTGGAGACTGGGTTATCAGTGATCGGTTTTGTGGTTCTACACTTGCTTATCAAGGTTTTGGAAGAGGGATTAATGTTAACTTGATTAAAAGTCTAGAAAAAATAGCAACTGATGGCATAAACCCAGATCTAACTTTCTTACTAAAAATATCTGTATCAAATAGTATCAAGCGAAGGTCAAATAAATCTAAAGATAGAATTGAATCAGAAGGTGAAGTTTTTCTAAGTAAAGTCGCTTTAGGCTTTCATGAAATAGCGAGAGATAAGAAATGGTTGACCATTGAAGGTGATCAGGAAGAAAAGTTAGTAAGTAGGGAAATAGAAACCCAATTGAGATTTTTTTTAAAGGATAAATAGCTTTATTAATGGCATTTATTGCTCACAGAAAAAACCTATTTAAAGGGATTAACAAACAAGCGCTTGCGATTAAATTGCTAGAATCTGCCCTAAATAAAAATAGAGTTGCCCCAGCTTATATTTTTTCCGGACCCCAAGGCGTTGGTCAAAAAGAGATTGCTCTTAGGTTTCTGGAAGGTTTAATAAGTGGAGGAATTGAAAATACATCCTTAAGGAGGAGGTTGGCTGATTTTAATTATCCAGATTTACTTTGGGTAGAGCCAACATATCTATATCAAGGCAATCAAATAAACAAATCAATAGCTAGTCAAAAAAATATCAACCTAAATACAAAGCCACAAATAAGACTAGATCAAATTCGCCAAATAAAATCATTCTTAGCAAAGCAAACATTAGAGGCAGATATAGCAATGGTTGTTATTGAAGAAGCTGAGGCAATGAATGAAGCCGCTTCGAATGCTCTACTAAAAACACTTGAAGAGCCAACTAATGGAATATTAATCTTATTATCTAGCAGATTAGAAAAATTAATTAGTACAATAATATCTCGTTGCCAAGAGATTCCTTTTAAGCCACTAAGAAGTAATGAAATCAACACTGAGATCCTAAATGATTGGGTTTCTAAGGAAGAACTTATAGGTGCATATAAACAGGAATTGATAAATCTTTCCAATGGTTCACCAGAGCAATTAAAGTATAATATAAATGCCTTTTTAGAAGTACCAAGTGATATTCTTCCTAATTTAGAACATAAGCCAGGAAACTATTTAAAAGCATTGAAGGTTGCAAAAGAAATTACTGAAAAACTAACTTTGGATCAACAAAAATGGTTGATTAATTTTCTGCAAGAATATTTTTGGCTTAAGGAATACAACTATTCAACTGCAAAGAAACTCGAAAAACTTCATTCAAATCTATTATCTTCAATTCAACCAAGAGTTGCCTGGGAAGTAGCATTAATAGAAATAAGCTCTAAAATCTATGATGATTAGTTCAGAATTATTGTTGATTACTAGAGCTAACTTCCGACTTTTTTTTCTCTCGAGAAATTAATACTAATTCTTTATAATCTTGAATCTGATCACCTGTTGGTAATTCAAGGCAATAACCAGCACCATAAACAGTCTTAATAAATTTTGGCTTTCTAGGCTCTGGCTCAAGTTTTGTCCTTAAATGTCGGACATGAACTCTAATGGTTTCAATATCATCATCCGGCTCATATCCCCAAACTTCTTTCAGAATTAATGAAGGGGCAACAGTTTGGCCATGCCTCTGCAATAAACAGTGAAGCAATTCAAACTCTAAGTGAGTTAATCGAACTGGGACTTCAAACCAAATAACTTCAAATCTTTCAGGGACCAAAGTCAATGGACCATAATTAAGTATTTCTTGGTGGCTTCCTCCTAAAGGAGCTCTATTAGTCCTTCTAAGTAAAGCTTTTACTCTTACCTGTAACTCCTCAAAATCAAATGGCTTGGTCAAATAATCATCTGCACCAGAATTGAAACCACTCACTTTATCCTTGGTAGCTCCTAAGGCTGTAAGCATAAGGATTGGTATACCAGAAGTCCTTTCATCTCTTCTAAGACGCTGACACAAAGTCAAACCATCCACCTTGGGAAGCATCAAATCAAGAAGGATTAGATCAGGACAGTATTGAAGAGCAAGTGCTTGACCTTTAATACCATCTTCAGCTCTATGTACATCAAAACCACTATGTTCCAAATGACCAGCAACCAGCTCTCTCATATCCTTGTCATCTTCAATTAGCAAAATGCAAGGCTTCATTAGATAACACTCGTAAAGAAAATCTGAACTTAGCGAATAGTCGCTAGCTCGAAGTTGTTCGATTCTCTCAAGATTTCTTTTTTATTGCAGAATTGCAAAAAACTAATCTTTTCTCAAGAAATGCTCAACTTCTCTTCTCTTGCAATGTTTTTACTCATTCATACATAGCCAAAAGCCTGAGAACCTCTTTATAATTTCTTCCAATTTGACATAAACTCTGTTAAGCATTTACTTAAAAAATGTAAGAAATCAATCCCATTGATGTTGGATTGACAAAAAAACGCTGTCTCATTTCCACCAAAAAGCAGTTATCAAAATCAAATAATTAATTAATGGCAGGCAGATATATCCTGATTATTAAAGAAAAATCAAATTATTTAAATAAGAAACTCCCCGGGCGGGATTCGAACCTGCGACCAATCGGTTAACAGCCGATCGCTCTACCGCTGAGCTACCGAGGAAAGCAATAAAAAGAACTTACCGTTGATTTGGACATAAGGGCAAGTCACTTTAATCTGTGAGTTAATTCAAGGCCAGAGCACCAAGGATCAATTCTCCCACTTTTCATCATCGCTGCGCCATCACAATAATCAAGCTCTTCAATACGATGAGTAATCCAAAGGGATGTTATTGGATTCCTTGGGCGACTCGACAGCCTTTTAACTATCTCCAATATAGATGTTTGACTAATTGGATCCAAAAGAGCTGTTGGTTCATCTAGGAGCAATAAGTTCGCCTTGCTAACAAGCGCACTGGCAAGAGCTAAGCGCTGCTTCTGTCCTCCGCTCAATGTATGGATTGGCCTTGCCCCCATCCCTGACAAGCCAACCTGATCTAATGCAGATTCGATACTCTCTTTTACAGCATTTCTAGACAAGTTCTTAGGAGCACTTAAAAGCAAATCACTTCTACAGCTAGGCAAAAGCAATTGATGGTCTGGGTTTTGAAACATTAATGCTGTCTTATATGAGCAATAAAATTTGCCGCTATTAACCTTAAGGATTCCACTAATCAGGCGAAATAAAGTACTTTTCCCACTTCCATTACGACCAACTATCATCCACAAACCTGGTTTGGGAATGCTCAAATCAATTTGATCTAAAACTTTGTTGCCACCAGGCCAAGAAAAAGAAACTTTTTCTAAATTCAAGCAATTCAAGGCTTTTAGACCATGTTTCTTATGAGTTACTTGATTAGAAGTCATAACTTACTCATCAAATGAGAATCCAGGGCGCTTAATTCCTTCACCTAGCGCAGCTTTTTCATAAATCTGAACTGCTAAAACTTCACTAGTTACAACAGTAATCCTTTTGTCTTTTAATTGTTCGCAATTTAATTCCAAAAGGGACGGATGGCCCTTCTCTAAGGATTGTCGGACAGTAGTATAAAGAGCATTGGCATCTTTCAACTTCTTTCGCTGAACAGCCAAGGGGAAAGCGCTCGCTTTAAGAGCAAGTTCAATTACGTACACGAGAATTTCCTAAACTCATCGATTTTATTTATTTTGTGTTTTAAAAAAAAATTAACTCATGTACTTAACTAAATATCTTTATACGCCAACTTAATCAAAATCAAATGCCAATTGCTTCAGACATAACTTGTTTAGTTGGAAAGACACCTTTAGTAAGACTAAAGAGATTGCCTAAAGCTTTTGGATGCCATGCAGATTTATTAGCAAAATTAGAAAGCTTTAACCCTACGGCTTCAGTAAAAGATCGGATAGCAGGAGCAATGGTTCTAGCTGCAGAAAAAGAAGGGACAATTTCTCCAGGGAAAACAGTATTAGTAGAACCTACAAGTGGAAATACCGGCATAGCCTTAGCCATGGTTGCTGCGGCAAAGGGTTACAGACTGATTCTCACAATGCCAGACACAATGAGTACAGAAAGGAGGTCAATGCTTAGAGCATATGGAGCAGAATTACAACTTACACCTGGGAAAGAGGGAATCCAAGGGGCAATCACTTTGGCTCAAGAGATAGTTGAGTCAATTCCAAATGCATATTTACTGCAGCAATTTGATAATGCTTCCAACCCAGAAATTCACGAAAAAACAACTGCTGAAGAAATATGGATAGATTGCGATGGAAAGATTGATGGATTGATTGCAGGAGTAGGAACAGGAGGAACAATTACTGGTTGTGCAAAAGTTCTTAAAAGTCGAAATCCAAACCTAATAGTTTATGCAGTTGAGCCCTCAGCAAGTGCAGTACTTTCTGGAAAATGTGCGCAGCCGCATCATATTCAAGGTATTGGGGCTGGATTTATACCAAGTGTTTTAAATACTTCACTAATAGATGAAGTGATAGCAGTTGATGATGACGAAGCAATGGAAGTAGGGCGTTTACTTGCTCGCCAAGAAGGACTGCTCAGTGGGATAAGCAGTGGAGCTGCTGTGGCAGCTGCTTTGAAAATTGGTTCTCGCAAAGAAATGACAAATAAACGCCTTGTTGTAATTTTGCCAAGCTTTGGAGAACGCTATTTATCTACAGCAATGTTTAATAGCATTTCATCAATTCAGCCTAGAAGAGACGGCTATATTTAGTTTCACTAATATTTTCTTTATGGAAATAGACCCTTATCAAATACTTGGTATTTCTAGAGATGCAAGCTTGGAAGAGATTAAATCTGCCTATCGGTCTTTAGTTAAAGAACATCATCCAGACAAAGGAGGCGATGAAATAACTATTCTTAATCTAAATGCAGCTTGGGAAATTCTAAAAAATAAGGATGACTTAAACTCAAATAATAATTACAGGTATCAAAAATTAAATAATGAATATAATGAAGATATTTCTAAAAAAAATCAAAGCTCTCATGAAGACAATTACTTATCTGTATGGATAAATTCTGTTTATAGCCCAATAGACAGATTAATGTATGAAATAATCAAACCTTTTTCAAAAACCATTAATGAATTATCGGCAGATCCCTACGATGATGTTCTTATGGAAGACTTTATTAACTATATTGAAAGAAGCCAAAAAAGAATCAAAAAGATAAATCAAATCTATACATCTAATGCTACCCCTAGTTCAGTAAGAAGTTTTGGACTAAGTCTTTACCACTGTTTTTCAGAAATTGGAGATGCTCTAGATGAATTCGAAAGATATGCTCAAGGGTATGTAGATAGTTATCTTCATGATGGACAAGAAATGCTACGTGAAGCAAAAAAGAAACGCTTATTGCTTCAAAAAGAGAGGCGGAATCTTCCCAATCAATAAACTATTTTAATTCATGACCAAGCTTCTAATTGATCAAGTCTTAGCCATACGTCTGGGACAGGCCTTCTCCAACGCACTTGAGCATATTCTTCTTTTAAAAGTAAAATTTCCCCTGGTCCTTCAAAAATATAGCCTGGGGGCATTGAGTCACTAGCGAAGGACTCTAGACTTTTTTCATAGGCCATACGATTGACCCGCACTAATGACCCTTTTTTAAGGGGGGAGACAATTTCTGAGGAGAAGGGCTTTCAGTCATAGTTCAGTGAAAAAGTAGATATCAGCCATTAACATTTAATTTCTAGCATCGATTCTAGTTATAGTAAAAAAATGAGGGTGTTATGAAATTACTTCTTCTGGGCTGTAGTGGTTTTATTGGGAAGCAATTAGTCCCTGAGCTAATCGAAGAGGGGCATGAAGTAACGGTTGTTAGTAGGAAGAAGCAACTCCGATTTGATCCAATAGGGAAAAATGTCAAGCTTACACATCTTCAATTAGATCCATCATTGATATCTAGTTGGAAGGATCAAAGACTGCTTGAATTCTTAAAAATATCTGAAGGCATTATTAATCTTGCTGGAGAACCTATAGCAGAAAAACGTTGGACGAAGAAGCAATGCAGAACAATTAAAAATAGTAGGCTTAATACAACAAAGTTTTTAATTAGTACCATATCTCGACTAAAGGTTGCCCCTAAAGTTCTAGTTAATGGATCTGCAATAGGTATTTATGGAACAAGCCTAAATAATGTATTCAATGAAGAAAGTAAACCTGGCATAGATTTTCTAGCAAATCTATGCAAAGAATGGGAACTATTAGCAAGCGAAAAACCTAGTTCTACAAGATTAGTAATTCTCAGATTAGGAATAGTACTTGAAAAGGATGGAGGTGCTTTAGGGAAAATGTTACCAGTATTTAGCACAGGTTTTGGAGGACCTTTAGGCACTGGTCTCCAATGGATGAGTTGGATTCACAGAGATGATGTGTGCAAAATAGTTAAAAATGCCTTAATCAATAAAAATTGGCATGGTGTAATTAATGCTGTTGCTCCGAACCCAGAAAGGATGATTAGCTTCACGAAAATCTTAGGGAAAAGCACGAATCGGCCAACACTGTTAAAAGTTCCAGAATTTATATTGCAATTACTATTAGGGGATGGTGCAAAAGTAGTACTTGAAGGTCAAAAGGTTACTTCAACTCGTTTAAATAAATTAGGTTACAAATTTAATCATTCTAGATTAGATGAAGCCATGGAATCTATTGTGAGTAATAAATATAAGAGAGGTTAAATTTTGTTTTCATAAACCTCTATTTGATAAATTTATTAACTATAGAATCAACAATCCTTTCTGTACCTCCTCCAGTCCCAAGTCGTAATATCGCCTGCTCAGAACATTGCCTTTTAAGCTCTAAATCATCTTTACGTTGATATAAATCAAGAATCAAATTTGCTGTTTGATGATAAAAATTTCTTTTATTACCAAATTTTCTCGAAGCACAAAAAATTGTTGGCCCAAGCAATCTCCTCTGAGCCTCTGCAAAAGAAGGAGTGAACTGTGGCCCTCTACCAGGCAATTGAACAACTGGTTTAGACAAACCAATTGCTTGTTCTGCTGCTGTTCCTGCCATTGCCAGCAAGATATTGCTGCTTTGCAAAATAGGAGCAAAAGAGTGCCAATGAATATTAACACTGTAACCAGACTTAAATATTTGCAAAAGATCACTTTTAGTCGAGCTCTTTTCTATTTCCCAACCATATTTTAATAGCAGTAATGAAAGTTCATCTTTTGATAAAGAATCAACTAATGCTATATCAAAGCTAACGTTATTACTTGTGAATATTTCTTTTGAAAGAAAAGGAATTAAACGGAGTATTAACTCAAGATTATTATCCAATTCAGGCCTTCGACTTCCTGGCAAGATTCCTAATCTAAATGGAATTTTAGGAAGGTTTTTTTGACAACCGAAGACAGGGTCCATAAAAGGATTGCCTAAAAATTTTATTGTTTTACGCAATTGATCAGTTAAATCATCTGCGGTTAATTGGTCACGACTATAAATCTCTCGAAAAGTAGGACTGGATAGACAAAACTTAGAAGGCCAAGGCAATCGTAATTTACCCTCATAATGACTTGAGTATGCAACTAAATAAACAACTGAAGGTTTACCAAGCAACCATGCAGCAAATATGGGTATAACATCGCCAACAATTAGGAAAAGATCGTATCTATTAGCAATAAAAAATAATCTAAAAATGCTACTAAATAAATAAAGTAATTGTCCCTGAAATAATTCAGTCAAACGACCAATCAAACTTGTATATCCAATTCCACCTGTACTAAAGTCTCTATTTAAGCCATAATTTTTTATCCCTTCTTTTTTATAAGGTCTACCTTTACCAACTAATGAAAGAGCATCAACTTTATGCCCCCTAGAAATTAATCCTTTTCCTAGTAAAGAACCTGACAAATCCTCTCCATGCCCATTACTTATGATTAATACCTTCATAAAAACTAAAAGCCTAACCACATTTTTATTTTCCTCAAAGAATCCCAATCAGGTTTTCTTTTTAAACCATCTTCTATAGAAATTTTTAATTCCTTTTCCACTTCAGGGACAACCAATAATGCCCTTTTTACATAATCAACATTATCTCTAACTCCTTTAGAGTTAGTCTCAAGCAAAGCAAGACTTAAATTAAGCCTTGCTTGTGGGTCCTGACTATTTAGTTTAACTGCAACACGAGCTGATCTAAGAGCCTCATCATTCATATCGCAAAGCAATTGAAGCCATGCCAAACAAGTCCATCCTGCAGATTGATTAGGAGAAGCAGAAGTAATAATCTCAAAATCCTTTAAAACCTCACTGGCATCAACTCCAGATTGGTATCTAGACATGGCTGATTCAAAAAGAGACTCTTGATTGCTCTCCATTTATTTGTGATGAAAAATTTAAAAGGTCTTATAAATTACTTCAAACTGCAAAAGAGCTTCCACAACCACATGTTTGTGTTGCATTTGGATTTGTAAAATTAAATCCTCCTCCAATTAATTCGTTGCTGAAATCTAACTGCATTCCATAAATATACAAAAGGCTTTTGGGATCACAGACAACCTTAAAGGCAATATTTTCAGAGGTTTTGTACTCATATACCTCGTCAACATCTTGGATATCATCGCTAGATACAAAATCCATTGTGTAACTCATTCCGCTACAACCACCAGAACGGACTCCAACACGCAGTAACTTACTCTCTCCTTGTTCTAAACAGAGCTTTGCCAATTGAGACATCGCCAGTTGAGTTATCAAAATGCCTTTGCCACCCTCAGCTGCTTGAGTTGAAGGTAATGATTGTGAACTGCTCATGAATTTCAATATGCCTTAAGGTCACTTTATTGAGAAACTTGATCTTTTGCCTTCTAGTAAATTGAACCTCTTATTAATAGAGTTATTAAGTCCCTTGATCAGAAGCATGTGAAAGTTGCAATAGTTGGAGCTGGCCTTGCAGGTCTTACCGCAGCTGTTGATCTTGTGGATGCAGGTCATGAAGTTGATATCTATGAAGCCAGGCCTTTCATAGGAGGGAAAGTTGGAAGCTGGGAAGATCCCAAAGGGAACCATATAGAAATGGGACTACATGTATTTTTCTTTAATTATGCAAATCTTTTCGCATTAATGAAAAAGGTAGGAGCAATTGAGAATTTATTACCAAAAGAACATACCCATTTATTCGTCAATAAAGGTGGTGATGTCAAATCTTTAGATTTTCGCTTTGCTTTAGGTGCACCATTCAATGGACTTAAAGCATTCTTTACAACCGCTCAACTGAATTGGATAGATAAACTTCGAAATGCACTTGCCTTAGGGACTAGTCCAATTGTTAGAGGATTAGTCGACTATGAAGGTGCAATGAAAACAATCCGGGCTCTAGATTCAATCAGCTTTAAAAAATGGTTTGTCAATCATGGTGGCAGCCCTGAAAGCATTAGAAGAATGTGGGACCCAATTGCTTATGCCTTGGGATTTATAGATTGTGAATCAATCTCAGCTAGATGTATGTTGACTATCTTCATGATGTTTGCAGCAAAGACTGAGGCTTCGAAATTAAACCTTCTAAAAGGTTCACCTCACAAATGGCTTACAGGCCCAATTGTCAAATACATAGAAAATAAAGGGGCAAGAATTCATCTTCGACATCGCGTAAAAGAAATACATTTTGAAAACCTTAATAAGCCAGAGATTACTGAAATCACACTAAATACTCCCTCAGGCGAAATTAATATTAAAGCTGATAAATATCTTGCAGCATGCGATGTCCCAGGGATACAAAAACTGATTCCTGAAGCATGGCTAAAATTTACACAATTCTCTGCAATCAACAAATTAGAAGCTGTTCCAGTCGCAACAGTGCAGCTACGTTATGACGGATGGGTTACCGAACTTAAAAGTAATTCAGATCGAATTAATTTAGAATCACCAAAAGGTCTTGATAATCTTTTATATACTGCAGATGCAGATTTTAGTTGTTTTGCAGATCTAGCAGTAACTAGTCCTGAAGATTACTATCGCGAAGGTCTGGGATCATTACTTCAATGTGTACTCACTCCAGGAGATCCATGGATAACTGCCTCTAATGAAAAAATTGTTCAGCATACTAATGAACAAGTTAAAGAACTTTTCCCTTCTTCTAAAAACCTGAAATTGATTTGGAGTAATGTTGTAAAGCTAGCAAAATCTCTTTATCGAGAATCCCCAGGTATGGAACCTTATAGACCAGATCAAGCTACTCCAGTGAGCAATTTTTACTTGGCCGGTAGTTATACTCGTCAAGACTATATTGACTCTATGGAAGGTGCAACTATGAGTGGTCACCTAGCTGCCTCAGCAATCCTTAAACAACAAATAAAACTAGAAAAAAATTCCTCGGTTTATTAAAATGGGAAAATGGTTAGAACACACAATTACAACTGATATAAATTCACCTGTTGAAGTTGTTTGGAATGTTTGGAGTGATCTTGATGCAATGCCTCTTTGGATGACATGGATAGAATCCGTTAAGACAATTGATGATGAAACAAAAGTGCTTCCTGATCTTACTGAATGGACATTGGCTGCTAACGGATTTAGATTTAAATGGAAAGCTAAAATAAATCAGAGAATTGAAAAAGAAAACCTGCAATGGGAATCTATCGGGGGCTTACCTACTAAAGGTTGTGTAAATTTCCACCCCAAAAGCAACAATGAAACAATAGTCAAGTTAAAAATTTCCTATGAGTTGCCAAAAATGATTGCCAGACTAATGGAGCAAAACTTACTAGGTAATCTAGTAACTAATGAACTGCAAACGAATTTAGATAATTTCAAGAATCTTGTTGAAAGTGGATACGGAAAGATTTAATAAAAAATTTAATCTAAAGTTGACTTAATGCAAGCGTCAATTAATCCTTGCAAATCATGCGGATCAGCTTCATTATCCACCCTACCAAAATAATTTTTACAGCTTTTTGATGTCTGAGGACCTATGGATATAAATTTAACTTGTGAAAAATTTTCCTGCCATTCATCCCCAAAGTATTTACACAATAATTGGGCTGTATGTAGCACTATTTTACTACTTGTAAAAGCAATTAAATTAACCTCTTTATTCATAAATGCATTCAAAGTATCTGAAGGTATCTCATCTGGACATCTCGATTCATAAGCAGGTACTTGAACAACTGTGGAACCTGATTGAGAAAATGCATTAGTAAGTACTTCTCTTCCACCACTTTGCACTCTGGGAAATAATATTCTCAATCCCATTCCAGATATTGGAAAGTTTTCAATAAGACTTTCTGCCACAAATTTTGGAGGTATAAAATCAACACTTACTCCAAGCTGCTCTAAGCATTGAGCTGTTTTTTTCCCAACTGCTGCAATTTTCAAACCTCTAGGCTTTGCCGCTAATGAAGTTCCAGCAAGTATTAATCTCGCGTTTACTGCCTCAACACCATTAATACTAGAAAAAATTATCCAATGAAAATTATTAAGATCACTTAAGGCATCATCTAAAGGGCGCCAATCATCTGGAGGTCCAATTACAAGAGCTGGCAATTCAAATATTTCTGCACCAATAGCTTCAAAAGCGTTTCGAGCTTCTATTTGTTGGTTTTGTGACCTTGTTATAACAATGGTTTTACCACTCAAAGGATAATAATGATCAGTTTTCATAGCTATGATTTGACGGTCAATTTATAAATTCGAATTGAGATTGGGAAAGAAATTCTTCACTTTCTATACTACTTCCGAACAATATCTCTAAAATCTTTTTCTGAGCTAAAGGCATTTGAGCTGGACAAAAAGCCGCAGGTATTGAAGGTTCTAAAATTGCACTCAATTCATTCCAAAAATAAGAGCTCCCATAAACAATCAAAGCGGCAAGGCGTTTGTTTTGCTGGAGTTGCTTTACTGCTTGAATCCAAGGTTCTCTTAAAGCGGCATCTCCTTTAAAAGGATTTCCTCTAACAAAGAGCTGTAGCAAAAAAGATCCATCCCCAAATCTATCTAAAGCCAAAGGTTCATCAGAATTATTTTGCCAAGGTGAAACTCCTAAAGAATGAGTAATGAAGTTAATACATCCCAATTCATGAGGAATATTCAAAGCGGGAGAAGAACGGTTGACAATAGAATTAGCATGGAAATCATCTACTCTAATTAAATTAATTAAACGAGAGAAGCGACTAATATCAATATTATTTCTACATTCTAATGATATGTCGATTAATTTCCTTGACAAACAACTAATTTCCTTTTCTTGAGATGCTTGATCATAAGGATTATGAGATTTTCGAGCAATGCTATCAGTTGAATTATCTAAATGTTTAAGAGCTTTATTCCTTCGTTCTAAAGACTCTTCTAATCTTCGAATAGAAACTCGTCCAGAAATTAGCAAATCAACAATTGAATCTATTGCCTCATGGGCATCTTCAGGCATAAGAATTAAATCTGCTCCCGCTTCAAAAGCCATTGAAGAGGAGTTGATACTTTTATAATTCTTTGTTATTGCTTGCATGACCAAAGCATCAGTGATAATTAATCCTTGAAAACCTATTTCCTCTCTTAATAAGTGTGTTAAAACCTTCTTTGAAAAAGTTACTGGATAAATGGGGTCAATCTTTTTTAGAAATAAATGAGCTGACATTACACTGCTGACATTATCTTTAATTAAGGCCTTAAAAGGAATAAGTTCTCTATCTTTTAACTGGGGTAAATCATTATTTAAAACAGGTAATTCCAAATGAGAATCAACACTTGTGTCTCCATGACCCGGAAAATGTTTAGCACAACCCAAAACCCCTTGATTAGTCAATCCTCTAAGAAAAGCTGAAGTCAATTCTTTAACAGCATTAGGGCTCTCACTCCATGACCTCATATTGATTACTGGGTTTAGAGGATTAGTATTTACATCGCAAACTGGAGCTAGGACCCAATTCAAACCACACTGACGGGCCTCTCTTCCTATAGAGACTCCATATTCCTCAGCCAGTTTCAAGGCCTCTTCTGAATCTTTCTGATAAGCCATACCTAAAGCCATGGGAGGAGGTAACCAGGAGCCTCCTTGGAAACGCTGCCCAACTCCTTCCTCTACATCAGCACATAAAAAGATCGGTTGGCTTGACCAACTCTTTAATTGGGCGCAACGATGCTGAATTTCATCAAATGTTCCCCCATGGAGGATGACACCTCCTACACCATCTTCTAAAAGTTTTTGTAATTGATAGTTAGGCAACTCCCATTGAGGATATTCTCTAAGTGAATCCAAGTTATGACCACTAGCTCGTATCACTAATAATTTTGCAACTTGTCTCCGAAGTGTTTGTTTCTCTTTTGAAGTCAAAGCCCTTATTCCAACTCCGGATGTAATTCATCTTTATTGTTTCTTTCTTCTTCTAAACGTCCTAAAAGGTTCAATAAAGAAGTCCCTTTTTCCATTCCCTTATCTAGTCGAAAAGTCAATTCAGGTGCTCTTCTCATTTGCAATCTTCGTCCCAACTGTCCTCTCAGAAAACCACTAGCTGCTTGAAGACCTTCCAAAACTTCATCTCTATTAATTTCTTGACCAAAGATACTTATGAAAATTCTGCAATGTTGTAAATCTCCAGAAAGATCTACCTCGGTAATTGAAACCATACTTGAATTCACTCGCGAATCCTTTATCCCTGTCATCAAGAGATGACTCATTTCTTTGCGGATGAGTGCTGATACTTTCTCAATTCGGCGACTTTGAGCCATAACTAAATCATTGAGCTAGGAAGAACCATTGCTTTAACTACAAAGTAGAAAGTGACTATCGCACTAATCAAGGCACCTATTAGCGATATTGCGGTAATAGGATTTTTACTTCTCTGTATTAAGGGGTCAAGAAACGATGCAAAAACTCCAAGGACGATCGTGATGAGATATTTGGGATATCTGAAAACATTTGAAAAAAACTCGCCCATTTGATTCACTATTACATACATTTAATAGCTACTCCGCACACCTTTGAGTGCAAAGTTTCATGTTGGAACTATATCAATTTCGTCATTCAGCGTTTTGCCTTAAGACCAGAATGGCTTTACAAGCAAAAAGACTTAGCTACAGAGTTGTTGAAGTGATGCCTGGAATAGGGCAATTAAAAATCTTTAGGCTTTCTGGTCAGAAACAAGTACCAGTAATGGTTGACGGGGAAAATGTAATCGCTGATTCAAGTGAAATTATTGAATACCTTGAAGAACAAAAACCTGGTCTTAAGCTTCTGCCTGATAATCCTCAAGAAGCATTACAAGCACACCTAATAGAAGACTGGGCAGATACAACTTTTGCAAAATCCACTCAAAAAGCCCTTTTGAGAGAGGCAACAATCAATCCTGAATTAAGAGTGGCGCTATTACCAGAAGAAACCCCCTCATCTCTAAAACAACTTGCTAATAGAATCCCTTCATTAGATATGTTAAGTGAACTTTCAAACTTGATTGGTCATGAAGAAGGTTCTTCGATAATGAAAAATTTAGAAAAATTATCCCTATTAATTGACAAAAAACAATGGTTAGTTGGAGATTCAATTAGCATTGCAGACCTTGCAGTAGCTGCACAATTATCACTTCTAAAATTTCCAACATCTTCAGGTAAAGAAATAGCTGGTAAAGGATGCAAAGGATTTAGTGACAATCCTAAGTTTGATAATCTTTTTATTTGGAGAGATAAACTAGAACTCTTTCTAATGGAAGCATCAAACTACAATGATTAATTACCATAAAACATTATCATCTTCTAAAAGATATAAATAAATAGAATATTGTTTTAACCTCAACTCATATAAAGCGATCAAAAAAAGTTCCTAAAGCCTCTTATGTCAGACCCACTTATCCGTTCTTGCTCAAACTACGTAGTGCTAGAACCCGGGAAAGAGGAGAAGATTCTCACAAAAGATGAAACCCTAGATTGGCTTGAAAATTGGTTAGGCCAACTAGAAGAACTACCTAAAGATCTAGTAAATCAAGTTTCAAACAAAGCTGCTGCCATAAGATTATTAGATACAGCATGTGATCTAGAAATTAAACTTGGTTTTACTATTCAATGGTTTGCTGTCCGCTTGAGTTCAGATTCTTATTAAGCATTGATCTCAAATTTGCCAATATTTGCAGGGCTACTTCCTCAGAAGACTCTTGATCTATCGTTATTCGCAAATCTGCCTCAAGATATAAATCACGACGCTTTAGTAATAAAGAATCAAAGTTTTCAATCAAATTATTTTCTAACAATGGCCTTGAAGTTTGATCTGATTGCAATCGTTCTAAAATTATTTGCCTGCTTACATCAAGCCAAATAACTACCCCTTGATGCAATATTCCCCAATTTTCAGGTCTTATTACTACACCACCACCAGTCGCTACTACCAAAGAATGTCTCTTGCCAATTTCTTTTAAAACCTGCGTTTCTAAATCTCTAAAAACAACCTCGCCTTCAGCTTCAAAAATTTCAGGAATAGATCTTTTTGCAACGTGCTCAATAATTTGATCAACATCAACAAAGCTATAAGAAAGGTTCTTTGCAAGAAAAGGTCCGGCACTGCTTTTCCCAGAACCCATCATTCCCACAAGATAGAGATTACGGCCTCCCAACTTATTAGCTAGTAAATTAAAACCAGATAAATCATTCATAACTACATAAAGGGTCAAAATTATTTAAAATAGTTTTTGATCTGAACCAACTATGACTGAAATCAGATCTCACAAGAATCATGGAGAAGGGAGGACCTGTGTAATTACACGCAGGGCTTGTTTTAGTGCAAGTCATTACTATTCCTTACCCGAATTATCTGCTGATGACAATGCTTTGTTATTTGGAAATTGTTCCATTGCTCCAGGCCACGGCCATAATTATGAGTTAATTGTCTCAATGGCAGGAGAGTTAAATAAAGATGGCATGGTGTTAAATCTTTCTGAAGTCAAACATGCAATCAAAGAAGAAGTCACTAGCAAACTGGATTTTCGTTGCCTAAACGAAACTTGGCCAGAGTTTGATATGTCTAAATCCACTAGCTATTTACCAACCACAGAAGCTCTGGCAAGATCAATATGGGAAAGACTAAAGGATCATCTTCCAATAGTTTGTCTAAAACTTTATGAACAACAAAACCTTTGGGCGGAGTACATTGGAGATGATATGGACGCTTACCTAACTATCCAGAAACATTTTGCAGCCGCACATAGGCTTGCTCGGGAAGAGCTTTCCCCAAATGAGAATGATGATATTTACGGGAAATGTGCTAGACCTCATGGGCATGGGCACAACTACCTTGTTGACATAACTGTAAAAGGTTCAATTAATAAGAGAACAGGAATGATATGCGATCTTTCAAAATTGCAGGAAATAGTTGAAAATTTAGTGATAGAGCCTTTTGACCATACCTTCTTAAATAAAGATATCCCTTATTTTGCCAATTGTGTTCCTACAGCTGAGAATATCGCCCTTCATATCTCTGACCTTTTAGTTGAGCCAATTAATAGTCTAGGAGCAAGTCTTCATAAAATAAGGCTTCAAGAAAGTCCTAATAATGCTGCAGAAATATATATTGAGAAAACTGATATTAAAAGCACCAAGTAGTGACTTAGCCAAACAAAACCTACTCGTACGAAAAGCTTTGCACAAACCTAATCTTCGTCTTGTATTAGCCACAAGCATTGATGGCAGAATTACCTTTGCTCAAGGAGGACCAGGGAAAATAGGTGGAAAGGGTGATAGAAAAGTCTTAGAAGAAGCTCTAAAATGGGCTGATGCGACTTTAATGGGCGGCGGAACATTAAGGGAACATAAGAGTACATGCCTTATAAAAGATTCCAAATTACTAAAAGAAAGATTAATGAAAGGTAAATCTCAGCAACCGATTTCTATCGTCGTTGGAAAAGAGAAAAGCTTCTCTAGATCTTGGGAATTCTTTAAACAGCCAATAGAGAGATGGCTAATTACACCAGTAAATAATGTTGATCAAAAATCATGCAATGTAAAATTCCAAAGGAAACTTTTTATAAAAAATAAATGGAAAAAAATACTGAAGGGATTAAAGAAAGAAGGATTAAATAATATTGCTCTTCTTGGAGGAACCAAACTTATTGGATCACTCCTTAAAGAAGACCTAGTCAATGAAATTCAACTGACAATTTCACCTAGAATCTTAGGTGGTTATTATCCTTGGACACCGTTAGGTAATAAAGACATTCCTATTAAATTAAGTCACTCAAACTCCTGGCTTTTAAACAACACAGAGCTTCTAGAAGAAAACGAGCTAGTTATCAAATACATCAGAAATAAGAAATAATGAAATATGAAAATAACCAGCATAAACAGTTC
This sequence comes from Prochlorococcus sp. AG-402-G22, assembly GCA_003217035.1. Lineage (GTDB taxonomy): Bacteria > Cyanobacteriota > Cyanobacteriia > PCC-6307 > Cyanobiaceae > Prochlorococcus_D. The sequence continues at coordinate 19,802 of QCHV01000005.1, forward strand.
AGAAAGAAATTAGGCTTTTTTTTGGATAAAAAGTACTATCTTTTTAGAGATAGTGGATTATAAAAATATTTAGGAACAAAAGATGTTTAAAAATATCCCTCGCTGGCACACATCAATTAAAGAAATATCTGAAGAAAATTGGAGCCAACTCCTTGGCAAAGATAAGAACCCATTCTTTGAGTGGGAATGGCTACAGACTCTTGAAGACTCCGAAAGTGTTTCGCAAAAGTATGGATGGCAACCAGTTCATCTAGCAATCTGGAAAGGCAAAAAAGTGATTGGTTTAGCACCTCTATATCTGAAGAATCATAGTTATGGAGAGTTTATCTTTGACCAAGCATTTTTGAGATTGTCTGAAGATCTAGGACTAAGCTATTACCCAAAACTCATAGGAATGAGCCCTCTAAGTCCCATTGAAGGGTATAAATTTTTTATTTCTCAGGAAGAGGTAAAAGAAGAAGTAACCAAAATAATACTAGAAGAAATTGATAAGTTTGCAAAAGAAAATAATATTTTAAGCTGCAATTTTCTTTATGTTGAACCCAGCTGGGGAGAAACTATAAGAGGCCACAAGTATTTATCATGGCTCAACAAGCAAAGTCAGTGGGTTTCATCGGGGGAAAGAGATTTTAGAGATTATCTATCAAATTTTAATGCAAATCAAAGGAGGAATATAAAAAGAGAACGAAAAAAAATCACAGATTATGGAATCACTGTAAGTACGATTGAAAATGAAGAGATTGATAAAGGTATACTAGAAAAAATGCATGAATTCTATGAATATCACTGTTCTAAATGGGGAATCTGGGGAAGTAAGTATCTTACATGTGATTTCTTTGAGAAGCTAAGCTATACAAAGCAGAAAAAACGATTAGTTTTATTTAGTGCTCATCGCGACAATCCAAAGGATCCAATTGGAATGTCATTATGTGTTAAAAGTCCAGAAATGTTATGGGGAAGATATTGGGGTAGCAAGGAAGAAATTGATTATTTACATTTTGAGGTTTGTTATTATTCTCCTCTATCATGGGCGATCAAAAAAGGTATTAATAAGTTTGACCCTGGCGCAGGTGGATCACATAAACAAAGACGAGGTTTTCTTTATTCCCCAAGAATTAGTCTTCACAAATGGTATGACAAGCGAATGTATGAGTTGATAAAACCCTGGCTAAACAAAGTAAATAAGTATACAACTCAAGAAATCTATGCATCAAACAATGAAGTTCCATTTAAATCAAAGAATATAGAACTATAGTTTTGTTAAATATTTACGCCTATCATGGAAGATTCAAATAATCCAGAAAGTGAAGCAAAAAAAGCTGATGGGAAAAAAGGAATTTTACAATACGACAATGACAGTAAACAGGTACTTTTTAGTATTTTCGGAGTGGAAATGACTGCTCCAAAGGGTTTAAAGAATCCCAGAATTGTATATATCTCATTTATAGTAGTAAATTTCTTATTACTTATAGTATTAAGAAATTTGATTTCTTAATAAGAAATTAGTCCCACTTATTAAATTTAAGGCTAGAACCACAATACTTACATTTAATACCAGTTGGTCTAATCCAGAAAGAAGGGTAAATTGATTTAAAGGAAAACCAATTGATACAAATATCGCAATATGCTAAAAATTTAGGTTTCATTAGAAGTCGTTAAATTAATAATAGCTGGTAATGGCCTTTTCTAAGAAGAAATATTCTTCATGATCCTCCTCGGAGTTATATTTGAAAATTTTCTTTGGTTAAGAGAATTAAATACAATACGTTTAGGGATCATTTTCTTAGGAAGAACTTCTAAATTCCTAGAGTTCATATCTAATTCGACTAAGGACCTCATAGACGGAAAGAGCATTGTAAAGACTGCTTCTATTAATAATAATTACGTAAAATCAATAAAATTCAAGTATTGCCTGTCAATACGAGGAGAACAATATGATTTTTAAATAAATATATAAGTTAAATGCTCAAAAGCACCATAGAAGCTGATTGAATTACTAATTAAGTGATTTTGAACCAAAAAAGGTCATCAGGATCAATGCTATTTGTAATGCAAATCTATGGACAAAAGCATTCTTTCCCATCCATTAGCTAAAAAAATGAAAGCTATTGACAGAGAGTATTCACAAAGGTTTATAGCTCTAGACCCAAAGGGCTATTTTATAATAAAGATTTCAAAAGAAACAAATCAAATCATTGTAGAACACTACAGCAATGATATTGATGATAAGGGGAGGGCAATTGACCCTAAAACTGGCCAACCACTTACATGCATAAATAGTAAAAAACGTATCCCGATAAAAACTTATCAAGGAAGAACTGCAAAAGAAGTTGGAATCTTGCTAACTGAAGAAAAGGGACAAATGCCAATCACATATTTTGATCATGCACTATATCTGGGTAGAGAACTTCAGAGAGCAGAACAATGTCTCATTCATGAAATACCTTATATCCAAGACTAATAATCAAGAAACCTGACTAAGGCCTCCACAAAAGTTCCTTTGATCTGTTCTAATAGGATTGGTTGGTTCTTTCTAAGAATGGGAATTATTTTTTATCTAGCCATTGTAGGCGTGGGACTAGGCTCCGCATTCGCAATACAAAAAATTCTAAGAGGAGTTAAATTAATTTAATCACCCTGCGTGATTTCGCCTGATAGATCATATAGATCTGAGCCAGTTATCAAAACAGAAGGCATTGATCCTTTTAGCAAAGTCAAGTGCTTATCTAGAGTTCTAACCCTAACCTGACCATCAACTTCTGGCGCAAACCTCGCACAGCGTCCTATAAATTCTCCTGTCTCAGGATCTTGCCCTTCAATTAATACTCTTAAGTTAGTCCCTACCAAAAGCTGGTTCTTCGCAGAAGAAATAGTTTGTTGAATAGAGATAATTTTGTCTTTTCTGGCTTCTGCAAGCTCTTGCGGAACTTGATCAGAAAACTCAGCTGCTTGAGTCCCTTGTTCTTTTGAAAAAGTAAATACTCCTACATGATCAAATTGTTGCTCTTTAACAAAAGAACAAAGATGTTCAAACTGGGAACTAGTTTCCCCAGGAAAGCCAACAATTAGAGTAGTCCTTAAAACTGCTTCAGGCAAATGATCCCTAATTCGATTTAAGAGTGAGGAAGTTACATCCGATTGCCAAGGTCGGTTCATAGCTTTTAATACGTTCGGATGGCTATGTTGCAGAGGTAAATCAAGATATGGCAGTACATTAGGAACTTCTCTATATGCTTTTAAGACCTCAGGTGTCAGACCAGTTGGATAGGCATAATGAATCCGAATCCAAGGAATATCAACATCACCTAATTGACGCAAAAGTTCCGCAAGATAAGGCCTGCCATACAAATCAGTCCCATAATTTGTTGAGATTTGACTAATAAGAATCAATTCTTTTACACCTTCTTGAGCTAATTGATTTGCCTCACTAATAATTGATTCGATTGATCGACTTCTTTGATCACCTCTCAAAGTAGGAATGATGCAGAAAGCACATCTATAGTTACAACCTTCGGCAATCTTTAAATAAGCAACAAAATTGCCAGTTGTTCTATATCGAGGCAAATTCTCATCTGCCAAATATAGCGGCCTTTCACTTACTTGATTAACTCGTTCGCCATTACGCACTCTCCTAAGAACTTCAACTATATTTTGATAGTCGCCTGTCCCTACAATTGCTTTTGCTTCAGGAATGGATTGAAGTAATTCAGTTTGAAAATGTTGTGCCAAACAACCTGCAATAATTATTTCTTTGCCCTGATCAGCGAGACTGATCAATGTCCGAACAGATTCTTGGCGAGCTTGATCTATAAAACTGCAAGTATTAACAACAACAACTTCCGCTTCATCTACATTATTTGTCAAGCCGTAGCCATCACTAGCAAGTAAACCCATCATATGCTCAGTATCTACCAAGTTTTTTTCGCATCCAAGGTGCAAAAATGCAACAGAAAGGTGATGCTCTTTTGGCAAGACAAGAAAATTATTCATTGTTTCTTTAGTGCTAGAGATAGTCATGAACTAGTTCTCGGCGGTTTTGAAAACATCCTTTTCTCAAAACATAAGCTTGTTGAGCAGAAAGCTGTAAGAATTGAAAAGTCTTCCAAAGTGAAATGAGTTCATCACGCCTTAAAAGTCGACGAAGTAATGAACAAGGTTCCAAATGGTCCAGGATCCTTATTGCAATACTATCAACGATTGGAATAATTGATACTGGCTCAATCACTTTAAATAAATGGGGATTTCTAGGTTCGCTTTCTTGTCCTGGAGGTTCTGATGGTTGCGACAAAGTTCTAAGTAGCCCTTGGGGAAATGTTTTTGAAGGAAATGGTTTTTCAATACCACTATCATTTGTAGGTTTTTTAAGCTATTTAGCGATATTGTTTTTAGCAATATTGCCTCTTCTTCTAAAACCGTCTGAGAATAAAGGGAATTCATATAGAAAAACCTGGTGGGGCTTATTTTATATATCTAATGGAATGACGATTTTCAGCATTATTCTTATCAGCATAATGCATTTTAAAATAGAAGCATTTTGCTTCTTCTGTATACTTTCAGCATTATTATCATTCTCTATTTTGGTTTTAAGTATACTTGGAGGAGTCTGGTATGATCCAAGAGAAATGATATTTAGAGGCTTTATCATATCAATTGCCGTCCTACTAGGAGGGTTGATCTGGTCATCTTCTGTTGACCCAAGCCAATCACAAGTTAAATCAAATGATGAAGGAGTTTCTTCGCCAGCTGTAGTTAGTCTAAGCACTTCTTCTTCTATTGCACTTGCAGAACATTTAACTTCTATTGGTGCAGTTAAATACTCTGCATATTGGTGTCCTCATTGCCATGAACAGCAAGAGCTATTTGGGAAAGAAGCTGTTGGGAAATTACTTTTAGTTGAATGTGCTCCTGATGGATTAAATAGTCAAACAAAGTTATGCAAAGAAAAACAAATTGAAGGTTTTCCATCTTGGGAAATCAATGGAAATATTGAAACTGGTGTTAAATCTCTAAATGAGTTGGCAGAATTAAGTAATTACAAAGGTCCTAGAGATTTCTAGCTAATTAATTCCTAACTTTGCGAGTAGATATATCTTTTCCTTTAATTTGTCTAGAATGATATTGCCAATAAGGTAATTCCTTTGGAAAATCATTTCTATAATGTCCACCCCTACTTTCCTTCCTAAATACACAAGCCTCCAACATTAATAAGCTAGTCAAATGACGATGATGCAAATCTAAAAGAAGATTTAATGCTTTTCGATTGGTTTCATTAAAGTGATTGCATGCTTGAATATCTTGATTTTCAAGAAATTCTAATAGTGGTTGTTTAGTTAAAGAGTAATAGTCTTTACGTACAGAATCTATAGCTGTGCTTAAACCTCTTTGTGTTCTATCAACACCTGCTTCTTTCCAGCATAGTTTGCGAAGGTTTTCTAGTGAAAGGCTTAAAGATTCCAAGGAGAAATCATCACTTAACTCAATGGAACAATTTATTGATTTAGTTTGATGCTTAGTTTTTAAAACTTTAGAAGAATCGATTAACTCAATCGAAGAAATTTGCCTTGCAAAGACAAGGCATTCCATCAAAGAATTACTAGCCAATCTATTAGCTCCATGTACTCCAGTACAAGCAACCTCGCCAACTGCATAAAGACCTGGCAATGAAGTTGCAGCCCTCAAATCGGTTGCAACTCCTCCCATCCAATAATGTGCTGCTGGTGCAACTGGAATAACGGTTTTCAATGGATCAATCCCATACTCTCGACATCTCTGAAGTATTGAAGGAAAGCGAATAGCTAATTTTTCAGGTGGAATATTACTTAAATCAAGCCCAACATGTTTAACATTTTGTTTATGCATTGTCTTAAAAAGAGCCCGGCTAACTTGATCTCGAGGGGATAAATCTTTTCTTCCTAAATGAAAGACAGGGCTATTACCATATTGATCGACTAAAACAGCCCCTTCTCCTCTTAATGCTTCAGAAATCAAGAAACATGAAGCGCCATCAAGCTTCAAAGCTGTTGGATGAAATTGAACAAACTCCAAATCGTCTATTGCCGCGCCTGCCTTCCAAGACAATGCCAAGCCTTCTCCGCATGCTTGCTCAGGATTAGTAGTATTTTTAAATAAATGGCCCCCTCCACCAGAAGCTAAAACTACTGCTCTCGAAGACAACCAATACAAAGATGGTCCATCAAGGACTTGAACGCCTAAGCAAGATTTTTTTTCAACAAGAAGTTGCGTTACTCTTACTCCTCTACGATGAAGAATATTTGAACGCTGCTCCACTTGTTCTCTAAGCACCTCTACCAAAGCCCGACCAGTTCGATCCTGAACATGTAAAACACGTCTATGCGTATGAGCGGCTTCTAAGGTTGTTGCAAGGCCACTAAAATCAGTATCAAAATCCATGCCAAGTTGCTGGAGTCTGCTAACAGATTTAGGAGCTTCTTCCACAAGCATCTTTACAGCATCTAAATCACATAAGCCTGCTCCTGCCTTTAAAGTATCTTCTGCATGACTGTCAAAACTATCTTCCGATCTAGTTACCGCAGCAATACCCCCTTGAGCCCAGCGACTAGAGGAACGTTTACTTGTATTGCGATTTAAAAGTAATACTTTTAAATTGGCAGGTAGCTCAAGACAAGTCATCAAACCGGCTGCCCCAGCACCCACAACTATTACATCCCAAGAAGAAGGAATAGTTTTAAAAGAATTAATTAGCCCCATAAGTTCTTAGAGAGTTAATCAAATCAATCCACTTAGCTTGGGTTGAATGAGTGTAGTTAATAAAAACAACCCATCAACCCATAGCGTTGTTGTTAAAGCTGCACTTGCAACAAGCCAAGTACTACCTTCTAAAGAATGAGCCAGATTGCCTCTTTGCCGCATTTGATTGGAAATAAAAGATATTAATAAAGCTGCAATTAAAAGCATCACAATAGATAAAGGATTTAAAAGGTTTAATCCTGCTCTATTAAGGGTCGTTGCAGAATTCTCAAATGATGAATTTACTACCTGAGGCCATGAATCCATTACACCTGTTAGAAGCATCATTAAATCTGTAAACGCTGTACCTAATAAACAAGACAAATAAAAACCTGCTCCTATTCGCCATCTAGTTGTAATTCCTATAAAAGCAAGAGGTAAAGCTACTGCTTCTACAGGCAAGTGCAGTACTGGGTGCATTCGCAGCCATCCCCAAAATAAACACCCACCTAACCAACTCCCACTAACACCAACTAACAAAGAACCAATTCGAGACCATTTAATACTCGAAAACTCCACTAAGAAAAATCCCAATCCTAATAAAACAAAAGTAAAGAAGAGGGCTGATAGGGGCTGAAAATGAACCCATGGGGCCTGCAAAAACACTGGAAGAACAACTAATGAACTCGACCAGAATTGCAATGTCCTTGGATTAGACAAATACACCTCTTCAAAATCATGAGGCTGTTCGATGGAGGAAGAACTTTTCAGAATCCTGGAAACACAAATTGGAGATGGCTGGGAAAGCCGTTTTTCTTTTTATTAAACAAACTACTAAACAAGAACTTTTTAGAAAATAAGTAAAAGCCTATGCAAATTAGAAGAGAGTAATGCGTAGGGTTGATCAATTGAAATTAAGCATTGATAATCGAGCTTAATGCCAGAATAATGGTTCAACTCTATAAGAACATCAAGTTTTTGAACTGTGTGGAATGAGCCTTCCGAAATTTTTGCAGAAACAGCAAAAGGTATAGATGTATCAAAAACACCTACCCCTGCTGTAATCGATTCTGTTGAGCCTGGATCAATAGCAGAAGAAGTGGGTTTTGAGCCTGGAGATCAGCTAATAAGTATTAATGGAATAAAGCCTCGTGATTTAATTGATTACCGATATCTAATTGTAGAAGAAGAACTTAGCCTAAAAATTCTAGATAAGAATGGGAAAATTCATGAGATTAAGCTAGAAAAAGATATCGACAAAAACCTAGGAATTGTCTTTACAGAAGCCTTATTTGATGGGATAAGGCAATGTAATAACAATTGTCCTTTCTGCTTTATAGATCAACAGCCAAAGGGGAAAAGGCAAACATTATATATAAAAGATGATGACTATAGAATGAGTTTCTTATATGGTTCTTACTTAACACTTACTAATCTACAAGAAGATGACTGGTTAAGAATTGAAAAACAACGTTTGTCTCCTTTGTTTGTATCTGTGCACGCAACAGAACCGAATTTGAGAATTAAGTTGCTAAAAAACAAAAGAGCTGGTTTGCTAATGGATCAAATAGAGTGGTTGTCAAAAAGAAACTTGCAATTTCATGCTCAAATAGTTGTCTGTCCAGGCTTAAATGATGATGAAGCTTTAGAAAGAACTCTAAATGATCTTTTTAAATACGGCAAAGGAGAATGGCCAACTGTACTTTCAGCAGCTGTTGTACCAGTTGGTTTAACACGTTTTCGGCCTACAGAAGATGGGTTGAAACCAGTAAATACTAAATGTGCCCAAAAAGTTATTGAGCAAGTTGAAAGTTTGCAAGCCAATTATCAATCTAAAACCGGTTCACGATTCGCTTGGCTATCAGACGAATGGTATCTCTTAGCTGGCAAGCCCTTGCCAGCTAGGGAAGAATACGAAGATCTACCTCAAGAAGAAAATGGAGTGGGTAGCATCCGTTCATTTCTCGAAAGCATGTATCAAGCAACAAAGAATTTACCTAAAGAAATCGACATGCCTCGCAAATGTAGCTGGGTAGTCGGCAAGCTAGTAGTAGAAGCATTACGACCAACTTGCGAAAAACTGAACAAAATCGATCATTTATCAATCAATCTATATGGTTTACCTAGTCAATACTGGGGTCAGGATAAGGTAGTCACAGGTTTACTTACTGGTCAAGATCTAATCCAAGGACTAAAAAACAAAAACCTTGGAGAAAGACTTCTAGTCCCTTCCATAATGCTAAAAGGTGAAAAACTTCTCTTTCTGGATGATATGCATATTGACGAAGTGAGCCGCAAACTAAATGTCCCAATAGAAATTGTCCATGGACCAAATGACTTTATTGAGAAAGCCATAGGTATTAAATCCAAGAAGGGCTAAAGTTTAATTATGCATAAAAAATCAATGCGAGGTTTCTCAGCTCAAATAATTTTTGCTTCCATCTTGTTAAATACAAGTATCGGGATGGGTTATGGATTAGAGTTTGATGATTCCAAGATTAGAATTAAACAGCTTCTAGAGAATACACAGAAAGAGAATAAGTTTGAACTTGAAAGGGAGGTGGAAATCACTCTAAGTAATATAGAAGAATATATTAAGTTGAAAAATCAAGAGCTAATAATTTCAAGCAGCAAAGTGGAACAAGCCAAGTTCAATCTCAAAAGTGAAATTTCTACTTGGTTCCCAAACTTAGATCTTACTGGTGCAGGACTACCTCAATACCTTGAAGGAAACACGTATAATGAATCATCCACTGATACTTCAAGTAGCCAATTCAAAGCAAGCCTTAGTGCAACAATTAGATGGTACTTAGTTAATCCAACTCGTATCCCAGATATTGAGACTGCTAGAGATAAGTTAAAGGATGCTGAGCTTGCTTATGAAATAAAGTTTAGAGATATATATTTACAAGCCTTAAAAGAATTTTTTGAATTACAGAAATCAAATGAAGAAATACGAATAGCAAGAGATTCAATATTAACTTCACAGACATCGCTCAAAGAAGCAGAGATCAGACTTGAAGCTGGCATCGGAACAAAGTTTGAAGTTTTAGAAGCAAAGACTCAACTAGCAAAGGACAAACAATTTCTTGCAACAAATTCAGGAAAGAGTAAAATTAATCAAAGCAAGCTTTCTAAAACTCTTAATCTCAATCGAAACTTAAAGCCAATAGTAAGATCTAAGCCAAAGATTCTTGGTTTATGGGATACATCTCTATCACAAAGTATTATCTCTGCTTACAAATTTCAAAAGGTCCTAAAACAATCACTATTAGAAATCTCAATAAATAATAATCAAGCAAACTCAGCTCTTGGTTCTTCCCAACCCAAAGTTAGCTTATTCAATACATTTTCAACATCTTTCTCTAAAGGAGAAGTGGGAGTAGTAGACCCAGACAATGATAACGAGGTATTTAGTGAAAGTAATACAATAGGGATTCAATTTGACTGGAAGGTATTTGATGGAGGATATGCTAAATCAATATATAATTCAAAAAAAGAAAGGTCAAAAGAACTAAAAGCAAATTATGAGTTGAAGAAAAATCAAATTCTTCAAGAAGTTAAAGAAAGTTTTTACAACCTAGAAATAGCAAAGAATAATATTACAAATACTTTTAACGAAATATTATCTGCCAAAGAATCACTCAGATTGGCTTTATTAAGGCTAAAAGCTGGTATAACTACTCAACGTGAAGTTGTTAGTAATCAAAGAGATCTAACACAGGCTGAAGTCAATTATATCGCCGCTATAACTGATTATAATTCAAACCTTGTTAATCTCAAAAGGGAAACTGGGATCACTAAATTACAATCATGTACTGAATTATTAATTATCAATAAAGAATCTTCTGCTCTGAATTCAGAGCAGAAGATCAATGAAGCAGCTAATTCAATGAGACTTCCTTGCAAAGAACTTATACAATAACTGTATATGAATCAAGAATCTACAAACCAACTTAATAGAGATCAACTCATTGAAATGAATAAGTTGATAGATCAAGTTGCTAAGAAACAGCTATTAGATTTTGGTAAAATTAGTACTGAAATAAAGCCTGATGGAACATTAATTACAAGTTGTGATAGATGGAGTGATGATTTTATTGTTAAAGGTATTTCTAGGATCACAAATAATCAAGAAGGTGTTTTAAGTGAAGAGGGCTCTAAGTTGGTTCCTAATACAAAAGCATTTTGGGTCGTTGATCCGTTAGATGGAACTACAAACTTTGCAGCTGGAATTCCACATTGGGGGATTTCTATAGCAAGATTTGTAAATGGCACTCCTGAATCAGCCTTCCTTGATATACCAGCACTAGAGAAAAGAATTATTGCGATTAGAGGCAAAGGAGTTTGGATTAATGGAAAAGCTATAGATCTTGAAAGAAAATCTTATTCTAAAAGTGAATGTGTTTCACTTTGCAGTAGATCAATTAATGTTCTACAGGAAATGCAAGATCACTCATTCCCAGGAAAAATTCGCCTTTTAGGGGTTTCAAGTCTTAATATGACAAGTGTTGCTATTGGGCAAACTTTTGGGGCTTTAGAAGCAACACCTAAGATATGGGATATTGCTGCTGCATGGCTAATCCTGTCAGAATTAAACTGCATTATAAAATGGTTAGATGTTGACCCCTCAAGCCTTAAGGCTGGTGAAAACCTAAGTTCAACAAACTTTCCATTGCTAACAGCTATATCAAAAACTGATTTAGAAAAATTATTGCCATGGAGTAATATCTTAATGGAAAAGATTTATCCAAAAATAAATCTGAAATTCTAAAATTAAATAAGAAGCTTAATTTAATAACAATCTACTAATTTCAAGTTAGCATTATCAATATCGTCATTATGGAGAAAATTGGTAAATCGCTGGAAAAGCCAATTCAGATGGTTAATTAGAACTTTATGGCAAGCTTCGCGTAGATGGAGCCGTTGTGACTGCATAGACCTTAGTGCAGCCTTTGCTTATTACACACTACAGTCTTTCTTCCCGATTTTATTGATTTCTCTTTCAGTTGCATCTTGGTTTCTAGGAAAACAGCAAGGACTTGATGAACAAATACTTAACTTGGCTACTCAAGTGCTGCCGCGTCATCCATCAGTAGTGGGGTTATTAGATACGACATTAGAAAAGCTAGTCAATCAAAGGTTTGGAGCAGGCTTGTTAGGAGCTATGTTCTTAATGATCACAGCAGGAAATGCATATCTCACTTTGCAAAGAGGTTCTGATCGCCTTTGGGAAGATGCATTACCAACAAAAAGTTCCGAAAAACCTTTTAGTGCGCACGCATTTAGATTTATTCGAAATCGTATTGAGGCTTTCCTAGTTGTTCTTTTAGTAGGGTTCCTAATGGTTCTTGATGAAATCAGCGCCTATATACGTTTAATCCCAGGAGCTGTATGGACTGATCTGAAAAACACCAGCCCCGAAATCACAAATACCTTATCAAAAATACCTGTGATTGAAGTTGGGCAAGTGGTTATTCCATTCCTAGGTTTTACTGTCATGGCATTTTTATTGCAAAGTCTAGTCCCACCAAGAAAAGTACCAATTAGACCACTGATCCCTGGATCAATCATGATTGGCATCTTACTAACAATATTAAATTCAGCAGTAAGCAGAACAATACTTTCACTAGGATCTCGTTTCCAAGCATATGGTCTGATTAGTGGAGTCCTAGTTTTGACTTTATGGATTTGGATGGTCGGCCTTATATTATATTTTGGTCAATGCTGGAGTGTTGTCTTAGCTACCAGCCAAATGAATAGATATAGAAAAACAAAAACCATAAAAATTAATATTTAAAATGAAGAGACCCTCAGGAATTATTTACTTATCAATACTCTTAATTCTTTTATTACCTACTCCGGCAGGAAAATTTCTGATTGACTTAGCAGGGGGTGTTATTTTAGTAAGTTTATTGATACCTATATTACTAATCGCAATTGGATGGATAACCTTAAAAAGCATACAATCAAAAATGATAGGCTGCAATTCCTGCGGTGCACAATATTCATCTAACTTATATCAATGCCCATTATGTGGTTCAATAAGAGCTGATTCAGAGTTGGAACAATCTAATAGCAAAGCCAATATCCCCGCCAGCTCAGCAACGATTGATGTCACAGTAGAGAATAGTGATTAAATAGAATCTTCTTTTTTACCAATACTAGACTCATCGACTAAAATTACATCTTGTTCTACTTTATCTAACAACTTCTCGCAATGTTCAAGATATATTTTCCCTTTTATATAAGATCGTTGTAACTCATTAACTAATATATTAGATCCTTGTATTTGGTCCAATATCAGATCCAATTCATGTAAACATTGCTCATATGATAATTCGGCAACTAATTCTTTGGATTTCTTTATAAAATCTTCTATACTCTTATGCTCTAATTCAACAGATTTGGAAGAATCTTTAGATCCTTTTTCCGCTTTTTTATTTTTAAGTACTTTTTCAGACATTATATATTCCTTTTACTTTTGACCTGTTGAACTTTAGATTTAATATCACCATCAGCTAATTCAATATTTATTTCCTGATTAACCTTAACATCAGCTAAGGATTTAACAGGATTACCAAAACAATCACTAACAATAGAAAAGCCTCGATTAAGAATTGAATCTGGGGATAAGGCCTGAAGCAATTGACTCCTTTTATCTAAGAGATCTCGAAAACGATTTATAGCTATAAAGACTTTATCTCTATCCCATTCAAGTCTAACTTCAGAAAGTCGTTTTTTCTCTCTATCTATAGCCCAAACAAAGTAATCTTTAAGTCTTTTTTGAATCTGCAAAAAATTTTCTTTAGCAATTTCCCTACTTGGCAATAAATCTACAATGGCCGCTGTAGGAGTTGCAGAGCGATGATCTGCAACAAGATCTGCAACAGTCAAATCATCTTCATGTCCTAAACCTGTAATAAGTGGAACTGGCAAACAAGCAAGTTTCCTGCACAACTCTGCATCATCAAAAATCATTAAATCCTCCCTGCTGCCTCCTCCTCTAGCTAGAACAATCGCTTCGATTTTCATTTGATTGTAATTCTCAACTAAATTATCTAATGATGCTTGAATCTTTTTTGATACATCACCTTGAACAGGTATTGAAAAAATAAATATTTTAGTAAGCGGCCATCTTTCTTTAGAAGTTCTCAATATGTCTGCAAGAGCAGAGCTTGGAACACTAGTTAAAACAGCAATATTAGATGGATACTTTGGCAGTAAACGCATTCTAGCCTGATCTATTAATCCCTCCTTAATTAATAACTCTTTTACTACTTCAAACTTTTTTAGAACTGTTGAAATAGTTGGCCTTATATCAATAACTTGAACAATTAATGAAGCCCTACTTTCCCAAAAATTCAACTTTCCAAGAATTTCAACACCATCTTGCTCATTAGGTAGAAAATTAAATTTACTTAGAATAGATGCCCAAATAACAGCCCCAATAGTCGATTTACCATCACTAAGAGTTAACCACAAATGACCATTCTTTAATTGTGATTTTGATACTGTTGCATGCAAATAAAAACGGGGTGCAAAACCCCTTGAAAGCAAATTACCTATTGCCTGATTTAACTCTGGGACAGAATATTGCGGAAGGGAATCTGTATGCAAATTAACTATCGAGACTTTTTAATAGAATAAATAATTAACCAAATCCAATTTGGCCCAAGATCCCTTGACCAGTGAGTAGTTCTGTACTTAAACCAACCAAAATACCAATCATTGCCAAACGACCATTCCAAATCTCCGCATAATTAACAAAGCCATAACGAGGTGGAGGATTATTTTGAGACATAAGCTTTTTGATTGTTGTTTTAGTCTATCTAGAAAAGCAAGAAAAAAATAGAGTTAAGAGGATTAAAATTGGTATTGGAGTTAACGAATATGCCTAGCACCATCTACTGGGTGATACTCCTCACCCGTTAATTCTTCATAAATGATTGCAGGCAAACCTGTTTCAAACATTGTCTGTAAAGCCTCTTTCAAAAACGGGTTCCAACCTCCTGTACTGACCTTCCCATGGCGAACAGTCCAGTCCCATGTTCCTTGAAGATCTTTTGGGATTCTTCCTTCGCGATCTCTACGCGCAACTAAGTCAAGAGATTCAACTAATCCAACCTGCACAGGATCTTTGCCATAGGCAGGAGTAAGGCTTAACTCAAGACGAACTGGGTCTTCCTTTAAAAGTTTCAAACGAAACCTAGGAGGCAGCTTCAATGCCTTAAGGACGGAAACCACAATTCGTGTTCGTTGTTCCAAAATTAATCTCCCTTGTAATTCAGAAAAACCTTAGTCATTTAAAACTCTTAAAAAAGCTACTCCACAGATCTGTCCGAAGAATTAGGAGGGTCAAGCTCATTAGAAAAGCGAACCGTAAGCAAATCTTCATCTGTGATCCTCCCTTCTTTATTAAGCAACTCAGGGTGAATAGTCAATCTTCCAGTCCGATCTTGATTTGAGCTGCTTTTTTTCATGGAAGATCCATTAATCTCTGAAATCCCCTTAAACATCACTCTAAATGCTTGCCATAGAAGCAGAATAACTACAAGAAGATACAAAGATGAGAAAAAATAACTCTGCATTTATACGCATCTAAATTTGTTTGGTTTCTATAACTATCTTAAGGAAAGATGGTCAATAGATGCAAATCCATCATCAAACTTTTAATGATGGTCAATTCCACTATGGCATTCTTGAACTGAAAGTGAATAAACTATTTAAAAAAGCGATTTGGGAATTAAGGTTGAGACAAACAATTTATGTTTAATTAGAAATATTTTGAATATCATTTGTCAGAATCATAAATTTAACACCTTCTTTTTTTTCACCCAGTACATATGAGTTCAATTTCAAAGTCCAGGCTTAGTATCTTTCTAATAGGATTTAGTTTTGCTTTTCTGCATACGGAGCAAATTCTAGGATCCCCAAAAACATCAATAAACACTGTTGGATTAGTAGCTCAAAAGTCTTTTGTCACGGAAGCTGTCCAATTAAGTGGTCCTGCCGTAGTCACAGTAGAAACAAAAAGAACTGTAGTCAGTAGAAATAGTGTTTTCCCTCCAAATTTCTTTATAGATCCTTCTTTTGAACGCTTCTTTAGTCAACGCAAGACACAACCTCCCGTATCTCGGATTCAACAAAGCCAAGGCAGTGGAGTGATATTTTCTTCCAGTGGTCTAGTTCTAACTAATGCACATGTAGTAGAGAAGGCCGAATTGTTAACCATTGGATTATCAGATGGGAGAAGGTTCTCTGGCAAAGTCATAGGCCAGGACAAGCTTACGGATTTGGCTGTAATTAAAATTCAAGGGAAAGGGCCATGGCCGATAGCTCCTTTAGGAAACTCAGATAATCTAGTTGTTGGAGATTGGGCAATTGCAGTGGGCAACCCCTTTGGGCTAGAAAAAACTGTAACTTTAGGGATTATTAGCAACCTAAATAGAAATGTTTCACAATTAGGAATTTCTGACAAAAGACTCAAGCTAATTCAAACTGATGCTGCAATTAACCCTGGTAATTCTGGTGGTCCACTACTTAATGCAAAAGGAGAAGTGATAGGAATTAATACACTAGTGAGATCAGGTCCAGGAGCGGGTCTTGGATTTGCAATACCTATAAATCAAGCAACTAAAATTGCAAATCAACTAGTAAATGTTGGAAAAGCTATTCACCCAATGGTAGGGGTAAATTTAGCATATCTAATGCCTAATGATATTAGAGATTCAGTGATATTATCTGGTGCAAAAGTAGTTTATGTTATTCCTAATAGTCCTGCAGAAAGAGAAGGTCTGAAAATTAACGATATTATAGTTTATGTTAATAGTGTGAAGGTGAAAGATCCAGATGATGTAGTAGACGAAATCAATAGGGTAGGGGTAGGGAAAAATATTTCTTTTGTTATCAATCGGAATAATATGCAAATCAAACTAAATATTAAACCAGTTGATATTAATCAATTTAAATTAAATTAACTTACTTCTTAGAATTCTTTTTAGATTTCCTTTTTCTTTCTGATTGACGTTTTTGCAATCGTTTAGCCTCTCTTTTAGCTATTGCTATTTCTTCTTCTTTGATATTTTTTTCCTGAGCCTTTTTCCCTAAGAAGTAATCATAGTCTCCTCTATAAAGAAACACTTGACCTTCTCTAAGTTCAACAATCCGATTTGCAACTTTAGAGATAAAGTATCTATCGTGAGATACAACTATTAAGGAACCATCAAATTCTCTGATCGCTTTTTCAAGCATTTCTTTTGCTGGAATATCTAAATGGTTAGTAGGCTCATCAAGCAAAAGAAAATTAGATGGTTTTACAATGATTAATGCCAATGCAAGCCTTGCTTTTTCGCCACCACTTAAATTTAAAACCTCCTTATATACCTCTTCCTTGGTAAATCCAAAATTGCCTAATAAGGAGCGAACTTGAGTTTGAGTCCAATTTGGAACAGCTTCAAACAGAGTTTCAATGACTGTCTTATCAAGATTAAGAGCTTCGGATTGATTCTGTTCAAAATAACTTGGAAAGATATTATGTTTTCCAATATTAATTAATCCATCCTCTGGCTGTTCTAAGCCCATTATTAATCGAAGCAAGGTAGATTTTCCTGATCCATTTGGTCCTACTAGAGCTATACGATCTCCAGGTTCTATAGAAAGGCTAGCTCCAAGAAATATAATTTTTTCTCCATATGCTAAGGAAATATCTTTTATAGAAGCTACTTCTCTCCCTGGCCTTGGTGCTTTAGGGAAAGAGAAATAAGCTTTATTTGAAATGCCAATTGGTGAATCTATTTTTTCAATTTTGCTTATCAATTTTTCTCGACTTTTTGCTTGAGTGCTTCTAGTTGCACTTGCTCTAAATCTATCAATAAATAATTGTTGGGAGCTTAATTCTTTCTGCTGGCGTTCAAAAGCTGCTTGCAAAGATGATTCTTCTAGTTCTTTTTGCGCTAAATATGATGAATAGTTTCCTATATATGTTCTAGATTTACCTCTTTCAGTATTTACTATATTAGTACATATCTTATCTAAAAATCTTCTGTCATGACTAACGACAACCATGGCCGATTTTTGCTGAAGAAGATAACTCTCTAGCCATTGAATAGTATCTATATCTAAATGGTTGGTAGGTTCATCTAAAAGCAATAGATCTGGTTCCTGTAAAAGGATTTTGCCTAAAGCTATTCTCATCTGCCAACCACCCGAATAATTACCTACTAATTGATCTGCTTCCAAAGAATTAAATCCAATTTTAGGTAATAATTTCTCTATTTTTGCTTCCAATTCATATCCATTCAAAGCTTCAAAATTAGTTTGCAAAATACCTAATTCTTTAACTAATTCATCTAAATAACTATTATTATTTAATGCATTATCAGACTGCATTAATCTTTCAATATTAAGCTTTTTGTTTAAGACTGATGCAGCTTCAGAAAACGCTTGAAATAATTCATCACGCACTGATCTCATACAGTTAATATCAAACTCTTGCTGTAAATATGCAATTTTAAGTTCGCCCTGACGTAATACTTCTCCACTAGTAGGTTGTTCTAAACCAGCAATAATTCGCAATTGAGTAGATTTACCAGCCCCATTAACACCTACAAGACCTATTCTTTGACCAGGCTTAATCTCCCAAGTGACTTCTCGTAAAACTTCTCCAGTAGGGTAAATCTTACTAATTCGCTCTAGTCGTATCACTAATAAGATGCCTCATATTTAAAGTTTTAGAATCCCAAATAAGTCAATCAGACTTAATATCAACCATTCAGGTTATTGAAAAATGGTGAGATTGGAACAAATTACTGCTCTAATCTTAGCTGCAGCTCTAGCTATACCAAGCTATTGGTTCTTTTGGACTTTAGCTGGTGGTGGTGGTTATGACCGAAGAAACGAATCCCCAAAAGCACCTTTAATCAATAAAAATCAATCAAAATCGAAGCTCTGATAACCTTACAAACCTCCTCGAGCCTTTATAAGCCATTGCTTTGTTTCGGAATCGTCCAATGTAGAAATATATTTTTTCACTTCTTCAGGAGTAACAGGTATTCCTAGATGCTCACCAATTTCGCAAATTGCTTTTAAGGCTCCTTGAGGATCCTGAAGGGCTTGACGAAAAAGCATCTTTGTATAAGAAGGATCTGACTCGATTTTTTGATAAAGCCTTCCAACATTGCTACTCATAAAAAATTTTGCCTCTAATTAACCATATTCAATTAAGCAACTTTTGACCCGAAGTTTGAATCATGAAACTTATCTAAATCATCTTCTTTTAATCCCAATGCAGATGCATCCTCCATGCTTCTAGCATCCATACAAAGTACTTTGCGTAATTGAGCAAAATTAGCCGCTTTTGTAGACTTACCATCTTGAATTGCTCCATATTCAGCCCTCTGCAAGAGATGGTGCAAGTGGGTAAGCAAATATGGGCTTATTACAGCAGAAACCAAAACATCACTATTTTCAGTCGTCTTACGTCTGTTGCGACTAGTTCTCACTTTTGAAACTATTTTATTTGGAATAGGTCTTGATGTGTTGGACCTGGTAGGTGCCTTGGGAAGAGTTGGTTTAGACATTGAGAATCCTTTACTAACTGAACTGTGAAATCAAAAGGGTTGATCAAGCGTTTGATCGTTATTGAAGCGTCTCGAATTTTCATGAGAAGAGTGACTAGGAAGAGACAGCTGCAATAAAGCAATCATACTTCTGGATACTATCCTTGACTACTAGTGTACACTATTTATTACCCGTTACTAAAAGTGGGGAATGGCTACCCGTCAAAACTCATCAAGCGGAAAGCCCAAATCACCAAGGATCCAAGTTGTCCTTACTGAAGAGTTGTGCACAAAATTAAATTTGTTAGCAGAGCGGGAATCTCGAACAATTAGCAATATGGCGAAAGTTCTTATCCAACAAGGGGTTAGGGGTTATGAATCAGAAGAAATGTCGGGCGAAAATCTAACTTCTTCAGAAAATAGTACTGAACAATTTATCTCTGCTCTAGAAGCTCAGCAAACTAGGAGGCTGCGAGGTGCACCTCGGAGATTCAAGCTATACAAACCTAAACTTTCTTAATTTGGCGTGACTTTAACGCCAAGGACTATTGGCTTAGATAAACCTGTTGTATTGAAAGTAGACCCTGTTTTATTCAAAAGATTCCACCATGCCAATAGTGCAAATGTTAAAGATTCTCTTGCTTGAACTGGAATTCCTACTTCTTTAGATGTAAAAACTTTCATACCTCTGCATCTAGAAATAATTTCTTGCAATAAAGCAGGGTTTTTAGAACCGCCCCCAGAAACTACAAGCTCTATAGGTTTAATACGTTTCCTTTGGTACAAGTTATCTAAATCTTGGGAAATCAAAGCAGCAGTAAAAACTGTGAGGGTGGATATTTTATCTTTTATATCTTCGCAACCCATCTCATTCAAACGTCTTTCTAAGTCCTTCCTTCCAAAGAGCTCCCTTCCTGTTGACTTGGGAGGAATTTCATTAAAAAAAGGCTCCTGAAGCCATTTTTTTATAGCATCAATATCTGGAGAACCGCCAAGAGCTAGTAATCCATTGCAATCAAAATTTAATTTGCCATTAGTAATCTTTTGCACAGCAAGATCTATCAGACTATTTCCAGGACCAATATCCCAGCCCAAAACATTGGCATGTTTATCTGGTCCACAATTAGGAGGAATAAGCGAAATATTGGCTATGCCACCCAAATTTAATACTCCTCGCCAAGAAGAGGTTCTACCTAACAATGCAGCATCTAATAAAGGGACCAAAGGCGCTCCATGCCCCCCTAACGCCAAATCTTTAGACCTAAAGTCAAAAACAACATCTCGATTAAGAATGATTGCCAATAGAGGTGCATTTAACATTTGCAAACTTACACCTCGCTTCAACTGATTAGGAGGGCGATGAAAAACAGTCTGTCCATGACACCCAGCAATTGGCGCAAGGCCAGAAGGATCACAATCTTTAGCTGCTAATGCATAAAATTCAGTAATTGATTCTGAAAGTTCCAGGAAAGCAGCACTGGTTAATTGTGAGCCTTGGCCAAAGTCAACTATGGCTTGTTTCAATTCAGAAGGATAATTTATATAGGTCGAATTAATTAACTTCCATTTTGGCCGATCTGGATTGCCGGTAAATTCAACTAGAGAAGCATCAACACCATCTGCGCTAGTCCCGCTCATTAAACCCAAAACATACATTCTTAGCTTTGTGGCAATTTCTGCAAATCTTCCATGAGTCCCATGACAACTAAAACATGATCTTCTTCTAAAACATATTTAGCTGGGGGGTTGACTGTTAAGCCTTCAGCTGGCCCTGCAGCCAAAACATTTACAAAATAATTTTTACGTAAATTAAGGTCACGCAAAGAACGTCCCACAAAAATTGCTGGAGCCTTGATTTCATCGATACCTGTCTGATTATCCAATTCGAGTCTTTCAATCAAATTGGGACGTACAAGTTCAAGGCCCAAACGCTCTCCTTGCATCCTTGATGGGAAAACAACCCTATCAGCTCCAACCCGTTTCAACATTTTCTCATGCAAATCACTAGTAGCTCTCGCAATAACGTGTTGAACACGACTCCCCTCTGTATCTTTGGCAATTAAAGTGGTTGTAATACTTGCCTCAATGGGCTCACTAATACCTACAACAACTGTTCCCATTTCAAGTACACCTGCTTCTTTCATTGACTCCTCATCAGTAGAATCAACCACTCTTGCTTCAATGGATGGTTCTAGTTGTCGCAACTCCTCAATAGCCTTCTCAGATGAATCAACAGCAAGGACATCAACACCGTTTCGAATAAGCTCTCTACAAACTGCACTACCAAAACGGCCAATACCTACAACAGCAAACCCCAGAGAATCTGCGTCCTTCTTAGGTAGCCATTGCCACCACTCACTCATGATCTTGCCTCATCAATAAAAATTCAAACATACAGATCCTCCCTTGGGTAGCCAATACGATTCTGATTGTGGATCCTTCCCTTGTTAAGAGCTTGCCAAATTGCACTTAACAATAAAAGTATCCCCAATCTTCCTACAAACATTCCCACAACAAGTATAAATTGACCAAAATGACTTAATTGCTGTGTAACACCAATATCAAACCCTACTGTTGCAAAAGCAGAAATACAAGTAAAGAGAACCTCTAAGAAAGAAAAAAGTTCTTTGCCGTCAAAGCTATTAGTCATTGTTATCATCAAAGCCATCATCAAAACAAAAATAAGAGAACCAACAGTAATGCCAACTGCTTTCAAGATAACCTTGTCAGAAATTTGCCTATGACGTATTACCACATCATCTTGCCCTCTTAAAGTAGATCGAGTCGCAGCCATGAGAGCTGCAACAGTGGTTGTTTTAATTCCACCGCCTGTACCCCCTGGACTGGCTCCTATAAACATCAATGTCATCAATAATAAAAGTCCAGAGTCGGAAATAGTCTCAACTGATATAGGGATCATTGTGAAACCAGCAGTACGTGCACTTATTGATTGAAAGAAAGAAGTAAAAAAACGTTCTTTGAGATCCATACTAGAAAGCAAATGATTTTGATTAATAGATTCAGTAAGTAGCAATCCAAATGTTCCTAGAAGAATTAAAAAAACAGAAGTTCTAACAACTAACCTGGTATGAAGACTTAGCTTCTGAAATTTAAAATGTTTTCGATTTGTCCAAATATCACTTGTAACTCTCCAACCCAATCCGCCTAGGAAAATTAATAAAAGAATGACAAGATTAACGACCCAATTTGACCTATATGATTCCATGCTATCTGACCATAGACCAAAGCCAGCATTGTTATAAGCAGAAATGCTGTGGAAAATTGCTGCCCACAATCTGGTCCAAAAATTTGAGGTATCAGTAAAGCCAAAGTAAAAAAGAAACAATGCTCCAATTCCAATTAAAATAAATGCAGTTAGAGCAATACCAAGAAATGTTCTTCCAACACCGCCAACGCCAAATTCATCAAGAGTCTTGCCTCTATCTAGGCGACTCCTAAGCTTAATTCCACTAACAACAAATCCTTGCAAAAAAGTAGTTATTGCCATTAAGCCTAATCCTCCAATTAAAAGCATTAAAGCTAAAATAATTTGTCCAAATATTGTTAAATCTATCCCTACATCAATAATAGTTAGCCCAGTAACTGTTATTGCAGAGGTTGCAGTAAAGAAAGACTCCCAAAGACCAACATTTTCACTAGAGCATATAGGCATAGCCAAAACAATCGTGCCCAAAAGAACAACTAGTAATCCAGTGGCCACTGTGAATTGAGGAACAGATAAACGTCTATACCATGCATATTTTCTATTAACTACTTTAGATAAAATCACTGTTCAGAACATAGCTAAGAAAAAGAAATTTTCGCGTAAAGAATACATTTTTAGGTTCCACCGTATTGCCAAAGAATTAAAAGAGGGACAATTAGAGTCATCATTGCTGTAAGACCAGCACCATATCTAGTTACATCAAGAAAACGATAGCGCCCAGGAGCAAATACCATCAAATTAGTTTGATATCCCATAGGAGTTAAAAAAGATTGACTTGCTCCAAACAAAACAGTCATCAGAAGAGCCATGGGGGGTAAATTCATACCTGGTGCAAGTTGAACGGCTACTGGGGCCAATAAAGCGACAGAAGCTGCATTACTAAGGAATTGAGTAAAGATAGTCGTTAAAAAGAAAACAACTAATAAGGCTATATAACTAGGAAATCCTACTAACCAATATTCCAGACTTCTAGCAAAAGCA
This sequence comes from Prochlorococcus sp. AG-402-G22, assembly GCA_003217035.1. Taxonomy (GTDB): domain Bacteria; phylum Cyanobacteriota; class Cyanobacteriia; order PCC-6307; family Cyanobiaceae; genus Prochlorococcus_D. Next base: position 43,277 of record QCHV01000005.1, read on the forward strand.
TCAGCCAATCCAGTTGTTTGCATGGCAACACTAAAACTAGAAAGGGATCCCAATAAAAGTATTACATCAAGTCTTATAGATCTCTGCACTTCAGCAGGTCTTAAACAGCCACCCATAACCATTGCTATAACTGCAAGCAATACAGACGCTACTAATGGCAATGAGGTCAAGGTTGGCAAAAGAATCATTGCAAGAGCAATAGCTATAGCAATTGGTTTACGACTGACAGTAGGTAAATCATTCTCAAATTGATCCAATACAAGTAAATCATTACTAGCCTGAAGCCCCCTAATGGAATCAACAGGTGCCTGTAAGAGCAATACATCACCTTCGCGTAAAATTGCTTGACCAAGTCGTTCTTGTACAGTCTGTTGGCCTCTTCTCAGAGCTAAAACAGTCGCATTATGGCGTTGTCTAAACCTGAGCTCACGAAGGCTTGCGCCTGCCAAAGTTGAACCCGCAGGAAGAAGAACTTCTACTGTTTTTTGTCCTTCTCCAGCAAACGAATCAGATTGTTGGCCTGAATCGCCATCCTTTCTATACGAATGCTTTGCAAGTTGAACAGTATGCTCTTGCTGAAGACGTAACAAGTCTGTGCGAGTAACTCTCAGCAATAAGCAATCACCAGGTTCAATTAATCGATCTGCAAGAGGAGGTAAGAATCTTTCTTTACCTCTTTGCAATTCCAAGACATCAACATCAAATCGACGTTGCAATCTACTATTATGCAAAGACTTCCCAACCAATTCAGAATCAATTGGAATAGTAACTTCCGTGAAATATCCGGTTTGGCCAGGACTGCCAACAAATTCACTCTTGTCTCTCCCTCTATCAGGCAATAGCCTTTGAGGTGCAAATAACAAATAGAAAGTTCCTAGTAGCCAAATAGGAACACCTATAGCAGTAAAGCTAAATAATTCCAACGAGCCATACCCAAGTTGTTGACTAATATCACTAACCAAAAGATTTACTGAGCTCCCTAACAAAGTCAAAGTACCTCCCAAAACTGTTGCAAAAGAGAGCGGGAGTAAAACTCTAGAAGGAGAAAGGTTTCGTTTAAGACACCACGCCTCTATTACAGGCAAAAGAGAAGCGACTACTGGTGTATTAGGCACAATCCCTGAAATTGGAGCTACAACAAAGCCTAAAAATGCAATTAACCGCCTCGGAGTTCTAATACTTTCAGAGGCAATTAATTCTCGCAATCTATCTAAAGCTCCACTTTTAAATAAAGCGGCGGAGACGGCAAATAACCCCATCAAAGTTATTAATGCTGGACTGCCAAAACCAGACAATGCCTTTTGAGGAGATAAAACTCCTGTAGCCATTAACAATGAAACACTTAAAAGACCAGTTAATTCAGGTGCTAAAAAACCACTCACAAAAAGCACAATTGCCAACAACAAAACCCCCAAAGTGATAAGGGCCTGCGGATTTTCTAATACTGCCCTTATTAGCTCATTCATATTGTTCGAGTCTCATTTGCCTAATTAATAATTCATGCCAGCTAAAAAGAAAATGCAAAAGTGACACCTTCAACCCTACTTAACATTGTCTCAATTAAAAGGCTTTCTTGCCATCTAGTGGCAAGAACCAAGACCCTGCAGATCTAATACCTAAAGAAAGACTAGGCATCTTGGATAAATAAGCAAGTCGTCTCAATCGAAACGCAAGTGGGCCAGAAATAGTTATTCCTAAACCAGTAATAGTTGCTTTGCCAATACCTAAGCTGAGCATTTCTCCTCTATCAACGTATTCGAAGTGATTTAGTGGTCTTTTTTCGCATAAGGCAATTATATTTTGAGCAGCAACCTCACCATGTTGCATTGCTAGTTGAGCAGTACCCATAGAAAGGCTATTTAAATCGCAAGCAATATCACCTATAGCAAAAACATCTTCTGCACCTTTGACTCTCAAGCTGGAATCAATTACTAATCTTTCTTCTGAGAAGAACTCAGAGGCTATGCCTAATGGAACAGTCGGTTTGACACCCGCAGTCCAAATCAACCCTGCATAGCCTAAAGAGACATTTTGAGAATCACTCTGCGCAACATTTTGAATTTGCACATTATCTCTATTAACTCTAAGAACCCTTGTTCTCAAAAGTATTTTAATTCTCCTTTTGTTTAAAGCTTGCTCTGCTTGCTCTTGATTAAATGAATGACTTTTAGGCAGAACCCTATCTCCTATTTCAATCAAGTTAATCGTAATGTCTTCACTAAGAAGGTCTGAGATCTTACAAGCAAGTTCTACTCCAGTTGCTCCTGCACCAACAATGATAATTGTTTTTCTATTATCACATGACGAATTCATCCTTGATATCAAACCTTTCAATATCTCCACATCATTTAATTGATTAAACATTAATGCATTTTCAAAAACACCTGGCACACCTAATGCATCTGGTTTTGACCCTGTGGCAATAACAAGCTTGTGATAATTAATAATTTTGTTTAAAGAAGTAAAAACTTGCTTTTTATTTATATCAATTTTCTCCACATACTCTTCCACTAAGACTATTCCCTTGCCTTTCAACAAGCTGGAATAAGAAGGGGCAACCTCCCATCTTTTAAGCTCACCACTTAAAAGTTCATAAAGAAGTGGTAAAAAAACAAATTTTGAACGAGGTTCAATTAAAACAACTGAGGTGTTTGGTCTATGCCTAACTAAAGACAATGCAGTAGTTAATCCGCCAAACCCCCCTCCAATTACAACAATCAAACCAGAATTGGGAGAATTACCAGACATCAGTACCAAGCCTGAGATGATTAAAAGACGCTAAATGAATTTCTACTCAAAAGCGATAATGGATGAAAAACATGTCTAATAAAATAGTGAAAGAAAATTTACTTTCCAAAATCCAGCTAGAAAAGACTAGAGAGTATCTTAAAAAAATCTCTCCGGAAAAGAGAATCGAATGGGGGTATGAGCAATTTGGAGCAAAATTTGCTGTCACTACAAGCTTTGGAATTCAATCGGCAGTTTTATTACATATGGTTTATAAACTTAAAAGTAACATAAAAATTATTTGGGTAGACACAGGTTATCTTCCAAAAGAAACTTATCAGTATGCAGAACTATTAACAACGAAATTTTGTCTTGACATCACAGTTGCTCAAAGTACTATTTCGCCTGCAAGAATGGAAGCTATATATGGAGAATTGTGGAAAACCAATTCAGTACAAGATGTGGAAAAATATAATTTAATCCGAAAAGTGGAACCATTGGAAAATGCAATGGAGCAAATTGAAGTTGATTGTTGGGCAAGTGGTGTGAGAGGTGGACAAACGACTCATCGTCGTTCTATGACTTTGTTAGATCCGATTAGAAATCGTCTTTCAATCAGACCAATCCTTGAATGGACTCAGAAAGATATTTTTTATTACATGAAAAATAACAACCTGCCAGAACATCCTCTCTTTTCTAAAGGCTATTCAACAGTTGGAGATTGGCATTCAAGTGCACCAGATGGACCTGAAGGGGTAGGAAGAGATACTCGATTTCATGGTTTAAAACAAGAATGTGGTATTCATCTACCAAATCAAAATCAGGTTGGTCAAAGTTGAAAGAAAGAAAATGTTGCTTGTTAATTGGCAACACAAGGTGGCACTGGGCCTTCAAAGATAACGAGAAATGGTGTTTCTCTCATACATATCCTGATGAGCAAAAACTACAATCTCTAAACACCTCAATACTTAAATGGGCAGCTGTTGGAAAAATTCCAAAAAACATTCTTATTCCAAGCAAACAAATCAAAACATCAGATATTCCTTTTTTAAAACTTCCTAAATGGCTAGGAGTTGACAGGGCATTGGGAGGTTGGGCTGCATTCCAAAAAACAAAACATCAAGATATACATAGGAAGGGGCTTCTTCTGGTAGATGCAGGAACGGTTTTTAGCCTGACTAAATTTAAATCTGATGGAACATTTGAAGGTGGGCAACTAATTCCTGGATTGCAACTACAGCAATATGCAATGTCTAAAGGAACTGAAAATCTGTTTATGCCAAGAGAAATCAACATCCCAAAAGATTTATTTCCATTAAAGACCGAAGAGGCAATGCTTCAAGGTAGTTTCCAATCATTAATAGGAACTTTACTAAATGCTGACCGACAATTATCAATACCTATTTGGCTGTGTGGAGGTGACTCAGAAATACTTTATAAGAATCTACAGTCACATAAACTCGATATAACTCTATGTCCTAATCTTGTTCTAGAGGGGATGGTAGACCTAATAAACTAAACATCACTCCAATCCAAGATCAGTCAGAATTTGTGTAGCCATAGTGGCCGCTTTCACTTTATGATAAATCAACTCAATTTTTCCTTCTGAATTAACAACAAAAGTCTTCCTCATCATACCCATATACTCCCTTCCCATAAATTTTTTCAATCCATAACTTTCATAAGAAGCTGCAACCAAGCAAGGCTCACTATCAGTAAGTAAGGTAAAAGGTAAGTTATATTTAGATATAAATTTAAGATGTGATTTGTCTGAGTCTTTGCTAATGCCTAATACCTGAATCCCATGAGATTGGAAACTATCCCAAAGATCTCGAAAATTACAAGCTTCTTTTGTGCATCCAGGTGTGTCATCTTTGGGATAAAAATAAATTACAACTCGTTTACCTTTAAATGAAGAGAGGGAAACAGATGTGCCATTTTGATCAGGGAGAGTAAAGCCTGGTGCCTTATCGCCAACTTGAAGAACCATTGCAACCTACTGAAGTTTCTAATGCAAGCGTACTTCCTCTTTGGATATTTCAGAAAAACGCGCCGCTAAAAGCGATTACAGCTTCTGAAAAGAAGATAGCCAATGCATTAACAGCCAATCGGGGCAAAGAGTTTGAGTTTTCAAGAGGGTATGTACGCTTTGCATTGTCACAACTATTAGGGATAGATCCTCTGAAAATCCCTATGACGGCAGATCCCGGCAAACCACCACGACTCGCAGAAGGCTGGGGATACCTAAGTTTTAGTCATTGCTCAGATGCGATTTTATTAGGTTGGTCTGATGAAAAGTTAGGAGTTGATATAGAAAGAACCGATAGAACTTTTGAAGCTCAGGCAATAGCGAATAGATTCTTCAATAAAAAAGAAATAGAAATACTTAGTAACTTAAATAAAGAAAACATGAGATTAAATGTTCTTGAACACTGGGTAGTCAAAGAAGCTGCTATAAAGTGGCAAAGAGGTAAACTGATTCAAGGATTAATAGATTGGTCTTGGGACAAAAAAAATAACATCGCTATTAACAGAAGATTAAATTACAAGTTAAATATCAATCAACTCAAATACAAAGAGTGGCATATAGCGATCTCTTCGAATAAGTTAAAATCAAAATGTTATCCTATGATTTGCATTAATTCGAATTAATAGTAATTAGAATCTAACTATATTATTTATAAATCAACGTCAGAAGAAAGTTGACGCTTTTTTCTTTGCTCAAATAATGATCTTTTTTTCCCTTCCCATCCATTATTACTCGGCTGCCAAAAAACTTCACCTTGAAAATTCTCAGGTAAATATCTTTGAGATACCCAATTACCTTCATAATCATGAGGATAAAGGTAACTAGACTCATTATTTGATTTTTCAGAATTTCTATGTGAATCACGAAGATATTTAGGAACCTTTAAATTACTAGATTGTTTTACCGCTTTTAACGCGGAGTTAACTCCCAAAATACTATTACTTTTTTCTGTGCACGCTAAATAAAGAACTGCTTCTGACAAGAAATAATTACCCTCTGGCATTCCAACCCTGTCAAAAGCCGAAGCACATGACTCGACAACCACTATTGCTTGAGGATCTGCAAGACCAATGTCCTCAGCGGCAGATATCAACATTCTTCTAAAAATATAATTAGGACTTTCTCCTGATTCAATCATTCTAGCCAACCAAAACAATGCTGCATCTGGATCTGAACCACGTATTGACTTTATAAAAGCACTTATTGTATCAAAATGAATATCTCCATTTTTATCATAAAGAAGAGCTCGTTCTTGTATAGACTGCTCTACAATTGAAAGGTCAATTTTGATACCACCTTCCTCATCTGGCAAGGTTGTTTCAACGGCTAATTCTAAAGCATTAAGCAAAGTCCGAGCATCTCCATTGGCAACATTAATAAGATGATTAGCTGCTTCTTTATCTATATAAATTAATTTATTTCCATAGCCTTCTTCTTTATTGTTCAAGGCTCTATGTAATAATTGAGAAAGATCATTAGGACTGAGTTGATTTAAGCGAAAAATTCTTGAGCGACTAACTAAAGCTTGATTCACTTCAAATAGTGGATTTTCAGTTGTTGCTCCTATAAAAGTAAAAGTGCCGTTTTCTACCCAGGGCAATAAAGCATCTTGCTGCAAAGTATTAAATCGATGCACTTCATCAATAAAAAGAATCGTTCTTAATCCATATTTACCTAAACGTTGTTTTGCAGCTTGTATTTCTTCACGCAAGTCTTTAACACCTGCTAAAACAGCATTTAAAACACTAAAATGTGCTCTTGTATTTAAAGCAATGATTCTAGCCAAGGTGGTCTTCCCAATTCCGGGAGGGCCTTGGAGTAACAAATTTCCAACTCGATCAGTTTCAATAGCTCTTCTTAAAAGGCGACCTTCTCCCAATATTTCTTGTTGTCCACAAAATTCCTCAAGAGTAGTGGGCCGAAGTCTCTCTGCAAGAGGTGCATTCCTCTTGCGCTCTTCTTCACTATGAAACGTAAAAAGATCGTTAACCAAGGAAATTCAAAGAGGAGTTTAATTATTACTCAAAAATTCTTTATATGCTTTATATCTATATAATTAAAAAAAGATTTAATATAATCATGTGATAACTGTGGGCACTTTCATTCCTGTTCTTTTAGAAATTTCCGCAACATAGTCAATGTTATCGATTAAATCAGAAAGAGCTTCTTGGGGGTGTTGATTCAAATTACCTTTTGAAGAAACATAACTTTCTAAATAAACCCTTAAAGTTGCACCCTTTGTTCCAGTACCAGAAAGACGTAAAATAACTCTACTCCCATCATTTAAAAGAATTCTCAAGCCTTGATTAGATGTTATAGAGTTATCAACAGGGTCCGTATATGCAAAATTGTCTGCATGAGATATTAACCTTCCCGCAAAAGATTCCCCAACTAATGAAGGCAGAAGTGATTCCAGTCTTGTATACAAACCATTCGCTTTTTCAATAGAAATAGCTTCATAATCATGGCGAGAATAATAATGTCGACCATATTTACTCCAATGTGCAAGCATTAACTTTTCAACAGAGCATTGCTTATTTGCTAAAACTTGCAACCAATAAAGAACAGCCCATAAACCATCCTTTTCCCTTACATGATTACTTCCTGTACCAAAACTCTCCTCACCACATAGAGTAATTTGACCAGAATCCAATAAATTACCAAAGAATTTCCAGCCTGTAGGAGTTTCATAACAGTTAATACCAAGATCTTTAGCAACTACATCAACTGCAGAACTAGTTGGCATAGAACGAGCAACTCCTAAAAGCCCATTGGAATAAGCTGGAACACATTCAGCATTGGCAGCCAAAACTGCAAGGCTATCACTAGGATTAACAAAACAACCTTTACCTAAAATCATATTTCTATCCCCATCTCCATCACATGCAGCACCAAACGCATAAGCTTCACCTAGCAAAAGCAAGTCAGCCAATTCCTTCGCATATGTGAGGTTAGGGTCCGGATGACAACCCCCAAAATCTTCTAAAGGCTTTCCATTCCTTACTGTTCCCTTAGATGCACCTAAAAGATCTTCGAACAGTCTTTTGGCATAAGGTCCAGTAACAGCATTAAGTGCATCAAATGCAATTGGAAAATTATTATTTAAAAGAGATCTAATTTGATCAAAATCAAAAATATTTTGAAGCAAGTGAATGTAATCTTCAACTCCATCAATTACTTCTACAGTCATAGAGGAAATGAAATATTTACCTATTGAATCAATTCTTATATTTTGACTTTCAAGAATCTTATATTCGTCCAAATTCTTAGTGCAAGAATAAATCTCATCAGTCAGAGATTCCGAAGCAGGACCTCCATTTGGACCATTAACTTTGACACCAAAATCACCATTCACTCCACCTGAATTGTGACTTGCAGAAAGAATAATAGCTCCTATCGCATTACGACTTCTAATCAAATTAGAGGCTGCTGGAGTTGAAAGAATTCCATCAACTGTTGTAATAACCTTTGAGACGCCATGAGCTGCTGCCATTCTCAGAATTACATCAATTGCCTTTCTATTACCAAAACGACCATCTCCTCCTAAAACTAAAATACCCCCTTTAACTCCTGGCAAAGTTCTGAATATTGATTCAATAAAACTTTCTAAATAATGTGTTTGTTGAAATTGCCTAGTGCTTTTACGTAAACCAGATGTACCTGGCTTTTGATCTGTAAAAGATTTCTCCAGGCGTATTTTGTATTCTTTATTTTGAGAGGTGTTTGGTTGGAAAGACATTGCAAAAAACTTTCTAGGAAAAAGAAAATGAGATTTTTCTTGTTTTCAGTGAGGCATCTCAGATGTCCTAAGCATTGCAGCAAACCAAAGAGTGGTTAAAAGCAAAACTGTAAAAACGCCTGGAGCAATACCAAACCGGTCAATAATAATTGGTACTGCTAAGGGAAGGATTATTACACCTGCAAGAGGAGTTAATGCCACAATCCACCGCAACATTATCTAATCCCTATGAAATAGTTATTTAAAACCATTCAGATTTGGCTTGGACTATTGGGTTTGAATTATCTTCTGGGGTTAAACGCTCAAACTGCATTTTGACATTCCGCTTTTGATCACCACTAGAATCATGAGCTTCTATTAGATAATTTTGAGAACCATCTCTAAAAGGAACCTGCAAACGGAAAGTACCATCAGATGCTAAAGGGACTTCCTCTCCACCAATAGTTAATTTTGCTGATGGATCTGTTGAGCCATAAACAATTAATTCTGCATCTGCAACTAACCAAAAAGATTTTTCCCTTTCTTGAACACCCCCAATTCCCGATTCATTTAATCCACTAGCCCAAAGTCCAGAACCAGAATCATTCAAGTCTTTAGTTTCTAACCCTTCTTGAAACTCTTCTGAGCCAGTTCGCGTTTTTCTAAAGTGATTATTGGTTGCTGTTTGATATAAACGCTCATGCAAGTCACTATCAGGTTCCTCATATGATTTAGTATCCTCAGCAACATCAACATCGGTTGAACTAGAAGATTCCAAACTAAATGGAACAAACTGATCAAGGATTTGATCACTGGGATGCAAAGAAGGAACTCTTGCTATAGAAGAAAGTGCCAATGAAATCCAATTAGATTCAAACCGATATCCAAGTTCTACTCGATAATCTCTATCTCCAATTGGAATAGGCAAATACCACTCAGTACTATGACTATCTACAATCACTTCTCTCAAGGTCGCTGGATGTATTCCACCATTTTTAATACCTGTTACATCGGCTAGACGCAAATAAAGGCGGCTGGCACCTTGAGATTGTGCACGTTTTCTATCATCTTCAGAAATCTCCCAGAAAATATATGCCCATTCAGGATCTCTAGGAAGAAAAACAACTCTTGTTGAAGGTTTTAAACCAAAAAATGAAGCGCCTGGGAATTTTCTTTTCTTTGCTGGTTCTGTAGATGGAAGTAAATTCTTTTCAGCCTCTTGTCTTTCTTGATACATCAGGATTTCATTTACTAGCACTCCTTTAGCCTTACGGCTATATAAAGGTATGCCTAAATTACTAGCTTTAAGTCTTAGCTGACGAAGGGTTAGACGTGACAGGCTTTTACTATCTTGTACCACGTCTTTTAAACCCTCCTTTTTTTTGTTCGGGATCAGTATGTTCTGATTTTCGTCATATTGGGAGTCCATCATCGCTGTGGTCAGGATCTACTGACTACAAACTATTTAAAAAAAAACCAGATATCCTTGAGAAGTCTTGCTGCAAAAGAGATTAGGAACACTGGGGGAAATCTAGAATTTTTTTTAATTAATAAAAAATTTTCGGGTCGTTTTTTCAATGAGAACTGTTAATTATGTGAAATTCTCTTTTTTCTTTGGGATCATCTAAAGCCGTTTGCAAGATTCATCAGGCCTCAACTCTCCCTTTGTTCAATGCTGTACTGAATTAAGTTGTCCAAAGTGATCTCCAAAAGGGAAGTTTCATAGGTTTTGGCCAATTCGTTCAAATAGCTTCTGGCAATAGCAAATTGATTTACTAAAAGCGGGATAAAAGTCTGGTGCTCTTCCAGGCTTGCTTGCTTAGCGCACCAATTATAGAGAGTCTCATCGGAAGGGAAATCTTTGGTGTCATTTGCATTTGTCATGGACTTAAAGGAAGCAAGACAGTGAGCCATTAAACGCAAATGATGCTTTTCAATAATTGATAAGTCAGAACGTTCTATTTTTTGAATATCCTCTAGATTTAAAAAAGGATCTATAGGCGATTCGTTGCCAATCATTCAGAAATGTTTCCTTACGATGTAATCTAGGGTACACATGTTGAATCCTCTGATCCAGCTTGAAGAAAAAATTAGTTTTGCCTAATTAAAGCTATGAGCAATAGTTCCATCCAAGACATAGTATCAACATCGAATTCATATAAATATGGTTTTCAAACTAATGTAGAAAATGAGAAATTCGCAAAGGGGCTGAATGAAGAAATAATTAAATTAATGTCTGAAAAAAGGAATGAGCCCAAATTTCTTCTTGATTTCAGACTAAAAGCATATAAAAAATGGCTTCAACTAAAAGAACCAGAATGGGCTAAATTAAATTACCCCAAAATTGACTATCAAAACATAGTTTACTATTCCGCACCTAAAGACATAGAAAAGAAAAAAAGCTTAGATGAAGTTGATCCTGAAATACTAAAAACATTTGAGAAGCTAGGGATTCCATTAAGCGAACAAAAGCGCTTATCGAATGTCGCAGTTGATGCAGTTTTCGATAGTGTTTCTATTGCAACTACTTTCCAAGATAAATTAGCTAAAGATGGCGTTATCTTTTGTTCAATTAGTGAAGCAGTAAAAAACCATCCAGATATAATTAAAAGTTATTTAGGAACTGTAGTCCCAATTAATGATAATTTCTTTGCTGCATTAAACTCAGCTGTTTTTAGTGATGGCTCATTCGTTTATATTCCCAAAGGGGTCGATTGTCCAATGGAACTATCTTCCTATTTTAGGATAAATTCAGCAGAATCTGGTCAGTTTGAACGTACATTAATTATTGCAGAAGAGGGATCTTCCGTAAGTTACCTTGAAGGTTGTACTGCCCCAATGTTTGATACTAATACTTTACATGCTGCTGTAGTAGAGTTAGTTGCTCTTGATGATTCTTCAATAAAGTATTCTACAGTTCAAAATTGGTATTCAGGGGATGAAAATGGTGTTGGTGGTATTTACAACTTTGTAACCAAAAGAGGGCAATGTCGTGGGAAAAGGAGCAAAATAAGCTGGTCACAAGTAGAGACAGGTTCAGCAATAACCTGGAAATATCCTAGCTGTGTATTACTAGGCGAAGGTTCTTCAGGAGAGTTTTACTCTGTTGCTCTTACTAATAATAGGCAAAAAGCAGATACAGGTACAAAAATGATTCATATAGGAGCCAATACCCGTTCTACAATAATCAGTAAAGGGATAAGTTGTGGAAACTCTAGTAATAATTATCGTGGCTTAGTTGAAATCAAAAAAAATGCAAATTCGTCTAAGAATTTTAGTCAATGTGACTCATTATTAATCGGTGATAAAGCAGAAGCAAATACTTATCCTTATATACATTCTAAACAACCCAAGTCCAATATTGAGCATGAAGCTAGTACATCAAAAATTTCTGAAGAACAATTATTCTACCTTCAAAGTAGAGGTATCTCTAATGAAAAAGCAGTGTCTATGATGGTCAACGGATTCTGCAAGGAAGTATTCAACAAATTGCCTATGGAATTTGCATCAGAAGCCAACAACCTGCTTGCATTGAAACTAGAGGGTTCTGTAGGCTAATGAACAACTTATTAGAAAATCTAAAAACCAATCAATTCAAGTGAACACAAAACCTCCATTACTTGAGATCAGAGGGCTACACACCAGTATTAATGGTAAAAAAATACTTAATGGCGTTGATCTTAAAATCAATGAAGGTGAAACACACGCAATAATGGGTCGCAATGGCAGTGGGAAAAGCACCTTGTCAAAGGTCATTGCAGGACACCCAGCTTACAAACTTGAATCTGGAGATATTTGCTTGAATGGGGAAAGTATTACTGATTTAGAGCCAGATGAGAGATCAGCAAAAGGGATCTTCCTTGGTTTTCAATATCCAATTGAAGTGCCAGGTGTAAGCAATATTGAATTTCTAAGAGCAGCTACAAATGCAAGAAGAAGTTTTATAGGAAAAGAAGAATTAGACACATTTGAATTTGATGAATTTGTTACTGAGCAATTGAACTTGATAAAAATGAATACAAGTTTTCTAGAACGCAACCTCAACGAAGGTTTTTCTGGAGGCGAGAAAAAGCGTAATGAGATTCTTCAAATGGCATTACTTAACCCTTTGATTTCGATTTTAGACGAAACAGATTCAGGGCTAGACATAGACTCACTCAAAGTAGTTTCTGAGGCTATTAATAAAATAAAATCAAGGACAAATTCAATCATACTTATAACTCATTACCAAAGACTTCTAGATGAAGTTGTTCCAGATTTCGTTCATATAATGAATGAAGGCAAAATAGTTAAATCAGGAGATAAGCAAATAGCAATCGAACTGGAAAAAAGCGGATTTGAAAACATAGAAATGATAAAATAAATACCTAGATATATGAGCAAACTACTTAGTAATTGGTTGGAAAATCTTCCCAAAGCTGAAGGATACCAAAAAAAAATACGTAATTCTGGTTACAATTACCTAAAAACAATTGGTCTTCCAAATAAATCTAGTGAGGATTGGCAATCAACAGATATTAGAAAGCTAGAAGAAATACTATCTCTGCCTTTAAATCTTTCATTTGAATCAACTAGATCTTTTAAAATGCCTTCAATTAGTAAGGGTTCATATAGAGTAATTTTAGATTCAAATATTGATAAAATACACTCGGATGATTTGCCTGAAGGCATTTCATTACTAACCCAAGACGAGATAATAAACTTCTTAAATTCCGATATTTCTAATCAAACAAGAAACAACATAACATCTGCAATTAATGAAGCATCAACAAATAAAATATTTGCTTTAAAGATATCCGAATCCAATTCTACTCCAATTGAGATTATTATCAAAGATAGTATAGAAGAATTAACTACTACTAGATTACTCTTCATTATAGAAAATAATGCAAAACTAGATTTACTAGAAATTATAAAAAGTTCTAGTAAATCAGCTAATAGCCATCTGTCAGAAATTTATTTAAGTAGTCACTCAAGTGTTAACCATGGAATAATAGCAGTTGGTTCAGAAGAAGGATCATTATTTTCCAGACAGTCGATATTACAAGAGCCAGAAAGTAGCTATTCGCTAAGTTATTTACAAGAAGGATGGGGAATTAGTCGTATAGAGCCATATATAGTGCAACTTAAAGGTCATGCATCAACTAATTTAAAAGGATTACAAGTGGCTAATAATGAGGCTAAATTGAGTACGTATACATTTGTTAGATTTAATGGCCCAGGAGGAAATCTCGAGCAATTGAATAAAGCTATCGCGTTTGATAGTTCGACTTCTATTTTTAATGGAATAATAGAGGTTCCTCAAATTGCACAACAAACTAAGGCATCTCAATTAAGTAAAAATCTTCTAATTTCAGAAAAAGCTGAAATCTATACAAAGCCAGAATTGCGTATTATTGCTGATGATGTCAAATGTACTCATGGAGCAACAGTCAGTCAACTTGAAGAAAGTGAACTATTTTATCTACAAAGTAGAGGCCTAAGCTTAAATGAAGCATCTTCATTAATAATGAAAGGGTATACAAAAGAAATCATAGATTTCTTACCTGTAAATGCGAATCGTTGGGAATCAATAAGTAAATATCTAAAAAAATGACTGATAAAAGTCTTTCTGAAATAACAAGAGTGGACTTTCCACTGATATCTAAATATTTAAATAGTGAAAGTGAGTTAATATACCTTGATCATGCTGCCACCAGCCAAAAACCAAAACAAGTAATTGAGGCAATAGATTCTTACTACAAATATAATAACGCAAATGTTCATAGAGGTGCCCATCAATTAAGTCGATCTGCAACAGAAGCTTTTGAAAATGCTCGTCAGATAACAGCAAGTTTTATTAATAGTTATTCTAGTAAGGAAATTATATTTACACGGAATGCAACCGAAGCAATAAATTTAGTGGCCCATTCATGGGGTGATGCCAACTTAAAGGAAGGAGATGAAATATTAATAAGCATGATGGAGCATCATAGTAATATTGTTCCCTGGCAATTATTAGCAAAAAGAAAGAAATGCAAGCTAAGATATATTGGAATTACGAAGACTGGTGAGCTAGATTTAGAAGATGCATATTCAAAATTAAATGAGAAAACCAGGATTTGCAGCATTCAGCATATAAGTAATACACTTGGTTGTTGTAATCCAATAGAAAAGGTAGCTCTAAAAGCTCATAGTGTAGGTTCACTAATTTTTATAGATGCTTGTCAAAGCCTGGCGCATAAAAAAATTGATATCCAAAAATTAAATATTGATTTCTTGGCTGGTTCTTCACACAAACTTTGTGGCCCGACTGGATCTGGATTCTTATGGGCGAAAGAAAATATCCTTGAAGAAATGCCTCCATTTCTAGGAGGAGGTGAAATGATTCAAGATGTTTCTCTAAATGAAAGTACTTGGGCAGATCTACCTCATAAATTTGAAGCAGGGACACCAGCAATAGGAGAAGCAATAGGAATGGGTGCAGCTTTAACTTATCTACAATCAATTGGTTTAAATAATATTCAAGAATATGAAAAAGATTTAACCAAGTATCTATTTAAAAAATTAGAAATTATAGAAGGAATTAATATAATGGGGCCCAAGCCAAGTGATAATAATACACGAGGAGCATTGGCAACATTTACTATAAATGGAATACATTCAGATGATATTTCTGCATTGTTAGATACAAGCAACATTTGTATTAGAAGTGGGCATCATTGCTGCCAACCACTTCACAAGTATTATGGAATTGATTCATCTGCAAGAGTAAGCCTTAGTTTTATATCAACAAAGCATGAAATTGATACCTTCATCCAAGAGTTAATATCTATTGTTAAGTTGCTAAAGGAAAATAGTTAAAGAGAAAGATTCTTACGGAAAAATGATTCTGTTTGCTTTAAAACTTTAATTCTTGTAACACCATCTCTAAAACCATGCCCTTCATTCGCAAATGAATATAGTTCAGTATGAATTTGATTATCCTTCAGGGCTTCAAACATTTTCTGAGTATGCTCAGGCAAAACAACTTTGTCTTGTAGACCCTGAAAAAAAATTACTGGCGATGTTATTTTAGAAACATTATTAATAGGAGACCTTGTTAAATAAAGATCTGAGCTTTCTTCTACTTTACCAATAAGGTAATCAAGATAGTTTGCCTCAAATCGATGCGTAGACTTGGACATTTCAAAAAGATCAGTTACTGGGTATTTACAAGCTCCTATGGCAAAAACATTTGTAAAGCACAAGCACGCCAAAGCCGTGAATCCTCCAGCACTTGATCCTTCTATAGCTACTAGTTCTTTATCTGCCTTACCGGACTCAACTAATATCTTTGCGGCTTCTGAACAATCAAACACATCTGCCTTTCCCCAATTATGTTTCAAGCGGTCTCTATAGGTTCTCCCATAACCAGTAGAGCCAGAATAGTTAACATCTAACACTCCCCATCCACGAGAAGTCCAAAACTGAATTTCTAAATTTAAGCCTCGATCAGACATGGCAGTTGGTCCACTATGGGCTTTTACTAAAAGAGGAGATTTATTACATCTTTTGGCAATTGGTGGGTAATACCAAGCTTGAGTCTTTTGACCAAGATAACCATCAAAATAAAATGATTCTGCAGCACTAATTTCCTCCTTTTTAAAAAGAAGATCACGAGGAGGTGAATGGTGCCAAATTCGTTTATCTAAATCAATCTCAAGTAAACCAGGTTCCTTGAAAGAATTACTAGCTACTACAACTGCTTTGTTATTTGAAGTATCTAAAGAAGTTAATTGCTCAAAGGGAAGTGATATGTCTTGAACCACTCCATCAACATTTATCAGTTTTAAATACCAATTACCTTCTTCACAACTTAAAGCTGCAATACCATCTTTAATTGGTGAAATAGTAGAAATACCAGATATCCATTGAGGACATGCAACTTCAGCTTCAATTTGCCAAAGAGAAGAACATGCTAGAGATGATTTATTTTCAATCAAACTGGTTTTAGCAATCATCAAATTCCACCATCCAAAACTATCTTCAGCAAAAGCCAATTCCCCAGTATGCAACCATCTAGGTTGAAATACAGAGCTATTCTTTAAATTGCTTGAGAAGTCCAATTTCAATGGAACAGCATTAGATAATTCTCCAACATTATCTAAAGGAGATAACATTAAATAGTTCTGGTCCCAAGGCATATATGGTTTTTGCCATTCCACCCAAGCTAATTGATTGGCATTTGGGCTCAATGATGGATATCCAAGAAAGTCAATGGCCTTATATAAAACTTTTGGTGTTTGAAATTCCTTATTCAAAGCAAAAGCAACTAGATAATCTTTATCTTCTTTCTCCATTACACCTATCCATCTATTCAGTCTAAAATCAATTAAGCCATCAGCAATCTGATAGTTATCTTGTTTAGATAAACAAAGGGGCTTAGATATTGGTATTAATTCATGGGAAGTATCTGTTTCAAGTTGCTTCAAAAATCTCCACCTTTGCATCCACAAACATTGATCCAAATCATTGATCCAAGTGATCACGAATTCTTGATAATGCTTATCTAAAGCAAATTCACCTCCCCCATAACCATGAAGTCTACTTCTTACATTGGCAGGATACGGGGTGATCTCTATTGGTGAGAATTCACTGTCACCCCAAGGTCTCGCTAATAAAGTAGTACGTCCTTTTTCCAGCGGCCGTTGCTCTAACCAAAAAATCCAATCTCTAATAATTTTAGGGGATTTGATCTTCGGCACTTCTCCCAAAGCAATTTCGGCTTCTAAAAATCTCGAATCTTCTCCAAATTGTTTTTGATTCATGCGATTTAATTTGAGTGAACAAAATGATGATGGTTCTTAAAAATGAGTAAAGTCAAAAGGATTAATGAGATTCTCCTTGGCTAGAAGTTTTGCTCAACTAGCAAAAAAGGCTGAAAAAGGCAGCAGCTCTATTGCTGTGACAAAAGAACCTACTAAGAAGCCCTTGCTAGAGATTCATCAATTAGGCAATGCTGAACTCAGAGAGTCGGCAAAGCGGATAAGTAAAGTCGATGATTCTGTCAGGACATTAATAAAAAATATGCTTCACAGCATGTATTCGGCCAAAGGAATTGGCTTGGCTGCACCACAAGTTGGAATTCATAAGCAACTTTTAGTAATAGATTTGGACATCGAGAATGCGGCCACTCCTCCTATTGTTCTTATAAATCCTGAAATAACTGAATTTGGTGCTTCTCTAGAAACTTATGAAGAAGGATGCCTAAGCATTCCAGGGGTATACCTCAATGTGATTAGGCCTTCCATCATCAAATTAAATTATCGCGATGAAATGGGGAGACCTAAAAAAATGAATGCAGATGGTCTTCTTTCTAGATGCATTCAACATGAAATGGATCACTTAAATGGGGTGTTATTTGTTGATAGGGTTATGAATGAGGATGATCTGAATAAAGAGTTAACAGAGCATGGATTCAACAAGAAAGACGTAATTGCCCTGACATAACAAAGATTTCCAAGAAAAAAAACCATATATTTTGCTATAGTTAAAACTTATTTTTAATAATTAATGGCTCAAGTTACAGTTGGAGAGAATGAAGGTATTGAATCGGCTATTCGCCGTTTCAAAAGGCAAGTGTCAAAAGCAGGGATTTTCATGGATATCAAGCGCCTTAGACACCATGAAACACCTTTTGAGAAATACAAGCGAAAACAACTCCAACGTAGAAAACGGAGATAAAGCAAACCTTTTGAAAACCAGTTGAATTAAAATCAAGCGAAATTTAAATAGAGTGAAATTACTCTTTTGTAGATAAGTAAATTTGTACACACTTATAGTAGATAGGTAATCAAACATGGCTAAACCTCTCCAAAATCTCAAGCATTGGCTTGCAGATGCCCTAGAGTTTACTTTAGGTACTAACCCTGAATCTCATAATCATTTGCCTCCTTCAATCGGACCTCAACCATATAGGGATAAGCCAGTAAAAGTTCATTAATATGATCAATTAGGCTTAAGAAGCATTATTAATGTCTGAAGAAACAATTTTTGGAAAAATTCTTCGTGGGAAAATTCCTTGCGAGGAGGTATACAGCGATTCTGAATGCATTGCCTTTAGGGATGTTCAGCCTCAAGCTCCAACGCATATATTAGTTATTCCAAGAAAACCATTAGCAAGTCTAAAAGAAGCCTCAGAAAAAGATTCTAAATTATTAGGTCATTTACTTTTAGTTAGCTCCAAAGTTGCAAAAGCAGAAGGTTTACAGGACTGGAGAACTGTAATTAATACTGGTTCTGCAGCTGGTCAAACCGTCTTTCACCTTCATCTACATATCCTAGGAGGGCGAAAGTTAGATTGGCCACCTGGCTAATAAACAACAGATTCGACTTGATCTTGAGAACATCCCTTAACTTCTGGAAGCATCCTTTACACTAAAAAAACACTACCAACTTGAAATTACAGTAAAGTCATTTACCAATACACCAACTTGAGATTGGAAGACTTTCTAAAGCTAGTTGATTTAAATAAATCAATAAAATATTCCCATGGCTAAATCTATTTTCAATATTCCGAAGGATCTCTTTCTCCAAATAAAGAAGCTAAGGAAACTAACTCAACCATATTTTCTCCCATACACGGAAACAAATGGGTGGCTATTTCTAATGTTGCTAGTTGCAATGCTTTTTTGTGTTGCAGGTTCAGTTTTATTTTTACTAACTGGGCTTATGGGTATTTCAACTAGCCTTTCGCAAGAATTAACTGGACAATATTTAGGGGGAGTTGAACAATCACTAGAAAAAATATGGAATGGGAAATTAGGTGTTGGAATTTCATTTTTATTCTTAGTTGGTGTATCTTGCTTTATCTCATTCCGAGGACAATTAAAACAAAAGAGATGGCTTCCCTGGTTGATTCTGGGTTTTATTATCTTGATGCTTTTATCTGTAAATGGAATAAATGCTGGTATCACTTTTTTAGTTAGAGATATAACTAATGCATTAATTGCACGAAATGAAGACTCTACATATAGGAACTTGTGGATACTAGGAATTTGTTTTATTACAGCCTTACCAATAAGAAGTTTGCAATTCTATTTAACGGAAAAATTGCAACTTCTTTGGAGAGATTGGCTCTCAAAAAGTCTAATCAATGAATACCTTAAAGATCAAACATATTATATACTAAACCCCAATGATGAGCTTGAGACAAATGTTGACAACCCAGACCAAAGAATCACAGAAGATACTAGAGATTTTACAAATCAAGCATTAGACTTATCATTAAATATATTTGACTCAATATTAACATTCTCGCTTAATATTTTAATCTTACTAAGTATTAGTAAAGAATTAACACTAGCACTAATTATATATGCAGCTATTATTACGTTCCTATTAGTTTTTGCAAGCAAAAAATTGTTTAGGCTTAACTATAATCAATTGAGATATGAAGCGGACTTTCGCTATGGTCTAGTTCATATTAGAAATAACTCAGAATCTATTGCATTCTATTCTGGTGAGGAGCAAGAGGCAAAAGAAGTAAACAGAAGACTTGGCTCAGTAGTTAAAAACTTCAATTTGCTTATTATCTGGTCAGCAATGATAAGAGTTCTGCAAAGATCAGGAATATATGGAAGTGTTTTTATTCCTTATATTATCTTAGCAGTCCCTATTCTTACCGGCCAAATGGACTTTGGTCAATTCACTCAAGCAAGAGTGAATTATCAACTATTGGAAGGATCTCTTTTCTTTATAATATATAAAATAGATACTTTGGCTAGGTTCTCCGCTTCGATTGGTCGACTGGAAGGATTTCAAACAAATATCAATTCAATCAACAAGGATGAAAACAAAGAATTTATTTCTGAAGTTAAAGATAGTAAATCTATTTTATTAAATAACGTAAGTGTTAAAACTCCTGGTAAAAATAATATTCTCATAGAAAAACTAGATTTAAGTGTTGAGCCTCAACAAAGTGTTTTAGTCGTTGGTCCTTCAGGATGTGGAAAAACATCCTTACTAAGGGTTATAAGCGGCCTATGGTCTTCTCATGCTGGGCAAGTCAGTTCCCCACCTAGAGGGGAGCTACTGTTTATTCCACAAAAGCCATATATGACATTGGGTTCTTTAAGAGAGCAATTATGTTACCCATTAGATAAAAATCGATTTAGTGATGACCACCTTCGAGCTGTGCTGGAAGAAGTGAAACTGCCATCGATCCTTGAAAGATATCCAAACCTAGACATCAAACAAGATTGGCCAAGACTACTTTCTTTAGGTGAGCAACAACGACTAGCATTTGGAAGACTCTTGCTTAATTCTCCAAAATTTGTTGTTTTAGATGAAGCAACGAGTGCTTTAGATGTAAAGACAGAAAGACATCTATATCAACTCCTTAAGAAACGTGATCTATCTTGTATAAGTGTTGGGCACAGACCAACGCTTATTGATTATCACGACACTGTTCTTGAGATAATCGGAGATGGAAGTTGGCGATTAATTCCTTCAGCCAGCTATGAATTATCTCAATCCTAAAAAGCTGGTTCTATGAACTCAAACAATCCAGAAAACAATGTTGATACATCTTCACTAGAACAGAATGAAGATAAAAAAGATGATGTGGAAAATCAACAGAGAATGACAAGTGCATCAACTCCAGACATTCCTTCATTTGGATGGAGTGAATATGCAGAAAGAGTCAATGGAAGATTTGCAATGATTGGTTTTATGGCAATTGTAATTATTGAATTATTCAGTAGTTCCCACTTTCTTCAGTGGGCGGGATTAGTGCCATAAGAAGAATTGATCAATAATTAATTCAAAAAAGTCAATCATCAAATCTAGAACTGTTATCTCTAGGGCGAGGTTTAGAACCCATAGAAGATCTGCGTGATCTTAAATCAGGATCAGAAGAATTTGTTTTAGAAGAGGTTCTTGATTGAGAAGTCGATTCACCACTGGTTGCCCTAGAACGATTTCTAACTTTGGAAGAATAGGCTGCATCCTCAGCATTATTGGTAATAGGAGCTCCTGTAGGTTCTCTATATCTTCTAGCGGAAGTTTTCTCTTTAAGATCACTCCTAGGGTCGTCAACATTAAAATCTCTTCCTCTTCTACTGTTTCTTACATTTTGATTGTTAGCTGTAGGCCTACTTCCTCTTCTTTGATCTTGGCGAAAACTGCGCCTTTCTCCAAAATTTGATCCTTTATCAGATTGAGCTTCTGAATTTCTAAATCGAGCCATTCTTCTCGACTGCACTGAATCTGGATTTAAGGAATCACGTTGAGGCCTACTTCTCCTGCTAGCCGCTTCTTCAGGAATAGCTGGTCTGGCTGGTCTTTTAGGTCTATAAAAATCATTATCTGTTTGATCATACCCATCTCTATCAGAGTTAGAGAATCTTCGTCTAATAGGCTGTGCTTCTTCAAATTGATCATAATCGTCCTCTTCATTTCCTCTAAAATCTCTATTAGGGATTGATGGCGATTCATAATCATCATCAAAATAAGACGATCTTCTTGCTTGATCAGTTGCAACTCCTCTCAATCGAACACTTTCATAAGCAAAAAAGACTGTTGTTCCCGCCAACAAAAATTGTCCAAATTGAAGAATCGGGTCTAATCGCCAGCCCTGAAAAAATAGGATTCCTCCGCAAAGCAAGCCTATTGCCGCGAAAAAAACGTCATAATCTCTAGCTAGAGCTGGCTTGAAGGATCGCAAGAAATAAAGACCTGCGCCAGATACAGCCAGGACAATTCCTACAATGCTGGCCCAATTAAGACTGGCATTGACCAAAAGTTAAGCCCCCAAAAATGACGTATTACGAGGAAGAAATTCAACCTCATAATATGCAGTTTAAGAAAGAAGCAAGAATTGCCTAGTCTCTAGCGCCTTCTTTCTAATGCATCTTTTTGAGATACCCAGATAAGAAAGGATGCTGCTGGAACAACTATTAAAGCTGCTGCTGCCAAAAAACTACCAATCATTCCGATCGCTGAGTTAGTTGCAGCTTGACTTGAGACAGCAACATCAAGAAGAAGGTTCAACACAGGAAAAGCCATTACAGCTATTTCAAAAGCAAAAGCACATCAATACTACGGATTAATCGCATGTTTATACGATAGATGTACATATCCTTAGAGCTTTGTGACGCCAATCTTGATTCAAGCACTACCAATCATCGGTTTTTCATTGGGATTCTTCTTGGGTGGCCTGTCCCTTGCATTCTTAGTTCGAATAGTAATGACATGGTATCCGCAAGAAAATTTCAAAAATTATTTTTGGTTAGTTTTCATCTTGCCCACAGAACCCTTTTTAGGAATTTCAAGGAAATTCATTCAACCTATTGGAGGAGTGGATATTACCCCAGTAATCTGGTTTGGCTTAATTAGTCTTATTAGGGAGTTGCTAGTTGGTCAACAAGGAATAATCTCTCAAATGATTCAAAAAAGCATTTAACTGAAAAATTAATTGAGCATTTCTTGCTCAACATATTTTGTATGAACATCACCCTTTAGAAAATCTTTACGGTCAAGCAACTTCAAATGAAAATCAATGGTAGTTGGGATACCTGTTACAGCACATTCATTTAAAGCTCTCCTCATTCTTTGCAAAGCCGAGTCTCGATCATGGTCCCAAACAATTAACTTTCCAATTAATGAATCATAAAAAGGGGGGATCTCATACCCTGTATAAACATGACTATCTACTCTTACTCCAGGCCCACCAGGAGGTAACCATCCTGTAATTCTGCCAGGAGATGGACGAAAATTATGGGATGCATCTTCAGCATTGATTCTGCATTCAATAGCATGACCTCTAAGCTGAATATCATCTTGAGAAAAGGAAATAGGATCACCACCAGCGATACGAAGTTGCTCAGCAATTAAATCTATTCCAGTCACCATCTCAGTTACTGGATGCTCGACTTGAATACGAGTATTCATTTCCATGAAATAAAAATTTCCTTCACGATCGAGCAAAAATTCAACGGTACCCGCACCTTCATAATTAATACTCTTTGCTGCTGAAATAGCAGATTCTCCCATTCGAATTCTTAATTCAGAATCTAATGCTGGACTCGGAGATTCTTCTAACAACTTCTGATGGCGCCGCTGAATAGAACAATCTCTTTCTCCTAAATGAACAACATTTCCATGTCTATCTGCCAAAATCTGAACTTCTACATGACGAGGTCGATCAATAAATTTCTCCATATACAGACCAGGATTCCCAAAAGCCGCCTCTGCCTCGCCCTGAGCAGCTTTAAATAAGTCCTCAATACTATCTGGGGTATTTACTAATCTCATACCCCTTCCGCCGCCACCTGCAGTCGCTTTGATCATTACGGGATAGCCTATTTCCTTAGCAAATAATGCTGCCTCTTCTGAATTCTCAAGAAGCCCTTCTGTACCAGGAACCGTTGGAACACCAACTTTGATCATGGTTGATTTAGCTGTTGCCTTATCTCCCATTGAACGAATTGCATGGGGCGAAGGGCCAATAAAAATAATTCCATGATCATTACAAATTTCAGCAAAGCGATCATTTTCAGCTAAAAATCCATAGCCGGGATGAATTGCATCAACACCCCTAGAGGTAGCTGCAGCCAAAATATTTGGAATATTTAAATAGCTCTTGTTACTAGGAGAATCTCCTACACAAACTGCTTCATCAGCAAGTTGCACATGCAATGCATTTTTATCAATAGTGCTATAGACAGCTACTGTCGAAATGCCTAATTCTCTACAACTACGGAGAATTCTTAAAGCAATCTCGCCGCGATTAGCTATTAGGATCTTGCCGATAGGCATTCCAAATCTTCAAATATTTAGCGGATAATATCAGTGACAGCACCCATTATTCGAAAGAATTGCATAAAGGTTGCCGTTATGATTATAAAAAGCTTAATCTGAAGACTTTGCTTTTAAGCGGATGTGGTGGAATTGGTAGACACGCACGTCTAAGGAGCGTGTGGCTTCGGCCTTGCGAGTTCAAGTCTCGCCATCCGCATAATTTCTTGAAAAATTGAATTCAATATCAACCAAAAATGGAGAAAAAACATCTTTCTCCATTGTGATTATCTCTAATGGACCTGGAGAAATGTCTACTTGGGTCAAGCCTGTTACTGAAACACTGAGATCGAAATTATTGATACGACCTAATAATCCAAATTCAAAAATTGACCTAAGACTGGTTTTAGTTCCATGCCCAAATGCAACTGGCAATGAACATAAAGTGGCTAGGCAATGGAAATGTTTTGAAAGTATTACACCTGCAAAAAACTTCTGGAATTTGTTATTAGATCCAAAAAAATATTATTTTTGGCCTAAGAATGGGATTGTAATCTTTTTAGGTGGAGATCAATTCTGGAGTGTACTTCTATCAGCAAGATTAGGCTACAAAAATATCACATATGCAGAATGGATTGCCCGATGGCCTCAGTGGAATGATCGTATAGCTGCAATGTCAAACAAAGTTAGAAATTCTTTGCCGAATAAACTAAAAAAACGCTGTGCAGTTGTTGGAGACCTAATGGCAGATCTAGGTAGCCAAGCCAAGAACAAGAGTCCTTTACCTGATGGGAATTGGGTCGCTCTATTACCAGGTTCAAAAAGGGCAAAACTATGCGTAGGTATACCATTCTTTCTTGAACTAGCAGATCATCTAACAGATTTAATCCCAAGCTGTAACTTTCTAATACCAATAGCTCCAACAACTAGCATAAATGAATTCACTAAATATAGTGATAAGAAAAGGAACCCAATAGCTCGGAAGTATTCCTCTGGTATCAATAAAGTAATCTCAGGTATTAATAGCAAAGAATATAAAAAATTAATTACAATTAATGGTACTGAAATAGATTTAATAGAAGAGAATCCTGCATACAATTTACTAAGCCAATGCGATTTGGCATTAACAACAATTGGGGCAAATACATCTGAGCTAGGTGCTCTGGGAGTGCCTATGATAGTTGTTGTTCCTACTCAACATATGAATGTAATGGAAGCATGGGATGGTGCATTAGGAATAATTGCTCGATTACCAATGTTGAAATGGTTTATAGGAATTCTTATTTCACTATGGCGAATGAGAAAACACGGATATATGTCTTGGCCTAATATAACAGCAAATAAAATGATTGTACCAGAAAGAATTGGGAATATATTACCTAAAGAAATAGCATATGAAGCATCAGAATGGCTGAAGTCACCCGATAGGTTAAAAGGTCAAAAAGATGATTTAAGAAGCTTAAGAGGAAATCCTGGAGCTACAGAAAGGATGGTACAAGAAATTCTTGATTTAATACCATATGAGTTGAATGAATATATCTAACTTAATTAAATAATTACCATGGGTCTTCTATTGAATCTGGATTGGGCTGATTATTAGTTGTTTCATTTGTTGAAATTTGATCAGTATCTGGATTTTGTATATCTATTGGCTCCACATCAAGTAATTCATCAGAATTTACAATAGACCTCCTAGGGGGGAACTTATTTTTATTCGAAGACTTTTCCCTAGATTCAATAGTTTCAGCAGACAAATAGTCTTCTTCCTGAAGCTCAAAACCTTCGTTAATTTCATCAGGGTAACTATTAAGATTAGAAGAAGGGGGCGAAGGCAGATCTTCCATATATCGAGACTTTAATTTCCTAAATTTATTTGTATCATCAACTTCCACATATTCTAGTTCTTGTTCCTCTTGATTAAATACTTCTTCGGACGAAGCTTGGAGAAATTTTTCATCAGAAACCAAGTCCTCTCCAGAGGAAAGTTGATTCTCAACTGGCACAAGATTAACTCTATATCTTTCTCTTTCCCTTTCTTCCCAACTAGAGCCTCCAACGCCCAGTTTTTCTAAAAGACCACTACTTAACTGCTTAAGTTTTTCTTCAGCTCCCTCATAAACGATAATTCTGTCAGCACCACTACTTACAATTTCATCTACTGGGATTTCCCAAGTACTTAAAACTCCTTCACCTAAAAGAGGAACTCCTAAAGCACCCATAACTAAGCTCATCAGTTCGCCAGTTTCAATATCAAAAGAAAATCCCAGTACCCTGCCTAACTGTTCTCCTGACTCAGTAATAACTTGACAGTTAATTACTTTGCTAAATCGCTCAGAATCAAACTCTTCACTTAGAGAATCAATAGAGTCCACTAAAATGACATCTCCCACCTGACGAATTCGATCAAGAAGCATCCACTTAGGAAGACCGGGTAAAAAACGAGTTAAAGGATTATCTCTTAGACCAAGAGCAACAACTTCCCTTCGATCAATATCTACAACCACTTCTCCAACTACTCCCAATCTACGACCTGTATCCCTAGTAATCACTTGTGTCCCCATCAATTCAGCACGAAGCCATAGCCTGTCACTTGGGACTGTTTCAGTTGATTCTTGAGGGAATGGTGTATTTGTCAAGCTGAGAATTGCAGGTATGGACAGTGCAAATGATTTTGACTCAAGAGCAACAATAGATGAAATTGTTTCAAGCTGCAGCAGGCAAACCAACTACCTGAGTATGTGCACCTCGAGCTTGAGTAACACCAATAGTTCGAGTAGCAGCTGCAATCATTGGTCGCCGATGACTAACAACCATGAACTGTGCTCCATCAGCTTGAGAAGCAATTAAAGCAGACAAACGTTCAACATTTACTCCATCCAGAAAACTATCCACTTCATCTAAAGCATAAAAAGGAGAAGGGCGAAAACGCTGCAATGCAAATAAGAAACTCAATGCTGTTAAAGACTTTTCACCTCCAGACATTGCAGCCAATCTTCTAACAGCTTTACCTTTAGGGTGTGCTACTAATGTCAAGCCTCCTTCCAGAGGATCATCTGCATTATCTAGTTGAAGGTGTCCATCTCCTTCAGAAAGACTTGCAAATATCTCACGGAAATATCCATCTACTGCTTTATATGCTTCCATAAAAGCTTCTTGTCGCAAAGTGGAAACGTTTTCTACTCGTAAAAGCAATTCAGAGCGTTCTTCAGTCAGAACCTGAAGTTTCTCTTCCAAGTCTGCAAGCCTAGCTTCAAGCTTTTCCAATTCCTCCAAAGCAAGCATATTTACTGGTTCTAAAGCCTCAATACGACTTTCTAAATTTTTCAATAGATTTTGCAAATGATCCAACCCATTAGTTCTTACTTCTTCTGGTATCTCAGGCAATGGTTCGGGAAGCTCTTTCTCCAATTGAAGCAACCTACTTTCGCTAGCTCTAATCTCTTCTTCAAGGCTATGTATATCTTCTCTTAATCGTTCTAGCTGCCATTGTAAATCCTGAAATTTTTGCCTTTTCTCAGAAAGCTGCAATTCTGCCTGATCGCGTGCTTTCCTTTTTTCTCCAAAAGAAGCCTCTAAATCTTTTTTTTGTTCTTCAAGCTTTTCTCTAGTCTGAATTAAAAATTGGTTTTGCTCTTTCCACTTTTTATGTTGTTGCGTCAACAAGTCAATTGACTCTTGCAACCGTTTCTGTTCAAAAACAAGTGAATTCTTTTGATCTTGCAGTCGCTCTGAATCCAACTCAAACTGCCTTTTCTTATTCAACAACTCATCTCTTTCTTTTCTCGCTATTCCTAGATTTGTATCTGCTAATTCTAAATCCTCTTGTAAACTACTCAAATTTTCAGAATGTTGATCAGATTGCTCTAATTTATCTTTCTTATCTAAACTATTCAAAGAAGACTTCAATGGTTCGATTTCCTGAACAATTTGCTGCAATCTTTGTTTAAGTTGATCTCTTAGCTGATTCAAACTTTTCAAACGTTCAGACCTCTCCTTGGTTCGATCTAACAAGGGAGCGTTTGTTCTTTTAAATGCAGATCTTTGAGCATCTAATGATGCTTGCCTTTGTTCTAATTTGGTAACTAAGGGCCTTATCTGATCTAAACAATTAACCAAGCACACCTCTTCTTTACGGCATTCAATAAGTGTCTCTCCAAGCTCAAGTAATCTTTGTCTTAATGGTTCTATTTCATCTGTTTCATTACTACTGCCAAAACTTAAAGAACTACTTCTTCTGGAAAAACTCCCTCCTGTCATTGCCCCACTCTTTTCTAAAAGTTCACCCCCAAGGGTTACAGAGCGATAAACACCCAAATGATTTCTGGCAGAATTTAAATCTTGAAATACAAGAGTGTCGCCAAATACATATGAGAAAACACTCTGATATATTGATTCATGTTTAATTAAATCAACCGCTCTTCCAATTAAGCCATCAATATTTATGTTAGAAGGTCTAATGAATGCATTCTTATTGCTTTTCACATCTAAGGTCTTTATTTTATTTAATGGTAAAAATGTTAATCTTCCTGCTTTCTGATTGTTTAAAAGTGAAATTGCTTTAGCACCAATTTTATCATTATCCACAACAATTTGACCTATTCTAGCTCCTGCTGCAACTTCAAGTGCTAATCGATGATGATCATCAACTTCTGCTAATTGTGCTACAGGTCCATGAATACCTTCTAAACCTGATGCAAGCAAAAGCCTCAAAGCACCAGTGCCCCTACTTTCTAGTAAAGTTTCTTTTCTACTTTCTAAACTGGCAATTTCTTTCTCCATCCTAGCTTGATCTTTCTCTAACCTTATCCGTGTTCTTTGTTGTATTGATAATTCCTCACTCTTCACCTTAATGTCCTGGTTTTTTTGAGAAATATCATTTAGAAGTGATTCCCATTCTTCATCAAGAATCTCCAATTCATTTTGTATTTTCTGATCTTCAACTGTATCGCGATTCTGATCAAGATTTAATTCTTCTAATCTTTCATGTATTTGTAGCAATCTTTCATCCAATTTTTGCTTTTCTTCTTGAAGAGGGTTTAATTGTTCTTGAAGTTTATTCCGAGACAATGCAAGCTCCCTATGCTGTTCAACCCAAGCACCAGATCTACCTGCAACATCAGTCAATCTTCTTCTAGAAACTTCTACTGCAGATTGTGCAGAATTACATTTAGTTTCAGAAATCTCCAGCATAGATAATAATTTTTGTTCTTCTTTTTTTGAACTATCTTCTTTGATATCTTGATGACGAGAAATTAAATTTTCTCTTTGAGATTGAAGTTTTGCTCCTTCCTCCTTATTTTGAATTGCCTGTCTATCAAGTTCACGAGATTGAGTATCTAAACCTGCAATTTCTGCCTGAACAGAAATTAATTTATCTTCTCCCAAAGCCTTAACTTCTTGTTGAAGTTTATCTAAAATTTCTGAAGATTTTTCAAGATTTTTTTCTAATTCTAAAAGGGTATTTTTATCAACAGTTTCTTTTTCAAGCAATTTTCTTTTTCGAATACCTAGGTCTTGAAAAGATTCCTTAGCAAACTCAAATGCAAGAACTAATTCTTGTTGTTTTGATACATGATATTCATCCTTTAACTTCTTATATAGGCGTGCCTTCTCAGAATCTTTCTCTAACCGATGTTTTGATGCTAGTAACTCTTGCTGAACAATTCGGCATCGTTCCTGTCTCTCAAATACATCGTCGAGCTTTTTACGAGCTTGATCAATCCTATGGTCAAAAAGCGCAACGCCTGCTAATTCATCAATCAACTCTCGTCGATCTTTATTACTCATAGAAACAATACGTGTAACATCCCCTTGCATGACTACATTGCTGCCTTCTGGATCAATGCGAAGTCGTCGCAATTGCGTTTGAAGTTGCTGCAAAGTACATGCATCTCCATCTGAGCTATAAGTCGAGCTATAAGAACCACCTGGCATCACCCTTAAACGTCGAGAAACTGTCCATTCAGTTTGATCAGACTTAATCCATGGGCCATCTTCAGGGACTTCTAAGCCATCTTCAGCAGGATCAGGCGTCCAATCTTTCAAATCAAATCTGACACTTACAACTGTTTCCGCAGACTTACCGGTTTTTAAAGACCCACTATTGACCAAATCAGGAAGCCTGTCCGCACGCATTCCTCTACTTGTAGCTAAACCAAGGCAAAACAAAATTCCATCAAGAATATTGCTTTTACCAGACCCATTAGGTCCAGTTACAACAGTAAAACCTTCATCCAAGGGGATCTTCATAGATCCCCCAAAGGATTTAAAACGGGTAAGCTCTACCTGATTGATGTATACCAACAGGACCAAAGCTATAGAGACCAAAGATTAGCGAACCCTTGAAGAAGCTCAAGTGGTAATTACTAAATAAAATTGAATTTTTAAAAAAAAAGTCTGCAATAATTATTCGAAATTTCTAAACAGCCTGAAATAGTTTCACTAACTAGGGTTATCAAAATTGCAGCTTGATCATTTTCGGGCAGAGATCCCAAGAAAATACCTCCTCCAACCCGTTTTGCCCAACCTCTTCCACCTGACACTATAGATTCATTCCTTTCTAACCAGTAAAGCTTATGAGGAGTTTGCAGAAGAGCAGAAACTGGAGGACCATCCAGAATAGGGATTTTTTCTAATTTCCAAGTTCTACAATGTTGGTCTTCTTCTATAAGCAAATCGTAATGAAGTCCATCTATTACATTTTTAGCGACTCTATGTTCAAGAATAACCCAACGATTTTTCATTGATTAACAACAAAGCAATAAACCTGGGTCATCATATTTATAGTTCTAGTGTAAATTAGCTTGCTCTTTTCCCAAAGCAATTTTAGTAGAAAGATTAGCTATAGCAGTCTTTTTTTGATTCAATTTTAATAATTCAACAGCAATTTCTCTTAAAACCTCAATATCTTGACAGTCATTAATCGCTCTGGAGAGTTTTTCAGCATAAAACTTCTGCTGCAAGGTTAATTTTAAATCTTTCTGGTTAGGCATAAAGCAAGTAAAATAATTAGAAAAACATCTTATAAATAAAAAATTCGTTTATAACAATTAAGAGGTAAGCAATAGCTGCTATAGGGCCTATGGCAATAATTAATAAAATCGTTTACAGCAAAATAAACCCCTAACTATAGGGGTTTATCACGAAAACAATACCTGTTAATTAACTTCAGTCGCCTGGTACAAATCGCAAAGCCACAAGAAGCAAGCTACCTGCGCCTGCAATTGAAGCAGCAATTAAGCCGAAATCGGTAGGGATGGTTTTGGATGCAAAAAACATTGCAGACAACCCGACGTCCATGATTGCTAAATAAGATACACAAGACGTTTAGCACTAGAAGCCTTCATATAGCAAATAAATGTAAGCAAAAAAGACTGTGAAATGTCATCAAAGCTTGTAAAGCAAACTCTGAAAATAACCTCAAAACTTGCGTTGATTTGAAAAGATCATTGGTAAGAAGGGTTCCATTGAGACTCAGTGCTCCCTACGCTTTAGTAAATAGTCAGGATTTTATGGAATCAGTGAATTCCTCATCCTACGAAGCCCAGGCATCAGTTAACACTGAAGCTGATAAAGATCTTTCTGAGCAATGGTTCAGTGATCAATTTGAAGCTTTGCTTCCCAGGATTCAAGAACGATGGCCTGCAGTTGCCAAACAAACCTTAGAGGCCACTAAAGGAAGCTTGGATGAAATGGTTCGGGTAATTTCTCTCCATTCAGGGAAAACAACCTATGGAGTAAGAGAACAACTTGAAGAACTTTTGAACACTGCTACAGATAGAACTAAAGATCTTGCCGAAAGCTTAGAGCCTCTAGAAAAACAACTAGAAGAGCTACTGGATGAGTTGAATGAAACATTGAGACCTCGAATTGAAAAACCTATAAGAAAAAGGCCTTTACTTGCAATTGGCTTGGCGACTGGCATAGGGGTTCTATTAGGAATCCTTCTTTCTGGAGGTAAAAGGTAGTAATGGAAAATTCTCAACAATCCAAAAAAAATATGGGTGCTGCAGCAAGAGTTACTGCTCTGGCAAGTTCAGTAATGGACCTTCATGTTCGAATTGCTCTGCAGGAAATGGATCGTGAAAAGCGAAGATTAATCAGTGGAGGTATTTTTCTTGCAACAGGTGGAATTTTAATGTTATTCGCATTATTGGCCTGTGAAATATTACTTGGCATTTGGGTTCACTCTAGGTTTAATGACAGCATTGAGGCGACACTAATAATTCTAAGTTTTCTGAACATAACACTTGCAGGACTTTCCTTAAGACTTGGAGGACATCTAGCTAAAGGTCCTTACTTACCTGAAACTCTTGAAGGAATCACAAAAACAACTAGAGCTGTATTAGGAAAATCTTAATTAATTAAATAATTCAACCATCTACAATCAATTCCTCCATTGCTAACTGGAATCTTTTTATTAGCTTTCATCCGAAGGTACTTAGTTAAGTTTTGATTGCCACTAAGTAACCATAGCTGCCACCCTGAAGCTTTTGTTTTACAAAATATGCCCAACTCTCGATAGAGAGTGGCTAAATCTTCTTGGTGCCCACTTCTTTTACCATAAGGAGGATTGCAAATTAAAACACCATTTTCATTTGGTAATTTAAGATCTAGAAAATGACTATTCCTAATCTCAATAATTTCTTGAAGTCCTGCCTTTTGAATATTAATTCTTGCCTGTTCGGCAATTTCTTCATTCTTCTCACACCCTAAAAACTTAGGTAATTTGTGCTTATAAGTATTATTATCATTTGCTAATTCTTGTTCTTGAAGCCATAAGTCTTCATCAAAATCATGCCAGTGCTTAAA
Organism: Prochlorococcus sp. AG-402-G22; assembly: GCA_003217035.1. Classification (GTDB taxonomy): domain Bacteria; phylum Cyanobacteriota; class Cyanobacteriia; order PCC-6307; family Cyanobiaceae; genus Prochlorococcus_D. The sequence goes on from QCHV01000005.1 coordinate 76,321, forward strand.
AAGATAAAATTGGCTCATCCCAGTAGGTAAAGCCATTGCCATACTAGCTGCTTCTATTAAGAAAGTGCCAGAGCCACATAATGGATCAACTAAGGGTATGGAAAAATTCCAACCTGATAGGCGAAGTAATCCTGCCGCTAAATTTTCTTTTAAAGGTGCAACACCCATTGCTGGTCTATAACCTCGACGATGTAAGCTTTGAGAAGATGTATCAAGGCTTAAAACTGCTTGATGAGAATTTAAATGCAAATGAAGACATAAGTCTGGATTAGCAAGGTTAATATCTGATCTCTTTCCCCAATAATCCATTTGAAGATCAACAAGGGCATTTTTCACTTGTAAAGCGTTGAAATGACTATGATTTAAAACATTACTAGTACCTGAGACATCAACTCTAAAACTTTTAGAAGGATGCAACCAATCAAGCCAATTAAAAGATTTTTGAGTGTTCCTATAAAGAGCCTGAGGACTTTCGCAGGGGAATCTAGCTATTTCTCTTAAAAACCGAAAAGGAAGTCTCGCAGAAAGATTGAGCCTATACAAACAACGCATGTCAGCTTCAAAGGAAACACTTCTTCTAAGAGGCTGGATTGCAAAAGCACCCAATTCATCTAATTCTTTTGCTCCTTCTTGCTCTAATCCAGGAGGTAAAACAGCTATAACTTTCATGGCATGTTTAGTCTCGGAGAAAAGATTGATTCAGTGATTCAAAAATTATGGTCTGAAAGGTAATAATCCTGCAAAAATAAAGGTGTCCATTTCTTAATGGACTAGGTGATCCAAACCAGTGTTTCGGACAGCGGTTCGATTCCGCTCAGCTCCATTAATTTAAATTGCATGGGGCTGCAATGGTTTCGACGGAGCAAAAGGAGGATGACTGAAGCCTGCTCGGTATGAGCAAAACATAAACGCTAACAAAATCGTTAGTTTCTCCCGTCAAACAGCACCTGTTGCTGCTTGACCCTTTTAAGGGAGATGGGGTTAGATCAGCCTTATCACTCAAATGATCCATGGGACCTGGAAGGGTCCCACTTTCTTATAGAGGTTTCAAATCTCACGCTTTAATCCCATATTCATAATTAAAGGTTCAATCTTTACAATTTTAGAAGCAGTAAAGTTTCCATAAGATGCAGCAAGGAAAAAACACAAGATGATTAGATAGATAACTAATTCGATAATAAAAGATTAATTAAAAGTAAGTATTTAATATTTAAGTTGTATATTCGGCATTAATTTGAACATATTCTTTAGAAAGGTCACACCCCCAAGCGGTAGATTCCCCAATTCCATTACCAACAATTAATCGAATTAACAAAGGGCTAGAATCATTATTATCAAGTCTACTTCTCATATAAGAAGAAACTTTACCTCTATTAAATTTTATAGGGGATCCATTATTAACCAATTCATAAGAACCAATCCAAACTGATAATTGATTAGGATTAAACTGAACACCTGAACGACCTGCAGCTGCTATAATTCTTCCCCAATTTGGATCAGCTCCATTAACAGCAGTTTTGACTAAAGGCGAGCTACAAATAGTTCTGGAAATAGTCTTAGCTGACAAGTGATTTTCTGCTCCTTCAACTTTTACTTCTATTAAACAATTTGCCCCTTCTCCATCTCTCACTATTTCCTTAGCCAAGTATTGGGTTATTTTTTTTAAACCAATCTGAAGCAAATCAAAATATTTAGAATCCAATTGAGGTCCAGCAGAAAAAGACAAGAAGGTATCATTCGTACTTGTATCTCCATCTACTGTTATTGAATTAAAAGAACTATCTACTGCATCTTTAATCATTGCCGACCATATATCCTGAGGCACAGCCACATCACAACTAACGAATCCAAGCATTGTTGCCATGTCTGGGTGAATCATGCCTGAACCTTTAGCCATTCCACCAAGTTTTACTCTCCTATCTCCAAGCAATGCCTCATAAGCAATTTGTTTATTAGTTAAATCTGTTGTCAAAATTGCATTTGCAGCTTGTGTTCCATCTTCTTCATTCAAATTTTCAACAAGAGATTCTAAACCTAAAAGTAAATTATCAATTGGAATAGGCTCTCCAATAACCCCTGTAGAGCAAATCAAAACTTCATCATTTTTCAGATCAAGATGATTAGCAAGAGCATTAGCAGCTTTTAAACTATCAAGCATGCCTCTCTTGCCTGTAAATGCATTGGCTTGTCCTGAATTAATTAATACTGCTCTTGCTTTTCCAGTAGTTCTAGCCAATCTATCTATACAAATATCGACACAAGCTGCTCTAACAATAGATTTTGTAAAAGTTCCTACACACGTTGCATCTTTAGGAGCAAGGACAAGTGCTAGGTCTGGCTTGCCAGAAGTTTTTAAACGAGATGAAACACCTGATGCACTAAATCCTTTCGGGGCAGCTATGCCACCATCTATAGGAAACCATAACGAGCAATCAGAAGAACTCAAAACCTTGAGTAAAAAAGAGATTAACTATTATCCTTCTTTATAGGAGTAGCAATTTCGCAAGGCAACTAATTTGCAAAAATGGAAAGGTACGCAAAGGCGAATTGGAATAACAGGCGGAATTGCCAGCGGGAAAAGCTCGGTTGGTGAATATTTAAAAAAGACAAAGAGCTTGGAAATTTTAGATGCAGACTTATATGCAAAAGAATGCTTACTTCCTGGTCAAAGCGCAACCAAAGCGATTATTTCAAGGTTTGGAAAAGATATTACCAATGGGTTTATTAATGATGAAGAAATCAATCGGAAAAGGCTGGCAAATATCTTATTCAATAACAAAACAGAAAAGGAGTGGTTGGAAAAATTGATTCATCCATTAGTAAGGCAAAGGTTAGATGAAGAATTAAAAATCCATAAAAGTCTACCTATAATAGTCCTTATTATTCCACTACTTTTTGAAGTTAAACTAAATGAAATATGTACTGAAACTTGGTTAATAGACTGCCATGAAGATATTCAACTAAAGAGGCTTCTCACAAGGGATGGTTTATCCAAACAGGAAGCTAAAAAAAGAATTGATGCTCAGTTACCAATGGATATCAAAAGAGAACTTGCTGATAGAATTATAAAGAATAATAGCAATCTTGAAGAACTATATAAGAAGATCGATGAATCTCTATAAAAAAAAATTAAAGCCTTAATTGATCCAAAAGAATTTGATTAGCCAATTTTGGATCTACCTTTCCACTTGTCTTTTTCATTAATTGACCAACAAAAAATCCCTGTAATTTAGTTTTCCCTCCTCTAAAAGCTTCTACTTCTTTTGGATGAGCCTCTAGTATCTCTCTAATTATTGATTCAATAAGCTTACTATCGCTAATCATAGATAACCCATTCTTTTCCACAAAAGTCTTTGGTGATCCTCCTGTCTCTAATAAACCTGGAAGGATTTCTTTAGCTATCTTTCCACTAATCTTTCCATCAGTAATTAATTGAATCATTTCGGCCAACTCTTCAGGCTTAAAAGGTAATTTCAAAAAGTCTTTCTTATTAGCATTAACGTACGCAACTAAATCTCCTGTAATCCAATTCGAAGCAATTTTAGGATCTACTCCTTGAGAAACAACTGACTCAAAATATTCTGCCATTGATGATTCATCAGTTAAAACTCTTGCGTCATAAACAGATAAACCAAAATCTTTAGCATACCTTTTACGTTTATTAGCTGGTAATTCTGGCAATTCAGATTTCCATTTTTGTTGAAGCTCAATGCTTACTTCAATTGGACCCAAATCAGGATCAGGGAAATATCTATAATCACTGCTGCCTTCTTTAGATCTCATACTTTTTGTTAACTGTTTCCCCTCATCCCAAAGCCTAGTTTCTTGTGCAACCGATTCACCTGTTTCATATAAATTGATCTGTCTTTCTATTTCATAGTCACAAGCTTTTTGAATAGCTGAAAAAGAATTCATATTTTTAATTTCAACTTTTGTCCCAAATGGGGCATCAGAACTACGCCTGACAGAGATATTTACATCACATCTCAAAGAACCTTCCTGCATATTTCCATCTGAAACTCCTAAATATCTAACTATTCGTCTAATTTCCGAAGCATATTCAGAAGCTTCTCTCCCTGTGCGCAAATCTGGTTTACTAACTATTTCCGCCAACGCAACACCAGCTCTATTGTAATCAACCAAAGAATATGTAGAGCCAGCTAAACGATCGCTACCTGCATGGACTAATTTGCCTGCATCTTCCTCCATATGCAATCTTTCTATTCCAATTCTTTTGAGATAAGTTTCTTTGCCTTTTTCGGCAACTTCCACATCAATCCAACCTTCTTCAGCAATGGGCTCGTCAAATTGTGAAATCTGATAATTTTTAGGAAGATCAGGATAAAAATATTGCTTTCTATCAAATTTGCTATGTCGAGCAATATTTAAATTTAAAGCCATAGAAGTTTTAACTGCATATTCAAGGACTTTTTTATTGAGAACAGGCAAAGTACCTGGCAAACCACAAACCACAGGATCTATGTGTGTATTAGGAGCATCGCCAAAAGTCGTTGACGCAGAAGTAAATATTTTGCTTTTGGTTCCCAACTGAACATGGGTCTCCAAACCAATCACTGCTTGCCAGTCAGCATTAGATCGGGACATTCGCGAAATTCACTTGATTTCCTTCATCCTATGGAATAGAAGTGCCGATTGGATAGACAAGTGGCACCAAAAAACTCAAACTTAAGTATAGAAAAGCCAAAAAATGGTAAGTCGTAAAACTGACAAATTATTAATTCTCGGAGGGGGTCTTATAGGACTAGCAATGGCATATGAATTAGCAAGTAAAGGAAGAAGTGTGGAAATCTTAAGTCGGAAAAGAAGTGAAGCTGCAGGGTTTGTTGCTGCAGGTATGTTGGCTCCTCATGCAGAAGGTTTGCAAAACAATCTCCTCAACCTTGGTAGGTCAAGTCTATTTCGTATACCAAAATGGGTAAAAAAAATCGAATCCAGCAGTGGAATCAATTGCGGTCTGAGATTGTGTGGAATTGTTGTTCCTTTTCTTAATGATGAATCAAGAGATAAATATCCCACTGCTGCTTTTGGAAAACCACTCAATAGATATGAACTAGAACAAGAAATCCCTGGTATTGCTTCGCAATGGAAAACCGGGTTGCTTTTTCCAGAAGATGGTCAAATAGACAATCGACGACGATTGATGAGGGCCCTAGAAAAAGCGTGTGTTGAATTAGGTGTGAAATTTCAAGAGGGAGTTGAAGTGCTTAGTTTATTGAAAGCTAAAAATTATTTTGAAGGTGTTCGAGTGTCTAATGCAATAGGTGAAATTGAAGAAATTTTTTCTAAAGAAGCCATTCTCTGCAGTGGAGCCTGGAGTAACCAGATTTTCAAAGAAATACCTACCTTCCCTATTAAAGGGCAAATGTTTTCAATTCAAGGTCCAAAAAATGCTCTCAAAAGAATTATTTTTGGACCAGGAATCTATTTAGTGCCAAGAGAAGACGGTCTAATCATTGTTGGGGCTACTAGTGAAAAAAATGCTGGTTTTAATGAAGGCTTCACTCCCTATGGTCAAAATGAATTACAAGAAGGAGTACAAAATATCCTCCCTATTGCAGCAACCTGGCCACACATGGAGCGATGGTGGGGTTTTAGACCTTGCACTCCTGATTTAGAACCAATTATTGGAGTTTCTTCTTTAAGTGGACTCTGGATTGCAACTGGACATCATAGAAATGGAGTCCTTTTGTCTGCTATTACATCTGAATTACTAACAAAATGTATCTGCAACGAATCTTTATCAACTAAAGAAAGCAAATTGCTAAATACATTCAGATGGGATCGATTTAAAAAATAAACTTAACTTTCAACTCTCCAAAGTTGATCAGAAGGCGTCCAATCATTAATTTCTTCAGAAGTAAACCAAAGACCTATTTCGAAATTTGCAGTTTCAGGAGCATCTGATCCATGAATAACATTCCTACCTATATCAACAGCAAAATCCCCTCGAATCGTTCCAGGTTCTGCCTCAAGAGGCTTCGTAGCCCCAATCAATCTTCTTGCACTGGTTATCACTCCATCTCCTTCCCAAACCATTGCTACAACAGGGCCACTGGTAATAAAATCCACTAAACCTTTGAAAAATGGGCGATCCTGATGCACTCCATAATGCTTCTTTGCTAAATCTCTGCTAGGAATTAATTGCTTTAGAGCAACTAATTTGAATCCCTTTTGTTCAAAACGATTCAAAATTTTTCCAACTAAACCCCTTTGAACACCATCAGGCTTAATAGCCAAGAAAGTCCTTTCAACTGTCATAAAAATAATAAATTCAGAATGGAGCTATCGTCTACTGGCAAGTACCCTCTTGGCAAGCAAAAGCATAGGATTAAAAACAAGTTTTCTTAGAATGGCTTGTTAATGAGCTGCAATTTCTCAATTTTTTCAAATACTCTGCTCTGTTAAAACTTGGACCACACAAAACAAACCACCAATAATGATAACTGGACTGTAAAAGACAGTGAACTTTTATATGGGCTGGATCGCTGGGGAAAAGAGTATTTCTCAATCAATGAGAAAGGGAATATCACAGTTAGTCCAAAAGGAAAAAAAGAAGAATCCCTAGATTTAATGTTGTTAATGAAAGAATTAAAGAGTCGTAATCTCAAGTCACCACTTTTACTACGTTTTGACGATATTCTCGAAGACCGATTAGAAAAACTGAATCAAGCTTTTGACAGTGCAATATCGCACTACAACTACAAAGGGATTTATAAAGGGGTATACCCTATTAAATGCAATCAGCAGCGTCATGTGGTTGAAGAGATCGTTGCATGTGGTCGCAAATGGCATTTCGGACTTGAAGCAGGTAGTAAAGCAGAATTGCTCATAGCACTTTCCTTACTCAACGATCCTGAAGCACTGCTAATTTGCAATGGCTACAAAGATAAGCGTTATATAGAAACTGCAATTCTTGCAAGGCAAATTGGAAGACAACCAATAGTAGTTATAGAGCAATCAGAAGAAGTCGATCGAATTATTCAAGCATGCAAAGAACTTGGATCTGCTCCCCTAATAGGAATTCGAGCAAAGCTCTCTAGTCAAAGTAACGGTAGGTGGGGTAATTCCATTGGTGATAAGTCCAAGTTTGGTTTGTCAATTCCTGAAATATTAAAAGCCGTTGAAAAGCTTAATAATGCTGGACTCTTGCAAGAGTTAATTCTGCTCCATTTTCATTTGGGCAGCCAAATTAATAACATAGCAATTCTAAAAAATGCATTGCAAGAAGCAGGGCAAATTTATATTGAACTAAATAGACTTGGAGCACCCATGGGTCACCTTGATGTGGGAGGAGGCTTAGGGATTGACTATGATGGAAGTCAAACAGCTACTTCTGCATCAACTAATTACTCACTTCAAAATTATGCGAACGATGTAGTTGCAACCATTCAAGAATGTTGTCAAGCAAATCACATCAATGTCCCAACATTAATTAGTGAAAGTGGGCGTGCAATCACAAGTCACTTTTCACTATTAATCTTCAATATTTTAGGTACAAGTTCAGTTTTAAGAGATGTTCCTCCAGCCAAAGGCAAAGAATGCTTAAGTGTTCAAAACCTACGAGAAACATTACTCTCTCTTAGCCAATACTCAGAGAATGATCTCTCAAAGCTCCAAGAAGCATGGAATGATGCTCTTAAATTCAAAGAAGACGCGCTCGCAGCATTTCGTCTTGGGTATATTGACTTGGTAGAGCGCGCCATGGCTGAACAACTCACTTGGGCATGCGCACAAGCATTAACTACAAAATTATCAAAAGATCAATTAATCCCTAAGGAATTACGTGCACTAAAAACAGCTCTTGCAGAAACTTATTATGCAAACATCTCTATCTTTCGTTCTGCACCCGATACATGGGCAATTGAGCAATTATTTCCAATAATGCCCATACATCGACTACAAGAAAAACCTAACAAGTTAGGTGATTTTGCAGACCTTACATGTGATTCAGATGGAAAGCTATCTAAATTTATCGACAATGGCAAAGTAAAATCTCTATTAGAATTACACTCTATTAATACGGGTGAAGATTATTGGATAGGAATGTTTTTAGGAGGAGCATATCAAGAGGTTTTGGGCAATCTTCACAATCTATTTGGAACTACAAATTCAATACACATTCGACTGGCAGAGAATGGAGGATATAAACTTGATCACGTTATTAGAGGCAATAGCAAAGCAGAAGTCCTAAGAGCAATGGAACATGAATCAGAACAAGTTTTAGAGCGGTTGAGAATAGCTAGCGAATCAGCAATCCAAAAAGGAACGCTAAAAATCAATGACGCACAACGTTTCATAGATCATATAGAAACAAGTCTGAGACAAAGCACATACCTTCAAGAGAAAAATTAACTTAATGCAGTGATCAATTGTTCTTTCGCATATTCCAAAGCATCATTTAACTTTTTAGAATCACGTCCACCAGCCTGAGCCAAGTTAGGGCGGCCTCCACCTCCACCTCCACAGATCTTGGCTACACTCCCAAGAAATTTCCCTGCATTTAAGCCTCGTAAAACAATTTCAGTTCCAAATGCAGCAATAAATACTACTTTCCCTTGTTCACTTGGATTTGGTATTCCGGCAAGTATAACTGCAGAATCTTCACCTAACTGATCAATTAATCCCTTCGCAGAAGATTGAAGAGCATCACCAGTTAGACCATCCAAGCGAGATACAAGATATTGACTATTTCCTATAGATGAAGCTTTCCCAATTAATGCTGAAGTTTTAGCTAAGGCAATTTCTTTTTGTGCCTTAAGAAGTGACTTATTTAATAATTTAACTTCATCCTGCAACTGAAGTACACGTTCAACAATCTGACCGGGTTGAATCTTAAACTGTTCACTCAAAGTTTTAACCACCAAATCTCGATCATTTAAATAATCTAAAACACCTGGCCCAGCAACGGCTTCTATTCGACGAATACCAGAAGCTATTCCATATTCACTAACTATTTTGAATGCACCTATCTCAGCTGTATTAGAAACATGTGTTCCGCCACACAGTTCTAATGAGACTCCCGGAACATCAACTACTCGAACTGATTCACCATATTTTTCACCAAACATCGCTATAGCTCCAGCAGCCTTGGCATCATCAATCTGCATCTCCTTAAAGACTAAAGAATGAGCCTCTGATATCCACAAATTTATTAAATCTTCAACCTGATTTAAATCACTAAGTTGTAGAGCATTAGGGCAATGAAAATCAAAACGTAATCTGTCAAAATCAACAAGAGAACCGGCTTGACTGATTTTCTTGTTTACTATCTTCTGCAAGGAGGCTTGTAAAAGGTGAGTTGCAGTGTGATTAATTTGAGCACGTCTACGACTAACGGAATTCACTTTACTTTCAATAACATCACCTAATTTCAAGATACCAGTCTTAACTATTCCACTATGAACAAAAACATTATTTTTGCGAGTAACGGTATTAACTTCAATCATGCAATTCTCTAGAGATTCCTTATGAAAAGTCCCCTTATCGCCTACTTGACCACCACCTTCTCCATAGAAAGGAGTCTTATCAAGAACAACTTGAATTAAATCGCCACCTCGCGCTTCTTCTGCAATCTCACCGTTAACCAATATTGCTTTAACAGTACTACTTTCTTGGAGGACTTTATATCCATTAAATAAAGTTGGATTAAAGCGTCTAACTACTTTAGAAATTGTTTCTTGCAACGTCAAATCAATTGTGGTTGTTGCAGCCTTGGCTCTTTCTCGCTGGCGTTGCATAGCTTTTTCAAATCCTTGTAAATCAACTTTTAAATTATGTTCTTGAGCAATTTCTTCTGTTAATTCCAACGGAAATCCGTAGGTATCATAAAGTTCAAAAGCCTGTTCACCTGAAATTCTTTTTGGTTTATCTGATAGCAAGTCATCTAATAATTTTTCCCCTCTCTCTAATGTTTCTAAAAAACGTGCTTCTTCTTTCTCCAATTCACTGAAAATAGAATCTTGTTTTTCTAGTAATTGAGGGTAAGTAGGCGTAAGTAATTCAATGGCAACCTGAGCTACATCTTTTATAAAAGGTTTTGCAATACCAATTAATCGTCCATGCCTAATTACACGTCTTACTAATCTTCTCAAAACATATCCTCGTCCTAAATTACTAGCTATTACTCCGTCACTAATCAATTGCACACATGCTCTAGTATGATCTCCAATGACCTTATAAGAAACTCGTGTTTTTTCATCAAGTTTCTGATAGTCCTGGGCAACTAAAGAGGCAACTTTCTCTAGTAAAGGGTAAATTAAATCTGTTTCATAATTATTAGGTACACCCTGCAAGATCTGAGCCATTCTCTCTAACCCCATTCCAGTATCAATATTGAACTCTGCAAGTGAAGTCAGTTTCCCATTCACATCTCTATTAAATTGCATAAACACTAAGTTATAAAATTCTATAAATCGAGTGCTGTCTTCTAAATCAATTTTCTTATTGCCAAGCTCTGGCTTGAAATCGTAATACAACTCTGAACAAGGGCCACATGGACCAGTAGGACCTGAAGACCAAAAATTATCAGCTTCATCCATTCGGATAATACGTTGAGGGTGTACTCCAATAACATCTCTCCAAATTTGCTCAGTTTCATCATCTTCACGAAAAATACTGACTATTATCTGCTTTGGATCCAAGCAAAAAACATTAATACTGAGCTCCCAAGCCCATTGAATTGCCTCTTTTTTGAAATAATCGCCAAAAGAAAAATTACCTAGCATCTCAAAATAAGTCTGATGTCTTGCAGTGCGACCTACATTCTCAATGTCATTGGTACGTATACATTTCTGACTAGTGGCGACCCTTAAGGCCGGTTTAACTTGATGGCCAAGGAATACAGGTTTAAATGGCAACATCCCCGCAATTGTTAATAGTACGGTGGGATCATGAGGCACTAAAGAAGCACTAGGCAAAATCTTATGACCACGCTCAGC
>QCHV01000006.1 GCA_003217035.1 Prochlorococcus sp. AG-402-G22
GTATCTGAATTCGCTAAATCAGTTATTAAAAGGCCAGTAATTCTTGTTGGCAATTCAATTGGAGGAGTTATTGCTCTTAGAGCAGCACAATTACTTAAATCTAGCTGTAAAGGTGTAGTCCTAATAAATTGTGCCCAAAGAACAATGGATGACAAAAGACTTAGTCAACAATCAATAATAATGCAATTATTAAGACCTTCACTTAAAGGGTTAATAAGAAAACGTTTACTAAGCAAAAATCTATTTAAATATGCTGCCAATCCAATTTTCATAGAAAAGATTCTAAGAAAAGCCTATCCAAGTGGATCCCATTTAGATAAAGAACTAATAGAAATCCTTTACAAACCCACTCAAAGAGAAGGGGCTCCTGAAGCTTTTCATGGTTTTGTGAATATCTTCGATGATCATCTGGCGCCACAGTTAATGGAAAGAATAAATATACCTGTTGATTTAATTTGGGGAGCAAAAGATCCATGGGAATCAATTGAAGAAGCTAAAGAATGGAAAGATTCTTTTAGTTGTATAAGATCTATGGAAGTTATTAATGAGGCAGGCCACTGTCCTCACGATGAAGCCCCTGAAAAAGTTAACGTTTATATAAAAAAAATTATTCAGCAAGCTACATACGCTTGAACGTACTCTCCTTCATTACGCAAACCTTTGAGTGCATCTCTCTCAAGCTTTCTAACTCGATCACGGCTAATTCCAAGGATCCTGCCAATACCAGTAAGACTCATTGGTTCTTCACCATCTATTCCATACCTCATTCTTAAAACTCTATTTTGTAAATCAGGCAACTTTTCCAAAATCATCTCTAAATCTCCTTTCATGCAATCCATCTCAATCTGCAGCTGAGGTAAATCATCATCACTTGATAGCAAGTCCAGCAAAGTAGCATCATCAGTCTTACCCACTGAAGATTGTAAACTTATAGGCTGACTTGCTCTCGACATCAATTCTTTCACCTCTAAAACTGGAAGATCTACAAAATCAGATAGTTCTTGCATAGAAGGTGTTCTAGCTAATGTTTGACTTAATTCTCGCTGACCCTTTTTCAACTTGTTAAGCATCTCGGTGATATGTATAGGCAAGCGAATGGCTCTGCTTTTCTCAGCTATTGCTCTTGTAATACCTTGCCTTATCCACCAATATGCATAAGTAGAAAATTTATATCCTCTTGCAGGATCAAACTTTTCTACTCCTCTTACCAAACCAATTGTGCCCTCTTGAATTAAATCCAAAAGTTCCATATTTCGTTTGGTATATTTCTTTGCAACACTTACAACCAAACGCAAGTTAGCAGCAACCATTCTCTCTTTAGCCCTTGCTCCTAGTCTTAATTTGCGTTTTAAATCTCGAACTGGGATTTTTGCAGAATCAGCGAGCTCTTCTTGGGTTGGCTTGCATCCAGAATTACTTTCCAAATCACTTCCAAGTCTCTCTAAAAGCATTAATTCTTGAACCTGTCTGCCAAGAGTTATTTCTTGTTCGTTAGATAAAAGAGGAACTCTCCCAATATCCCTTAAGTAAGAGCGAACTAAATCTTTTTCACCAAAAGTTTTTTGATGATGAGAAGATGCAAAAGCATGAGAAGGTGGGATTGCGATTTCGACGGCCATTACAACTCTGTTGAGTTTTGTAAAGCTTATCATTAAGAACTGTAAAGCTGTACTCAGGAGATTGTTTTTAAGTATAAATACCTAGAAATTTTATTTAGTTTATGTTTATTTGGGTAAGAAGCCAAGAAGCAGTTCTCAAATAAATAAAAACACCTGCAACATCAGTAGCGGTTGTAATAAAAGGTGCTGACATTAAAGCTGGGTCAAGTCCCATTCGATCAAAGAGCAAAGGCAATGCTGCACCAGCAGTTGCCGCCAATGTAGTGATAGCCATTAAGCTAATTCCTACAGCAGTTCCAACCAAAGGACCCTCACCTTGCCACCAAGCAAAAGGAACAACAAAAAAGAGCATTAACAATCCCAATAAAGCACCTGCCAGTGCTTCTCGAATAACTGATTTCCAAAGACCTAGGTTTTGGATACGTTGCGTACTTAAACCCCTTATAACAACAGTAGAACTTTGAGCACCAACATTGCCGCCAGTTCCAATTAATAAAGGTATAAAAGCTGCCAATAAAACCACTTGCTTTAAAACATCGTCATTCATTGCTATTACCTTAGTTGTCAAACCATTTGCTAAAACCAAAACGAATAGCCAAACAACTCGCCTTCGGGCTACTACAAATAAATTACTCTGAAAATAATCATCTTCATCGCCAGCTTGAACAGCACCTGCTGCATATAAATCTCGTGTAGCCTCTTGCTCAATAACATCAATTACATCATCAACAGTTACTATTCCCACCAATCTTTTTTCACTATCCACAACAGGTAAAGCTAGAAAGTCGTACCTCTGAATTGCCCTAGCCACCTCTTCTTGGTCAGTATCAGTTCTTACATTAACTACATCCTTAGTCATCACATCTCCTATCAAAGCTTCAGGATCAGCCGTCACCAGATCTCTTAATGAAAGTATTCCAGTTAAATGTCTTTCTCTATCAGTTACATAAAGGCTATAAATTGTTTCTGTAAAAGGAGCTTGGCGCCTAACAATAGCTAGAGCCTGGGAAACTTTATGGAATTCTTTTAAATCAATAAATTCATTAGTCATAAGCCTCCCAGCAGTCTCTGGCTGATAACCAAGCATTTGAGCAGTTACCTTGCGTTCCTCGGGACTTAGTTCTGCCAACAATCTTCTAACAACCTTTGCAGGTAATTCATCAAAAAGACGCACCCTATCGTCAGGAGACATACTTTCGACTAATTCCAAAACCTCCCCTGAACGCAATCTGTCTAAAAGACTTTGCTGTACACCGGGATCTAAATATTCATAAACTTCTATCGCTTCATTTTTGCTTAATAACCTAAATGCAAGTGCCTGTAAAATTAAAGGCAAATTTCCAATTGCCTCTGCGATATCAACTGGTTGAACAGGTTGAAGTAGTGTCTTGACGCCGTCATAATTACCTGCAGACAACATTGCTTCAAGTTGTTCTGCTACAACATCTGCAAGATGAGGGCCTTTAAGGGGAGAAGGAGCGTTTAAAGATGCCCCAGTTTCCTCATTCATAGGAGCAAAAACAGGGCCTCCATATCTTATGTCTATCTGGGTGCGATTGATTCCTTAATTCTTCTACCCATTAAAAAACCAGCATATAAAGACAACCCTCCCCAAAAAATTGTTAATCCAATTGCAGTGATTGCCAAAGAGAAAAGGCCGGACACAATCAAATCAATAATTTTGGTGATCCAACTACTAAAAGATGTACAAGCTCCGCAAAATCCAATGCTAAAGATAAATTGAAAACGTCTTTTAGCATTCAATCCAATGACAAGTCCCATCACTGCTGATCCAAGAATATTTGCATGTAAATCATTATTTATAAACCATCTAATCAATGCTCCTGGAACCGCACCAAGACTAATCCAGAAGAAACGTCCTAAAGCAAACCAATCATTATCGAGCATTTCCTAAACAATAACCAGCGAACCCAAAAAAAAGACCCCCGAATATTGAAGCAAGCAGATAAATCAATCCTTCCTTCCACTTTTGATTTCGTAAATTCTGAAAAATCTCTGCTAAGAAAGTCGAAAAAGTACTAAAGCTCCCAATAAAACCAATAGTAAGGAAAAGCCTTAATGGGACAAAATAAGAATTATGGTATGTTTCTTGCTCTATTGAGAGAAGCAATCCTGCAGAAAAGCAAGCTAAAGAGTTAACAAGAAAGACAGACCAATGAGACGAGATGGATTGAAGTCTCAAGCTATCAATAATTTTAAACCTTAACGAAGCTCCTAATATTGAGCCTAAAATAACTAAAAAAACAGAAGATGATATTAGAAATAATTTATACATTTATCCATCCACGATGGATAGCATTGGATGGATTCATAAATTGTATGTAATCTACATCAACCAACATCCATTGCTGCTTATCAGAACTTTCCCAAGTTCTAATAACTCTTAAGGGAGTTCCTAGTGGCAAACTTATAAAATCTGACGAGTTTAATAAAGGGGAAGTTCTTAAATTACAGTTAGTCCCTGCATATTTTCTTTTGAAATCTTCACGTAGAGGGATTATCGAATTATTGGAGGATATTCCACCTGCTGGTAAATCTAGGGGGGCTAATAAACCAAGGATTAAAAATATCCAGCTAAAACGTATAATTGAACTCATGGTGTAAATTAAATATCTAAAGCTGCCATGTCAAGTTCAACGCTATGAGTCTCAATGAATTGCCTTCTAGGAGCAACTTTATCGCCCATAAGGATAGTAAAGATTCTATCTGCTTCCAATGCATCTTCTATTTCTACTTTCTTCATCATCCTCTGAGAGGGATCCATAGTCGTTTCCCATAATTGCTTAGGCATCATTTCACCTAAACCCTTAAATCGTTGAATATTATAATTGGCCTTTTCGCCAAATCCTGCAATTGTTTTCTTTAAATCAGATTCGTTATAGCAATATTTATGACTCTTACCTCTTTCAACTTTATATAATGGTGGGCAGGCTATATAAATATAGCCACCTTCAACCAATTCTTTTTGATAACGATAGAAAAAGGTAAGCAAAAGTGTACGAATATGTGCACCATCAACATCAGCATCCGTCATAATGACAACTCTATGATAACGAAGGTTCTTAACGGAAAATTCTTCTCCTTTTATGCCTAAACCAAGTGCTGTAATTAAAGCTTGAATCTCAGTGTTCTTATAAATCTTTGCATCATCAGTTTTTTCAATATTTAAAATCTTTCCCCTTAAAGGAAGAATAGCTTGAAATTTTCTATCCCTACCTTGTTTGGCAGAACCACCAGCAGAATCGCCCTCAACAATATAAATCTCTGATTCCGAAGGGTCCCTAGAACTACAGTCAGCAAGTTTTCCTGGCAGAGTGGAACTCTCTAAAACACTTTTTCGTCTAACAAGTTCTCTTGCTCTTCTAGCTGCCTCTGCAGCATTAAAAGCTTGTATCGCTTTCTCTAAAATGAGGTCAATCACTGAAGGATTAAATTCCAAATATTGACTTAAAGCTTCTCCAACTAAAGTGTCGACTATTCCTCGAACTTCTGTATTCCCAAGTTTAGTTTTAGTTTGGCCTTCAAATTCAGGTTCGGGAACTTTAACTGATAACACAACTGTTAAACCCTCACGAATATTTTCTCCTGCCAAATTAGAATCACCTTCTTTGCGTTTGCCTCTCTTACGAGCAAAAGTGTTCAAAGTTCTAGTTAAGACTGTTTTTAAACCTTCTATATGAGTCCCACCATCTACAGTTCTAATGTTATTTGCAAATCCAAGAATACTATCTGAATAAGCATCAACGCACCACTGCAAAGCTGCTTCAACTTGAACACCATCTTTCTCAGAGTTAACATAAATTATTTCAGGATGTAATTCATCTTTCTCAGAATTTATATAAGAAACATATTCTTTAATACCACCTTGATAAAAATAAATCTCTTCATAAGGTTTTCCTTCAGCATTTAAAGCAGATTTCCTTTCATCACGAAAAACAATCCTGACTCCGCCATTTAAGTATGCCAACTCTCGAAGCCTTGAAGACAAAGTTGCATATTCAAAAACAATTCCTACTGTAAAAATTTCACTATCTGGCTTAAAACAAACATTTGTTCCAGTCAAACCTTTCTCTGAACCAGATTGGGGTTTGGAACTAAGAGTGCCAATAGGGACACCTCTCTCAAATCTTTGATTATGAATTTGATTTTGTCTACTAACAGTTACTTCAACCCATTCACTAAGGGCATTAACAACTGAAACTCCTACACCATGCAGGCCTCCTGAAACTTTATATCCACCACTGCCAAATTTTCCGCCTGCATGAAGAACTGTCAGAACAGTCTCTAATGCACTTTTACCAGTTCTTGGATGTACATCAGTAGGAATGCCCCGACCATTATCACTAATGGATGCTGATCCATCTTCACGAAGAACAACGACTATTTCGTCACAATGCCCAGCAAGTGCCTCATCAACTGCATTATCAACAACTTCATATACAAGATGATGTAATCCTCTGGGGCCAGTTGAGCCGATATACATCCCCGGTCTTTTTCTGACAGGTTCAAGCCCTTCAAGAACCTGAATTTGCTCAGCGCCATAAGCATCCTGAACTTTATTAATCTTGGAATCTTGACTCATTCGAATAAATAGTTCCCAGGGAAGGTTGTTCTTAAAAACCGTATCTACCAGAAACCTAGACCTGGCAGACTAAATTTAACACTGGCAAAGGCAAAAGGCTCTTAAAACATTTCTATCGATGCTCTAAAGATTTTATGTCGACCAATAAACCCATAATAATTGTTCTTCTTGGACCTACTGCTAGTGGTAAAACTCAACTGGGAATAGAGATTGCAGAAAACCTTGGATTGGAAATTCACAATATTGATTCACGACAAATTTATATTGATATGGACATAGGGACTGCTAAACCAACTCAAGAGCAACAAAAACGAATCAAGCATTTTTTACTTGACCTAAAGCCCCCGAATAAAAAAATTACAGTTCATGAGTTCCAAAAAACAGCCATGAAAAGCATTGATATATGTTTAAAAAGAAGAAAAATTGTACTACTCGTTGGTGGCAGCGGCTTATATCTCAAATCATTAACTCATGGCCTTTGCCCTCCAGCAATACCTCCACAGGCGATCTTAAGAGAACAATTAAAGGAACTCGGACAATATGAATGTCACCAACTCTTACAGAAATCTGATCCAGTTTCATCAAGGAAAATTGGACCATCGGATTCTGTTCGAACGATTAGGGCACTGGAAGTTTTTTATGCAACTGGCAAGTCAATATCGTCAATGCAATTGTCGAATCCACCAGCTTGGGAATTTATAGAGATAGGTTTAAATCCTAGAAATCTTAAAGAAAGAATTACTCAACGGACAAAAACTATCTTTCGCGATGGGATACTTGATGAGACAGAAAACCTAATTAATCAATATGGCGAAGATCTTTCTTTACTTCAAACAATTGGCTACCAAGAAGCTTCTAAAAGAATTAAAGGTGAAATATCTTTAAATGATGCCATCACTCAAACCACCCAGCGAACCAATCAATTTGCAAAAAGACAAAAAACTTGGTTTAAAGGGCAACATAATCCAAAATGGTTGAATGAGGAAAACCCTCTTTCTGAAGCTCTCTCTTTAATCCATAACGTTATAGGGTGAACTAAGTAGATATAAGATGATGATTCATTCAACTTGATTCTGCTCAATCCCCTCATCACACTGAATGCCACCACGTCCCCGTTTTGATCGTCGCGCTCCAGTTAGAGAGCTCCCAAACATAAATGACCGTATCAAATATCCAAAATTGAGGGTAGTTGATGCAGATGGAACACAATTAGGAATTATTGACCGAGAAGAAGCATTGAAAGTTTCTCAAGAGCGGGAGTTAGACCTGGTTCTAGTAAGCGAAAAGGCAGATCCTCCTGTTTGCCGAATTATGAACTATGGAAAATTTAAATTTGAACAAGAAAAGAAAGCCAAGGAAGCAAAAAAGAAATCTCATCAAACTGAAGTCAAGGAAGTAAAAATGCGTTACAAAATTGATAAGCACGATTATGAGGTGCGAATAAATCAAACCACTCGGTTTCTTAAAGCAGGAGACAAAGTGAAATGCACAGTAATTTTTAGAGGTAGAGAAATTCAACACACAAATCTTGCAGAATCACTTCTAACGAGAATGGCTAAAGATCTAGAAGAACAAGCAGAAGTTCAGCAAGCTCCAAAACGTGAAGGAAGAAATATGATTATGTTCTTAACACCTCGTAAGACACCATTAATAAAAAACGAAAAAGAAACCAAGTCTTCCTCTAAAGCTACAAGGACCATCCAATAAGCGTCAGATCTATCCAATTGCAATGGATTAAAGAAAATTTCTTAGCTTATCAAGCATCACTTTTGTATTAAGTTTTCACCGGCACAAAAGCTTAGGACAAAGAAATAATTGTCACTTGAGCCTTAATTAATTATGTTGGTCAAATAAATCTGGCATGAAGGCGTGCGATTCCATATCCAACAGGAAAGTGACATCCCTGCATCAAGTCAACTTTATAATCAGATTTGCTTTGCTATAGCAGCGAGGCATTACCCGCCAGGACACAGGCTTCCAAGCACTAGGCAACTGGCAATGCAGACAGGTCTTCATCGAAATACAATAAGCAAAGTTTATAGACAACTAGAAACTGACGGAGTTGTTGAAGCAATTGCAGGGTCAGGAATTTACGTTCGTGATCAACAAAAACAAAGAGAAGTAAAAAGTTCTTCAAGTTATAGAAATAAAACTGTTATTGATATTGACCAAGAAGTAAGAAAGTCTGTAGACAGCCTACTTAATGCAGGATGCACTCTGCAGCAAACAAGAGAGCTTTATGTTCACGAGATTGACTGGCGATTGCGCTGTGGAGCAAGAGTCCTAGTAAGCACACCTAGAGAAGACATAGGAGCCTCAATGCTTATAGCTGAGGAACTAGGGCCCAATTTAAATGTTCCTGTAGAAGTTGTACCAATGGAAGAGCTCGAAGGTGTTCTGGAAAGCTCCAACAACGGAACTGTCGTAACCAGTCGCTACTTCCTGCAACCTTTAGAAGAAATGGCAAAGCAGCATGGAATGCGAGCAATAGCAGTTGATCTGAGTGACTTTCGCAACGAACTGTCAATGTTAAAAGAGTTAAAAGCAGGAAGTTGCGTTGGAATAGTTAGCATTAGTCCTGGAATCCTTCGCGCAGCTGAAGTGATACTACACAGCATGAGAGGCAATGAACTTTTGCTTATGACTGCAAATCCGGATGTAGGGAGTAGGTTACTGGCTCTACTAAGAGCATCTAATTATGTTTTATGTGATAGTCCTAGCTTGCCATTAATTGAACACACCCTGAGACAAAATAGATCCCAGTTAATGAGAATGCCTCAAGTGCATTGTGCGGAAAAATATTTAAGTGAATCAACAATAGATCAGTTGCGTAAAGAAATAGGCCTTACTAAATAACCAATCTTTTTCTTTGAGCAAATGCTTAAAGCTATCAAATCAGACCTAGCAATTATTCGAGAAAGAGATCCTGCAGCAAGGGGTCTACTTGAAATCTTACTTTGCTATCCAGGCTTCCAAGCCCTAGTACTGCATAGATTTAGTAATCGCCTTTGGAAGCTGGGGATACCATTATTACCTCGCGTATTAAGTCAACTAACTAGATCATTCACTGGAATAGAAATCCATCCTGGCGCACAAATTGGGAGAGGTGTTTTTATTGACCATGGAATGGGAGTAGTTATTGGAGAAACCTCTGAAATCGGGAATAGATGCTTGCTATATCAAGGGGTAACTCTTGGTGGAACTGGCAAAGATCATGGCAAAAGGCATCCGACTTTGGCAGAGAATGTAGTGGTTGGAGCAGGGGCGAAAGTACTTGGAGCAATCAATGTTGGCACAAACACTCGAATTGGAGCCGGTTCAGTTGTAGTAAGAGATGTCGAGGCAAATAGCACTGTGGTTGGTATCCCTGGAAGAATTGTTCATCAAAGTGGCGTGCGGATAAATCCACTTGCTCATTCTGCTTTACCTGATGCTGAAGCAAACGTAATTAGAAACTTGATGGAACGAATTGATTATCTTGAAGGGCAGGTTTCTAAACTCAATAACTCATTAAAAGCAATAGAAAAAGGCAATACTTCGAAAAGTTACCTATCAGGAAAAGCGCAAAATCTAAAAGATCGAGAGATTATTGAATTTCTTGGCGATAATTAATTAGTCCTTGTCTTGAGATGGAGCAGGCTGAAACATAAACATTGAATAAATTACATTTCTCCGCATGTTAGTCATCATTTCAAGGAACATATCGTAACCCTCATTCTTATATTCAATTAAAGGGTCTTTTTGACCATAACCCCTTAAGCCAACAGATTCTCTCAAAGCATCCATGGCTTGTAGATGCTCTCTCCATAAAGTATCAATTTGCTGCAAAATAAAAAACCTTTCTGCCTCTCTCATTAAACCAGGTCTTTGATCCTCAATTTGTGACTCTTTAATATCATAAGCATTGCGTAATTGTTCTTGTAAAAATGCTTTCAACTCCTCTATATCTAGTCCGTATAAGTGCTCAGGCTTTAATTCGCTCAATAAATGAACAAATTCTTTCACCTTGCCAACCAACTGACTTAAATCCCACTCCTCAGAAGGCAAATCTGGGTTGACATAGGCATAAACAATTTCCTCCATAGTCTTTTCTCCATAACCAATTACCTGCCTTTTTAAACCAATTCCATCCAAAACTCGTCCTCTCTCAGAATACACAGCTCTACGCTGATTATTCATTACTTCGTCATATTCAAAAACTTGCTTTCTTATATCATAATAATAAGTTTCCACCTTCTTCTGGGCACTTTCTAAAGATCTTGTGAGCATTCCAGATTCAATTGGCATGTCTTCGTCAACTTTAAAAGCATTCATCAATCCAGCTACCCTATCTCCACCAAATATACGAAGTAAATTATCACCCAAAGACAAAAAGAACCGAGTACTACCTAAATCTCCTTGTCTACCTGCTCTACCTCTTAATTGATTATCAACTCTACGTGATTCATGTCTTTCAGTACCAATTACATGCAATCCACCAGCTTCGCGTACTTGTTTTTCTTCTTGATTTACAACAACATCGTATTCAGATTTAACCAGCGCTATAGCTTCTCTAAGAGATTTAATCAACAAATCATCGGTGGGAGCTTTTTCTGCCGCTGTAGAAATTCGATCCTCTAGCTCGATAGAAGTTAAAGCTCTATCCCCCCATTCTTTTACCAACTTACGTTCTAAGCCTAATAAGGATTTTTCAGTTTCTTCAGTTAGCAAGCAGGGGTATAAGGTCCCTAGCGCACTTGCTTCACTTAATGGCTTGGATATTTCATTGGTTTTATTTGTACTATCTTCACCAAACCCTACTGAGGGTTCATTTCTGCGCTGAAGTGGAACGGGAGGTTTATGGTCATCTTCTGGCTTAACCAATTTAGGCAAGAGCACTTCTCTTAATTTCAATCTGGCCATATAGTCACTATTTCCACCAAGAATGATATCCGTTCCTCTCCCAGCCATATTCGTGGCAATTGTAACGGCTCCTGCTCTACCTGCTTGAGCAACTATTTCCGCTTCTCTTTCAACATTTTCAGGTTTGGCATTTAATAAATTATGAGGGATATGTTGTTCAGCCAAAAGTGAACTAAGAAGTTCGCTTTTTTCAACACTTGTAGTTCCTACTAATACTGGTCTTCCTTGTTTATGAATTCCTGCTGTTTCATTAGCAACTGCTCTCCATTTGCCATCTTCAGTTTTATATACTTGATCAACCCAATCTTTTCTTGATCTAGGTCTATTTGTTGGGATAACAGTTGTTTCAAGTTTATATGTTTTTTCAAATTCAACTTCTTCTGTCTTAGCAGTTCCAGTCATACCAGCAAGACGAGGGTATAAAAGAAAGAAATTTTGATATGTGATTGATGCAAGAGTTTGTGTTTCAGGTTGGATATCTAACTCCTCTTTTGCTTCAATAGCCTGATGCTGGCCATCACTCCATCTTCGTCCTGGCATAACACGGCCAGTAAACTCATCTACTATTACTGCTTCGCCATTTCTCACAATATAATTTACGTCTTTAATAAACAGTTCTTTTGCTTTTAAAGCATTAGTTATGTAATGAGCCCATGGATCTTTTGGATCATACAAATCACTAATCTTCAGTAATTCTTCAGACTTAGTAAAACCTTCGTCAGTCAATGTGCAGGTTCTTTGTTTCTCATCAACTTCATAATCACCTTCAGGGTCGACCCCATCTTTCCCCATCTCAGCAGCTCTATTTAAGGAAGAGACAACTTCTGCAGCACGTTGATATTTCTCTTGGGGTCGTTCGACCTGACCAGAAATAATTAATGGTGTTCGCGCTTCATCAATCAAAATAGAATCAACTTCATCAATAATGCAAAATTGGAATTCCCTTTGAACAATTTCATTTTTTTCATTTGCCATATTATCTCTTAAATAATCAAAACCAAGTTCTGAATTGGTTGCATAAGTGATATCACATTGATAATTATTTCTTCTTTCTAATGGATGCATATCCTGCTGGATTAATCCAACTGATAGACCCAAAAACCTGTGAACTTGCCCCATCCATTCTGCATCTCGACGAGCCAAGTAATCGTTAACCGTAACTACATGAACACCTCTACCTGTAAGAGCATTTAAAAAACTTGGCAAAGTTGCAACTAAAGTTTTTCCTTCTCCTGTTTTCATTTCTGCAATTTGCCCCTCATGTAAAACCATGCCCCCAATCAACTGGACATCAAAATGACGCATTCCTAAAACTCTTTTACTTGCTTCTCTAACAACAGCAAAAGCTTCAGGAAGCAAATCATCCAATAGTTCACGTTGCTTTTCTAAATTAGATATTTTGTCTAAGCGAGAACGAAAATCAACCGTTTTTGCACGAAGCTGATCATCACTTAAAGGAGCTATTTCCTCCTCTAAGAGGTTGATATCACTAACAATTGGCTGATAACGCGTCAGCTTGCGGGCATTGGGATCTCCCAGCAAAAGCTTAAGCATGGTGTCAGCAAGTCGAAAAAATACTCATTAAGCCTAACTACCCATCCTAAAACTTAGTCAAAAAAATATTAAGCGCTATAAAACGACTATAAAAGCTCTAGAAAAAATCGCTGAAAAACAGACTCAATTCATATGACCAGATTAAAGCTCATTAAACATGCTCCAGGAGCCCCTGGCTTGCGCCTTGTTGGCCTAGGACCTTGCTTGCTACCTTGTAGAGGTTTATTCAAATTGAAAGACCTTCTGGATGAGCATGCTTTCTGGGCAAGAAACCGAAATTATGCAAATCTTCGCAAATTATTAGCAAAAAGCAGTGTTGTAATAACTCTCTGGAGAAATAAAAGAATGGTTGGCTTTGGTAGAGCTACAAGTGATGGAATATACAGAGCTGTACTTTGGGACATTGTTGTCGCTGAAGAAGAGCAAGGCCAAGGGTTAGGGAAAAAAGTTGTTGAAGCAGTATTATCTGCTCCAGAAATGCATAAAGTTGAGCGAATTTATCTAATGACAACCAATAGAAAGGAATTCTATGAGCAATTGGGATTTAAAGCCTGTAAAGATCAAAGTTTGTTAATCAAAACCAGCTAAAGGATTGCTTGAAATACAAAAAAATTAAAGCCTCAAAAATGAAATAATAAATGCTCGATTAGTTTCAAATGATTTGCTCAAGAAATTAATTGACTAAAAATAATTTCTAGATTGAAAAAGCGGATGAAGAGATTCGAACTCTCGACCCTCTCCTTGGCAAGGAGATGCTCTACCACTGAGCTACATCCGCAGTTAAGGTTTTTGGAGAACTTTAATCAATGCAGCATGCCTTAAAAAAGGGGGGATGGTCAATTGAATGCAGAAATTAATAATGGTTTATCAACTTAAGGATTTCATCAAAGAAGCCATTTCAAGAGCCTGTAAAGCATAATTCCACCCAAGATTACTTTTAACACCAGCCCTTTCTAAAGCCTGCTGCATTGTGTCAGTGGTTAATACCCCAAAAATGATTGGAATGCTGAGATCTCTTGAAACAGAAGCAATTCCTTTGCTGGATTCACTAATAACAACCTCAAAATGAGGGGTGTCTCCTCGAATGACAGCTCCCAAGGTGATCAAAACGTCATAATTGCCACTTTTAGCCAAAGATTGACAAATTAAAGGTAGTTCCATCGACCCTGGCACCCAAGCAATATCTAACTGTGAACTAGAAGAAGAGGTATCCAAGCCATGCCTCTGCAAGCAATCAAGACAACCAGCTAACAATTTATTTGTAATTAAATCGTTGAATCGTGCAACAACGATGCCTATACGGAAATTAGACGCATCAGTAAAGCGTCCCTCAATTGAAACCATTGATTATGGGCAAATGCCTAATTACTAACTACCTTCGCACGCAGAGTGATGAAGTTCAAACAAAGTAAGAAAGCAGGCCATTTACAAGGACAAGATGGAACCAGACTCCACCGATAATTTCAATCTTTTTAATTTCACCATTACGACGATCTGCCGGGTCAGATTGGGTCATATAAAGAACTGGAACACCAATTACCAGCATTAGAGAAGCAAAGAGAAGTGCGTTAATAGCGACTGAACTAATGACCTGCATAGGGAATTAAGCAATGGAGCTTAAGCTCACTTGATGATGTAATTGTCACATGAGGCAAGCTTGTTTGAGGCAAAGATTACAAGGTTGTCGCGAGGCTTCACATCCAAAATAAAAAATCGGCTTTACGATGCCATCAATTGATTGGCAGAAAAGTTCTATGGCTGCCGAGAATTTTCCAGTGCAAGGAAGCTTTTTTGAAGACTTACAAGGTAAGTCTGGTAAAGAGAAATCCCTTCAGAAAAGCAAGGCCAGTAAAAACGACGATTTGTCTGACGACCAAGTCAAGCAAAACGCAAGTGAACGGCCTCGATCTAGAAAAGAAGCAAATAATCAAGATGATTTTGATCTAATTGAGAAAAGTTGTGCTTCCAATAATGGCCAGAGTTCATCATCAAACCATGATCAAATTGAGATAAATGACTTACCACCAGTTCTAAGACACTATGTAGAACTAAAAAAAGAAAATCCTGAAAGAATACTTCTATATAGACTGGGTGATTTTTATGAATGTTTCTTTGAAGATGCAATTCTGCTATCACAAATCCTAGAGCTAACGCTAACTGGTAAAGAAGCTGGGAAAAAAATTGGAAGAGTTCCTATGGCTGGAATTCCTCACCATGCTGCTGAAAGATATTGTTCAACATTAATTCAAAAAGGTTTTTCCATAGCATTATGCGACCAACTCGAAAGTAGCCAAAACAAAAAAGGCAACCTTCTGAAAAGAGGAATCACAAGAATACTTACACCAGGTACTGTTATTGAAGAAGGGATGCTTCAGGCAAAGAAAAATAACTGGTTAGCTGCAGTTTTGATTGAAGAAAATGAAATAGACAAGTGTTCAAAATGGAGCCTAGCAAATGCAGATATAAGTACAGGGGAATTTTTTGTACAAGAAGGAATAGAATTTAATGAACTTGAACAAGAGTTATTAACACTAGAAGCTTCAGAAATAATTTGTGCAGATTTAAGTTCGGAATCTTCCCAAAAAGAGTGGTGTCCAAGAAACCAAAAGCTCAAATTAATTCCAAAAACTCCATTTAGCCTTCATGAAGCAGAATCAGCAGTCAAGACTCATTACAAACTAAAAACTATTAATGGCCTTGGTTTGCATGAATATCCAATGTCTCTTAGAGCTTCAGGAGGATTATTAGCATATATAAATGAAACAAACCCTATTGATAATGTAGAAAAAGGTTCATCTGGAATACCTCTAGAATTTCCACAAGTTTGCCATTCAAATGAAGTATTAATAATTGATGCTCAAACCCGTCGAAATCTAGAAATAATTACAACTCAGAGAGATGGAAGATTTCAAGGATCTCTTCTTTGGGCAATAGATAGAACTCTTACTTCAATGGGTGGCAGGTGCCTAAGAAGATGGCTGGAAAATCCATTAATAGACGCAAGAGAAATACTTAGTAGACAAAAAATGGTTAGCTATTTAGTTAAAGAAAGATCTCTAAGGCAAACTCTTAGAAGACTCCTTAGAGCAATGGCTGATCTTGAAAGGCTCTCTGGAAGAGCAGGTGCAGGCCATGCTGGAGGAAGAGATTTAGTTGCAATAGCCGACGGACTGGAAAGACTTCCACAGCTAGCTTCAAACTTACAGAACTTGCCAAAAAATGTACCGCCTTGGCTAAGAAGTATTCAAAAAATAGAAGAAAGTCTATTACAGTTAGCAAATAAAATTAGAGAAAACTTAGTTGAGAATCCACCATTAAGCCTTACTGAAGGAGGTTTGATTCATGACGGTGTTGACCCCCTTCTAGATGGTTTAAGAAATATGTTAGATGATGAAAATGAATGGTTAGATGAACAGGAAAAAGTAGAAAAGAATATAAGTATGAATCCAAACCTTAAACTTCAATATCATAGAACGTTTGGCTACTTTCTTTCTGTAACCAAATCAAAAGCAAGCGATGTGCCACCTCATTGGATTAGAAGACAAACTTTAGCTAATGAAGAAAGGTTTATCACACCTGATTTAAAAGCAAGAGAAGGAAAAATATTTCAACTAAAAGCAAGAACTGCTCAGCGTGAGTATGAGTTGTTTACTGATCTTAGGCAAATAGTTGGAAATAATGCTAAATCTATTCGAAAAGCAGCGAGATCTGTAGCAGGCCTAGATGCATTAACTGGTCTCGCAGAATTGGCTGCTTCAAATAATTATTGTGAGCCTAAAGTAATAACGAAAAAGGATGATTATAGGAAGTTGAATATTGAAGGGTGCAGGCACCCTGTGGTTGAGCAAATGCTAGTTGAAAGTAAATTTCAACCTAATGATATAAAACTTGGAGATAATATAGACTTGATTATTCTTACTGGGCCAAATGCAAGTGGGAAAAGTTGTTATTTACGGCAAATTGGATTAGTACAATTACTTTGCCAAATTGGCAGTTGGATCCCCGCCAAGAAAGCTTCTATTAGTATTGCTGATAGGATTTTCACTCGAGTAGGAGCTGTTGATGATCTTGCAGCAGGTCAGTCAACGTTCATGGTGGAGATGTCTGAAACAGCATATATTTTAAATCAAGCAACTGATCAATCTTTGGTTCTTCTAGATGAAATAGGACGAGGTACTTCTACATTTGATGGTCTTTCAATCGCCTGGTCTGTAAGCGAATTTTTAGCCGGCGAAATAAAAAGTAAAACAATATTTGCTACTCATTACCATGAACTAAATTCACTATCAAAAACTTTTGAAAATATTGCTAATTTCCAAGTGCAAGTTGATCAAACAGGTTTAGATCTAAATTTTCTTCATAAAGTTATTCCTGGTGGGGCCAATAAAAGTTATGGAATTGAAGCGGCTAGACTTGCAGGTGTTCCAAAAAAAGTAATTAAAAATGCACAGAAAGTACTGAATAGTTTAGAAAATAATCACTAAGCTTTAATAAACATTGGTTAAAATAGATCATACAATCAGGAGAGAACTGAAGCTCTTAATAAAGAATTTGCTGCTGCTGCTGCAAGAGCTGCTCCTCCTCTATGTCCATTAATTATTATTTGAGGAATATGAGTAGTTGATAAAAGTTTTTTACTTTCCAAAACGCTAATAAATCCAACTGGCATGCCAATCACAAGACTAGGGCTAAATTCTTTCGAAGAAACCAAATCCAAGATTGCTATTAAAGCAGTAGGGGAACTTCCAATTACTACTACAGGAGAACGATCCCCTTGGAATTCTTGTGAGAATTGCTTACAAGCGATTTGCATGCCTATGGCAGTTCTAGTCATACCATTCAGACCATTTTCAGGAGACCAATCCAATGCACAATGAACTGAGGCACTTAATGTTTTAGATGCCATTGGTCTAACAGCTGCAGCTGCCATTGATGTATCTGTAATTATCGGCGCCCCATTTTTCAAAGCAGATATACCTGCGATACAAGCTCCATTAGAAAAGTGAAGCAAATTTTGGATTTCAAAATCACCAGATGTATGAATTAATCTTTCAAGAACTTGCTCCTCAATTGGATCAAGAGAAGTATTACCAATCTGAGCACGAATATATCGAATGCTTCTATGAAAAATTGGATGATCAATGCTTGTCAATTTTTCTCTCATTTAAAGATTGAGTTGTCATCATCTATGTAGAGACTATCGGCAAATGCCAATACATTTAATCTGGGGAGATGACTATGGTTCTAGCGAAAGGGCAATAGAAGGACTAATTCAAAAAATCATTGATCCAGCATGGATAAGCGTAAACCTTAGTAGGCTAGATGGACAGGATCTTTCACAAGCCAATAAGGCACTCGAAGAAGTTCAAACACCACCTTTTGGTAATGGAGGAAGAATTGTACTAGTCAAAAGAAGTCCATTTTGTAATGGATGCCCCTCAGAACTATCATCGCGATTTGAATCAATAGTCCAACAAATTCCAAAAGAAACATATCTGATTTTAAATAATCAAAATAAACCCGATAAAAGGTTAAAAAGTACAAAATTAATTGAAGATCTAATAAAGTCTCAAAATGCATTCGAAGCAAAATACCTACTACCTGCGATTTGGGATACTGAAGGAATTAAAAGGTTGATCAAAAAAACTGCTCTAGAACTAAACCTGGAGTTAGAAGAAGAAGCAATCACAGTATTAATTGATTCGATTGGCAATGAAAGTACTAGGCTTATATCCGAACTGAAAAAAATATCCCTTTTAGAAGAAACAAAAAGGAAAGATATGGTTCAGAGAAATAAAAAAATACTCATTACAAAAGCAACAGTATTAGAACTTGTAGGAGGAATAACTACAAACTCTCTTGAAATTGGAAATTACCTTTTAGAAGGTAATTTTGGAGAAGCAATTAGTAGAACTGATTCCTTAATAAGTAAAGGTGAGCCTGCCCTCCGCATTATTGCAACATTAACTGGTCAAATTCGAGGCTGCTTATGGGTGAAATTACTTGAGAGAAATAAAAAAGAAGAAGTTTCATATATTGCAAAACAAGCTGGAATTGCTAACCCTAAAAGAATTTACATAATTCGGAAGCAAATACAAGGTAAGTCAATTGATTTCTTAGTTGGGCTTCTTAGAAAAATTTTAGACGTAGAGGAACTCTTAAAAAAAGGTAGCATCCCACAAAATGCATTTCGAGATGGTCTACTAACAAATGCTGATTCATTTCATAATGCCTGGAATAATTAAAAATATTCAAAATAAATAAATGGGTCTTCTGGTACAAAAATTTGGAGGCACCTCAGTTGGGAATGTCAAACGTATCCAATCGGTAGCTAAAAAAATTGCTCTCTGTAAAGAAAGAGGCAATCAGATAGTAGTTGTAGTTTCTGCAATGGGAGATACTACTAACGATTTAACATCCCTAGCCTTAGAAATTAGCAATGATCCACCTCAAAGAGAAATGGACATGCTTCTCTCTACAGGAGAACAAGTTTCCATAGCTCTTTTGGCTATAGCACTTAACGAAATTGGAGTGCACGCAAAATCAATGACAGGGGTCCAAGTAGGAATAGTTACTGAATCATCCCACGGACGTGCAAGAATTCTGGAAATCAAAACTGATCGAATCAGCAACCTTTTAGAAGAAGGTCTGGTAGTCGTCATAGCTGGATTTCAAGGAACTAGTTTAGGAACTGGAGGCACCTCTGAAATAACAACTCTTGGGCGAGGAGGCTCTGATACATCTGCTGTGGCATTGGCTGCTGCACTGAATGCAGATGCATGTGAAATTTATACAGATGTAGCAGGAGTATTAACAACTGACCCTCGGCAAGTGCCCGAAGCAAGGCTTATGTCGCATATCAGTTGCGATGAAATGCTTGAATTAGCAAGTCTTGGGGCAGCTGTCCTGCATCCAAGAGCTGTAGAAATAGCAAGGAATTATGGAGTAAAGCTTGTAGTTCGTTCTAGCTGGAATGATGAAGAAGGAACAACCTTAACTAGTCAAGCGAAGCGTCCTATAGGGAAAGAAGGGTTAGAGCTAGGGCGACCTGTCAATGGAGTTGAGCTAGTCGATAAACAAGCAGTGCTAGGTCTATCGCATATACCTGACAAACCTGGAATTGCAGCAGATTTATTCGAAGCACTTTCTAAAGGAGGCGTAAACGTTGATCTAATCATTCAATCCACACACGAAGGTAATAGCAACGACATTACTTTTACGATTTCTCAGAATGAATTAGAAAGAACAGAGCTACTCTGCCAAGACTTAATACAAAAACTAGGTGGAGAACTAACTGTACAAAATGATATGAGCAAGTTAAGTATTAGCGGGGCTGGCATAATGGGCAGACCAGGCATAGCTGCAAAATTCTTTGAAAGCATCTCACGAGCAGGAGTTAACTTAAGGCTAATAGCTACAAGTGAAGTAAAAGTAAGTTGTGTAATTGATTCCAATATTGGCAACAAAGCACTAAGGTCTGTATGTGAGACTTTTGAAATTAATCAAAATCAAATAAAAATTAATCCCACAGTTATTGATACAAAAGAACCAGAAGTTAGAGGGGTTGCCTTAGATACAAACCAAGCTCAAATTAGCGTTATCAATATTCCAGATATTCCAGGAAGTGCTGCCAGTCTTTGTAGAAAATTAACCGAATCTGGAATATGTTTAGATACAATAGTTCAATCAGAAAGACAACACGAAAGTGGCGGTAGAACCATAAGTTTTACTCTTAGCAGAGACGATCGTAAACTCGTTGACGACGCACTTTCTACTCTATTAAAGGAATGGAAGGGTTCATATCTTATAGATGGTATTGCCATCGCACGTATTAGTTCAGTTGGAGCAGGAATGCCATGTACAGTTGGTACTGCAGGTCGAATGTTTCGTGCTTTAGCTAATGCAAGTATAAATATTGAGATGATTGCTACGAGCGAAATACGAACTAGTTGTATAGTTTCAGAAAATGATGGAACAAAAGCACTGCAAGCTGTACACAAATTCTTTGAACTTAATAATAACTCTGTAAGATCAGGTGGATCTAGTTAATTTACTTCTTAGACGTTTAATCCTATCTCTTAACTCTGCAGCCTGTTCGAAATCCAAGTCTTTAGCAGCTAAATTCATTTTTGCTTCTAGTTTTTCAATCAAATCAGGCAATAAGTCCATAGCAATACCAAAATCATCTGATTTATTTATATTCTGAACAGCTGTAGAAGCAATATTAATAAGATCTTTAGCTGAACCATCTTTCTGTAATTTACGTGAAAGTTCTAAAAATGAAAGAATAGAGTTAGAAGACTTTTTCCCAGCTGGTTTTGGAGTGATTCCATTTTTCTTATTATGCTCATCTTGAATTAACCTTCGTCTTTCAGTTTCCTTAATAGCCCTTGACATTGAATCTGTAAGATTATCAGCATAAAGCAAAGCCATTCCTTCCACATGTCTTGCAGCTCTTCCTATAGTTTGTATTAATGATCTTTCTGCCCTAAGGAAACCTTCCTTATCTGCATCAAGAATAACTACAAGTGAGACTTCAGGCAAATCTAAACCTTCTCTCAATAAATTAACACCAACCAAAACATCATACTCTCCAACTCTTAGATCTTGAATAATCTCTATTCTTTCAATAGAATGAATTTCAGAGTGAAGATAACGAACCTTTACTTTATTTTCTGACAAATAATCACTTAAATCTTCTGCCATTCTTTTAGTCAAAGTAGTAATTAAGACTCTTTGTTTCTTGGCAACTCTTTTTTGAATTTCTTCTAACAAATCATCTATCTGACCTTTTGTTGATCTAACCTCAACTAATGGGTCTAGAACACCAGTTGGTCGAATAACTTGCTCCACAATTTCACTACCTGAACAATTAAATTCCCATTCTCCAGGAGTAGCACTGATAAAAACAGTTTGTTTTGCTTTTTGCCAAAATTCTTCTGCTTTTAAAGGTCTGTTATCAGCTGCACTAGGCAATCGAAATCCATGCTCAATTAAAACCTTTTTTCTAGATTGATCTCCGTTGTACATGGCTTGCAACTGAGAGCAAGTTACATGACTCTCATCCACAAGTAATAACCAATCATCTGGGAAATAATCTATCAAGCATTCGGGAGGCGTCCCTTCTCCCCTGCCAGACAAATGTCTAGCATAATTCTCCACACCATTACAATAGCCAACTTCTCTTAACATCTCTAAATCATATTTAGTCCTTTGCTCAAGGCGTTGGGCCTCTAACAACTTTCCATCTTTAGTGAAAAAATCTAATTGATCATTAAGCTCATTTTTTATAGCCTGAATTGCCAGTTTCAACCTATCCTTAGGAGTAACAAAATGTTTTGCAGGATAAATATTGATAGAGGCTAATTCCTGAAGTATTTCACCAGTAATTGGATCAACATATTTAATTGCTTCAACTTCATCTCCAAAAAGTTCGATCCTCACCAATCTGTCATCATAAGCTGGTCCGATCTCTAAAACATCACCTTTCAACCGAAAATTGCCACGGGTTATACTAATATCATTACGTGCATATTGATTATTAACCAACTCTCTTAATGCTTCACGTAGATTAATATCTTTACCTGATTTAAATTTAACAGATGCTTTTAAGTATTCACTTGGTATACCTAAACCATAAATACAGCTAATTGAAGCGACAACAATAACATCTTTACGCTCAAACAGTGATCTAGTGGCAGAATGCCTAAGCATATCAATTTCTTCATTAATAGAAGAAGTCTTAGCTATATAAGTGTCACTAACAGGGACATATGCCTCAGGTTGATAATAGTCATAATAAGAAATAAAGTATTCGACTGCATTATTAGGGAAAAATTCCCTCAACTCATTGCATAGCTGTGCTGCAAGCGTTTTATTATGAGCTATTACAAGAGCAGGTCTACCAGTCTGAGCAATAACATTGGCAATGGTAAATGTTTTACCTGTACCAGTTGCTCCTAATAGGGTTTGATATCTCTTGCCTTGATTAATTCCATTAACTAATTTAGATATTGCCTTAGGTTGATCACCCTTTGGAGAGTATGGTGCGTCAAGAGTATATTGATTCATCGGTTCTCAAAACAAACAATAAATGAATTAATGAATAAAAGTTTTCTTATCAACTTACTGGTGATCCTCAGAGCTTTAAACGCAACTTATTCATGAAAAATTGCGTGAGACAACTGGGTGAAATGAATCAATTGCCAATCTCAGACTTTTGACCATAGCAATCATTTCCAAATCAGTGGTTAAGCGATTAACTGCTGATCCAATTCCAACTCCTGATGCTCCTGCAGAAAGTGCCATAGGAACAGTTTCCGAAGAAAGACCAGAAGCACACAAAATAGGCAATGTGCAACCAGCATTAGAGAATCCCTTTGAAATGGTATGTACAGCAGCCAATGTTGGTGTAGCTTTTTCAATCAAACCAACGACGCCAGGATTATTTGGTTTGGAACTGGTGCCTCCTTCAGTTTGTATCATATCGGCACCAGCATCTGCCAAATCCAATGCCAATTTAGTCTGCTGATCTAAAGGCAAGGTATGCGGAACTGTTACTGACAAAAAGCTATTTGGCAAAAGCTTTCTTGATTCAATAGTTAAGGACAAAACCTCTGACGCATTAAAAACACGACCCTTAGCATAAAAAGAGTCAAAGTTCCCTATCTCAATAATTGAGGCGCCTGCTTCAACAGCTTTTGGAAATAGTTGAGGTTCAACAGAACTTACACATACAGGCAATGACGAGGATTCAAGAGCAGCGGCAACTAAATCTGGATCACATGCTATGTCAATTAAATCTGCACCTCCTAGAGATGCAGCCTTAGAAATACGCTCTACAGAGCTTTTATCAAAATTGTCTAATCCACTTATAATCTTTAAAAGCGAGTGTTTTTGAAAACTCTTCTGAAGAGCAAACGGCAAATTTTGAAAACGCAACATCAAATTAATAACGGATAATCTGATTGTGCCATTCTTCTTGAGAAAGAACTATCAAAATTAATTCTAGTGGTCACCTAAGTCATATGTCTGTTCGCACCAAAGCTGATTTTTCATGGAGTCGATGGCACACTCGACTTCACAAAACTCTTATCAGAAAAAAAGACTTATTACCTCCTGGCGCATGTCTACTCTTATCAATTTCCGGTGGTCAGGATTCAATGGTTCTGTTAAAGCTAATGATGGATCTACAAAGATTATACAATTGGAAATTAAACATCTGGCACGGAGATCATGGATGGCATAGACAATCAACTCACATTGCAAAAGAGTTGCAAAAATGGTGCGAACATAAAGATCTAAACTTTTATTGTCACCAAGGTTCAAAAGAACAATTACATAATGAAGAAGCTGCAAGGAATTGGCGTTATAAAAATCTAATTGCTCAGGCAAATATAATATCTAAACAAGAAACTAATTCACCTTGTAATTACGTAGTAACTGGCCATACAAGCTCTGATAGAACAGAAACACTACTTCTAAATCTAGCCAGGGGAACTTACTTAGGTGGTCTTGGAAGTTTAAGATACACAAGAAAACTAGAGGGTTCAATAAAGCTAGTCAGACCATTACTGCCCTTCAGCCGAAAAGAGACAACAACTATATGCAAAGAAATGGATTTACCAATATGGGTGGATCCTTCTAATTTAAGTGTTGAGTTTACTCGCAACATTATTCGTCAAGAAGTTATTCCAGTACTAGAAAGAATTTATCCTGGTAGTTCACTAAGAATTGCATCCTTAGCCGAAAGACTTTCTCATGTAAAAGACAATCAAGATGCTTTAACTAGTCTTGCTATTAAGGCAATGATTGATTCTGAAGGAATATCTCGAAGAATGATCCTAAAGATTCCAATAAAAACAAGAGAAGTAATTTTAGCTAAATGGCTAGAACAAAATGGACTACCACAATTAAAAGCTATTCAATTAGAAGAAATCTGTTTCAAAACTGCTGAAAAAATGCCCCCTGGATCTATCAACCTCCAGAAAGGGTGGCAAATTATTTGGACTCGAGAATCAATCAAACTCTTCAACGATAAAAAATGAATTACATAACAGCAGATCTTCGCCGCCTAGTCCTACCAGCTGGAACCTCAACATCGTTTTTACTCGCATTCAAAGGTAATTCTTTAGCAGTTGAAGAGGCTGAGGTTTTTGGGGGTTCTTGAGTAGATACTTTCGCTTTGTTATTGGAAGCAGCAGAAGGTCGGCTTTTGTCATTACTTCTGGGAGCGAATTCTTCATCTGTTCTACCTTTATAAACTGGAGTCCCTGCAGGAGCTGGTTGGACCAAACACAGGATTAATGGTTCTACTTGCAATTCTCTTCTCATTCGCCTAGCCAAGCCAGACTCAACTTCCCGTTGCAATCCAATCCAATCAACTTCAACAGAATTACGGCTAACTTGTCTTGAAAGCTGCTTCCAACGATTTTCTAAAACCCAATTAATCTCTTTTTCAGTCCAAAAAGACATTTTCTTAGGCTCTGCACTAGTAATGACTCCGCGTAAATTAACTCTAGGAGGAGCAACCATTGCTCCATCTGTACTAATTGCAACTAGAAGAGTAATAACACCATCTTCAGCTAACTGCTGACGTTCTTTTAAAACACGAGCATCTACAATTCCATTTCTAGAAGCATCCAAAAGCTCTATACCAGCTTTTACTGGCTGTCCTCTATTAAGTGAATCTGGTGTGAGTTCAACTACATCTCCATTTTCAAGAATTAAAATATTATTCTCAGGAACCCCCATTGTTTGAGCACTCTGACTATGACAAATAAGCATCCTGTGCTCGCCGTGAACCGGAACAAAGTACTTAGGTTTTGTTAAGGCCAACATCAATTTTTGATCCTCTTGAAACCCATGACCTGAGACATGGATCCCTTCTCCTTTTCCATAAACAACCTTCGCTCCAAGCTTCATCAAGCGATCGATAGTATTAACAACTGAAATTGTGTTGCCTGGAATAGGGCTTGCGGAAAAAATTATTGTGTCACTTGTTTTCA
Organism: Prochlorococcus sp. AG-402-G22; assembly: GCA_003217035.1. Classification (GTDB taxonomy): domain Bacteria; phylum Cyanobacteriota; class Cyanobacteriia; order PCC-6307; family Cyanobiaceae; genus Prochlorococcus_D. The sequence continues at coordinate 25,686 of QCHV01000006.1, forward strand.
CTTGAACATGTTGATGATCTCCCCGAGATATTCGACTTAAAGCAGCCAATGGTTCACCTTGGCTTCCTGTCATTAACAAAAGCGTTTCTCTATCAGGCATATCTCGAATCTGTTTGATTGGTACAAACAATTCATCAGGAGCTCTCATATATCCAATTTCTCTTGCCTTAGCAATAACATTCAACATTGATCTTCCAAGTAATCCAACCTTGCGTCCATGCTTTAAGGCAAGTTCCAAAATCATTGCAACCCTATGAATTGAACTTGCAAAAGTTGTAATAATTACTCGGCCTTGAGCATCAGCAATATGACGCTCTAAAGCAGGGAAAACCGTTCGCTCTGATGGACACCAACCTGGCACTTCAGCATTAGTCGAATCACTAAAGAGACATAAAACACCTTCTTCCCCATGATGAGCCAAACGAGCAAGGTCAAAGTGCTCTCCATCTACTGGCGTGTGATCAAATTTAAAGTCGCCAGTAAAAATAACTGTTCCTACAGGTGTTTTGATAGCCAAAGAAAAGCTATCAGCCATTGAATGAGTATTTCTGATGAATTCCACAGAAAAATATTGGCCTACCTTAACTACATCTCTAGGACCAACAGTCTGAATAGTTGTCCTATCAGTAACACCAGCTTCTTCCATTTTTCCTTGCAGCATTGACATAGCCAAACGAGGGCCATAAATGACAGGAATATTGAAATGCTTTAAATGATGAGAAATGCCTCCTATGTGGTCTTCATGGCCATGGGTCACAATCATTCCTCTCATTCGATGCTGATTCTCGCGCAAATAACTCGTATCTGGCATCACAACGTTGACTCCATGCATTCCATCACTAGGAAAAGCAAGGCCAGCATCAACCAGCATCAAATCATCGCCATATTCAAAAACACAAGTGTTTTTGCCGATTTCATGGAGCCCTCCAAGGGGAATGACTCTCAAAGTTGGTTCGTTGCTCTTAGACATTCTGGAAGAATTATTAGTGGGATTAGAAGGATTGGAAAAGCTAGCCGCCATTTGAAAAGGTATGTAAAAAACAAACTCGTTTTGCAAGAAGACAAATCACTTGATAAAGCCAATTTCAATAGAAAGCTTTTTATTAAATTTGTCGCAAGGATTTAATTATATCTATTAACTCATCTTTCATAGGTTTTTTTAATGGGAATAAAGGACTTCTAGGGGCTCCGACTTGCCATCCCATAATCTCTAATGCCGCCTTTACAGGGATTGGATTGGTAGTGGCAAATAAAGCCTTGAAAATAGGTTGTAATTGCTCATGATAAGCAAGAGCCATGGTTACCTGACCATTGAAATATGCATCAATCATTGCCTTGATACGACTGCCTACAATATGACTGGCAACACTAACCACTCCAACTGCGCCAACTGACATCATTGGCAAAAGCAAACCATCATCGCCGCTATAAATGGCCAGCTTTGAACCACAATGAATTCTTAAATCAGTAACTTCTGACGTCGTCCCACTCGCAGCCTTAAAGCTCAGAATATTTGGACAATCCATCAATCTTTGAACTGTAGATGGATTTAGGGAGCAGCCAGTCCTTCCAGGTATGTTGTAAAGCATTAAGGGTAAATCTGGAGCAGCATTAGCAACTGCACGAAAATGGGCCTCTAAACCTTCTTGAGGAGGCTTGTTGTAATAAGGAACAACAACCAAAGCACCATCGGCACCTAAGTCTGATGCTTTTACAGTGGCTTCAATAGCCTCAGCAGTGCTATTGCTTCCAGTGCCAGCTAATACCTTTACACCTCTCCCAACAGAATTCTTAACTGTTTCAAGCAGTTTATGCTGCTCTAACCAACTCAATGTTGGAGACTCTCCTGTAGTTCCGCAAACAACAATTCCTTCTGAACCTTCATCTACTAAATATCGAGCCAATCTTCCTGCCAAAGCAAAATCTACATTGCCATCATTATCAAATGGAGTAACCATTGCCGTTAATAGACGACCAAAAGGTATTGGTGATAAATGAGCGGAAGAAGTCATGGTCGAGTAATTAAAAGTTCTGCAATTTGAATTGCATTTAAGGCCGCTCCCTTTCGAATTTGATCACCGCAAAGCCATAATTCCAAACAATTAGGGTGACTAATATCTTGCCTAATCCTGCCAACAGCAATGGAATCTTTGCCAGCCACATCTGTTGGCATTGGAAATCTATTCTTTTGAAAGTCCTCAATCAATTCAACCCCTGGGGCATTAAGAAGTAGTTCCCTAGCAACTTCAATGGGAAAAGGCTTTTCAAATTGAATGTTTAAAGCTTCTGAATGAGCTCTTAAAACGGGAACTCGCACACAAGTAGCTGTTAAAGACAAATCAGGACAATCCATTATCTTACGAGTCTCATTAACCATCTTCATTTCCTCTTCACAGTAACTGTTTAAATCCAATGGGGAATTATGCAGAAAAAGATTAAACGCAAGTGAATATGGCAAAACACTACTTTTAGGCTTTTTACCATTCAAAACTTCTTGAGTTAAATCCTGTAGTTCTTGCATGGCTTGTGCCCCAGCTCCACTCGCAGATTGATATGTAGAGACAACAACTCTTTCTATAGGTATTAGCGAAGATAAAGGCTTTAAAACAACAGTGAGCAAAATAGTTGTGCAATTTGGATTAGCAATTAATCCTTTATGAGTGAAAGCTTTTCCTGGATTCACTTCAGGCACAATTAAAGGAACATCGGGATCCATCCTAAAAGCACTGGAATTATCAATGAGGAGAGCCCCTGAATTATTAATTCTCTCTTTCCATTTTTTAGATACTGATCCGCCAGCAGAAGCAAAAACTAAATCTAACCCTTCAAATTTTTCGGAATCAACTGCTTCTACCTTGATCTGACTTCCATGAAAGCTTTGAAATTTACCAGCAGATCGTTCTGAAGCAAGTAATCTCAGTTCATTAATAGGAAAAGAACGATCTTCCAACAATTGCAAAAGCTCTTTGCCAACTGCTCCTGTTGCTCCTAAAAGAGCAATATTCAAAGGTCGATCGGGTAAAAAATTGTTTAAAGACAACTTTGAGAGAATGGAATTTGTCTAAGAACTAAAAATCTTTGAAAAATCTACTAAAAGATCTTCAGGAAATCTATAAAGGAACGATAGTTTTTAAAAGTTTGTCTGACTCTTTCTTAATGTACTGAGCTAATGGGTTACCTTTATTAGCTAACCAACTAACCAATGAGCAATTCAACTTTAAAAGTAAAAACCAAATCATTACCTGCCAGCCGCTTGGCAATTGAATTGGAAATTCCTGCAGAGAAGTGCAAAGACAGCTTTAAAGAAGCCTTGTCAAAATTAAGTAGGACAGCAAATCTGCCAGGTTTTAGGAAAGGCAAAGTTCCTCAAGCAGTACTTCTTCAACAGCTTGGAGTAAAACGAATTCAAGCCTCTGCCTTAGAAAAGCTTCTAGAGGTTTCTTGGAGTCAAGCCCTAGAAGAAGAAGCAATCGAAGCACTATGCGAACCTGAATTAATTGGTGGTTTTGAAACGTTATTAGAAAAATTCAATCCAGATGAGACACTTTTAGTCACCCTAGAAACTGATGTAACTCCAACTGCAAAGCTCAAAATTACGAAAGGCTTAAAAGCAGAGGCAGAAAAAGTTGCCTATGAGCCAAAAAAAATTGATGACCTAATAGATCAATCTAGAAAACAGCTCGCAACTCTCATCCCAGTAGAAAATAGAGCAGCAAAAAAAGGAGATGTGGCAGTTATAGGTTTCGAAGGAAAGTTTACTGACGACAACAGCTTTATAGAAGGTGGTCAAAGTGAATCTATGGATGTCGAACTTGAAAAAGGACAAATGATTCCTGGATTTATCGAAGGAATTATAGGAATGGAAATAAATGAGGAAAAAACAATTGAATGTTCATTCCCTAAAGATTATCCACAAGAAGATGCAAAAGGGCGAAAAGCTAAATTCGAAATTAAATTAAAAGAAATTAAAACCAGAGAGCTTCCCAAGCTTGATGATGCTTTTGCAAAACAAGCAAGTGATAAGAATAATATGGAAGAATTGAGAAAGGATCTTGAAAAGAGGCTAAAAGAAGATGCAAATCAAAAAAATCAAAAAAATCGCCATGAATCTCTCCTAAAAGTTCTTGTAGAACAACTGGAAATAGATCTTCCACAAACACTAATCAATCAAGAAATTAGGGCACTAATTGAAGAAACAGCAAGGAATTTTGCTCAGCAAGGAATTGACGTAAAGTCAACATTTACTAATGAACTAATTAATAAACTCATGGATTCTTCAAAACCTGAGGCAATAGAAAATCTACGGAAAAAGTTTGCCCTTAATACACTAGCTAAAGTAGAAAATATTCAAGTGCCAGAAGACGAAGTTGAAGAAAAATTCAAAGAAGTTCAAAGAGAATTAAAACAAGAGCAAAACATCGACTTAGATAAATTAAAAGAAGCTGTTATGACAGACTTACTTCAAGAAAAGCTATTTAGATGGCTTGAAGAAAACAATGAAGTGGTTGAGAAATCATTACACAAGGAGAATTTAAACCCAAAATCCAGTTCTAAAAGCAACTCAAAATCAGAAAAACCTAAAAAAACAAAAATAAAGACTTAGAAACCCAGCTAACTCATAATTAAGCTTTTAGATTGATTAAGTAAAGAGACCAATTTATCAGTGTGATTTCCCAAAACGTAATGCAGCACCCAATTAATAATTTATGGAATGGCAGCCATCCGATCTCAGGACCAGGTGTATTGCCAACAGTGGTAGAGCAATCTGGGAAAGGTGACAGAGCTTTTGATATTTATTCTCGTCTTCTACGAGAAAGAATAATTTTTCTAGGTACAGACGTTAATGATCAAGTAGCTGATGCATTAGTAGCTCAAATGCTTTTTCTCGAAGCTGAAGACCCAGAAAAAGATATCCAACTATACATAAATTCTCCTGGTGGATCCGTCACGGCTGGTTTGGCTATCTACGACACAATGCAACATGTCACTCCTGATGTTGTGACTATTTGCTATGGATTAGCAGCAAGCATGGGCGCCTTCTTGCTATCTGGAGGAACAAAAGGAAAACGAATTTCTCTACCAAATTCCAGAATAATGATCCACCAACCTCTTGGAGGTGCACAAGGTCAAGCTGTGGAAATCGAAATTCAAGCCAAAGAAATTCTTTTTCTCAAAGAGACCTTAAACATGCTGCTTGCTGAACACACAGGTCAGCCAATCGACAAAATTTCTGAAGACACCGACCGAGACCACTTCCTTTCCGCGCCAGAAGCGGTTGAATACGGCCTGATAGACAAAGTGATTAATTCCTCCAACTGAATAGGAATCGTTAAGGAAAGCTGACGCAACTGCAATTCTTGGCAATCCTATAAGAAAGGGCTGAACATCACTAGTCAGATCCTTTAACCCTTTTAAATTCTTCTAAACTCGATGGCAAAGTTTGAAGCCCATCTTAAATGCTCTTTTTGTGGCAAGTCCCAAGAGCAAGTTAGGAAATTAATCGCAGGTCCAGGTGTATATATCTGTGATGAATGTATTGATCTTTGCAATGAGATTTTAGATGAAGAGCTCATAGAGACTCAAGGGAAAAACAAAGAAACGAATAACGCCTCAAATAAAAATCAAGCAGTAACCGCAAGTAAAACTACACCAGCCCCTACTTTGGCGACCATACCAAAGCCAGTAGAGATAAAAGATTTCTTAGATAAGCAGGTCGTTGGACAAGAAATAGCCAAAAAAATTCTTTCAGTGGCGGTCTACAACCATTACAAAAGACTTGCTTGGCAGGGGGATAACAAAGGTGAGATTGATCTCACTGCAACCAAATTGCATAAATCAAATATTCTTTTAATTGGCCCTACCGGAAGTGGGAAAACGCTTCTAGCTCAAACACTTGCTGAACTTCTTGATGTTCCATTCGCAGTGGCTGATGCAACTACACTTACAGAAGCTGGATATGTAGGCGAAGATGTCGAAAATATCCTCCTTCGACTTTTGCAGAAAGCAGATATGGATATTGAGCTTGCACAAAGAGGAATTATATACATTGATGAAATAGATAAGATTGCAAGAAAAAGCGAAAATCCATCAATTACTAGAGATGTATCTGGAGAAGGGGTTCAACAAGCTTTATTAAAGATGCTCGAAGGAACTGTTGCCAATGTTCCACCCCAAGGAGGTAGAAAGCATCCATACCACGACTGTATTCAAATAGATACAAGTCAAATTCTGTTCATTTGTGGAGGTGCATTTGTCGGATTAGAAGATATTGTTCAAAAAAGGATGGGGCGCAATTCTATAGGCTTTATGCCAACAGAAGCTAGTGGACAATCGCAAATCAATAGAGAAAAAGATCTCAATCAAATTATTAATAACTTAGAGCCAGATGATTTAATTCGCTATGGTCTTATCCCAGAATTTATTGGAAGGATGCCGGTTACAGCAGTTCTAGAACCTTTAGATTCAAAAGCACTTGAAGCAATTTTGAAAGAGCCTAGAGATGCAATAATCAAACAATTCAGAACTTTAATGAGTATGGATAATGTAAAACTAGAATTTGAAAAAGCAGCTATTACAGCAATTGCAAATGAAGCGTTTAGACGGAAAACTGGAGCCAGAGCTTTGAGAGGGATTGTAGAAGAGTTAATGGTAGATCTGATGTATAAACTTCCTTCAGAAAAAAATATCAATAACTTTACAGTTACACAAAAAATGGTAGATGAAATCATTACCGGTGGAAAAGTAGTTAAACTTCCTTCAAAGAAAGGGAGAGATCAGAAAGAATCTGCGTAATACAACATTTGGCGGAGCATGAACACAAACTATTTACCGCTGCATAACAAATATCGGCCTAAACGTTTTGATGATTTAGTTGGTCAAGAAGCTATAGCAACTACACTTAAACAAGCCTTAATTACGAATCGAATAGCACCGGCATATCTGTTTTGCGGTCCACGAGGTACTGGGAAAACTTCTAGTGCACGCATCCTTGCAAGATCTCTTAATTGCCAAAACGCAAAACAAGCGACTGTCGAACCATGCGGAGAATGCAATTTATGTAAAACAATTTCAAATGGAAATGCTCTTGATGTAATAGAAATAGATGCTGCTTCAAACACTGGCGTAGACAATATTAGAGACATAATTGAAAAATCTAAATTTGCCCCAGTTCAAGCAAGATGGAAAGTTTATGTAATCGATGAATGCCATATGCTATCTACAGCAGCATTTAATGCTCTATTAAAAACACTAGAAGAGCCACCAGCGAAGGTTGTCTTCATCTTGGCTACAACAGATCCACAACGTCTATTACCAACAATTATTAGCAGATGTCAAAGATTTGACTTTAAACATATTGCACTTTTAGATTTACTAAAACACCTGAAATTAATTGCAAAAACTGAAAAGATTAATATTGACGAAGAGGCGTTATTACTAATTGCGAAACGTTCGCAAGGTGGTTTAAGAGATGCCCAAAGCATGCTCGACCAACTAAGCCTACTTCCACAACCTATTCAATTAGAATCTGTATGGGAGCTGCTTGGTGAAGTTTCAGAGAAAAAACTACTAGAGATAACTTCATCTATAGCAAATAAAGAACCAATTAATTTACTAAAACTATGTAGAGAAAGTCTTGATGATGGGAGTGAACCAATGGCCATACTCCAAGGAGTAGTGGGCATCCTAAGAGACTTAATCATAAAAATTTCAATACCTCAGGAATATCAACTCTGTAGTATTTCCAAAGAATCACAGACACAACTAGCAGAAATTGCAAAGTTAGTTGAAAAAGAGAAGTTATTTCAATGGCAAGCTCAATTGAAGGGGACAGAATATCAGTTAAGAAACAGTTCTCAGCCTAGGTTATGGCTAGAAGTAATTCTTCTAGGACTGCTAGCAGAACCACCAACATTTACTCCAAGGTCTAATCAAAAGAATAAGGAAATAAACTTGCTAGCTGATGATTATAGCAAAATAAAAAAACCCGATAAAAAGCTAGAAAAGAATGAAGTTAATAGAGAGTCTTCACAAAATACGAACCAGATTAATACAGGTTTAAAGAAAGAAGAAGCTACTCCTGTGGCAGATGTTGATGACAATAAGCATGATCAAAATAACAAAGATAATTCAGTTAATCTATCAGAAACATGGGAGAAAATACTAGCTCAAATTGAGTTGCCATCAACAAAAATGCTGCTATCACAGCAAGCAAAATTAATACGATTATCTACACTACAAGCAGAAATTAGTGTTGCTGCTAATTGGCTTGGAATGATAGAAAGTAGAAAAAATATTTTAGAAAAAGCTATTAATCAGGTCGTAGGCGGAAGCAAGAAGTTGATTTTACATTCTCAAAATAAACCTATCAATAAGGAACCAGAGAAAGCAGATAATAATTTCCAAAACAAAAGTGAAATCAAGTCAAGTGAAAAAATGAAAATAGAAGAAGTTCCATTAGCAAATGATAATATTGAAAATAATTATTTAAGGGAAGACAAAGCAAAGCAATTTGCCAATTTCTTCAACGGTGAGATTATCAATGTAGAAGAAGAAGAAAAAAAATAATTGCGTTTAACTATTCTCCACTATGGATTGTTTTAACCCAAACTAATTTCTTTGGCAAAGTCGCCATGCGAAATGAAACGAACGGAATAACAAAAAACCAATGAAATAAGTAAATAATAGAAATTAATAATCTTAAGAATCTTGGGGAAGGAATTGCTGGTCCCTCAACATCTCTTTTGCATCCCCTAAAATAGGCCACACCAGAAACACTAAATGCAACTAATGACAAGGGCCAGTATCTTGGAAAATTATGCGATAGGGAAGAGCTAATTATATCTATAAAAGAAACTACTGGTAATAGGTATTGCAGCGAGAAAAAAGACGCTAAATCTAGCTTTTTAGTTAGGGTTAATTTATTAGAGATAAGAGAGGGCCAATAATCAAAAAATCTCTGAAGCCCTCCTTCAGCCCATCTATTTCTTTGACGCCATAAAGACGATAATGTAACAACTGCTTCCTCCTGAATAGGTGGATTCCAGAGTAATCCAATATCAAAGCCTGAAGTTAATAATCTAAAGCTTAAGTCAAGATCATCTGTCACAGTATCTTCATTAAAACCTCCGCATTTATCTAGCGCGTTTCTATTTAGTAGTTGTCCATTACCTCTTAGCTCAACGACACCTCCAGCAAATAATCTTCCCTGCTGAATAACAGCATCCATAGCCATTTCCATAGATTGGCAAAGCGTCAAAAGATTATTACTAGAATTAACAACAGCTTTACGAAGTTGTACCGCAGACCATCCCAGTTTCTTAGTAAAAGGAAGAACCCTAAGCAAAATATCCTCATGGAACTGAGCATCTGCATCTAAAATCAGAATCCATTCTCCCTTCAATTGAGATAATGCATAATTCAATGCTCCAGACTTACCACCTCCAGAAGACCTAGAACGATTTAAAACTTTTAGGGTTGGGAATGTCTCCTTTAATTTAGTTAATATAGTAGAAGTATTATCTTTGCTTCCATCATTAATAATGACTGTTCTTAGTTTATCCTTTGGGTATCTTATTGCCATGAGTCTTTCAACTAATCTTTCAACAACATTTTCTTCATCTCTTGCAGAAACTAAAACATCTACACAAGGAAGAGAGTCATAACTACTTTCTGGAATCGCAACTAAATTTGAATCATCAAAGCGTTTATCTTGTTTACGCAAAACAATGCCTAAACTATATGTTCCTAATAAAACAGCAAATATGATTGCGGGTAATAAACTATATCTCGGTGGAATCCAATTTGGTAGAAAAGCCAGAGCAACGCAAAAGATCAAGAACAAAAATGCCTTGCTTCGACGGTTTTCTCCATTTTCAGCTGCAAAGGCCATGGAAATACCGCGATTTAATCTTGCTTGACTCTAAGACGTCTTTTCATTACTACCTTAAAGATTCATATGTTGTTCCTGGGTAGTAATGTTTAAGAATCTGTTGAGTTGTCCACCCACGAAGAGCCAAGTCTATTGCACCGGCTTGTGATAATCCAGCTCCATGGCCAAAACCTCCTCCACTAAATTGCCAGCCACCTTCTTTTAATTCATTAATTACAAAAAGAGTACTTGGCAAAATTGTCAAAATTCGTCTAATTGAGTCTCTTTTAAGGACAATTGGTGTTTGGTTTCTATTGCCAACAATTTTTAACGCAACAACCCTTCCACTGGGACCTCTTTGAATAACACTTACAGATTTGGGGAGCCCAAAGTCTGACCTAACTGAAAGCAAAGCCTTTTGTAATTCCTCTGAAGAAACTTTTCTCTTCCACCTAAACAAATAATGATTATTTCCATACGCTCCATCTCTTTGAGATAAAAGCTTCTGAATCTCAGATCTATCACTCAGTGGAATAGAAAATTGCCGAGTCCATCTTTTGGATCCATCCAAATTAGTTTGCAAATATGGAACTGATTCAATAGCCCAAGCTTCACTTACTTCAGCCATTACTCCTCCATTAGTTGCATGATAAACAGCACTAATGGGCTTCCCTTTCCAAGTCAGAATTTTACCCGCTGTTTTATCAATTGCCTTAGAAACTTCTATGGAGGCTTTCTCTGGATCTTTATAAACCTGACACTGAGTATTACTACATAAATGATAACCATCAACTTCAAAACGATTCGCATTGGCAAGAGCCCAGGTCCTAGCTAAAACAGCTTGCGAAGCCAAAGCAGATGCTGGTGCATTAGGGCCAATCTCGTGAGGAACTACACCAAGTAAATATTTTTCAAGCAAGACCTTTTCAATAAAAGTCCAAGAGCCATATGCATCAGGCTGCAAAATAAAGGGACCTTTATATAAGCCTCCATTTAATCGAAGGCCATCAGGAGCATTGATTTCTATAGAACCTGCTAAAAGAAAATTTCCATTATTTAATTTCAGAACTGGCTTAATTTGTGTAGAAACCTTTTCTTGGAATTGGATGACATTAATTTCCTTGGGAAGCTGAATCTCGTTTGGAAGCCAAACTTCCCAATCCAAAGGATGAGCAACAACTGCTTCTATGCCTTGATCTCGCAAAACAGTTGATATTCGATTTGCTGATTCAAAACTCGCAAATGGCCCGATTACTTGTCTTTCATGATTTCTAGTAGGCTGCAAAGGTTCTTTCTTCCATCCAATAGTTATTTCCGCAGACTTATGGACTAAGCCTGATGGATCCTTAAGAATTAATGGTCGTCTCCCACCGCTAATTAATTTAAAATCAGGTGACTGCAAATTATTTAAAATATCTCTACCAAGATATTGCTCTAATGCTACTAATAAAAAACTATTAGAAAGAGATACCGGTTCTGGATAGGAAACCTCATAATGGGTTGATTGCTTTTCATTAGAATTCAATAAAGCATTAGCTCTATAAAAAGCAGGGGTTCCATAGGGCAAAAACAACAAACCCAATAAAATTGATACACGTGGGAATAAAGTCGTAATCAAGATTTTAAAAATTCATTACCAAAATAAATAAAGCCAAACTTGGCTTTGGGGGCTGTTAGGAAGTAGTCTATTGGATTGTATTTGTGTATTTGCCAGAGATGCCTAAACTAAAAACTCGCAAGGCTGCTGCTAAGCGGTTTAAAGCTACTGGCACTGGCAAGTTTATGAGGCGTAGGGCCTTCCGCAATCATTTGCTCGACCATAAGAGCACAAAACTGAAACGACATCTAGCCACAAAGGCAGTTGTTGATGAACGTGATGCGGAAAACGTGAGTCTGATGCTTCCATATAGCTAAAAAACAACTCTGGATCAAAAATTTCATTTTCGAACCATTCATCTCACTGATTATTTCCCCTCATGTCACGTGTAAAAAGAGGCAATGTTGCCAGAAAAAGACGTAACAAAATTCTTCGGATAGCCCGAGGATATCGAGGTGGTAATGGCAGACTTTTTCGTACTGCCAACCAACGTGTAATGAAAGCCTTATGCAACGCTTATAGGGATAGAAAGCGACGCAAAAGAGACTTTAGAAGATTATGGATTGCTCGTATTAATGCAGCTGCAAGGCTTAACGGTATGAGCTATAGCAAATTGATGGGCAATTTAAAACAAGCAGAAGTAAAAATCAACAGGAAAATGTTAGCGCAACTTGCACTAATAGATCCGTCGAGTTTTACGAATGTTGTGACATCAGTTAAGAAATAAATATTGAAGTATTTAATAAATTAATTCAAAATAATGGCCTAAAAAAAAAGCTACGTATATATTTATAGAATGGAAAAGTTACTTTAGAAATGGAACTGTCTCTACCCCAAACATATCTTATAGGCTTAAGTGGCTTACTAGTAATAATTGCCATCTTAGTAGGTAGACAGGTACTTAAAGTGCGTAAGGATGAAATAGAGCTGATGAAGTTAGAAAAAAGTGGAAATAGCGAATCTACTGATGCTGCAAAGTTATATGAATTGGGCTCAGTTCAACTACGGAAAAGATTATATCCCCAGGCTGTAATGACACTCAAGAAGTCCCTAACTCTGCTAAAAGATGAGCCCAATGATGCAAAGGCAATAATTGAAAATGCTTTAGGTTTTGCCTTGGCTGCTCAAGATAAGTTCAAAGAAGCTATAACACATTATCAAAAAGCGATTAGCTCAAAATCAGACTATCCAGTAGCACTAAATAATCTTGCATTTGCAAAGCAAAAGTTAATGGAAGAAGATGAGGCATTCCAACTATATCAATCTGTCTTAAAAATCGATCCAAAGAATAAAACAGCAAGAAAGCAAAGTGAAAAGATAAGTAAAAGAAAAGAAAAAACTTCCTCAAATATTATTTATAAGAAAGGTTTTTAATTTATTTATTATTGAAAAATTTATGGACAACTATTTAAACAATCTTTTAATAGGGGGAAAATCTTTCAATAGCAGGTTATTGACTGGAACTGGCAAGTATAAAAATCTAGCGCAAATGAATGAAAGTTTAGCCAATTCAAAATGTGAAATAGTAACAGTAGCAGTAAGAAGGGTTCAATCATTAGAAGCAGGTCACGAAGGTCTTATGCAAGGGATTAACTGGAAAAAATTGTGGATGCTACCTAATACAGCTGGATGTACAAATGCAGAAGAAGCAATAAGAGTTGCAAAGCTAGGAAGAGAACTAGCCAAACTATCTGGCCAAGAAGATAATAACTTCATCAAATTAGAAGTTATCCCAGACAAGATCTATTTGCTCCCTGATCCATTTGGAACTCTAAAAGCAGCAGAAGCACTAATTAAAGAGAATTTCGAAGTACTGCCTTATATCAATGCTGATCCACTATTAGCAAAAAGGCTTGAAGAAATTGGATGCGCAACCGTAATGCCCTTAGGTTCAGCGATAGGTTCTGCTCAAGGACTTCGCAATGAAAGCAATATTCAAATAATTATTGAAAATGCAAAGGTACCTGTAATTGTCGATGCTGGCATTGGAGTTCCTAGTCATGCTGCTCAAGCTATGGAGATGGGGGCAGATGCTGTCCTAATTAACAGTGCAATCGCTTTGTCTGGGAATGCCCCATTGATGGCAGATGCAATGTGTAAAGCAGTAGAAGCAGGCCGAAAAGCTTTTTTAGCAGGAAAACTAAAAGAAAGAGAATATGCAAGTGCGAGCTCCCCAAAAAGTGGAGTAATTGGATCTACACAATCGAAAATTCAGTAAAGCTAAGTAACAGAATTCATCACATCCTTCCTGAACTCCATATTCTCCGCCGAGAGGCACATGGAAAATGACAGTTACTGAAGAAAGTGGCGGCCGGCTTAATGCTTTCGCAAAAGAGCCAGAAATTGAAGTAATTACTTCAAAAAGCTTTCCCTCAAATGATTCTCGGCAATTTATACTAATTGGAACAATACTTTTCATTGGTATTATTGGAGTTTATTGGATCATTAAGTGAAACCCTTGTAGTAACTTTCTATGATGGACGCTTTTGATCTTTCCTACGGGAGTTTTGGGTGAAAGTTTTTGTTCTTGGTGGTGACGGCTTTTGTGGCTGGCCTTGTGCAGTCAATCTTGCCGACAATGGTCATGATGTTTTAATCATTGACAATCTCAGCCGTCGAAAAATTGATATTGATCTAGAAGTGGAATCTTTAACTCCAATAACTTCCATTGGGGAACGATTAAAGGCATGGAACGAGGTAGGTAATCAGCCCATGAGATTTATTAATCTTGATATTTCAAAGGAATTTCAGCGTTTACTTGATTTATTAATTGCAGAAGAACCAGATGCAATAGTCCATTTTGCAGAGCAAAGAGCTGCTCCATACTCGATGAAAAGCAGTTCAACAAAAAGGTATACGGTAGATAACAACGTAAATAGAACTCATAATCTTTTAGCTGCAATTGTTGAGTCTGGCCTTGAACCTCATGTCGTTCATTTAGGAACTATGGGTGTATATGGTTATGGTTCTCATCGTGGGGCAACAATTCCTGAAGGATATCTCAAGGTGGAAGTGCCCCAACCAGATGGAAGCCGTTTTGAAGAAGAAATACTGCATCCTGCCAGTCCTGGCAGCGTTTATCACATGACGAAAACCCTCGATCAATTACTTTTCCTTTATTACAACAAAAATGACCAAATAAAAATCACAGATCTTCATCAAGGAATTGTCTGGGGGACCAATACTGAAGCAACTTTGAAAGACCCTCGTCTCACCAATAGGTTTGACTATGACGGCGATTATGGGACCGTATTAAATAGGTTTTTAATGCAAGCTGCAATTGATTATCCATTAACTGTTCATGGAACTGGTGGACAAACTCGAGCATTTATTCATATTCAAGACTCAGTCAGATGTGTGCAACTTGCGCTGGAAAACCCACCTAAGAAAGGAGAAAGGGTAAAGATTTTTAATCAAATGACTGAGAGCCACCAAGTTGGAGAACTTGCTAAAAAAGTAGCTTCATTAACTGGTGCGAAAATCAACTATTTGCCTAATCCTCGAAATGAAGCTGTAGAAAATGATCTAATTGTTGATAATCGTTGTTTTATTGAACTAGGTCTTAAACCAACTACACTTGATAATGGACTTCTAACTGAAGTTGTTGATGTTGCACGTCGGTGGGCAGACCGATGTGACCGAAAACGTATACCATGCATATCTGCATGGACTTCAACACAAGCAAAAGCAATTAAAAAGTCCTAAAAAGTTTTCTAAACTACTGATCATTCTTTTCTCAAGTGAAGATTGCTTTTTTTACCGAAACTTTTCTTCCTAAAGTTGATGGAATAGTTACTCGGCTAACAAAAACGCTTGAACACCTTAATAAAGCTGGTGATGAAGTAATTGTTTTTTGCCCTGAAGGCTGTCCTGATGAATATATGGGAGCAAAAATGGTTGGAGTGCCAGCCATGCCTTTACCTCTATATCCAGAACTTAAACTTGGTCTACCTGGGCCTGCAGTTTCAGAAGCTCTAGAAGAGCTAAAGCCTGATTTAATTCATGTCGTTAATCCAGCAGTTCTGGGGCTAGGAGGAATATGGCTTGCAAAAACGAATGGGATACCTCTAGTTGCTAGTTACCATACTCATCTTCCTAAATACCTTGAGCACTATGGAATGGGAATGCTTGAACCATTGCTATGGGAACTCCTGAAGGCAGCTCATAATCAAGCGGTGCTAAATCTTTGCACTTCTACAGCAATGGTCAAAGAACTTAGTGAGAAAGGAATTCAAAATACCGCGTTATGGCAAAGAGGAGTTGATACAGAAATCTTCAGACCAGAGTTGCGTAACGATGATATGCGTAAAAAACTACTTGGGAAATTTAGTGATGAAGGATCATTATTAATTTACGTTGGGCGACTATCAGCTGAAAAACAAATTGAACGGATCAAACCCGTTTTAGAAGCTTTACCTGATACAAGATTAGCTTTAGTAGGAGATGGCCCTTATAGAAATCAACTAGAAAAAATATTTGAAAATACTGCTACTACCTTCGTTGGATATTTATCAGGACAAGAATTAGCAAGTGCATACGCTTCCGGAGATGCCTTCTTATTCCCTTCTAGTACAGAAACCCTAGGCTTAGTACTCCTTGAAGCAATGGCGGCTGGATGCCCAGTAGTAGGAGCAAATAAAGGAGGCATACCAGATATCATTAATGATTCAAAAAACGGATGCCTATATGACCCAGATGGGGAGAATGGAGGGTCAACAAGCCTTATAAACGCCACTAAAAAACTATTAGGTAATGCAATAGAAAGAAAAGCAATGAGAAACTCTGCAAGACTAGAAGCAGAGAAATGGGGATGGAGTAAGGCTACAGAACAACTAAGACAGTTTTATCAAGAAATTCTTGAAAAAAATTCCAACAAAATAGCTGCTTGATTGTTTCAAGCAGCTTGAGGAGGAGGGGTCGGAGAACCTAGAGGCTGAAAAGGTAAAACCAAAGTAACCCAGCTTTCTGATCTTGCTGGTCTTTCCTTACGTGGCCGACGAACTCCAAAAGGCACCCGAACAACATTAGTACCATCCACTTCTAATAACTTTCCCTTACTAAGAGTTGACTCAAGGCCTCCAGAAAAAACTGGCAAATTAAGATCACCTTTTCTCAGTACTTTGACTGATGATTGATCACCTGTGATGTCTTTCATCATGCTGTCCCCAAGCGATGTGAAAATACTGCACAAAAAAGTTAAGTTCTTTAATGATGCAGCTACAAATTAAAACCAATAAAATTGGATTTTGCTCAAAACTTAACTATTAAATTAGATATAGACCAGGGGTAGGAGTAACTAATTTTCAAGAAAACTTTCTACACCACTACAACTACAGACTAAATTTCTATCTCCAAAGGCATTGTCAATTCTCGAAACGGCTGGCCAGAACTTGTTCTTGAGCTGATGTTTCAAAGGAAATGCGGCTTCCTGACGTGAATAAGGTCTATCCCAAACTTCTGCAGTGATTATTTCTAAAGTGTGAGGAGAATTGCGCAAAACATTATTTTCTTTGTCACTAAGACCTAATTCAATAGCTTCTATTTCCTTTCTAATTGCAATCATTGCCTCACAAAAACGATCCAACTCTTCAAGACTTTCACTTTCGGTAGGCTCAACCATTAATGTTCCAGCGACAGGCCAACTAACTGTAGGAGCATGAAATCCATAATCCATAAGTCTTTTTGCTACATCATCAACTTCAATACCCGTTTTGCTTTTCAAAGGCCTTAAATCCAAAATGCATTCATGCGCAACTTTTCCATTAGGCCCCCTAAATAAAACTGGGTAATATTTATTAAGACGTTCAGCAACATAATTAGCTGAAAGTATTGCCACTGAACTTGCTTTTCTCAATCCCTTTAAGCCCATCAGCCTTATATACATCCAACTAATGGGTAAAATGCTTGCGCTTCCATAAGTCGCTGCTGAAACTGCTCCAATAGAAGTACTTTTTCTTAAATTATCCAAAGGATTGCCAGGCAAATAAGGCACTAAATGTTTAGCGACAGCAATTGGTCCCACTCCTGGCCCACCTCCACCATGAGGAATACAAAAAGTCTTATGCAAGTTCAAATGGCAAACATCTGCTCCATAATCTCCTGGTTTACAAAGACCAACCTGTGCATTGAGATTTGCACCATCTAAATAAACTTGACCTCCATGAGAATGAACTAAATCACAAATCTCACGAATTTTGGGCTCAAAAACTCCATGAGTCGAAGGATAGGTAATCATTAAAGCTGCCAATTCAGCAGAATAATCAGAGGCTTTCTTTTGAAGATCATCAAGATCTATATTTCCTTGTTGATCGCATGTAATAGGAACAACTTTCAATCCTGACATCACAGCACTAGCAGGATTTGTTCCATGAGCACTAGTAGGAATTAAACAAATTTTTCTTTTATCTTGACCTCTAGCTTTATGCCAAGCACGAATAACTAGTAATCCTGCAAATTCTCCTTGAGAGCCAGCATTAGGTTGTAAAGAGACTCCAGAAAAACCTGTCAACAGAGACAACCAATTTTCTAAATCCTTAATTAGTTGTAAATAGCCTTTTACTTGATTAATAGGAGCAAAAGGATGGATTGAAGAGAATTCTTTCCAACTAACAGGTATAAGTTCTGCAGCTGAGTTTAATTTCATTGTACAACTCCCTAAAGGGATCATTCCATGAACAAGAGAAAAATCTCGGCTAGACAACAATTGCATATAACGAACTAATTCAGTCTCAGATCTATATGAATGAAAAACTTCTTGTGTAAGCCAAGGCTTGTTTCTTAAAGGGATATCATTATTGAAAATATCTTTGATAGGTAAGTAATTAGTAGAAGTAATATTTGGTTTTTTACCTTTCGCTTTTGCAAGAATTCTAGAAATGGCATCAACCTCATCTTCTGTACTTAATTCATCTAATGATATTGCAAAGCCACTTGATTCCTCTATGGAAGAACCTATAGGTAAAATCCTAATATTAAATCCTTCTAAGGCTGCTAACTCAATAACTTTAGATGACTCTAAGCAATTAACAGAAATAGTGTCAAAGCGATTAATTGACTCGATAGGATACTCAAGTTCTTTCAAGTTAGATTCAAGTTTTGCGCGCAATTGAATAACTCTTTCGGCAATTTTTTCTAAACCTTTTGGTCCATGGTAAATAGCAAAAAAAGATGAAATAACAGCCAGCAAAACTTGAGCGGTACAAATATTGCTAGTTGCCTTATCTCTTCGTATATGTTGTTCTCTTGTTTGCAAAGCTAATCTCAATGCTGGTTGACCATATTTATCAATCGATTGCCCTACTAAACGTCCAGGAACTTGTCGCTTGAATTTCTCTTTAGTAGCAAAAAAAGCAGCATGAGGGCCTCCAAAACCCATTGGAACCCCAAAGCGCTGAGCACTTCCAATAGCAATATCAACTCCTAAGTCCCCAACTGGTTCGAGTAGAACCTGAGCGAGCGGGTCTATAGCTGCTGTCACCAACGCCCCAACATCATGAGCTTTTGAAATAGAAAACGATGGATTCCAAAGGCTCCCTTCTAAGCCAGGTAGCTGAATAAATAAACCAAAAACCTGATTGTCGATCTCAAAATTTCTAGGATCTACTTCTTCAAGAATAATATTTAAAGGCTCAGCTCTTGTTTTAAGAACTGAAAGTGTTTGCGGGAAAATAGATCTGTCTACAAGGAACTTGTTTGCACTATCATTTTTATTTGATGCAAAAGACAAGTTCATTGC
The DNA here is from genome assembly GCA_003217035.1 of Prochlorococcus sp. AG-402-G22. Lineage (GTDB taxonomy): Bacteria > Cyanobacteriota > Cyanobacteriia > PCC-6307 > Cyanobiaceae > Prochlorococcus_D. The sequence goes on from QCHV01000006.1 coordinate 44,886, forward strand.
TTCTGCTGCTGCAGTCGCTTCATCTAACAAAGAAGCATTCGCTATTGGTAAACCAGTTAATTCACTAATTAAAGTTTGGAAATTAAAAAGTGCTTCTAATCTACCTTGAGAGATTTCCGCCTGATAAGGAGTATATGAAGAGTACCAAGAGGGATCTTCAAGGATATTTCTCTTTATTAAAGAGGGCATTAATGTACCATGATATCCCAGTCCAATTAAAGAGCGATTAACAACATTATTCCTAGCAATGCTATTTAATTCTTCTAATGCATTCAATTCACCAGATCCATTAACTAAGAAATTATTAGAAGAATTCTTTTCAAATATTTTTGGAGGAATAACCGAAGCAACAAAATCATCTAGATTTTGAAAACCTAAGTCCTTAAGCATTTTTTCTTGAGCATCATCATTGATACCAATGTGACGATCGCAAAATTCTTCTGAATTTTTATTCATTCCAATCATGAAATTTTAATATTGATAAATTTCCTAAAAACAAAATAGAAAATTTAGTTGGCGGCAATCTTAGCTGCATAAGAGTCTGAGTCCATAAGTTGATCCAACTCAGTAGAGTCAGAAATTTTAATTTCCAAAAGCCATCCATCACCATGTGGATCATTTTGAAGCTTCTCTGGATCTGAAAGGACAGATTCATTGACAGCTTGTACTTCGCCTGAAACAGGGGAATACATGTCTTCAACAGCTTTGACAGATTCCACAGAGCCAAAACTGACGCCTCTTTGTAAAAGAGACCCCACTTCAGGTAAATCAACAAAAACAATGTCTCCTAACTGATCAACAGCGAAAGCACTAATGCCAATTCTCACAAAATCGACTTCTAAAGAAGCATATTCGTGAGTATCAGCAAAACGAAAGGTTTTGGGAAAATCAAATGCCATTGGAAAAATCAAACAATTATGAACTGGTTTGAGATAAATCTAGAAAACCTGCCTGGACTAATGCAACTAATACGCGAATAAGTGCAAATTTTATATGCGAACGATGTGTCCCTCCTTGCACATATAGATTATAAGGCTTCTTAAATGGTGCATCTGCAGAAAATTCACTCGTACTGCCATCAATAAATGTTCCGCCAGACATAATCAAATCAATTGCATAACCAGGAGAACTCGAGGGAATTGGATTTAAAAAAGAACCAACTGGGGAAGAAAGTTGAAATGATCTGCAAACTTCTACTAGAACCTCGGGTTTTTCTAGTCGGACAGCTTGAATCAAATCTCCACGGTGCTTTCCTGGTAAAGGTTTAACATCAAAACCAAGCCGATGAAAAACTCCTGCGACAAGATCGGCACCTATTAAAGATTCTGAGACCATCTGAGGAGAAAGAAACAAGCCTTGCAAAACCTGACGGTTTAAATCAAAGCCAGTCCCCCCTTTACTTCCTATTCCTGGAGCAGTAAGTCTGCAGCATGCTTTTTCAACTAATTCGGCATTACCCGCAACATATCCACCTGCTGGCACTATTGTTCCTCCTGGATTTTTAATTAATGAGCCTGCAATTAAATCAGCTCCAACATGGGTTGGTTCTTTTTCTTCTACAAATTCTCCATAACAGTTATCAACAAAACAAATACAATTAGGTTGGCGAATATGAATTAAATTACATATATCTTTTATATCCCTAATTGATAAAGAAGGCCTCCAAGAGTATCCACAACTTCTTTGAATAAAAATCATTCTTCTAGGAATCTGCAAAGCACTCTCTAAAATTTCAAAATTAAGTTTTTCATCTTCAAAGATAGATAATTCATCATATTGAACTCCAAAGTCAATTAGGGATCCATGGTCAGTATTTGTCTTGCCTATAACTTCTCTTAATGTTTCATAAGGCTCGCCTGTTACTGAAAGTAAGTTATCGCCTGGTCTTAAAGAACCAAATAAGCAAGAAGCAATTGCATGAGTTCCACTAACAAACTGCATTCGGACTGCAGCCTTTTCTGAACCAAAGATTTTTGCATAAATTTTATCAATTATATCCCTTCCTAAATCATCATGAGCATAACCAGTGGAAGAACAAAAATGTTGCGATGCTAAACCCACCTCGGAAAAAATATTTAAAACTTTTTCAAGCTTAAAAAATACACCTTCCGTTCTTTTCTGAGCTAGAGAATATAATTCTTTTTCAATAGAGCAGACAAAGTCATTGGCCCATTTTTCAATTAATTCATTACTATAAGAAACCATTTTTTAATATGCGAATAAAAAATTTCCAGATTCAAAAAATACTTATTCCAATTCTGACAAATAATCAGCCCTTGTACGCAAATCCTGCAAAAAAGAATCTGCTCCGTGTAACTCAGAATTATAAATTTTTTGATATGTAGCATATAAATCCAATAATTCACCATCCAACTGTTCTGCCGTGTAATCCCTCAAGCCAGCCATAACAGCTGCAAATCTTTCTCTTCTATTTAATTTCTGAACTGGATAGGCATCCATAACTTTTTCACGGCATTGACGCCATGGCTGTTTATTGCACAAATAGTCTGCCAAAGCAGCACTTAATATTGGCGCCTCAGCTTCCTCAATAAACCAATCAAAAGAAGAAGGTAAAGGCGTTAATCCAACAAATATTTCAAACAAGTCTCCTGCAGAAAGTGGCTGCTCATCATCCCCCACTAATGGCAAAGCTGAATCTAAAAGAAGCTTTAGTAACTCAGGATGATCTTTTTCAAGATGATCTCTTATATGACCAATTCCCTGATAAAGAACATGATTAATTTGGGAAAATGCAAGGAAAACTTCTGGACCAGGTGAAACAAGCTTTCCATTCCTTAAGTTGGAAATTTGAGAATTATGAATTCGCCCCAAGTCCAAAGACTCAGCCAAAGCAGGTAAAACCTTATGAGACCAACCATTTCGCTCATGCCATACATGAATCAGATGGGCCATAGCCCGCCTTCCGCTGGCAAGTCGATCGCGATAACTATTGGTCACAAATCGTTCAAAAGATTAAATTAATTTTGTGATATGGATCCTTATCAGTTATTATAAACTAACCTTAAAATAATCATAGTAGTGGTTTCGAGTGTAATTGGTGCAACCGCCCCATTGCGTAGACCGGTTGACGCAGATAAGGCAATGGATGCTTCTAAGAAGCTTCAAAGCCCTAATAAAATTAGAGGGTTTGGAAACTTCAAACGACGTTGGGGAACCATTGGGTTTATGTTTGCAATCCATGCCTTGACGGTATATGCGTTATTACCAAAGTTTTGGAGCTTGCAAGCCTTTAGTGCATTCATAATTCTCTATTGGATGACAGCATGCTTAGGAGTAACACTTGGATACCACAGATTGTTATCTCATCGTGCATTTAAAGTTCCTAAATGGCTAGAAAGGTTTTTTGCAACCTGCGGGGCTTTAAGTTGCCAACATGGCCCGATTGATTGGGTAGGGCTCCATCGTCACCACCACACTTTTTCAGATACAGATGCAGACCATCACAACAGCAATAAGGGGTTTTGGTGGAGTCATATGGGATGGATGTTTGAAGAAGTGCCAGCTTTAAGTACCGTTCCAAGATTTACTGGCGATCTAGTCAAAGATCCATATTATATTTTTCTAAATAAATACTTCTTAGCTCTCCAAATACCTCTAGGAGCATTCCTTTTTTGGATAGGAACTACAACTGGTGTAGGTGGATGGTCAATGGTTCTTTGGGGAATCCCTTTACGACTCGTATTTGTATATCACATCACTTGGCTGGTAAATTCTGCAACTCATTGTTGGGGAAATGTAGTCTTTGAAAGTGGCGATAGTTCAAAAAATAATCCTTGGGTTGCAGCACTAACATTTGGTGAGGGGTGGCACAACAATCATCACGCTTATCCAAGCTCTGCCAAACAAGGTCTTCAAAGAGGTCAGATAGATCTAACTTGGGAACATATACGCTTTTTAAAAGCCTTAGGCTTAGCTAAAAGAATTAGGCTCCCTATGACATCCTAAGATTATTGAAAGTGATCTGAAGATCCCACACAAACACTAACTATGGCTAAACGAGTTCAAGTAGTTCTTAAAGAAGACATCCTTAGCCTTGGAAAAGATGGCGATGTAGTTGAAGTTGCTCCAGGATATGCTCGCAACTTCCTTCTTCCGCACGGCAAAGCATTACCTGTCACAGAGGCAGTAATGAAACAAGTTGAACATCGAAAAGCCAAGCAAAAAGAACAAGAAGCCGCCTTGAAAAAAGCAGCAATCGACTTTGAAACGGCTTTGAAAACCATTGGTCGTTTTACAGTTAAAAAACAAGTTGGTGAAGATGGAGTCTTATTTGGATCAGTAACAAATGGCGATATTGCCGAAGCAATTGAAACAGCCACAAAAAAAGAAATTGATAGGCGAACAATTAATGTTCCTGAAATTCATGGGACTGGAAAATATACAGTTCAAATTAAACTTCATAGTGAAGTTACTGCTGAAATTAATCTTGAGGTTGCTGGATACTAAATTACCTATATACCAATTGAATAATCAAAAGCATTGATCTACCTTCCCTAATTAATGAATATGTAAATGGTTAGTGTTCCTTTCCCAAACAAAAGCGATTCTGACAATCGCAAAAAAAATTCTTCGAGGAAATATCAAAGTTCAGAGGAACCTAAATTTGAGGCTCAACAAGACCTAATTCCTCCACAAAATTTAGAAGCAGAAGAAGCAGTACTTGGTGGAATCTTATTAGATCCAGATGCATTTAATAGAATTGCTGATTTAGTACAACCAGAGGCTTTTTACCTAAGTGCCCATCGAGAGATATTTCGAACTGCACTTATGCTTCATAGCCAAGGAAAACCAACAGATTTAACAGCAATGAGTGCATGGTTGGCAGATACAGGAGCTCTTGAAAAAGTTGGAGGCAATAGTCGTCTTGTGGAACTTGTTGAAAGAGTTACATCAACAGCATCTATAGAACAAGTAGCTAAGTTAATAACTGACAAATTTGTCCGCAGAGAACTTATTCGATCTGGGAATGACGTAATTAAGCTTAGTTTTGATCAAAATATGCCTACAGAAGAAGTTTTAGATAAAGCAGAGCAAAAGATTTTTGCGATTAGTCAAGAACAACCGTCAAAAGGACTGATTCCCACAGCAGAAATTCTCACATCAACTTTTAATGAAATTGAAAGCCGTTCGTTAGGAACATCTGTAGCTGGATTGCCAGTGAACTTCTATGACCTTGATGCAATGACTCAAGGACTACAACGAAGTGATCTCATTATTGTTGCAGGGAGACCAGCCATGGGGAAAACATCAATTGTTCTAAACCTGGCAAAAAATGTTGCACAGCTCCATGAACTTCCTGTTTGTGTATTCAGTCTAGAAATGAGCAAAGAGCAATTGACTTATCGACTGCTCTCAATGGAAGTAGGCATTGAAAGTGGAAGACTAAGAACAGGTCGCCTAAGTCAAGAAGAATGGCCTTTACTAGGACAAGGTATAAACACACTTGGCCAATTACCAATTTTTATTGATGACAAGCCTAATTCAGGTGTATTAGAGATGAGGTCACTATGTCGAAGGTTAATTGCTGAACAAGGTAAAGAATTAGGTCTCATTGTTATTGACTATTTACAACTAATGGAAGGGTCTACTCCTGATAACAGAGTTCAAGAACTTTCAAGAATTACAAGGGGACTAAAAGGAATGGCAAGAGAATTAAAAGTGCCTGTGATAGCTTTATCTCAACTTAGTAGAGGAGTTGAATCTCGTACAAATAAAAGACCAATGCTTAGTGACCTTAGAGAATCAGGCTCAATCGAACAAGATGCAGATTTGGTCCTAATGATTTATAGAGATGAGTACTACAACCCTGAGACACCTGATAGAGGGGTTACTGAAGTAATAGTGACAAAGCATAGAAATGGTCCAGTAGGTACGGTCAAATTACTATTTGAGCCACAATTCACTAGGTTTAGAAATCTTGCAAACTAACCAAAGCCAAAAGGAAAAATGAAACTTTAAAAAGAGAAAGATGATTGATTCAAATGAAAGTTTTGATGTAATAGTCGTAGGAGGCGGTCATGCCGGTTGTGAAGCTGCATTGACTTCAGCTCGACTCGGCTTATCAACTGCTTTATTTACACTCAATCTCGACCGGATTGCCTGGCAACCTTGCAATCCTGCTGTTGGGGGGCCAGCCAAAAGTCAACTAGTACATGAAGTCGATGCACTTGGAGGAGTAATAGGCCAATTAGCAGACTCAACAGCTATTCAAAAAAGAATCCTTAATGCAAGTAGAGGACCTGCAGTTTGGGCATTACGTGCTCAAACTGACAAAAGGAAATATTCCAGTGAAATGCTGCAACTACTTCAAAACACACCAAATCTTACTCTTAGAGAAGCAATGGTTACAGATCTTGAAGTAGACCTAGAAAATCTCAATACGTCTATAAAAGACCGAATTGGCTCTATCAAAGGAATCAAGACCTATTTTGGAAGTACTTATCAGGCTAAAGCCGTAATTCTCACAACTGGAACATTTCTTAGAGGAAAAATATGGATAGGGAATCAATCCATGGCAGCTGGTAGAGCAGGAGAACAACCCGCAGAAGGTCTTACAGAAGCACTGCAAAAACTAGGTTTCACAACAAATAGACTTAAAACAGGAACTCCCGCCAGAGTAGATCGCAGAAGCATTAAATTTGACTCCCTGGAAGAGCAACAAAGCGATGCAGAAAATCGTTTTTTTTCATTTGACCCAATGGCATGGTTTTCGGGAGAGCAAATAAGTTGTCATATAACACGTACCACAAAGACCACACATCAATTGATTAAAGACAATCTTCATTTAACACCTATTTATGGAGGGTTTATTGAGAGTGTTGGGCCTCGTTATTGTCCGTCAATTGAAGATAAGATCGTTCGATTTGCGGATAAGGATTCACATCAAATTTTTCTTGAACCTGAAGGACTAAATACTCCTGAGATCTATGTTCAAGGTTTTTCTACTGGTCTTCCTGAGAAAATCCAGCTTAGTCTTCTTCAAACACTACCTGGACTTGAAAATTGCATAATGCTTCGACCAGCCTACGCAGTTGAATATGACTACCTTCCCGCAACACAACTCCTACCTTCGTTAGAGACAAAGAGAATACAAGGATTATTTAGTGCAGGACAGCTAAATGGAACCACAGGATATGAAGAAGCAGCTGCTCAAGGCTTAGTAGCAGGAATCAATGCAAATCAATTAATCAAAAAGCAGGAATCCATTCATTTTTCTCGAGAAGAAAGTTATATCGGAACAATGATTGATGATCTAGTTCATAAAGACCTACATGAACCATATCGAGTATTAACAAGCCGAAGTGAATATCGTCTTGTACTTAGAGGAGACAATGCGGATAGACGACTTACCCCTCTAGGATACAAATTGGGTTTAATTGATAAACGCCGTTGGGAGATTTTTCAAAAGAAGCAACAAGCTCTAATATTAGAGAAAGAGCGTCTAGAAAATCAAAGAATAAAAGCCAGCGATCCATTAGCTTCATGCCTTGAAAAAGAGACAGGTGCTGCAATTAAAGGTTCAATAAGTCTTGCAAATTTACTCCGCAGACCAGGGGTTCATACTTCGACTCTAATCAAACATAAACTTGCAAAAGATAGTCTCCCATTAGACGTAAGAGAAGGAGCCGAAATAGATATTAAATACAGTGGTTATCTACAACGTCAGATAGCACAAATAGATCAAATTAAAAAACAAACTCAAAGACCCATTCCTGAAGAAGTAGATTTCAATAATATAAAAACCCTGTCGCGAGAAGCTCGCGAGAAGCTAAGTAAAAATAGACCAAAAAACTTTGGAGAAGCCACTTTAATTGCAGGTGTTAGCAAAGCTGATCTAACGGCACTTTTAGTCTGGCTCAAAATCGAGCATCAAAAGACTTTAGAGCGACGTAAATCAAATAAAGAATATAAAACGTCTGGAGGAGTGTGCTGAAAAAACAACTTCTCACTTCTCCAAAAATTATTTGGGAAGCCCCTACCGAATCAGTATTATCAGGCCAAGCAACTCAAAAACTTTCGGGTGCTTGGCAAATAATGCTATTAGGTGATGGAAGTCCAACTCGCCATCTAAATCTTTTAACTGGTCACAAAGTAAAGGTAAAGTTAATAGCTATGCAAGCAGAGGAAAAGCAAGTTGAAGAAGCTCCAGTGGAAGTCAAAGAACTAATACCACCATTGATCAGACGTCAAGTTTGGCTTAGTTGTAGGTCGCAAACTCTTGCATGGGCAGAAAGTTGGTGGAATCAAAAAGAAGCAGAGCATCATCTAAAAAATAAAGAGCAACCCATTTGGGATAGTCTGACTAAAGGACGATCAGAATTATTTCGTGAAGTCGATGGACTGGCGCTAGTAAATGCAAGTTGGCTTGAAAAAGAGTTTCAACAAAAAGGTCCTTTCTGGAGTAGACATTACCGATTCTTTCGTCAAGAAAAAGAGCTAACTGTTATTAGAGAAGTATTTAGTCCTGATCTTGAAACCTGGCTAGGTCCTGCACTACGCGAAAAATCTAACATTAATTAGTTTTTCTACGACTAGATTTAGGTAGAGGACGAGTAAAAGAATCTTCTCTTTGATTTTGAGGCATAAAGTCTTCTGCTGACTTTGCCTTTCTTTCATTCTGAGGGCGTTGCCACCTATCAATTTTAAAAGAAGATTCATCAGGCCACAAATCTGAAGAATCCAATTCCTTAGACTTAGCAGTCGATGCAATTGCTTTTGGCATTCTTAAAGAAATAGCCTGAAGGGGCTTTTTCTTCCTCAAAGAAGAATCTTCAGGATGAAGGTCTAAGTCAGAATCTTCCATCCAGTCATCCTCTTCTTCAAAAAACCAGTCCAGTTTCTCACCAACCCATCGACCAACATTCTCAAAACCAGAACGATTACTACCCAAATTAGCTTGTTTTCTTTGCCCAGGACGATTCCCAGACACTCCATCAACGAATTGCCTCCCTGTCTCAATCAATTTATCAACTCTTCGGTCCAAAGGATCCTGGGAACGACTCCTGCGACTAATTGGCTGACGATTGACATGCATTGAACAAACTTAATAATGTTTAGCTTTAAAGAGAACTGAAGTTTATAAATCGACTAAATCAAACCTCAGTCGAAATAGGTTCATAGGACAACACACAGCTCATATTCCATTTTCCACCATATTTTGCGTCGCAACACTGCTTACAAGCGGCTCCACGCACTAATTTTTTGTAAGGGAAGCGCAAACCACAAGAGGGACAAATAGCCCACCACTTTGGCGGTTGTATAGGTACAGGATATTTGTGTCGCACACTAATTTGAAAATCATTCTGCAAAGAATTGATTAAATCCATACGTTTGCGAAAGTTAGGCCCATGAACTTCTCTTAATCCCAAAACCAAATCAATCCATGCGTGGATCATCTCATGACAAAGTGTGCTTTCTACAGCACTGTGGGGCAAATTTCCCAGGACTGGGCTTGATAAAACAATCTCACAAAATTTCTGCCTAGATTTATTCAAGCCTCGACGATACAATCCAGCCGTATTTCTTAATTTTCGATCACTCCATCTCACAGAAACTAAAGGCTTAAAGCCTTGAACAAGCAAACCATCGAAATATTTTCTATTAAAACGATGAAATATCGGAAGCAGTGGAACCAATGACATCAATCATTTCGGGCAATGCCCTTTGCTAAGCAATAACATTCTGTCTATAAATTAGTGACTAGAGAACACTCTGCTTTCTAAAGTTAGTAAGTAAAACCCCTTTAAAGAAGATTTCACCAATGGATGGCGCTCTAATACGAGAAATAGGAATCAAGACTCTCCTTGTAGGGGGAAGTGCTTTGCTTCTTTTCTGGACTTTCAATGCTGTCAAACTTGTCATAGGGGCTAGGGGGATTAACCCTCTAGTGAAACAATTCTTTGATCACATAGCTTCTGGTCAAATTGATGCGGCTTACAGGCTGACAACAAAAACATATCGTCAACACGTAAGCCGGCAAGATTTCTTGAAATTCTTAGGTAATCTTCAATTAAACCGATATAGGAACCTCAAGTCAGGTCGTCCAAGGATCGAAGATAATGTGATCATCCTTACATTGAAGCTAAAATCAGAAGACAAAACACAGGAATTACCTTTGGATTTCAGCTTTACCAAAGTAGATAAAGTCTGGAGAATAAATCGAATAGCAAAAGGTAATGAGTAGTCATCAGTGAGGAGCTTTATCTAATGGAGCCTCCTTCAAGTAAAAATTTCAAACGTTCTATTGAACTTAGTAAGCTTCTTAACCAGGCAAATCACTCCTATTACGTACTTGACTCACCATTCATGGAGGATTCAGTTTATGACAGGCTATATAGAGAGCTAATAGATCTAGAAAAGCAATACCCATCTTTACTTAGAGCTGATAGCCCAACACAAAGATTAGGAGGGAAACCCGCAAAAAGATTTATCAATATCAAACATAAAGTCCCATTATTAAGTTTGGACAATGCATTTAATTTTGAAGAGCTGCTTAATTGGGAAACAAGGGTTAAAAAATTACTAAATCAAAATAGCGATCAAAAAAAAGCTATAAATCTTGCAAGCCTAGTATGTGAACTAAAAATAGATGGCAGCGCTCTAGCATTAAGTTATTCAAAAGGTTTACTGGTTAGGGCTGCAACTAGAGGAGATGGAATAAATGGTGAGGATATTACTTCAAATGTAAAAACAATCACCTCAATTCCTCTATGTCTTCAATTAGACAATCCTCCAGAATGGTTAGAAGTTAGAGGGGAAGCATTTCTACCAAATCAAACTTTTAAAAAAATAAATTTAATAAGGGAGGAGCAAGGCAATGACCTATTTGCAAATCCAAGAAATGCATGTGCAGGAACACTTAGACAATTAGATCCGCAAATAGTTGCTTCAAGAAAGTTAGACTTCTTTGCTTACTCAATGCATTTACTAGATAGTTCCAATCCAGATCAAAGTAAAAACTTTTCTCTAAGTAATCAATGGGATGCACTTGATTGGTTGCAATCAGCTGGTTTTAAAATAAATCCAAATACAAGAAATCTAAATAGTTTAAAAGAAGTAAAAGATTTCTTAACTAAGTGGGAGCAAAAGAGAATTGATCTCCCATATGCAACTGATGGAGTAGTTATAAAAATAAATGATTTTAATCTTCAAAGGATCCTAGGTGCCACACAAAAAGCGCCGCGCTGGGCAATTGCTTTGAAATTTCCTGCAGAGGAAGCGCCAACAAAATTAATTAAATTAACTTACCAAGTAGGAAGGACAGGTACAGTAACACCCGTAGCCGAATTTGAGCCGATTGAATTAGCCGGCACACAAGTAAAAAGAGCAACACTACATAATGCAGATCGTCTTGATTATCTTGACCTACATGCAGAAGATACAATTGTTGTTCGCAAAGCAGGAGAAATTATTCCTGAAGTAATAACAGTAGTAAAAGCACTAAGGCCTAAAAAATCTGAACGGTTATTTTTGCCAACACATTGTCCACAATGTAATGAAAAGCTAATTAGAGGGACTAAAAAAGCTGCTACTAAATGTACGAACAAACTTTGCCCAGCTATTCTGCAAGGAGCACTTCGGCATTGGGTAAGCAAAAGCGCAATGGATATTGATGGAATGGGTGCAAAATTAATCGAGCAACTCGTTAAAAAAAGAATTGTTCAATCCATAAAGAACATCTACGAATTAAATGAAGAAATTCTTGAGAAGCTAGAAAGAATGGGAGCAATGTCAGCCAGAAAGTTGATTTTATCAATTGAAGAATCAAAATCTCAACCTTGGCATCGTCAACTATATGCTTTGGGAATATTACATATAGGTCAAGGCAATGCTAAAACAATCGCCAAAGGTTTTCCCAGTGCAATGAAGCTAAAAAGTGCAGCATTAAATTCACCAGAGCTCATTACAGATATATATGGTGTAGGAAGCGAGATTGCAGAGTCATTAAAAGAATGGTTTAACAATGAAGAGAATCAACTGTTTCTAAATGAATTAAAAGAATTAGGGATATCTCTAGAAACAATAGAAACCGAGCCTTTAAGTAAAAATAATAAAAAGGGGTTTTTAGAAACCCAGGTTGGGAATAATTTTGTTTTAACGGGAACTTTGAGTTCAATTACCAGAGATGAAGCAAGAGATATGATAGAAACTGCTGGAGGTAAGGTTAATTCATCAGTAAGTTCTAATACAACTTTTCTAATAGTTGGAGACAAGGCAGGAAGTAAACTAAATAAAGCAAAAGATTTAGGTATTAAAATACTTGATGAAGAAGAGTTTAAAAATCTTCTCAACCACAAAAATGAAAAAACCTAAAATTTATTCTTTTATAAAGACACCATGTGGGAGAGCAAAGTTCCAAGAGCTTTCATCACAAACTAGCTTGGTTTCTAAAATAAGATTAGGTTGGTTTATTCTAATAGCTACTATTAAAGACTGGGGTATGCAAGAAATAGATTAACTAGGAGAATCAAGTTCGGGGAAAGTGTTCTTTGCTGCTCTTCCCAAGAAGAGAACTACGCCTAATGTGGAAAGAATTCCTAATAAGCTATATGAAAAAGAAAACAAGTCATCTTTACTCTCAAGAATAGAACTAAATCTAGTAATATCACCAGCTAAAGCTCCAAGACTGCAATAAAGTATAGTTCCAGGTAAAATGCCAATTAATCCCAGCATAAATCTTCTAAATGAAATATTACTAACTCCATAAGCTAAGTTAAGAAGTCCAAAAGGAAACAATGGCGAAAGTCTAGTCATAAGAATAAAAAGCAATCCCTGTTTAGATGAAACATTTTGAATAAATTTTAATCTTGAACTAGACTCAATCTTACTTAATGCGAGTTTACTTAAGAATATTCTGCACAAAGAAAATGTTAGGATTGCGCCAGAGAATGCTCCTAAAAATACCAAAAGGCTTCCAAGAAATTTTCCGTAAACTAAGCCTGCAAACATAGAAAGCCAAGAGCCTGGCAAAAGAAGAGTTACCCAAGCAGCATAAAAAATTATAAATACAAATAAGCCAAAGGGAGAACTAAAAAATTGAACCTGGGTATCTAATAAGTTCTTTAATAAAGAGAGCATTTACTAATCAATCCAAACCAGAGATTCTTTTGCTAACTAAGTTTGCCTGCGACTTAGCCGCTAACAACTTAACTTTGCATTCTTCAATTACAACTTGAGGCGCTTTGTCAAGAAAACTTTTATTTTCCAATCTTTTTGAAAGGCTATATATTTCTTTTTGGGCTTTGCTTAAATCTTTCTCAAGTCGAGTGCGTAATGCTGCTAGATCTACCAATCCTTCAATCGGCAAAAGAACTTCTAACTCTCCAGAAACTCCTGCCAAGGCTTTAATAGAAGGCTTGCCTAACAGCTCTTGAGGATGTAATACTTCAACTTTATTAGCTCTGGTAAGAGACTGAATATCATCAGTTGATTTCTTCAAGGTTTCTGCAAGTACATTGTTTTTAGTAATAAAGCAAACAGGGATTTTTTGAGAAGGTTTCAATCCAGCTTCAGCCCTCAGGTTTCTAACTAATCGAATAGAGGAAAATAACTCTGAAAAAGAGTTTTCTAATTTTTTATCCAAATATTCTTCCTTTAAATCAGGCCAAGGCTGTAAAGCAAGAAGATTGTCTTCTGATAAACCTGTCACACCATGCCAAAGTTCTTCTGTTAAATGAGGCATAAGAGGGTGAAGCATCGCCAAAAGTTCTCTTAAAACCTTAAAAATTACTTTTTGTGCATTTTTCTGATCTAATTCTTGATGGTTAGTCAAGCTCTCGCCAGGGTTTAATCTCCTCTTAACTAATTCTAAATACCAATCACAGAAATCATTCCAACTAAACTCATAAAGACCTTTTGCAGCTTCACCAAGACGATAATCAGAATATCTTTGAGATATTTCAAAATTAGTTCTTGAAAGCCTAGATAAAATCCACTTATCAGCAAGTTGCAATTGATCTAAATCTAAATCTTCAAATGTTTCATCGAAAGTTGTATTTCCAAGATTAATTAAAGCAAATCTAGTGGCATTCCAGAGCTTATTGGCAAAATTTCTTGATGCCTCAATAGTTGCGGAACTCTCTGTATTGCGATCATAATCAAGGCGAATATCTTGCCCAGCCCCTGCCACTTCTTTAACTAAAGCAAATCGTAAAGCATCTGTTCCATAGCGATCGATTAATGACAGCGGATCTATTCCATTTCCAAGACTTTTACTCATCTTGCGATTGTGCTCATCTCTTACCAGTCCATGGATATAAACATCTGAAAAAGGCATCCTGCCAGTAAAAGAACCAGCCATCATTGTCATTCTCGCAACCCAGAAAAAGATGATGTCAAATCCGGTTACGAGGGTATTCGTGGGATACCAACAATTAAAATCAGAATGATTTTCTTCAGGCCATCCCAAAGTAGAAAAAGGCCATAAACCACTTGAGAACCAAGTATCTAAAACATCTTCATCCTGCTTAATTTGAGCAGCATCTCCGAATTTTTCACGTGCCTTGCACCTGGCTTCGGCTTCTGAACGAGCAACTACAAAAGGTGTCTCATCAGTCAATCTTTGATCTGTTTCACTAATAACAAACCATGCTGGGATTCGATGCCCCCACCACAACTGTCTGCTAATACACCAATCCCGAATACCTGTTAACCAATCTCGATAAACTTTTTCCCATCGTGCTGGAACAAATTTTGGTTCACCTTTGACAAGATGGGCTAAACATCTATCAGCCATGGGCTGCATTCGAACAAACCATTGGGTTGATAGAAGTGGCTCAACTGGGACTTTGCCTCTATCTGAGAAAGGGACGGTATGTTTATATGGCTCAACTTTTGATAATAAAGAAAGATCTTTTAAAGCTGATACCACTGCTTCACGTGCTTCAAAACGATCAAGTCCTTCAAATTGACCAGCCAATTTATTCATCGTGCCGTCTTTATTCATAACGGTAATCTGAGGCAACTGATGCCTCTGGCCAATTGAAAAATCATTTGGATCGTGAGCAGGAGTTACTTTTACGCAACCTGTGCCAAAATCTCTATCAACATGATCATCTGCAATAACTGGAATTTCTCTCCCAATAAAAGGCAAAATTAATGTCTGGCCAATAAGATTCTGGTATCGTTCATCAGAAGGATTAACAGCAACAGCAACATCTCCAAGCATTGTTTCCGGACGAGTAGTTGCAACTTCAAGATGAGTAATTCCATTCTCAGAAGGGCCATTTGTTAATGGATATCGAAAATGCCATAAAAAACCATCTACCTCTTTCATTTCAACTTCCAAATCACTAACTGCTGATTCTGAAGCTGGACACCAATTAACCAAATATTCACCTCTATATATTTGACCTTGTTCATATAAGCGAACAAAAGCCTCTGAAACAGCCTTGCTCAACCTCTCGTCCATAGTGAATCTTTCTCTGCTCCAATCAACTGAATATCCCAAACGTCTAAGTTGACCAACAATCTTACCTCCACTCTCTGCTTTCCAATCCCAAGCCCTTTTTAAAAAAAGTTCTCTTCCTAATTGTTCTCGATTAATTCCTTCATCTTTCAATTGCTTTTCCAAAATTGTTTGTACAGCAATTGATGCATGATCAGTTCCTGGTAAACACAGAACATTCTTACCCTTCAAGCGCTGAAACCTAACAATAGTGTCAATAAGAGCTGTATTGAAAGCATGCCCCATATGAAGACTCCCAGTTACATTAGGGGGAGGAATTACTAGTGAAAAAGGCTCTCCAGGATCATTAGGGTCTGGCTTAAAAGCATCAAGTTCATCCCATAACCTTTGCCATCTTGCTTCAGTCCCCTTTGGGTCATAAGTCTTAGGCAAGGCATTCTCTTGTTGCCTTAACTCTTGTTTTCCTGAATGATCTTCCACTTACGAAATATTTAAAGCATGATTGCAAACACTAATTAAATTCTATGTTGTTGCACAAATCAACTGCCACTTTCTGAAGATTTCCAAGGAATAGAAATAATTCCATCATTTAAGTCCCAAGTTGATTGATCAAGCGATGCCTTTTCTTGCAATCCAACTTGATGTAAAGCCTCTTGTGCTTTTTGGAAGGTTATTTCCTCATTAGGACCAAGCGGTAGGGCTATGATTTTTTTCTCGGCTGGGTCTGCCATCAAATGAATAGAAAGAATTTCAATAGTTCTCTCAAAGAAAATCTTTCTCATACGAGTAGTTAAAGGAATACCTAGAGATTCGGCAAATAATTCCAGACTTTCTCTTTGACCCGATAAACCACAATTTAAAGCAACCCAAATCAAAAACTTTGCCCAGCTATCTGGAGTCCATAAGGGCTGAAAATTATTTCTTTTGCTTCTAACTAATTCATTAAATGCAAATTCAAACACTTTTGCTTGAATGATTGTTTTTTCTGATTTTGTCATGGCAATAAGTCCAATTTATATAAAATCAAACTGAATGATCTTGAAATAGTACTAAAAATGATCATGGACCTAAATGACCCAGAACTAGAATTCTCAGATCTGGTATATGCCTATCAAAGTTGGATTATGGCAGTAATCAACGATGAGAAGCTTCAAAACGAAGAAAAATTGCTTTCAGAGGAAATCTCAGATGAAGCACTTAATGCGATGAGATTTCTACCTGGAGAAGTAACCAGTGCTATCGAAACAACTTTAGCGAGGGTATATGACGTAGATGAAGAGGAACTTTCATCTCTTCTTTTCCCAGAGGATTAATTTCTAGGTAAACCTAAACTGAATCAGTCAATCGATTGTATTCACTCTAAAGCCTGCACCACAGGAACAAGGTTCACTTCCCGGTGGAACACGAATCAAAAAGCCTCCACCACTTAAATCAGCATAAAAATTTAGATTTAAGCCACAAAGCAAATCAAGCTGATTTGAAGGTGCATAAAGAGTCACACCATCAGTTCTTGCTATAGGAATGCCATTGTTTTTCCCGGCTCTAATTCTGATGTGTAGCCAACCTTCAGAACAAGTATCTTCCAATAAATCAATATGCATGATTCCAGGAGTACCAGCAAAAGAAGCCTGCCTAACTAATTCAGCAGAAGCAGTTTCACTAATAGTAAGAGGATTCTGCATGACAAAAGCTTGAATGGGCGATCCAGGGTTCGAACCAGGGACATCCTGCTTGTAAGGCAGGCGCTCTACCGCTGAGCTAATCGCCCGTTAGACAATTCTGCCTTACCAAGTCAGGCTAAGCATAGTAAATATTTAGAAATTAATGGCCTCAGGTAGAGAACATGATCAATCTACTAAATTATGGTGCTTACCTTTTGGCTTAATTACAGGCATAATACTGGGTTTTCAGAATGGAATTCTTGCTGGTATTTCATTTGTTCTTGGTGGATTATGGTTGTCTGCAGATTTAGACATTTGCTCAAAACCTCTTAAAAGATGGGGAATACTTCAAATAATTTGGTGGCCATATAGAAAAACAATCCCTCATCGCTCAATCCTCTCTCATGGCCCACTTATAGGTTCGTCTATAAGATTAATCTACTTACTAGGAATGATATTCATTGCAGAGCTTCTCATTCAAGCTTTTGGCTTTAATTTAGAAATTATATCGCTTGAAAGAATCTTAAAGTTAATTGAAGACTATAGAGAAGAAACTATATCAATTCTTCTAGGTATTGAAGGTAGTTTATGGCTGCATTTAATTAAAGATAAAGATCCACTCCCAATTAAATTAAACAAAAGGAAAAGAAAATAGAATGAATAAAATAAACAAGTTTAATCATGTCAAGTAAAAAAACAAATAATACCGAAAAAGGAATTATCAATCTTCTGAAAATTGTCTCTAGATTGCGTGACCCAATCTCAGGGTGTCCATGGGACGTAAAGCAAACTCATGAATCATTAACTCCATATGTCATAGAAGAAGCTTATGAGGTTGTAGATGCCATTCGAAGAAAAAATGATAAAGACTTATCGGAAGAACTAGGGGACTTACTACTTCAAGTTATAATTCATGCTGAAATTGGAAATGAAAATAAGCATTTTAATTTTGACGATATAGTAGAAGGAATAACTAATAAGTTAATTCGAAGACATCCTCACATTTTCAAGAGTCAAGATAAAAATCTTGGTAAAAGCTGGCAAGAGATAAAGAACTTAGAAAAGCCAATTTCAAATTCAAAAACTCCCTTTTGTGACCATATTAGAGATAAGGTTAAGATTCAACCTGTATTAAATAGTTCAATTTATATCTCAAAAAAATCTGCACAAATAGGTTTCGATTGGAATAGTGAAGAAGGTATTTGGGACAAGTTTAATGAAGAGTTAAATGAACTTAAAGATGCATTATCAAAGAAAGATATGGAAAATGCATTAGAAGAATTAGGAGATCTACTTTTTACACTTATAAATATTGGAAGGTGGTATAACTTAAATCCGGAAGATGCCCTTGCTAGAACTAATGAAAAATTTTTAGAAAGATTCTCTTTTATAGAATTGCTTCTTAATGGAAAGGTAGAAAATCAAAAAGGGGAAAAGCTAGCAATGTTGTGGCAAAAAGCAAAGAAAAGCATTGCCGATAAAAATAATTAGAAATCCATTGCTAATCTAATAGGGTTATCGATATGCTTAATAAAGCTAGAATAAGAATTCTAGAAAGAAGAAACTATTGTACACTCCAATGAAAATAAGTATTCTATTAAATAATATTTTAAAAAAATGGAGTGATGAGTATCATGATGGAACTCGTTTTGGTCTAAAAGGGAAAATACTTCATGAAGAAAAGAGTGATTTCCAAAAAATAACCATTTGTGAAACTGATCGATATGGGAAGGCCTTGCTTTTAAATGATTGCTGGATGACGGCTGAATATCAAGAAAAGCAATATCACGAATGCTTGGTTCATCCTGCCTTATCTAGCGCAGAAGAAATTGAAAGAATTTTAATAATTGGTGGAGGTGATGGAGGTAGTGCTAGAGAGTGTCTTAAGTATAAAGAAGTCAAAAAAGTAGATTTAATAGAAATCGATCAAAAAGTTATTGAGTTAAGTAAAATTTTCCTGCCAAAAATTGGACTTGGTGCGTGGAATGACAAACGGTTAAATGTTGAGATTGAAAATGGAATAAATTGGGTAAGAAACACAAAAGATAATTGCTATGATGTTGTAATTATTGATGGATCAGATCCCGAAGGACCAGCAGAAGGTCTATTTAATAAAGAATTCTTTAGGGATTGTCGACGGATTCTTAAAAATAATGGTGTATTTGCAGCTCAATCAGAATCGCCTGAATCATTTCATGAAATTCATATTCAAACAATCAAAATACTCCGTGAAATATTTGATTATGCAGACCCTTTATATGGAAATGTTCCAATTTACCCTAGTGGATGGTGGAGTTGGACATTTGCCGCTGTGGAAAAGCCACGATATAAACAACCTAAACTAAATAGAGTCCAAAGAATTACTGAAGAATGTCATATTTGGAGTCCTTCTTGGCAGGAGGGAGCCTTTAAAGCAATTCCAGCATTTCTAAACCGCGAATTAAATCAATGACCACAAAAAAAAAGCAAATATTTAATACCGAAGGTGCAATTTTTATGGGTAGCCAAAGAAGTTCGAGCAATTGCAAAGTAGGAATCTATGGAGTTCCCTATGATGGAACCACTTCGTATAAACCAGGAACTAGATTTGGCCCATCTGCAATTAGAGCAGTTAGCAATAGCATCGAATGTTTTTGCCCACAATTAAATTTAGATTTGGAAGAACTCTTTTACGTAGATTTTGGAAATTTAGAGATACCATTTGGTGCACCTGAACCTGTTCTCGAACTGATTAAAGAGACAACAAAAGAATTCCTTAAAAAAGGAATAAAGCCTTTACTTCTGGGTGGTGAACATTCAATCACCTCTGGAGCTATACAAGCATTAACAAACCATTATCCAGATCTAATTATTATTCAATTAGATGCTCATGCTGACCTTAGAAATGAATGGTTAGGTTCTCGGCATAGCCATGCTTGTTCGATGCGGAGGTGTTTGGACATTTTGCCAAGCAAACAAATCTTTCAAATAGGAATACGAAGTGGAAGCCGTTCGGAATTCATAGAAATGGTAAAAGAAAAAAGATTAATTCCTCAGAGATCCGGTCAGCCAGCCACAGAACTTTTTGAAGCACTCCAACACTTCCAAAATAAACCTATCTACTTAACAGTAGATCTAGACTGGTTTGACCCTAGTGTTATGCCAGGAACAGGTACTCCTGAACCTGGAGGTTTCTTTTGGCAAGATTTTGCTGCAATCATTGATGTTCTTAAAGGTCATCAAATGATCGGAGCAGATATAGTTGAATTAGCCCCCAAATTAGATTCTTCGGAAATAAGTAGTATTTTGGCAGCCAAAGTTACTAGAAGTCTAATTATGCTGCTCTCTTTATCAGACTAGAAATATTAAGGCTAAATGCTAAATATAATCTGAAACGACTTCAGACTATAAGTTTAAATAGTTAATGATCCAAAGCAGCAAAAGTTTTTCCAAAATCGAGTTGAGTCTCATGATTTAAGTATTTTTCTCCAACAGTTGGCAATGTTGGTTCTCTTGAAGACCAATGATGGCAAAAAGCAAATTGAGCCATCTCAGGATGAACTTGAATTTTTCTAAGCAAACACCATCCAGATGTATTGACCTGTGGAGCAACACAGTGCTTACAATTTTTACAACATTCTTTAAAGGACATTTTTAATCGGTCCAAGACTCTCAGGTTAGTTAGAGTTTTGAGATAAGACCACGAACCATTAAATTCCCCTTAATCAATCAAGAAAGCAAGGTATCTCTCACTCAACTAAGCCTTAAAGACAAACAATGACACTGAAACAAACTCCCCTCTATCCAAACTGTGTCAAAGCAAAAGCTCGAATGGTTCCTTTTGCTGGATGGGAAATGCCTATACATTTCTCTGGATTAGTCTTAGAACACCATGCAGTTAGAAAAAGCGCTGGTTTATTCGATATATCTCATATGGGTGTCCTTTTCATTGAAGGGACAAGGGTCAAAGATGCATTGCAAAAACTAGTGCCAACAGATTTATATCAAATTGGTCTTGGAGAAGCCTGTTACACAGTTCTGCTAAATAAAAGTGGAGGAATTATTGATGACCTTATTATCTACGATCTTGGAAGAAATCCAGCAAACAATGAGTGTTTAATGATTATCATCAATGCTGCTTGCAATGACTCAGATGTGGATTGGATAAAAAAGCAACTTAATTCTAAAGAAATTTCCATTTCAGATGCGAAAGAGGAGAGTGTGCTAATGGCTTTGCAAGGACCTCAATCACGAGAATATCTAAGAAAAGTTTTAGGAAAAAATTGTGAAGAACCTTTAAAAAAAATTCCTCGTTTTGGTCATCAAAGGTTAACAGTAGGACTCAAAAATCTTAAAGAAAAAACATCTATATTTATTGCCAGAACAGGCTACACGGGTGAAGAAGGATTTGAAATTCTTTTAGAATCTAATGCAGGTAAAATCCTTTGGGAGGAATTAATTAATGAAGGAGTAACACCCTGCGGATTGGGAGCACGAGATACATTAAGGCTAGAAGCTGCTATGCATCTTTATGGAAATGATATTACCGAAGAAACCACGCCATTCGAGGCAGGTTTAGGCTGGCTTGTTCATCTCGAAATGCCAAAGCAATTTATAGGAAGAGAAGCACTTGAGAAACAAAGCGAAATAGGCATAAGTAGGAAATTGATTGGATTGGAAATACAAGGTCGAGGGATAGGGCGAAAAGGATATCAAATATTTCATGAAGAAAAGGCTGTTGGCCAAATCACTAGCGGAACATGGTCTCCAACGCTAGAGAAAGCTATTGCCTTGGCTTATTTGCCAAAAGAACTCGCTAAATTAGGTACCAATGTACAAGTAAAAATCAGAGATAAACTGCATCCAGCTATGGTGATAAAAAAGCCTTTTTATCGCAGTATTTCCTGACAAATCATTATTTTTCTATAGCTGAAACGATCTCTATGGGAAACTCATTATTCGTACCAAATCAATATCATGCGCAGTAAGTACTGCGGAAACCTGGGTATAAAGCACATCGATTCTGAAGTGCAGCTATGCGGCTGGGTAGATCGCTGCAGGGATCATGGAGGAGTAATTTTTATAGACCTCAGAGATAGTAGTGGGACAATACAAATAACCGTAGATCCAGAACAAGGTTCTGCTTTATTCAAAACTGCTGAGAGTCTTAAGAATGAAACGGTCATTCAAATAGTAGGCACTGTTAGATCAAGGCCTGCTGAGTCAATTAACAACAAGCTCAAAACTGGAGAAATAGAAATATCTGCCAAATGCCTAAAAATTCTCAACCCCATTCTTAGTAATTTACCCTTCACAATATCTATTCACGATGAAGAGCCTTTAAAAGAAGAGCTTCGCCTTAAATACCGTTACCTTGATTTAAGGCGCGAAAGAATGAGCAAAAATCTAAAATTGCGTCATAAGACAATTCAAACAGCTAGAAATTTTCTAGAAAATGAAGGCTTCATTGAAGTAGAGACACCAATACTTACTAGATCAACACCAGAAGGAGCTCGAGACTTTTTAGTACCTTCAAGGGTTTGTGAAGGTGAGTGGTTTGCTTTACCTCAATCACCGCAAATCTTCAAACAATTATTAATGGTGGGTGGAATAGAGCGTTACTACCAAATTGCCAGATGTTTTCGAGATGAAGATCTCAGATCTGACAGACAACCTGAATTTACTCAGTTGGATATGGAAATGAGCTTTATGAATCAAGAAGAAATACTAGATCTCAATGAAAGACTTATTGCATCAATCTGGAAAACAGCTAAAGGAATTGATTTACAACTTCCTTTCCCAAGAATTTCCTGGGAAGAGTGTATGAATAGCTATGGAACTGATAGACCTGATACCCGATATGGCATGAAACTACAAAATGTGAGCTCAATTATAAAAGAAATCGGATTTAAAGTATTTTCAAATGCAGTAAAAAGCGGTGGATCAGTTAAATGCATAACAATCAAAGGAGGCAATCAAACTATTAGCAATGTCCGCATAAAGCCAGGAGGTGATGTATTTAATGAAGCTGCAAAGGCAGGTGCAAAAGGACTAGCATTTATAAGAGTTCGTGATAACAATGAAATTGATACAATTGGGGCAATAAAAGATAATTTAAATAATTCACAAAAAATTGAACTCCTTCAAAAAGCAAAAGCAAATCCTGGAGATTTAATCCTCTTTGGCGCAGGAGAAACAGAAATAGTTAATAAAACTCTTGATCGCATAAGGCAATACCTTGCAAAAGAACTTGGCTTAATACCTTTGGATAAAGAAAGTGAAGTATGGAATTTCCTATGGGTTATAGATTTCCCAATGTTTGAATTCAATAAAGAAGAAAATCGATTGGAAGCAATTCATCATCCATTCTGCGCTCCTAATGAAAGCGACTTAGGAGCAAATACAAAATCATGGGGAGATAAACTTCCTAAATCTCGTGCTCAAGCATACGATCTTGTTTTGAATGGCTTAGAACTAGGAGGTGGATCACTTCGAATTCATAACCCAAACCTCCAAAAAGAAGTTCTGAAAACAATTGGACTATCTGAGAATGAGTCCTCAGAACAATTTGGCTTCCTAATTGAAGCTCTAAAAATGGGGGCGCCCCCTCATGGAGGCCTTGCATTTGGCCTGGATAGAATAATCATGCTCCTATCAGGCGAAGATTCAATTAGAGATACGATAGCTTTTCCAAAAACTCAACAAGCCAGATGTCTAATGGCACAAGCTCCTAATAATGTGTCTGATAAACAATTAAAAGAACTTCATATAGCTAGCACCTGGACAAATGATGAATAAATTCATCTTAGGTACTATGCCTTAACCATAAATACAAGAAATCTGGAATTTTCTTGGTCTTGTCAATGATCGAGGTAACTTAAAGAATACGCAGACAGTAAATGCCAAAATTTGTTTTTGTCACAGGAGGAGTTGTTTCAAGCATCGGCAAAGGAATTGTTGCTGCAAGCCTTGGAAGACTTCTCAAATCAAGAGGCTACAACGTATCGATCTTGAAACTAGATCCTTACTTAAACGTAGACCCCGGAACAATGAGCCCATTTCAGCATGGAGAAGTATTTGTCACAGAGGATGGTGCAGAGACCGATTTGGATTTAGGGCATTATGAGAGATTTACAGATACAGCCTTATCAAGATTGAATAGCGTAACTACTGGATCGATTTATCAGTCGGTCATTAATAAAGAAAGACGAGGAGATTACAACGGTGGAACTGTACAAGTAATACCGCACATAACTAGAGAAATACGTGAAAGAATCCATCGCGTAGCCGCCAACAGCAATGCAGATGTAGTTATCACTGAAATTGGAGGTACTGTTGGAGATATTGAATCTCTCCCTTTTCTTGAGGCAATTCGTGAGTTCAAGGGTGATGTAGGCAAACAAGATACTGCCTATATTCACGTAACACTATTACCTTTTATTGGTACATCTGGAGAAATAAAAACAAAGCCTACTCAACACTCTGTAAAAGAATTACGCTCTATTGGCATTCAACCAGATATATTAATTTGTAGAAGTGATAGAGAAATTAATGAAGCTCTTAAAAAGAAAATCAGCGGATTTTGTGGTGTAAACAACAACGGTGTAATACAAGCGTTAGATGCAGACAGCATATATTCTGTTCCGCTAGAGCTGAAAAAAGAGGGTCTTTGTAGAGAAGTTCTTGAATTCTTAGACTTGACTGACCATGAGTGTGATTTAAAAAAATGGGAGGAACTGGTTCATAAATTACGAAACCCTGGACCTTCAGTAAAAGTTGCTGTGGTAGGTAAATATGTTCAATTAAATGATGCCTACCTTTCTGTTGTTGAAGCACTACGCCATGCCTGTATTGAACAAGATGCTTCCCTAGATCTTCATTGGATATGTGCTGAAAAAATTGAAGAGAATGGTCCTAGTGAACTTTTAAAAGGAATGGACGCAATCGTAGTGCCAGGCGGCTTTGGAAATCGTGGTGTTGATGGAAAAATTGCAGCTATTAAATGGGCAAGAGAAAAGCGAGTACCATTTCTTGGACTATGTTTAGGCATGCAATGCGCAGTTATCGAATGGGCGCGTAACTTGGCTGGCCTTAAAGAAGCAACAAGTTATGAACTGGATCAAAACACAACTGATCCAGTGATTCATTTATTACCAGAGCAACAAGACGTAATAGATCTGGGAGGAACAATGAGATTGGGAGTCTATCCATGCCGATTAAAGCCGAATTCCATGGCTGAAAAGTTGTATGGAGAGCAAGTAGTTTATGAGCGTCACCGTCATCGCTATGAATTCAACAACTCATATAGAAATCTCTTCCTTGAATCTGGATATTTAATAAGTGGTACATCGCCAGATGATCGTTTGGTAGAGCTTATCGAATTGAAAGGACATCCATTCTTTACAGCTTGCCAATACCACCCTGAGTTTTTATCTAGACCAGGCAAACCTCATCCATTATTCAGAGGACTAATAGCAGCAGCTCAATCACGATTACCAGGAACACCTCAAGAAGCTTTAAGTCAATCAAAGATTAATGCAAACAATGAAAATCAAAAAATTCCCTAATGGCAACAAAATTGCCGATAGTGGAAACTTTTCAGTCAATCCAAGGAGAAGGGGCGCATGCAGGGAGAAGTGCTTTCTTTATTAGACTGGCAAGCTGCAAAGTAGGTTGTTCTTGGTGTGACACAAAAGAGTCATGGTCTTCACAAAACTATCCATTACAAACAGTAGATAATCTTGCAAAAGATACAGTAATTGCAAAAAAACAAGGAGCATCATTTCTAGTAATCACAGGAGGAGAACCTCTACATCACGATCTAACCTCTTTATGTGAAGCCATTAGAAACTCTACCTTGTCTATAAATAAAGAACATATGCCTATTCATATTGAGACAAGTGGAGTGGATCAACTAAGTGGTTCACCTGATTGGCTAACAGTATCTCCCAAAAAACATTTTCCACCAAAAAAAGAAATCTTAAAAGTATGTCAAGAGATCAAAGTCGTTATACATACAAAAGACGATCTTCAATTTGCAGAAGAAATAGCTAAGATTGCGATGGCCCAAAAAGAAACCACATCTCATCAGCCTTTACTTTTTCTTCAGCCAGGATGGGGAGATAAAGAAGGTAAAAATCTAACAATTGAATACATAATTAGAAATTCTCAATGGAGGTTGAGTTTACAAACACATAAATGGCTCGAAATTGATTAAACTGATAAATTATTAATTTGTATAGTGTTTTGAGATTAATGGTTAATTGATCTCCTCAAAAAGAATCAAATGTCGACAATTAAAAATTCTATATCTATAGCTTTACTTTCTGGTGGTTTAGATTCTGCAACTGCAGCTGCATTGGCAATCGAAAAAGGCGAAAAAGTAATAGGTCTTTCTTTTGATTATGGTCAAAGACATAAGCGTGAATTAAAAGCTGCTAAAGACATAGCTTCTCATTTGAATTTACTGGAGCATCAAGTAATCAATATCAACTTGGGGAAATGGGGGGGGTCTTCATTGACCGATCTAAATCAATCAATTCCTCAAGAAGGAATTATTCAAGGAGTTATACCAAGCACATATGTACCTGGAAGAAATACAGTATTTATTGCAGTCGGGCTCAGTCTTGCGGAAGCACGGAACGCCCATCAATTAATTCTTGGTATCAATGCAATG
The DNA here is from genome assembly GCA_003217035.1 of Prochlorococcus sp. AG-402-G22. Classification (GTDB taxonomy): domain Bacteria; phylum Cyanobacteriota; class Cyanobacteriia; order PCC-6307; family Cyanobiaceae; genus Prochlorococcus_D. The sequence goes on from QCHV01000006.1 coordinate 71,629, forward strand.
GATTATTCCGGCTATCCAGATTGCAGACCTGATTATCTACACTCCTTTCAAACACTAGCCAATCTCTCAAGCAAAGCTGGTCGCGAAGGGAAAGCTCCAAAATTATGGGCTCCTCTCATATATCTAAGCAAAGTAGAAATTATAAAAGAAGCGCTCAGATTGAACATTCCAATTGATAAAACTTGGAGTTGTTATACCGGTCTAGAAAAAGCATGCGGCCTATGTGATAGCTGTCGTATCCGTGATGAAGCTTTAACAAAAGCTGGTCGACACGATCTTTGTTCTAATCTAAAAAATGATCGTCCCTATTAAAAAGTTATGTCAATGGAGTGAACCAACTTACATTGCATCAGAATTAATTAAAAGCTTTGGAGAGGATGGTTTTATATGGCTAGATAGTGATGGTAGTGAAAAAGGTCGATGGGTAATTTTAGCGGCTAACCCTCTGGAACAAATTTGTTCTAGAGGTTTGTCTCCAAACGAATCAAACTCAAATCCATTTGAATTACTGAGGGGTTTAAAGCCAGGGCACTGGACAGGCTGGCTTAGTTATGAAGCAGGAGCCTGGATAGAGCAAGAAAATCCATGGAAAGAAGATCCTATGGCAACCCTGTGGATAGCAAGACATGACCCTATATTGAAATTTGATCTCCAAAAACATCAACTATGGGTAGAAGGTTCAAACCCCAAGCGAATATCAAAACTATCTCATTGGTTAAATAAACTTATAAAAATGAAGGAGCAAACATCTTCAAAAATTGATTCATCAAATTCCACAAAAAACATCAATATTCCAATAGAGTCATGGGAATGGCTAACAAGTAAAGCCGAGTATGCTAAAAAAGTAGATATTTTAAAAAATTACATAAGGCAAGGAGACATATTTCAAGCCAACCTATCTGCCTGTTGCAGAACCAAAAAGGCCAAAAATATTTTGGCCACAGATCTTTTTCAAAAACTTAGAAGTCATTGCCCAGCTCCATTCTCTGGAGTAATTGTTGGCTCAGGAGAGGCTCAAGGGGAAGCCGTTATTTCAACTTCACCTGAAAGATTCCTAAAAGTTCTACCAAATGGAGTAGTAGAAACATGCCCAATCAAAGGGACTCGTCCACGTAAAGCAAATATAGAACAAGATGCAGATATGGCTGCAGATTTAATTTGCAGCCCAAAAGATAGGGCAGAGAATGTAATGATTGTCGATTTGCTAAGAAATGATCTTGGAAAAGTTTGTATCCCGGGAAGTATAAAAGTAACTCAATTGGTAGGCTTAGAAAGTTTTTCAAAAGTACATCATCTTACCTCTGTGATAACAGGCAAACTGCGAATAGACAAAAATTGGATAGATTTACTTGAAGCTTGTTGGCCAGGAGGTTCAATTAGTGGTGCGCCAAAAATAAGAGCATGTCAACGATTAAACGAGCTTGAGCCAATTTCTCGAGGACCATATTGCGGGTCATTCCTTCATATTGATTGGGATGGGAAATTTGATAGTAATATTCTAATAAGATCACTAATAGTAAATAAATCTACCCTTCGTGCAAATGCCGGGTGTGGAATAGTAGCAGACTCTAATAGTTATAACGAAGCTGAAGAGCTTACATGGAAACTAATGCCACTACTAAAGTCTTTAGAGTAAAATGAGTGACAAACAAACAATAGGTTGGTTCAATGGAGTTTGGGGTTCACCCAATGAACTTAAAATACCAATAAATGACAGGGGACTCAATTTCAGTGATGGGATATTCGAAACAATTTATATTGAAAATGGAAGAACATTCTTATTAAAAGAGCATCTTCTTCGTTGGAAGAAAAGTGCACATATCTTAGGTCTGAATGAGCCTCCTTCAGAAGAAACACTTCAACCAATAATCAAACAAGCACTTACTAAAACTGTTCTAAAAAATGGAAGCGGTTCAATTCGTCTAAACTGGAGCCGCGGGAAGAATCTCAATCGTGGCATTGATATAATTTCTCAATCAAATCATAGTTTTTGGATAGAAGTATCAGAAGTAGAGCCATCTTTTAATCCAATTTCAACAATAATTAGTCAATATGAAAAAAGAAATGCTGAAAGTCAATTAAGTCAATGCAAAACTTTGAATTATATTCAATCTGTTCAAGCCAGAATGGAGGCAAAAAATGCCGGTTTTAATGATGCCCTACTTCTGAGTACAACAGGTGAAGTTTGTTGTGGAACTACAGCAAATATTATTGTAAAACGAAACAACATTCTTTTAACTCCTCGGATAGAAAGTGGTTGCTTGGATGGAATTATGAGAGCGCAAGGACTAAGAAACGGGATTTTAAAAGAGGCGAAGCTTTCGAATAATCCAGAATCAGAAGATGAATGGTTATTAATTAATAGTCTGAGTTGTCATTCAATTTCTAAAATCAATCAAACGTCCCTTAAGCTTTATAAAAATCCCGAACGTCTATGGAGATCATTATTAAATAAATAACTTTAAAATAATATAGGCATTGTCACATTTGCAGGAGACGGCGCACATGATTCGACTTGGTAATCTACAACATCTCCTATTATTACAATTGAGGGAGAAACGAAATTATTATTCTCTACTTCTTCCAACAAATTCTCTACTTTCGTTTTTAATAACCTTTGTCCAAAAACAGTTCCTTGCTGTATTACAACCGAAGGTGTATTTGGAGAAAGTCCTCCGGAAAGAAGCTCTTTAACTATATAAGAAAGATTATGGACTCCCATATATACCACTAAAGTGTTTGTAGCTTTTGCGAGAGACTTCCATTTCACAGAAGGACGATCCTTATTAACTCCTTCATGACCAGTCACAAAAGTAACAGAGCTGCCAGCAAGACGGTGCGTAAGAGGAATACCAAAATAAGAAGGTACAGCAATCCCAGAAGTGATGCCAGGAACAACTTGAACAGGTATTTGATTGTCTTGTAAAAATTTTGCTTCCTCTCCTCCTCTGCCAAAAACGAATGGATCTCCTCCTTTTAAGCGAACAATACATTGATATCGCTGGACCAATTCCAATAACACCGTATTTGTTTTTAATTGGGGAATTGAATGATAACCCCTACGTTTTCCAACAAATATGCATTCACATCCAGGCTGAACTAAGTCAAGCATTTCATTTGGCACTAAAGCATCATATACAAGTGCATCGCATTGACGAATGAGCCTGGTTGCCTTCACAGTAAGCAAATCAGGGTCCCCAGGACCTGCTCCTACTAAATAAACAGTGCCAGGTTGACGATCATTCATGAATAAAGAAACTAATCGAGAGCGTTTCAAAAACCACTTGCGTAAAATTGGTAGTGGTGAGCAAACGAGTCGAGGAATGACTCGTGAAGAATCAGCAGATGCTTTAGAACTAATTCTGAAAGGAGATCCGAGCCCAGCTCAAATAGGGGCATTTATGATTGCCCATCGTATTCGCAGACCAGAACCTCAAGAGCTTGCAGGAATGATTGATACCTATCTCAAATTAGGACCAATACTGAGTGAAAGCAAAAATAATCCTATCCCTATTTGCTTTGGAATGCCATTTGATGGTCGGAATAAAACAGCCCCCATTTACCCATTAACCAGTATTGTGCTCATCGACTTGGGTCAACCAGTTGTTCTACATGGTGGTGATCGCATGCCAGTTAAATATGGAGTAACAACAGTTGAATTATTCAATTCAATAGGTTTATGTCTAAAAGGTTTGAATATGAATCAAGTTCAAGATGGTTTTTCTCAACATGGGTTGGCTTTTATTTATCAACCAGATCATTTCCCGATTGCTGAAAATCTGATTACTTATCGCCATGACATAGGCAAGCGACCACCACTAGCAAGTATGGAATTACTTTGGACTGCTCACCAAGGAACTCATCTACTTATCACAGGTTATGTACACCCTCCAACCGAAAGTCGACATGCTAAAGCATTAGAACTTTTAGGGGAAAAAAATATCGTTGCAATAAAAGGTCTTGAGGGAGGTATAGATATTCCACTAAATCGGACTTCAACAGGCATCCATATCAAAGCGAACCAGAAAGAGAAGCTAGTACTTAACCCTCGAATTTATAATTGTCTTGAATCTAATATTCTTTGGGAAAACCTTGATACATGGCGCAGTCAAAGCATTGAAACGCTAAATGGTGAAAGTGCACTGCGAAAAGCTGTAATGTGGAATGCAGGGATTTATTTATGGTTAGCAAAAATAACCAATACTATCGAAGATGGCATCCAAAAAGCTGAGCACAGTCTTGCTTCAGGTTCTGCAAAAGCAACTCTTCAAAAACTAATTCAATGGCGTTCAAAAATAAATTAATACCAATCCAATTATGCGCGTTCTTTACTCTCTTAGACGATCGTTTGGGAGAAAGCTTTGTATTTCCCTTATTACCATTTTTATTAGAACGCTTTACTAATAGTGGAACAACTCTTGCTCTTCTATCTGGTAGCTATGCTCTTGCACAATTCTCAGTATCTCCTCTAATTGGAGCTCTTAGTGATCGGTATGGAAGAAAACCTATTCTAAAAATCTGTGTAACGGGGTCATTAATAGCAATAGGACTGTTTGGAATCACACTGAGTCTGGATTGGACGAATATTTTGCCTATATGGGCTACAGCAATACCATTGATTTTACTTTTTATAGCAAGAGTTATAGATGGCCTCAGTGGCGGAACAGCCGCTACAGCAACTGCAATTCTTGCAGATGTTTCAACCCCTGAAAATCGAGCAAAAGCATTTGGTCTAATTGGTTTAGCCTTCGGACTTGGATTTGCAATAGGTCCACCACTTGGTGGTCGTCTAGCTGAAATCAATCCAACCTATGCTGTAATACCAGCTGGTGTATTTGCTCTACTGAACTTGGGCCTAGTCACGTGGATACTGCCTGAAACTTTGCCAAAGGAGTCAAGAAGTCTTCTACCAAGAAAAAGAAACTTAAACCCTTTTAGCCAATTAGCAAAATTATTTTCAAACCCATTAGTTAGAAAACCGTGTCTTGGTTTTTTTCTTTTTTTCATGGCATTTAATGGGTTTACGGCAATTCTGGTCCTTTACCTAAAAGAAGCATTCAAATGGTCTAGTTCACTCTCTGGCTGGGTATTTGCAATGGTGGGAATCATAGCCATGATCGTACAAGGAGGTTTAATTGGACCGTTAGTTAAACGATTTGGAGAATTACGTCTCTCTATTACAGGCTTAAGTTTATTAACCATAGGTTGCTTATTAATCCCATTTGCCAATGAGAAAAATTCCATCCCAATTGTTTTTTTTGGTTCTGGTTTGTTAGCTGCTGGTACAGGATTAGTTACACCATGCTTACGGAGTCTAATTTCTAGACGTATCCAAAGCTCGAACCAAGGAGCTGCACTTGGTGGATTACAAGGTTTACAAAGTCTAGGTACTTTCGTTGGGGGTACTTCTGCTGGTTTTGCATATGATCAATTTGGTGGCAAAAGTCCTTTTTTTGGTGGTGCAATAATGCTCATGATTGTCATCACTCTCTTGGCAGGAATACCACAAAACAAAAGCACAGAACAAATGACATAAACTTACTAAATTGATATGCTCAGAGTAATTCCTAAACCATCAATGATGCATTACTAATGGAAGTTCCTAATAATGACTAGAAAAGCATTAAATAAGAATAGCTATATAAACAGAGAGCTCAGCTGGATTTCTTTTAATGAGCGTGTATTAGCTCAAGCTTTAAATAAAAAAACTCCTTTACTAGAGCAAGCTAAATTTAGTTCTATTTTTAGCAATAATTTAGATGAATTTTTTATGGTTCGAGTTGCTTCTTTAAAGTCTCAAGTGGAAGCTAGGGTTACTAAAAAGAGTGAAGACAACCAAACCCCAGAAGAGCAATTAACAAATATTAGGAAGAGTCTAGAACCTCTTTTAAAGAAGCAACAACATCACTTCATCAATAACTTAAAAAAATCACTTATCAAAGAAAGCGTTTTTCTATATGACTATGATGAATTGAATTCTCGACAAAAAAATTGGGTAGACAACTATTTTAGAACAGCAATTTTTCCAGTACTTACTCCTCTAGCAGTTGACCCAGCTCACCCTTTCCCTTTTGTAAGCAATCTTAGCCTTAATATTGCAGCGATAATTCGCGATCCAGATACAAATAAAGAACAATTTGCAAGGGTAAAAATCCCTCAAAAAACAATGGATAGATTCATAGTGATTCCTAATAATCTTCAAGGCGAAGAGTCTAGTTCTATCTATAACGCCGTACCAATAGAGCAAGTAGTTGCCTTCAACCTACAATTACTTTTCCCAGGAATGATAGTAGAAAACCACTCTTTCTTTCGTGTTACCAGAGATGCAGACCTTGAATTAAGAGATCTAGAAGCTGATGATCTAATGATTGCGCTTGAAGAGGGATTACGTAAACGTCGTTTAGGAGGAGAAGTAGTTCGCCTAGAAGTCTCTGAAAATATACCATCGGCAATTTTAGATTTGTTAATAGAAGGAATGTCAGTGGAGGATGCGGATTTATATCATGTGGAAGGTTTACTTGGGTTGGATGATCTATCAAAGTTAGGAGAAATCAATCTTCCCAATCTCAAGAGTCCATACCAGAATGGGCAAACACATAATTTACTTAAAAGTAGTCAACGAGGACTTCTTGAAGATGGGTCAATTAAGCAAGAAGAGTTCAAGAGCATCTTTTCAATAATCCGAACACAAGATTTATTACTTCACCATCCCTTTGATCTTTTCTCTACTTCAATAGAAGAATTCATTAACCAGGCTGCAGATGACCCACTAGTAATGGGAATTAAAATGACTTTATACAGAATCTCTAAAGATTCAAAAATTATTGAAGCATTAATTAGAGCTGCAGAAAACGGGAAGCAAGTAATGGCCCTTGTAGAGCTGAAAGCAAGATTTGATGAGGATAATAATATTCAATGGGCAAAGCAACTAGAAAAATCAGGAGTACATGTTGTGTATGGAGTGGTTGGTCTCAAAACACATACCAAAATTGCATTAGTTGTAAGGAAAGAGAAAGATAGATTGCGTAGTTATTTTCATATAGGTACTGGTAACTACAACTCGAAAACAGCAAAGCTATATACAGACTTAGGGATATTATCCGTCAACCCAGAACTAGGGCAAGACTTAATAGAGCTGTTTAATTACCTAACTGGGTTCTCAAAACAACAAAGTTTTAAAAAAATATTAGTTGCACCGGTAACACTTAGAAGTGGAATAGAGCTTTTAATAGAAAGAGAAATCAAATTTGCAAAAAGTGGTAAAAAAGCAAAAATACGAGCAAAAATGAATTCATTAGTCGATCCAAATATAATTAATTTACTTTATGAAGCTTCAAAAGCAGGAGTAGAAATAGAGCTTATAATTCGAGGGATGTGTTGTCTGTATCCTCAAAGAAAATCTTTAAGTGAAAACATAAAAGTAATTAGTGTGATTGGTAAATATCTAGAGCATTCAAGAATATTTTGGTTTAATAATAATGGTGATCACGAAGTTTTTATAGGAAGTGCAGATTGGATGCGAAGAAATTTAGATAGAAGAGTTGAAGCAGTTACACCTATAGAAGATTCCAAGCTAAAAGATGATCTTACACAAATCTTAGATACTTACTTTAGCGATAATTCCAATGCATGGGAAATGCAAAGTGACGGACAGTTTATTAAAAAAGCTTCAGACTTTAAAGAAAAATGTGCACAAAATGACCTAATGAGAGGATCACAATAATACATAAGGCACTCATAAAAGATACGAAAGTCATCACTATTAAGTCTTAATACCTACAGTGCTTGTCTTGGCTATTGCAACAGCAAAAAAATATCAGAAAGTTTTTTGTTTAATTTTGCACTAACCCTTCAAAAAACTGCTAACTTCATTACAAAACAAACTTTAGGAGGCCAGGGTGATGGGGATCCCTCTGGAATCTACTAATGGTGAGCCCAAATCATCATCGGTAGATTTTGCTTTAAAGAGCAATGTAAAAGAAAAGCGAGAGAAAAATTCTGGGAACAGTACAGTTTCTCGAGGTCGATCAGGAAGAAGGCTTCCTACTGATTCAATCGGATTTTATTTAAGCAGTATTGGCAGAGTCCCATTACTAACACCCGCAGAAGAAATAGAACTTGCACATCACGTGCAAAAAATGAAGGAATTAGTTGAAGTTCCTAAAGCAGAGCAATCTCCTAGGCAACGCCACCAAATTCGAATGGGCAAAAGAGCAAGAGATAGAATGATGGCTGCAAATTTACGTCTGGTAGTTAGCGTTGCTAAAAAATATCAGAACCAAGGCTTAGAACTTCTTGATTTAGTGCAAGAAGGTGCAATTGGATTAGAGCGAGCAGTTGATAAATTTGATCCAGCCATGGGGTATAAGTTTTCAACATATGCCTATTGGTGGATTCGCCAAGGAATGACACGAGCTATTGATAATAGTGCTAGAACTATTCGTCTTCCTATTCATGTCAGTGAAAAACTGTCAAAAATGCGGAGAATCTCAAGAGAACTCTCTCATCGATTTGGACGTCAACCAAACAGATTAGAACTGGCAAGTGCAATGGGAATGGAGCCAAAGGATTTAGAAGATCTTGTCGCTCAAAGTGCACCTTGTGCCTCATTAGACTCACATGCTCGAGGGGAAGAAGATAGAAGCACACTTGGAGAATTGATTCCTGATCCTAATTGTGAAGAACCAATGGCAGGAATGGATCGCAATATGCAAAAGGAGCATCTCGGAGGTTGGCTCTCCCAACTAAATGAGAGAGAACAAAAAATCATGCGTTTACGATTTGGGTTAGATGGAGAAGAACCTCTAACTCTTGCCGAAATAGGTAGACAAATCAACGTCTCTAGAGAAAGAGTGAGACAATTAGAAGCAAAGGCAATTTTAAAATTAAGGGTTATGACTACACATCAGCAGGCAGCATAAAGTTGGCTTTTACAACATTAAAGTCGCTACTGATAATTAGTGTATGGCTAACAATAGTTTTATCAAGTTCATTTATTGCTCAAAAGATAACATCTAACAATAATGAATTAAGTCGAAAAATTGTTCATATTGGCACAGGTCCAATACTGCCTTTGGCATGGTGGCTGAATATCTCATCTGAAATAGCTATAGGATTTGCAAGTCTTGTCACAATTGGCCTTCTAATAAATTATAGACTGCATTTAATTCCAACTTTTGAAAATGTAAAACGAAAAAGCTACGGCACAGTGGCTTATGGAACTAGTATAAGTTTATTGCTGATTTTCTTTTGGTCAAAAAACCCTGCAGCAGTTTGCTCTGGTGTCATGGTGATGGCTTTTGGCGATGGTCTTGCCGGTTTAATAGGTAAGCAAATAAAATCGAAAAGCTGGGAAGTTCTCCAACAACAAAAATCATTAATTGGAACATTAACTATGGCTATTACAAGCTTTATAGTTCTTATAGGAATAAATATTGCGTCAGGTTTTAATTTAGGCTTAATGCCTATTTTTTTGATAAGTATAGCGGCAACATGTCTCGAGCAGATTAGCCCTTATGGGATAGATAACTTAACTGTGCCTATAGGGGTAGCTTTTTTATGGAACTTAGCTTGAAAAATACTCTTACCGCTGAAGAGAATCAAAAAGTTCGTCTAATAACTGTTCAGTTGTATCTATATCTATACAAGCATCTGTAATGCTCTGACCATATATTAATTGTGAGAGATCAGAAGTTAATTTTTGATTGCCTTCTATAAGGTGACTTTCAATCATCAGACCCATTATATGAGTAAAGCCTTGATTTATTTGTTGAGCAACATCTTTAAGAACTTCAGCTTGTCTACGGAAATCTTTATTAGAGTTTCCATGACTACAATCAATCATTACCTTTTTAACTTTTGAAACTTTCGACAATTCATCAACTACATTAGCTACTGATTGAAGATCATAATTAGTGCCGCTACTGCCTCCACGTAAAACAAGGTGGCCGTCTGGATTGCCTGTAGTACTAATGATTGATGCATAGCCATCATGATTAATACCCAAAAAATGGTGAGACTTTGAAGCTGCCTGCATTGCATTAATCGCAATAGCAACTGTTCCATCAGTTCCGTTCTTATAACCTATTGGCATAGATAAACCAGATGCCATTTCTCTATGAGTTTGACTTTCTGTCGTTCTTGCACCAATTGCAGTCCAGCTAATTAAATCCGCTATATATTGAGGAACAACTGGATCTAACAATTCAGTCGCTGCAGGCATACCAGAACGAGCTAAATCTAATAACAATGATCTTGCAAGTCTTAAACCAGTATTAATGTCATATGAGCCATCTAAATGAGGATCATTAATAAGGCCTTTCCATCCAATGGTAGTTCTAGGCTTCTCAAAATAAACTCTCATAACTATCTCAAGCTGTTCTGAGAACCTTTCTCTTAAAGGAGCAAGCCTTTTTGCATATTCAACTGCAGCATCAACATCATGAACCGAGCAGGGGCCAACAATAACTAACAATCTTGAATCATCACCAGAAAGAATCTTCTGAATTTTCTTACGTGTTTCAGAAACAATTTCAGCAGCCTGTGAATCCA
>QCHV01000007.1 GCA_003217035.1 Prochlorococcus sp. AG-402-G22
AAAATCCTTTACGACCATCAAATCTTTAATTCTTGCCATCAGAGCAGTTCTTAAAGCAAGTCGTCTTTCTTTGCGATTCATATTTAAGCTAAAAGAACGTGGCTTGGGCCCAAAAATGATTCCACCACCTGGGCGCAATGGGGTTCTTATAGAACCTTGTCTTGCTCTACCAGTCCCTTTTTGCTTATAAGGTTTACGGCCCCCACCTCTCACTTCTGATCTGGTAAGGGTGCTTGCATTGCCATGCCTTGAATGTGCCTGCTGTCGCAACACAGCTCTATGGAGCAAATCAACAGCTGTAGTTTCTTTGGCAACCTTCAAGTCGATGGTGGCTTTTCCTGCCTCCTTACCTTGCCAATCCAGAACGACACAATTGGCCATTATCCCTTACCTCCACTGATATTTTGTGAACCAACACGTTTTGCAGGTCGAATATTAAGAAGGGAGCCTGGCTTACCAGGGACTGATCCTTTCACAACCAAGAGATTTTTATCATTATCAATCTTCATGATTGTTAGCCCTCTAGTGGTAATTTTCTTACCGCCATACCTACCTGCCATTCGCTTGCCTGGATATATTCTTCCTGGTGTAGTACCTGCACCTGTTGAACCAGGTTGTCTATGGTTTTTAGAACCGTGACTCATAGGTCCCCGACTAAAACCATGTCTCTTCTGATAACCGGCAAAACCTCGGCCCATAGAATTACCACTAACATCTACTTTTTGGCCCGCTTCAAAGCTTTCAACAGTAATTTGACTACCTAATTCATAAACTTCTAAATTCTCTACTCGATACTCTCTCAAATGACGAAGAAGATCTTCGCCAGATTTGCCAACATGACCTTTTGAAGGCTTATTAACAAGCTTCTCGCGAGTCACGCCAAAGCCAATCTGAACGGCTGAATAACCATCAGTGGAAGAACTCTTTAATTGTGTAATGCGACAAGGGCCAGCTTCAATCAAAGTGACTGGGACAGATCTACCTTGTTCATCAAAAAATTGGGACATTCCCAACTTCTTACCTAGGATGCCAATAGACATAACGAGGAAATAACGCCAGCTTGTGAATACTCAAAAGCATTTGAGTTTTGCTGATTAATAAAAACTATTTAGAACCGAATAAATAAATAACCGTTGTTTTTACGGCCTAATTCTTCGATTAGAACTAGCAGGAAATCAGCTGGCTGAGACTTAGTCAAAGTTGTTGACTTCGATCAGTTTCTCGACAGGATAAGGAGTAAAACCCTTCCTATTCAGGCCTATTAATCCGATGCAATCATCGAATCTGCTTCGTTTTCTGGAGGCCCGGCTAGCGTACGGGCATAGAAAAGCACAGCAATTTTATAGAATACACCACAGTGGTCCTACAAAGATCTCAATCTTTCAAAGCAAAGCTCTTTATAGAGTGACTTAAATTCCAAAGAAATGCCTCTCTTACTATCTGGCAAAGAATTTCGTAAAGATCTTGAATCTTTTGGCTGTCTTGCTATCAACACGCCATTAGAAGGAGGAGCTGAGACTCGATTATTAAGACGCTTAAGAGCAGCTGGCTATAGAACACAAATAACTTCTGTAAGAGGGTTTGGAGATCCAGAAGTTTTCCTACTCCAACTTCATGGAATCAGGCCTCCTCACCTTGGTCATCAAAACGTAGGGAGAAATGGCGCTCTAGGAGAAGTGCAAGAAGTTATGCCTCAACTTCATGAATTATTGGCAGGTGGACAGCCTTTAGCACTTTGGTTACTAGAAGGCCAAGTTTTATCTCGTTCGGAATTATTAGCGTTATGTGACTTATCAGAAAGAGATGAAAAATTAAAGATCGTTGTTGAAATGGGTGGAGATCGCAAACTGACATGGCAGTCTATGCGTCAATTTTTAGAAAAATGAAAGAATAATCGGGCCAGACAAAGACTAGACCTTATGAAATGACACCCTACAAGAATCCAAAATGTGCAATTATTTTGTAAGTTGAAGAATCTAAAGTCTCCAATTCTCAATGGGGCGTCGCCAAGCGGTAAGGCAGCGGGTTTTGGTCTCGCCATTCCTAGGTTCGAATCCTAGCGCCCCAGTTTTAGAAACCTTTTAGTGACAGTTAAACAAATTTTGATTTTTGACTTTGACGGTGTAATCGTTGATGGTCTTGTTGAGTATTGGGCAAGTTCTCGTAAAGCTTATTCTCAAATCATTGGAGCAAAAGATTTTGTTAATGGATCTGATAATGAAGTACCTGAAGATTTCAAAACACTTAGGCCTTGGATAAAGAATGGCTGGGAAATGGTTCTTTTGGCTGCAGAAATTCTTAACCCAGATAGCTCTTTAAATATCTTAGGAGCAAAAGCATTTTCTAATAATTTTAAAAAGAATTGCTCTGAGATATTAAAAAAACGTCAGTGGTCTCCTGACCAATTACAACAAAGCCTAGATAATGCTCGAAAAGAATCAATAAAAACCGATTTCAACGCATGGCTAAAAAGTCATAAACCATTCCCTTTTGTAGTTGAACGCATTAAAAAATTAAATAAAGAGAATATTGACTTTGGTGTATTAACAACAAAAAGTACTGATTTCACTTCCCAACTCCTTGATCATCTAAATCTGCAGCCAAGACTTCTATATGGTCACGAATCAGGCGAGAAGTCCAAATCACTTCTGGAAATATCAAAAGAGCAAACTATTGCAGGCTTTATCGAGGATCGTCGAGCAACACTTGAAAAAATCCTGAGAAACCCTGACCTTAAATTTATTCATTGTTATTTGGCATCTTGGGGATATCTAAAGCCAGATGACAAAAAAGATTTGCCGTTAGGCATTCATTTCCTAGAAACAAGAAAATTTACTGGCCCCTTGGCGAACTGGTTTTAAGTCGTTAGGGTACGTGTGTACTAATAAAGTCAATCAAAAGCTCTTGGTGCTGAGTTCTATTCCAGTCCAGTCTTCCCACTTTTTCTACATCCCAGACAATCACAATGCCAGCTGAAGTAAAAACAAGCCAATCCGCTAATCAGGCTTCACCACAAGAAGACTCACGATCAAAAGAAAGAGATAAAGCTCTTGGCCTCGTTTTAGGACAAATAGAACGAAACTTTGGGAAAGGTTCGATCATGAGACTGGGAGATGCATCCAGAATGCGTGTAGAGACAATTTCAACTGGTGCGCTGACTCTAGATCTTGCGCTTGGTGGTGGTTATCCAAAAGGAAGAGTCGTAGAAGTATATGGACCGGAGAGTTCAGGAAAAACAACTCTGACATTACATGCAATTGCCGAGGTGCAACGCAATGGAGGAGTTGCAGCATTTGTAGATGCTGAGCATGCCTTAGATCCTGTTTATGCAGCATCGCTAGGAGTTGATGTAGAGAATCTCCTCGTGTCTCAACCAGATACTGGAGAAATGGCATTGGAAATTGTAGATCAACTAATTAGGTCAGCAGCGGTTGATCTTGTTGTTGTGGACTCAGTTGCTGCGCTTACCCCTCGTGCAGAAATAGAAGGAGAAATGGGCGACCATGTAATAGGTAGTCAAGCCAGGCTAATGAGTCAAGCAATGAGAAAAATTACTGGCAACATCGGTAAATCTGGCTGTACAGTTATCTTTCTAAATCAGCTACGTCTTAAAATAGGGGTTACCTATGGCAATCCCGAAACGACTACAGGTGGTAATGCACTGAAGTTTTATGCCTCTGTGCGATTAGATATTCGCCGAATTCAAACTCTTAAAAGAGGTACAGAAGAGTATGGAATTCGAGCAAAAGTAAAAGTAGCAAAGAATAAAGTTGCACCTCCTTTTCGGATAGCAGAGTTCGATATTCTTTTTGGTAAAGGTATTAGTACAGTAGGATGCTTATTGGATTTAGCTGAGGAAACTAATATCGTTGTACGCAAAGGTGCTTGGTATAGCTACGAAGGAGACAATATAGGGCAAGGGAGAGACAATACTATTACCTGGCTAGAGGAAAACACCGAGGCTAAAAAAACAATTGAGAAGCTAGTGAAGCAAAAGCTAACAGAAGGCTCCGAAGTAAGCGCTAATTCAATGCGTCCTCTTGCTAATACGGCTCGCACAGCGACTACTCAGGCTTCTGTGAATAAGGTTTCTCAAGCTGCCTAAAGTTTTAAGTGGGATTAACGTAAATCAGCGGGAATCCACCACCCAAGGGCAGGGCCAATCAGACGGACAACCAGCCATACAAATACAAGGATCCCTATCCCCCACCATCCACCACGAATAGTTAAATTAATAAATTGGTTACGTTGATTATCTGTAACAGGGAGCCAAGAAAGTATTCTCTGAGAATTATCAGTTCTTTTATTCTTACTTTTCTTTCTTTGGGGGCTTAAACCCTCAATTTTTCTACGGCGAGCTTCTCCCATAAGTCCTCATTCTTTAAGTTCAGAATAGACACTAGTCAGGTAATAAACGATCCAAAGCGGTCCAAGGTTCTAAAGCCTTAAAGATCCTCTCTCCCCAACTCCTGGAACGCAAACGACCATCCAAAATCGCTAAACGGCCTTGAGATTTACGAATTGGCAAAATCAATCTTGGCAATAATTGCAATAATTCTGGTAAAAGCAAATTTCTAAACCAATCTCGACCTTGACTTTTATAAGCCTCTACTCTTGCAGCTATCAAAGGGACTTCTAAGCTTGGGAATGGCAATACGCCAAAAATTAATTGTTCAGGCAGCGGAAGTTGATCTTGAGAATAAAGCCACCAGGAAGAGTGGCAGCAAATGACTCCGTTACTCGCAGGAGAAGTTGATTCAAAAACGACTCTCTTCCCAAATTCAGCTGCAAGCTCACTAGTTAGTTGTTTCAATAAATGATTATCATCAACCACAATTATTGTTAGCCCTTTCCGACCTAAAACTAATCGTCGACACTGGACAAGCAAGTGCTCAGCAAAATATTCTGTATTAGGCAATGGTTGTCTACGAGGCACAAACATTTGAATAGGATCCTGCCATTCGGGAATAGATCCTCCTAATTTCACATTGACATCAAAAGGACTCAACGAAGATTCAAGTTGACTAAGCAAAAAGTTATTTTGAGTTGAACCACTAAGCATTACAAAAGAAGTTTCTTGAAAAAATTCCTGCAAGTCCTGTAAAGGTTCAAGTGGTTTCAAATACCAACACCACTCAAGTGATTTATGATCCAAAACAGCCCAACTTGCCCAATTTTGACTATTGGTCTCCTGAAAGTTTGACCAAGGTTGAGGTAGGTCAGAATATATTGTTAATAAATCACGTAATGCAATTATTTCACTAAAATCCATGCGAACTGTGCCATCTATCGTGGTCACATGAGAGAAAAGTTTTCTAGTTAAACGTTCATGTAATTGAATCAGTGCAGAGGATGCCGAAGGATATGCTCTACATAGAAGGTCCCAATGATTTGGAGAAATTTTTATAGCCATAGCTTCTCTTAGACGACTACTCAAGAAATCCATTTCTGGGATAATTAATTGTTTCGATTCGAGATAACCATCTTTATATGCCTTCAAAAGACCTAGGTGATCTAACAACCAAGTCTGCTCACCGCTAGGAGGAAGATCTCCCTCCCAGAAAGCCAAAGTTAAGCCTTCAAGCTTCAACCTTGGAAGTTCATAGTTTATAAGTCGACTACGTTGTCTTTCAGTAATGATCAAAACGACTCCATTACTTTGCAAGCAAAGGGGAACTAAAATACCCAACCAAGACTTTTCTAAATCACCTACCTCTAACTGAACAAAAGATCTATCATGCCTACGTAAACTGCGACTTACAAGTCTACTAAGAGTTAAATTATGAGGCCAAGAAAACGCATCCTTCTGAAAAAGAGTTTTTAAATGGTTATGAGCATAAGCTTCTAACATAAAAATCTTAGGTAATTAAAAGCTTTTAGCTATATATTGATCGATAGATCAATATTAAAGAAACAACTCTTTCAAAGCTTAATGGAGTTCAAATCAAAAGGCTTTAATAAAATTGGGATAGTAGGCCTAGGCCTAATTGGTGGATCTCTAGGCTTAGATCTTCAAAAGCTTGGGTTTCAAGTTTTTGGACTCGTTCATAGAGAAACTACTTTAAAAAGAGCAAAAGAGCGGCAACTTGCGCAAGTAGTTGATACAGATCCCCAAATACTCTCCGATTGCTCATTGATAATTCTTGCTTCACCTTTGCCCGAGATCATTGCACCATCCAAAGAGTTACTAAATTGTATAAATCCCAATAGTGTGGTTACCGATGTTGGCTCAGTAAAAGCTCCTGTAATAAAAGTATGGGAGAAATTGCACTCTAAATTTGTAGGCAGTCATCCAATGGCTGGTACAAGTGCTTCCGGAGTCGAAGCTGGTCAGAGTGAATTATTTAAGAATTGCCCTTGGGTTGCTACACCTACCAAGGGAACTGATCAAGAGGCCCTCGAAGTAGTACATCATTTAGCTGTTTCTCTAGGTTCGAAATGGGTTATTGCAGATGCAAAAGCACATGATAAAGCAGTAGCTTTAATATCTCATATGCCAGTGATAGTAAGTGCCGCTTTGCTAAACATGACTAAAGAAATTGGACTCCAAGGCCATGATCTTGAGCTTGCAAGAATACTTTCATCTAGTGGTTATAAAGATACAACCAGAGTCGGAGGAGGAAACCCCAGCCTTGGAGTTAACATGGCTTGTAATAACACTGAATCAATACTAGAAGCAATAAACTCTTATCAACTATCACTAGAAAGGCTCAAAAGCATAATCAAAACTAAAGAATGGGAGGAACTTCAAACAGAACTTACGCAAGCAAAAGTAATTAGATCTGAGTTTTTTAAAAGCTAAGAGAAATCATTGAGGCAAAGTAAAGTTTTCTCCTCTATTGGCCATCAACTGCCTACAGGCCATAAGAGCTGATTGCGTAACTCCAGCTGTCCCTTCTCCTGGATATATTGAATCACCGCACAACCATAGTCCTTTAAAAGGAGTCCTACTTGAAAGGCCAAACGGGCCAAAGGCTGCTGGTGTCTGCCCCAACCCACCAACAATCCCTTGGGGGCGGCCTGTCCACTTCGCAAAGCTTCTTGGAGTTGCCAATTCTTTATGCAGCCAATTCTCAGATGCAATATTTAAAAAAGAATTAATAACACTAATTATTCTCGTTAGTGTTTTTGCTTTTTGCCTTTGATAAATTTTTCCATCCAAATCATTCCACTCAGAAACACTTGTAAAAGCACTGACAATTACAGTCACCTCGCCTCGAGGAGCCCTACCATCCCCCTCTTCACTAATAGAAAAAAACAACGACCCAAATTGCTCTACAAATAACTGCATATGATTTGAGTAAGCCTTACCAATATGATGACGTGCGATAGCACCATAAAACACAATAGCTCCAGTAGGTTTAGGCAATCCAGTCAGTCGATTACGATAAGTCTTTTGCAAAGCCAATTCGTCTTTCATTAAAGTCAACAAGCATTGAGGAGGAAGAGTAAAGATCACATCATTTGCGCTGAATTTTAAAATCGAGCCCTTGTCAGTTAGCAGTTCTATTTCCCAAGACTGAGAATTAGACCCTGAAACCAAATTGACTACTTTGTGATTCAACAACAATTGTGCACCATCTCTGATCAAACAAGATTCCAAAGCATTACTTAACTTTTGCATCGAGCCCTGTAAATGCCATAAACCAAGAGGTGCTTGAGCCATCTGAAGCACTGTTGCCCCATAAAGTGCAGCAGTACGAGCTGATGATTCTTGAGAATACAATTGAAGCTGTAAATCAAGAAAATTTTTAAGTCGTTGATCCTTGTGACAAGAACAAATGACAAGGAGATCAGCAACTGATAATTTGCTGAACAAACCTGATACGCCATTAAGAGGCTTTAATGCATTTACGAATTGTTTTAAATCCCAGAAATTGGAAAAAGGCAATATTGCATCTCTTTTTGCAAAATCCCAATTAATTTTGTGCAGAAAACTGCATAGCGACCAAAATCTTTCACTTTCTGGGAATTGCTCATTTCGCTCTTTTTCCCATTTGATTGGATCATGCCAAAGCTGAATTGGCCTTGAGCCATCACCAAGATCTACAACACAGCCTGGATCTAGAATCTGAGCATAAGGTTTTGGCCATTGCAGATATCTAAAGACTCTTTCATGAATACCTCCTTTCTCTAATCCAGCCACCTGAGTCGCACCTACATCAAAAACATATTTCCCTCTTTTATAGGTGCCAGCACATCCGCCTGTTTGAGAATGAGATTCTAAAAGGATCACTTCGACCCCTTGATGAGCCAATAAGGCTGAGGCTGTTAGCCCTGCTATTCCGCCTCCTACAACAATTACTCTTTCATTAGTCATAACCTGATATAGGAGCTGCAAAAAAACAAATGGAAACCAACCTTTTAGAACAAATAATTGGACCCAAAGGTCCTTTATCAGGTTCCAAAGTAAAAGAAATGATTTCTGTTAATGGAGGTTGTATTCATGATGCCTGGTGTCTGAAGTTGAGCAATGGTGAAAAGTTCTTTGCAAAAACAACCCTGCGAAATAATTTTGATATGCTCAACTTCGAAGCCTCTGGGCTAAATAAACTTAATGAATGTGCAGAGGAATCATTCCTTTTAGTCCCAAAACCATTATTAGTTCAACAACTAGAAACTAATTCAATCTTGCTAATGCCATGGCTGGATTTCTCAAAAGGTAATGAAATTAACCTTGGGAGAGGTTTAGCTCTAATTCACAAAACCTCTGCAGAACAATCCCCAAATGGTTTTGGGTGGGATCAAAATGGATACATTGGATTGGGAGCTCAACCTAAAGGGTGGAGGAAAAACTGGAGTGAATGTTTTGTAGATTTACGCTTAATCCCACAAATAAAGATCGCAGAGAAATGGGGTTTAAAACTCAATAATCTCGAAGCTCTCCTTTCCCAAATAACTCTTTTCCTAGAAACTAGCAATTCAATTCCATCTCTAGTTCATGGAGATTTGTGGAGTGGAAATGCAGCCATTGATAAATCTGGAAGAGGTGTGATTTTTGACCCTGCAATTTGGTGGGCTGATAGGGAAGTGGATATTGCTATGACAAAATTATTTGGAGGGTTTACAAATGATTTTTATAAAGGCTATGAAGAGATATGGCCCTTACCATCGAGATGGGAAGAAAGAAAGGATTTATACAACCTTTACCACGTAATTAATCATGCAAATATATTTGGCGGCTCATACCAAAATCTAACTATGAAATACATTCAAAAAATAACTAGTCAACTCAAGAATAGGTCAAATTAAATTATTTTTGAATTTGAAACCTAGCCCAAATATTCATTTCGTAGATTTTGTACTTTTTCAAATACTGCAGTTCTCTTTTCGCTGGTAGTAAGGTTTTGCCAACTCCATTGACCTACTACTACTACACCAAGAAGTTCTAACAAGCCAGGTACTATTGGAAAGAAATTAATAGTGTCAATTACTACTTTGATAATAATCTGGGCGACTATTACTACAGCAATAATGCCTGCGGCCTTGCCGTATTTGCCCATTTGCGACCAGTCAACTTTGCCAAGTATTTCATTGGCTTTACCCATAGCATCACCAGCCCTTTCTGAAATGCTTGGACCTGCAGATGGTGTATCAGGGGTTGGGGTTGGGGTTGAGCCTTGATTGGACTCAGGACTAACATCAGTCATGTATAGAGCCTTCAAGGAAAGCAATTTGTGCAAACTGTAACTAAAGAATGTTTGTATTGCCAACTTCTATATAGAGATAATGCCGAACCCTGATAGAGAAAATTCCGAACAAAGGTCAAATCCAATGAAAATGCCAAGTCACATTGCTTTCAAAGAGGATACACAGAGTGTTCTTTGTAAGAGGCTATTAGCGTCTTCTCCAGAAGAAGGATGCGCCTTATTACTAGGAAATGAAAAGCAGATCAAAACTTCAATTCAAAATTTTTTGTTTGAAATTTCATTAATTTGGCCTTGTTCTAATATTTGGAAAAATGAACTTGAGTTTCTCCCAAAGCAAATTGAGGTAAATACCAATCTGAAGCAAAGCCTTTCAAGAAAAAACCGTTTTACGATTGACCCAAGAGAGCAACTCCTTGCACAAAAATGGGCTCGAACAAAAAGCTTATCTATACTAGGCAGTGCACACTCACACCCATCTTCAGGAGCAATTCCTTCAAAAGTTGACCTTGACTTGAATTTTACGCCTGGATTAATTGTTATTGTGAGTGGCTCAGGAGAACTGCGTGCATGGTGGATAAACAATGCAAACAAAATAAAATCAACCGAGATCATGGTTTTGCCAAATACCAAACAAATAGCTTAATAGTCTAATTAATTCTATGAAAAATATAAGTAAAGAAAAATCAGATTTAAGTAGCAAAGAGCTTGAGAGATATTCCAGACATATTGTATTGCCAGAAATTGGGATTACCGGTCAAAAAAAACTTAAAAATAGCTCAGTTTTATGTATAGGTTGTGGCGGACTTGGTTCTCCGGTACTTCTTTATCTTGCAGCTTCTGGTATTGGGAGAATTGGAATTGTTGAAGATGATGTTGTCGAAGAGTCAAACTTACAAAGGCAAGTGATTCATGACAGCAAGTCTATTGGTAAATCAAAGATTAAGTCTGCTTATTCTCGAATATTGGATATCAACCCTAATTCCAAAGTTGAAGCTTTTCCAGTCTCTATCAATAACAATAATGCATTAGAAATTATTAAAAACTATGATATAGTTTGTGATTGTACAGATAATTTTAAGAGTAGATATTTAATAAATGATGCTTGCGTAATTCTTGGAAAGCCAAATATATATGGTTCAGTATCAATGTTTGAAGGGCAAGCGTCTGTATTTAATCTAGGAAAAGATAGTCCAAACTTTAGAGACTTAGTTCCAGTGCCACCTCCTATGGAACTGCTTCCCTCTTGCAATGAAGCAGGAGTACTTGGAGTCATCCCAGGGATAATTGGCATAATTCAAGCTACCGAAGTAATAAAAATAGTTACTGGCATAGGCTCCACACTAAATGGGCGAATATTAGTTTTTGATGGTTTAAATATGAAGTTCAAAGAATTAAATTTAAAAAAAAGTAAAACAAGGAAGAAAATTAAATCTTTAATTAACTATGAGGAGTTTTGTTCTTCTAAAAACTTTTCCAAGAAAGTCTCAGTGTCTAGCATAACACCAAGCGAATTGAAAGATTTAATCAAAAGTCAACCGAGCAAAAATATTTTGCTAGATGTAAGAAGTGAAAGAGAGTATCATGAAAATTCGATTGAAGGTTCCATTTTAATACCATTGCAAAATATAGAAGAAAAAGAAAATATTGAAAAAATAAGGGAGCTATCTAGAGCTAAAAGTTTATATATTCATTGCAAAACTGGGAAAAGGTCTCACAAAGCGATAATTAAATTAAAGGAATATGGCATTGATGCAATTAATTTAAAGGGTGGTATTAATGCATGGAATAAAGAGTGAAGATTATGTACCAACCTTAGTTGAATTATTTAATAATCGACTCCCCGCTTAAGATTAACCCCTTGCTCAGCGTAATGTTTATGGCAAACCATTTCTGAATGAACACTCGCAAGATCAAAATAAGAAGGGTGATTTTTACATCGACCAGTAATAATAACTTCAGTTTCTGCAGGTTTACGTAGCAAAGTCTCCACAATTGTCTCCACGGGCAGGAGCTCAAGGTCCACAGTAGGGTTTAATTCATCAAGAATGACAGTTTTATAAAGGCCACTGGCAATAGCAGCCCTAGCTATTTCCCAAGCTCGCTCTGCTTCCACATAATCCACTGGCTGTTGTTGACCTCGCCAAACAATCGCATCTCTTCCTGAACGTAAATGATCAACCAAATGGGGATAACTTTCTCGGAGAGCCGCTATGGCTGCATCTTCAGTGTAACCACTACCTCCCTTCAACCATTGCAAAATTAAAACGCGATGACTTTTATCTTGACTGATACCTCGGCCTATAGCCTGCAAGGCTTTGCCTAATGCACTAGTAGATTTACCCTTTCCTTCACCAGTATAAATTTCTATTCCTCCTAAGCTATTGTTCTTAGTAAAGGATTGATTCTCTGCATCTAAGCGACGATGTGCTCGCATTTCTGAATGCAATTCTGCAATATCAATAAGATCAGTTGGAGCAGCACGTCCAGTAACTATTATCTCCATGCCATCTGGTCTTGAAGCCAGTGTTTTAACCACGTCATCTAAAGGGAGTAAACCAAGTTCCAACACAGGATTCAATTCATCTAATACAACTACTGAATAAAGTGCGCTTGCAATAGCTCCTTTTGCAATATCCCACCCTCTTCGAGCCTCACTCTCGTCAAACTTGGTGGCCTCCTGCGCTGTAAAATAATCCGCCCTGCCAGTCCGAACTTGATCTATTAAATGTGGAAATCCCTGCTGTAAAGCTTCAATTGCAGAATCTTCATCGTATTCCCTTCCAGGTCCTTTTAAAAAGCGAAGTAAAAGTACTCTTGTTCTACGTTGTTCACAAATTCCTAGTCCTATTGTTCGCAAAACAACTCCTAATGCTGCCTGACTTTTTCCCTTACCATCTCCGTCATAAATATGTAATTGCCCATGACTGCGTTCTTTGCTATCAGTTGCAGTAACGATTCCAATACGCTTTGTGCGTCCAGCCTTTTGAGACTGAATGTTGTTTTTGATCGTTTTAGCTTCTTCCTGTTTTGAGTCCATTCAAGAATGTCACTTCAAATAGAGCTTAACCAGATCCAACAATGAAGATAGTCTTCAAGGGGATGCTGAAAAAATGGTTTTAAAACTCCAAGAACCCCTGAGTGAAGCTAAGTTGCACCAATTAGAGCTTCTTAGATCCACTATTAAGAAAATAGGGAAAGTTTGTGTTGCTTATTCTGGTGGAGTAGATAGTTCACTAATTGCTGCAATTTCCCAAGAACAACTCGGTGAAAATGCAATTGCTATCACAGGCGTCTCAGATTCACTGGCCCCTTATCTTCGTAAGGAAGCAAAACAACAAGCTCATTGGATTGGGATCCGACATCAAGAATGCCTAACAAAGGAGTTGGAAAATCCGAATTACAGCCAAAACCCATCAGATAGATGTTTTGCTTGTAAACAAGAACTGCATAAACATCTTGCAAAGATTGCAGACCATTTCCCAAATGCTCAAGTAATTGATGGAGTGAATTTTGACGATCTTAGCGACCATAGACCTGGCATTGATGCAGCTCGTATAGCAGGAGTTAGGTCGCCACTTGCAGAAAATAAAATTCAAAAGTCAACCATTAGAGCTATTTCTAAAGCCCTTGGCTTCCCTTGGTGGGATAAACCATCTCAACCTTGCTTGGCATCTCGTTTTCCTTATGGTGAGTCGATTACTTCTTTACGTCTCAATCAAGTAGCTCTAGCTGAAAAATGGCTGATTGACAATGGATTTCCAGAAGTTCGGGTACGTATTCAAGGATTTGGTGCGAAGCTTGAACTACCTGTAGACCGCATACACGATTTACTCACAACAATTCAAAGAGAAGAAATTGTAGACTTCTTCTTATCTATTGGATTTAGTTCAATCAGTGTTGACCTCGAAGGACTAATTAGTGGAAAACTAAATAGAGAAAAAGAAAAGTAATTACTGGATTATTTATAAAGGTGTCTTAAACAATGAAGTTGCTCCCCACATCTAATGGCGATGGCTCTTTATGACAGGAGTGTCGCGACTTAAAGTTTTTAAAGAGTAATTTGTCGCTTGCAATTCTTTGCGAAGAAGCTCACAAGCCCTTTCAGGCATAGTGTGATCTCCGCAAGTAAAAACATCAATAGCAGCATATCGACTTTCAGGCCAAGTATGAACAGAAATATGAGATTCAGCTAATAGAGCTAATGCTGTTACTCCTTGAGGGGCAAATTTATGGGTAATAAGATTAAGAAGATTGGCACCAGAAACTTTTGACGCAATTGTAATTATTGTTCTGATAAAAGCTTCATCATTAAGTTTGGGCGAATCACATTCATAGAGTTCGAGAATGCAATGTTTTCCAACCATTCTTTGAGAACTATATTTTTCACTAGAAGAGCGCACCTGGTTGTCAGAGTTAATCCATCCAGGATTTGGATGTAAAAAAGAAAAAATTGGTTCCATCTACTCTTAGAAATAGTCTCACAGCTTAGCTGAATCATTGCCATACATCTTGATTTCATAATTCAAGAATTTGAGAATCAGCCTTCCAATCTCCCTCAAATGCTTCCAAATGAGTTGCACTAATTAAACACTGGTGCTTATGTCCAACTGCCTCAAGAAGCAATAATTGTCTTATTGGGTCAAGCTCAGCCAAAACATCATCTAAAAGAAGTATGGGATTCTCCCCAAAAATTTCTCCTACAAGTTCTAATTCAGCCAGCTTCAAAGACAAAACGATCGTCCTTTGTTGACCAGCTGATCCAAACCTCCTAGCAGAAACTCCATTAAGTAAAAACTCAATCTCATCTCGATGAGGGCCAATTTTGCAACTACCCAATCTCCGCTCTTCGACTCTTTGACTAAAAAGTTGTTTCTCAATAGATAAACGAAACCTTAATTCTTCTTCGCCTTCCTCTAAAAATGCACCTGGCACATAATGGAGCTTTAAACCTTCAGCATCTTTACTAAGTCTTTTTTGCCAAGCATCTGCAAGAGGTTGCAACCTAGATAAGGCCCTCATCCTGCGACGATGGATCCTAGTGCTGACTAAAGCCATTTGAACATCAAAAGCATCTAATAACGCTTCAAAATCTTCATCAGCGTTATCTTGCCAGCGCCTCCAAAGTTGATTCCTTTGACGTAATAATCTGGCAAACCTACTAATTAAATCCGAATAAATTGGCTCTAATTGAAGAACAACTCTATCAAGCCAGTGCCTTCTTAAAGAGGGCTCTCCTCTTACCAAAAGTAGGTCAAGCGCACTAAATCCAACACATCTTAATGGGCCTATTAAATCTATTTGTCGAGTTACAATTTTTTCATTTTTATATGCTTTTCGCCCGCCCTTTCTTCTTAGTTCTAATTCAATCTGATCTTTATCAGATGTAATCGCCTTCAAAAAAGCACTCTTTTCATCCCAATAAATTAAATCTTGATCACTGCTTGATCGATGAGATCGAAGACTGCCTAGTAATTCGACAGATTCAAGAAGGTTTGATTTGCCAATGCCATTTGATCCAATAACTAGAAGTCTTTTTTTAGTCAACTCGAGCTCAAACCGCCTGTAATTACGGAAACAATTTAGTTGTAGGTGATGGAGACTAATCTTTCTTAGGCGACCTTTAGCTAAGGTAGCTTCAATGAGGCTTTAAAGACCAAGTCTCATATAACGGCATAATGCCAATATGGGCATGTAGCTCAGCTGGATAGAGCATCAGATTCCGGTTCTGAGAGTCGGGGGTTCGAGTCCCTCCATGCTCGTAACTTTGAAAAAGCTAGCGAAGCCTATAAGCCATTACACGAATTCCATTCGGATCTAATAAAAACCCTTGTGATCGCAAACCATCAATAGCGATTATCGGGGCTGCTAATGAAACACTACATCCAGGTAAGTGTTGCTTAATAATTGCAAGTGAATGATGCACTAATACTGCCAAAAATTGCTTTTGAAAACCTCCAGGCTCAGCGGCAAGGTCCCAAAGGTTTGCATTCAAACCTTTATCACTAGTTATACGAACAAAACCAACAAGTTTTTCTGTCTTTTCTTCTTTAAGGCTTGTATTACAAAAACTATTTCTTAAAGCCAAGGACAATTTCTTTGAAGGATGAGTTTCCCCATAGCAGCTTGAGAGAAGACGATTTAATGCATCCGGAGATGGTGGTTCTTTTGTCTCCAAGACAAAGCCCTTAGGTAATTTTGGTATTTTTGAATTTTGAAAAGGAATCAAGTTTTAACCTGTATTGCGCATTCCCGCAGCAATGCCATTGATAGTTAATAATGCGCCTCTTAATAATTCACTACGGCTATAAGTACGAGCCACATCTCCTTCATTCAAAACAGATTCACTAACAGGTGGTTGGCGGTTTTGATCTCTTAATCGCCGAAGTAAAGCAACCTGAAGAAATCCCAGGGGAACTATTGTGCGATTCCTAAGCTCCACTGATGATTGCAAAGCAGGGTCTGCACTGAGAAGCTTTGATTTTCCTGTAATTTCTAAAATCAATTGTTTTGTTAGATGATATTCATCAAAAATTATTGAAAAAATCTGTTTAAATGCATCTTTATTTTTAGGACTTCCAAGGCTAACAACATAATGATTAGCTACTTCTAAGTCTACTTTAGAAAGAGTCATCTCTACTTTAGAAATAAGCATTCGAAAAAACGGCCACCGCTGATGCAACATTCTTAGCAACTCAATTTGAGCAGAGTCTGACTCCAGTTCAGCAGCCAAAGCAGTTCCTACACCAAACCAACTTGGCAAAAGGAACCTGCTTTGAGTCCATCCAAAAACCCATGGGATTGCTCTGAGACTCGACAATTGCTTGTTGCCAGACTTCCTACGAGTAGGGCGACTAGAAATTTGTAATTTACTGATTTCTTCAATAGGAGTTACTTCCTGAAAGAAAGCTACAAGTTCAGGATTATCATGCACTAAAGCTCGATAATGCTGTCTCGAACGAGCTGCCAGTCTCGCCATCAATTCATTCCAAATAGGCGTTGCATCCAATTGATTAGTCACCAAACTGTTTTGGAGAACAGCTGTAGTAACTGTTTCCAAATTATAGAGTGCTAGTTCAGGCAAACTATATTTTGAAGCAAGCACCTCTCCCTGTTCAGTAATTTTAATTCTTCCTTTTAAAGTCCCACTTGGTTGAGCAAGTATTGCTTGATAAGCAGGCCCTCCACCTCTACCAACAGATCCTCCACGACCATGAAATAAACGTAAGGATACCCCATGTTGGCTAGCAAGGTTCTGAAGAGCAATTTGAGCCTGATGAATTTCCCAATTACTAGATAAAAAGCCAGAGTCTTTATTGCTATCTGAGTAACCAAGCATAAGCTCCTGCAATGGCTGAAGCTTTTCTCCAACACGAGGTAACAAGCCTAGATAGTAATTTGAATTAAACAATTCCTCCATCACTGTAGGTGCTCGCTGCAAGTCCTCAACAGTCTCAAATAGAGGAACTACCAACAAGTCAGAAGAACCTGAAGATATGTCTACTAAACCTGCTTCTTTAGCGAGCAAAAGAACTTCTAACAGATCAGAAACAGAATGACTCATTGAAATTACATACGATCTGCAGATACGACTACCAAACTCCTCTTGCAAGCGATGAAGCATCCGAAAAACGGAAATTGTTTCTTCTGTATTACTCGACCATTCAACAGAAGCAGGAATCAATGGTCTACGCGTTTGTAATTCTTTCTGTAACCAGCTTACTTTTTCATCCTCTGTCATTTCCTGGTAGGGAATTGGCAAGTCAAGATATCTAGTCAACTCATCTAAAGCATCGCTATGACGAAGACTTTCTTGGCGAATATCTAGACTTGCCAAAGAAAATCCGAAAATATGAACCTGAGTCAATAAAGTATCTAATGATTCACAACTAAGTTCTGTTGCGACCAAGCTATTGCGAATAAGTTCTAAATCACTTCTAAATTCAGCTATCGAGCAATAATATAGATCTTCAAAAGGTTGGCCTGAATAACTTAAAGAGTTAATAGCTTCTGGTACTGTTTTCCATCCCGCATCAGCCAGTTCTTGATTACGTTGATGAGTTAACTTCAGACGTTGCAAAATATAACTTAGCTTTAATCGATATGGTTCAAGCCTATATCTAGCTGCTCGTTCCTCATAGACCTCAGGGAATCGAACTCTATCCATTTCCAAAGACTCTAATAATGGAGAGCTGACCTGACTCCATTGCATGGAAATGCTTAATTGGTCCCTAATTTCTTGAACTGACCTAACATATCTCTCCAACATCAATTGTCGCTGGTAGCAAGCTGCTCTCCAAGTGATTTCAGGAGTGACAGAAGGGTTCCCATCGCGATCTGAGCCGACCCAAGACCCAAATGTACAAAATGCTTCTCTTGGAACTTCCACATCGGGATAACTTTCTAATAGCGCTGAGTTTATTCGACGTCGAAGCTGGGGCATAGCATCGAATAGAACCTGTTGAAAATAATGAAGTGCATAATCAACTTCATCTAAAACTGTTGGTTTAAACTGATGCAACTCATCAGTACGCCACCAAAGTCTTATCTCTTCTTCTAGTTGCAATCTGAGACTATCTTTTTCAGAAGGCGAAATTGTCATTTCAGATTGCAGTCTTTGCAGCAAATTGGCAACCTTTCGTTGCTTATGGCGAACGGTATGCCTAACTATTTCTGTGGGATGGGCCGTAAAAACCAGACGGATATCTATCTCTCTAAGTAGCTCTTCTAATTGAGCTGGAGGAACATTAAGGCGTTTTAAGCGTTCAAATAATTGTCTAAATGTTGCTGGCGATGTTTGGCTTGCCAAAGGTGGAGCAAAAGGATCTATTTCAGAATCAGAAATGTCTCCTTGAAAACTACTAATGCTTTCTAAATAGCTATCTTCCTCAATTCTTTGCTCCAGGATGTTGACCAATTGAAAATACAAAGAAAACGCTCGGGCCGCTGAAATCGCTTCAGCCAAGTCCATCTGCTCAATTAATAAAACAATTTCAGTAACTTGACTTTTGGGCTCGTTGGCAGACGAGAGAATAGGGTTGCTTAATTCTTTAAGGCGAAGTATACGTTGAATTTGCTCGACAGGACATTCACTACGTAAAACGGTCTGCCAAAGATCTTCAACTAAAGTCAATCTCTCTTGCAACAAATTTATAGAGCGGCTTTCAAATCCAACTTGACTATCTGCTTCTGCAGATACTTTTCGTTTAGAAGATAAATTTTCTAATTCTGATCGTGACATAGTCATCCCAATGTGGCTGATGGTTTGTAAGGCAAACTTTCCTCATTCTCCATTTCATCAATAGTCTCTTTTAAAAGAACATGCACTGGAACACCATTTGAATGACCACTTACCCATTTCATTGACTGATTTCCCTTTTCTAATATTTCATGAATAGGGTTAAGTTGATGCAAAAGACCCATATCCTTGGCTAAGGGCGTCACATTTTCTAGCAAATTGACTATCCATTGGCGGCAAGAAATCTTCTCGCCATCTACCCAATTGATTAAAGTTGAGTCCAGACTAGATTTTGCGGCCAACTCTTCATTCATATCAATTATTTTAGATAGCTCACTAAGCGATAAACTACTTACTTCTTGGGGGTCTAATTTACTTGGATT
The DNA here is from genome assembly GCA_003217035.1 of Prochlorococcus sp. AG-402-G22. Taxonomy (GTDB): domain Bacteria; phylum Cyanobacteriota; class Cyanobacteriia; order PCC-6307; family Cyanobiaceae; genus Prochlorococcus_D. The sequence continues at coordinate 19,269 of QCHV01000007.1, forward strand.
ATTTAAGAGACTCAAGACTCTTAATTCAAGCAAAGTAGTTACTGCTAAAAGTAATTCGCAATCAGTAATTAGATCACAAATACGAAGTTCCAGACGATTCAATTTATAGGGGCGATCTGGTCCATTGGCTCTTGCAGAAGTCCATAAATGTCTTTCATTATGCATAGCGCCTTCTGCAAGCTGTTGTTCGATCCAACTTACATATTGAGCATGGTTAATAAATAAAGGAACATCTTTTGGAGTCCTTGGGAATTGAATCCATCTTTGAGAATGAAAACCTGTCATTTTGCCATCTAAAAAAGGAGAGCTCGCACTAAGGGATAAAAACAAGGCCGCCTCACAACGTACTAATCTAAGTGCAGCGAAAAGAGAAGCTAAGTCTTCAATACCTAAATTGATATGAACACTTGCTGTAACTACATTTGTACCATAACTTCTTTCTATAAAATCATGGTAATCATTAAACGAATCCGATCTTTCAAATTGTTCAGTATTTCCTAAAGACAATGTACTTCCAGGCAAAATAGTTAATCCATAATTAGACAACCATTTTCTTAATTTCCTTCTAGGTGCCAGAAGAGATTCCTTTAGATTTGTATATTCCAATTCAGGTTTAGTTATGTACTCAAGGTTTCGTTTGTCAGGCTCTTTCACAAAATCTGGGAACTCTTTTGTAACTGAGTCAGAAACCCCAACATTCTCTCCTGTCAAAAGTCCAGTAAAGAGTTCAACTTCAAAGCCCTTTAGTAATAAGCTATTCATGAATCTAACTGTTGAAGACAGCTTAATGCAGTAAGCATTCCTTTTGCTTTATTGATAGTTTCTTGGAATTCATTAGAAGGTATCGAATCTGCAACAATACCTGCACCAGCTTGAACCTGAACATTATAAGTTTCTTTAGTTTGTGCTGATACAACCATTGTTCGAATGGTAATTGCAGTATTCAAAGCACCATTTAAATCCATGGATCCATATACACCTGAATAAGGACCTCTATGGTGATTCTCTAATTCATTTATTAATTGCATTGCCCTAATTTTAGGAGCTCCAGAAACAGTCCCGGCAGGAAATGAAGCCATTAACAGGTCCCAGACATCCTTACTTTGATCTAACCTGCCCTCAACTGAACTAACTATATGCATCACATGAGAATATTTTTCTATTACCATTAACTCTTTTACGGAAACAGTTCCAGTCAGACAAACACGTCCTAAATCATTACGGCCTAAATCTACCAACATTACATGTTCAGCTATTTCCTTGGGATCTGACAATAATTCAAGTTCCAAAGATGCATCTTCATTGGAATCAATTCCCCTAGGTCTAGTACCAGCTATTGGCCTTAGACTTGCCTTTATCCCCTCAGCATCTGGAATTGCTTGCACCATAACCTCAGGACTTGATCCAATTAACTGCCAATCACCAAAATCAAAAAAAGACATAAATGGCGAAGGGTTGACCATTCTCAAGCTTCGGTAAATTTCAAAGGGGTCATTAGAAACTGATGCAGTTAATTTTTGGCTTAATACGATTTGAAAGATATCCCCTTGTTTTATATATCTCTTCGCAGAATTAACTGCTTCTTCAAATGCAGCCTGAGTCGTATTACTTTGAACCTGTTGTGGGATATCAGTTTTTGAAGTCCAGCGCAGAGGTTTAATTGGTGGGAGTGGCTTTGCTAAAAGAGTTTCTAATTCTTGACTTCTTTTAAATGCGATTTCATAGGCTTTTTTCGGCGAGTTATTTAATGTCAAGTCTCCATAAGAGACTGCATTAATAAGACGTTTTACTTGATCAAAGATTAAGACTCTATCCATGAACATCCACACGCCATCTGGTGGGTTTTCTGCATCTCGGGAGTATACAGGTACTGTTGGCTCTATCCAATGAATCAATTCATAACCCCATACACCATATAACTGGCCCAAACAAGGTATTCCTGGAATAGTTTCTGAACGATATGGCTTGAGCAATTGTCTTAACAGGTCAAATGGATTCCCAAGCAATTCATCGGAGCTTCCGTCTCGCCATCTACGAATTAAAGAATCCCCTTTAGCTGTAGCCACCCAAAGGGGGTCCGACGCCACAACACTCCACCTTCCAAGAGTTTCCCCTCCCTCAACAGATTCAAGTAAAACTCCTGGGGGCTTTCCATTGGATATCTTTAACCACGTTGAGAGTGGTGTTTCGAGATCAGCTGGCCAACTATTTACAAGTGGAATGAAAGTTAAACCTCTAGAAGCTGCATCTAAAAAAGAATCACGATCAGAAACATGCATTTACGCATCATCGCAGCCTATAGGCATGCAAAGGAAATTTAGTCAAAATATATTCAGATATAAAAGTTACTCGTAGGTCTTTTTACCAGAGAATTTAATACTTGCGGGATTAGGGTTTTCTCCAATTCTGCGAGGGTTGTGGTTAACAATATTGCGCCCTTCATTTACTTTTTCAGGGAAAACTCCATCCTTAGGATGCAAAAATTCTGTATCTCCACCAGGGAAGACTCTATAAATCTTGAAATCCTCAATCCTTGGCTTAAAGGACCTTAATTGTGTTCCCAAAGCCAAGCATTGTTCCTTGCGAGCGAAATACATCAGATTTTCGCCTTCATTCATAACTGCTGCACCACCTGTAGGCAGTTCGAAGGCCTGAGACTTCTTACTGCTCCAGGTTATCGCGTATTTTTCTTCAGTTTCAGAAGAATTAAGTAAACCACCGGTACTACCGATGCTTTGAGGAAGACTGCCTTTCAAAGCTTCTGTCATTGCTGTCTTTGCAACTAGGCATTCAATTACAAGTCGAAAGTAGCACTAACCTTTGTACCTTTTGCTACTTAGATAGAAGAACCTTCACACGTGTCAACATTAAGCACCTGATTTTGTTTCTGCTATTGGAAAAAAAATAGTAAGGCCTCGATCTCTTCTTCTAGTTAAACGTCCACCTAGACTAGCCAATAATCGTTGCGTAGCTGCTTGAGTCAATTGCAAACTGCCGGTACTTGGATTCCAACTCAATACAGTTCCAAGATCTGAATTATTTTCAGATCCATTAGCATTTTGACCTTCAATGGAATTAGGGGAATTCCAGATGATTTGTAGTTTAAGTCGCTGACCTGCTGGCCTCAAAGTTAAAAAAAGTGTTCCTCCTGGTTGCAAACCTCGTGAATTCCTATCTATAAGTCCTCCCAGCATTAATTCCAACCGTTCAGGGTCACTCAACACATGAGGTAAATCTGAGGTTATATCTAACTCAAGCTTTAAACCTCTTCGTTCCAGCTGTTTATTCCAAACTGGATAAAGAATCTCAAGCATATTCCCTAAATCAGTACTTGCCAAACCTGAATTCTTTTTTTCGCTTATTTCAAGCTCTACAGCATTAAAAATCAAGCCAAATCTATCTATTTGCTCAGTACATTCAGTATCAATTTGCTTAAGCCTAGAAATTACAACTTGAGAAAGATCTTTCCTTCGCAAAATAGATCTTATAAGTGTTCTAATAGTTGCTAAAGGCGTGCGAACTTCATGAGTAAGAGCTTCTAAAAGTAAAATTTCTCCATTGCTTTCATTTTTAAACTCATTAATACTTTCATTATCTGGCAGGGTTTGAATATTTAAACTTGGACCAAGTCCAGCCATTCTGGATGCAAGAAGAGGCCAAAATATCTTAGAAAGATCTTCATTAGCCCTTAATTGACCCAAAGCAGCCAATGCTTCACGAAGCTCTACTGCTTGTTGTGAGTTTTCACTCTTAAGCCTGAGGTCCAACATATTCAATAAGTCCTTAAATGTTTCTGGATCACTTCTCATAATCAAATTGCGCTCACCAGGTTTTCCTTCGAGTGCAATTGCAACCTGTACTTCAGGAGTGATAATTATCAAAAGAGGGTCATAGCCATCTTCTTCACGTAAAGGGAATCTATTAAAATTAGAATTATGAAAATTACTTTTTTGATGAATTGACCTTGTCCTAGAAGGAGGCAGCAATCCAGCATTTGGGAAATTAAAGCTTGACAATTCGTCAGGGGTCCAGACCCAACCATCTAAGCGTTCAAGCAATCTAGGTTCGTAAAGAGCTGGCAAAGGTGCAGCAATCCATAATCCTCTGCTTAAATCCATCTTGAGGAGAATCTCATCTTGCAAAGTATCTAAAGCAGCCCACCATAATCTTCTGACAATTTGCTCATCCACCCTGCCTATAGGAACTCCTTCAGCCATACGTCGCTGAATAGAACTAATTGTAATTAGATTAGTCACCAATTTTTGTTAAATGATCTTCCTCTACGAGCCGCTGATAAACATAAGCCTAAGGCAAAGAAATTAACTAATAAGGCCGTTCTTCCATAGCTCATGAAAGGCAAAGGAATGCCAGTGATTGGACCAAGGCCAATAGTCATAAAAATATTAACAACAACTTGAAACATAAACATTGAACCAATGCCTATGACTACTAAAGATTCAAAATCACCACTTGCTTCCCTAGCAATATTTAAAATTCTAAGCACAAAAACTAAGAAAAACATAATTACAATTATTGTTCCTACAAAACCTAATTCTTCCCCTAATGCACTAAAGATAAAATCAGTATGCTGTTCAGGAATAAAACGTAATTTTGTTAATTGGCCTTGAAATAAGCCACTCCCAATAAGACCTCCTGAACCAATACCTATTTTACTTTGTATTAAATGATAACCACCTCCAAGAGGGTCTTTTGAAGGTTCTAAAAATAGAATTAACCTATCTCTTTGATACTCCTTTAAACCATGATTCCATAACCATGGAGTAGAAGCTGCGATGAAGGAGTGTAATGCCATTGTTACACATGCAAAAGTATTTTTATTTGGCAATGAACGATAAGCCAAGAATCCAATAAAAGGTATCCAAATAAAAAGTAAAAAAGGGAATATCGCAGATATAACTGCAGTAACTATCACTGATAAAACAATGATAGCCCATTCCAATGGCATTCCTGACCAATAAAGCATTGTAAATAAAACAGCACCAAAAACAAGTGAAGTGCCCAAGTCAGGTTGTATAAAGACCAAAAACCAAGGCAAAGATATTAAGAGAAAAGGCTTAAACAATTGTATTGGTGAATTGAATTTCTGACGTTCGAGTAATGCTGCCAAAGTAATTATTAAAGTTAACTTTGCAATCTCTGAAGGTTGTACATTTAGGCCACCTATAGTTAACCAACGCTGAGCACCTAGAGCAGTTGTTCCTATAATTTTAACTGCAAAAAGAGCCGAGATTGTTGACAAATATAAAGGGACCAGAAATAAACGTAACCGTTCAATAGGCAACTGAGCTAAAGCCAAAGCTAATATTATTCCAGCACCAGCTGTAATCCAATGTTGATACCAATCAGCATAATTAGCTTGTCTTTGAGTACTAGCAATTAATAATCCTGATAGAAAAACCAAACTTAATGGTACAAACCATAAAACCAATTCAACATCCTTTAAATTTTTCAACAGAAAACCAAACCTTCTATAAGAGCTTTTTTTCTGACTAAAAGGGATAGGCTGAGGCATTTCTAGAATTTTTAGTTAACACTTTCCAAAACTAAATTTGCAAGGCGTTTAAATTCTTTTGCACTTAAAGAATCAGGATGGCTTTGAACTATTGGCAAGCCTTTATTACCGCCTTCTAAAACAGGAATTTCCAGAGGAATTTGAGCTAAAAGTGGTACTGCATTTTCTTGAGCAAGTTGCTTACCACCTCCAAACCCAAATAAAGGATATTGTCTTTCGGGAAGGTCAGGTGTAATAAAAAAAGTCATGTTTTCAATTACACCAAGAATTGGTATGTCCATTTGCCTAAACATTGCCAACCCTCTCCGTGAATCTTGCAAAGAAACTTTTTGCGGAGTCGTTATTATTAAAACACCAGTAATAGGAACTGCTTGAGCCAAGGAAAGCTGTGCATCCCCAGTCCCAGGAGGCATGTCTACTATCAAGAAGTCTCTCTCGCCCCAAGAAGCTTGATAAAGAAATTGTCTAATAATTCCATTAAGCATTGGCCCTCTCCAAATAACTGGTTGATCTTCCTCAATAAGAAACCCCATAGAAACCATCGCTATTCCGTAACTTTCAATTGGAATAATTTTTTGATCCGCGCCTTGTCCAAAAACTTCAGGGGTCTTTTCAGAAACTCCCAACATTGTGGGTGTATTTGGTCCATAAATATCAGCATCAAGCAATCCAACTCGGAAACCATCTTGAGCTAGAGCACATGCCAGATTTACAGCTACTGTACTTTTGCCTACTCCTCCTTTGCCACTTGTAACTGCAATAACATTTTTAACCCCATTAATTGCTTGAAGTGGTTGAGTCTGCCCATGACCAGCATTACCAATTGATCCTTTCTCTGGAGTCGCTGAATTCGCCAATTCAATTTGAACTTGCTGGATATCCTGAAATTTTTCAAGTAAATTTTTAGCTTCTTGCGCTATGCGATCTCTTTGGCTATGAGCAAAATTTGGCAAATTAAGCCTAAGGGTTACTCTAGGTGGTTCAACCCTTACTTGATCAATCCAACCAAGTTGAACCAAGGATTTTCCACTTCCAGAGTCTTTGATTAAAGAAAGAGCTTTAAGTGCCTCCTCGACAGTCGTCATAATTGCAATCTTAATTGATTAATCCTAAAAGGCATACCCATGTCCTAGCCTTAAGAACAAAATATGGATATAAATTAAGTGTCATTGGAGCATTTTCCACAGTCACCTGAAAACTCTAGAAAGAAAGCCAAGCAGCTTGTGCTAAGTCTTCAGGATGAAATCTGCAATAACCTTGAAAACATAGATAAGGAAGGTATTTTTCAAGAGGAATCATGGGATCGCCCAGAAGGAGGAGGAGGAAGATCAAGAGTAATGCGTGAAGGGAGGGTATTTGAACAAGCAGGTGTGAACTTTTCAGAAGTACACGGCGAAGAGCTACCACCTTCCATTCTTAATCAAAGGCCAGAAGCGAAAGGTCATTCTTGGTTTGCAACGGGGACATCGATGGTTCTGCATCCTAGAAATCCTTATATACCAACCGTCCACCTTAATTATCGATATTTCGAAGCAGGACCTGTTTGGTGGTTTGGAGGGGGAGCTGACCTTACTCCGTACTATCCATATCTAAGTGACACAAGACATTTCCACAAAGAGCATCAAAAAGCATGTGATTCAATAAATCCTCAGTTGCATAAAGTGTTTAAACCTTGGTGCGATGAATATTTCTTTCTGAAGCATAGAAATGAATCTAGAGGAGTTGGTGGCATTTTCTTCGACTACCAAGATGGCTCAGGAAAACTTTATAAAGGGCAAAACCCGCAAGGCCCTGCTGCCAATATTTCCAACAAACTTGGAAAGCACCAAATGACATGGGATGAGTTGTTCAACCTCGCGAAATCCTGTGGCAAAGCATTCTTACCCTCTTATCTCCCAATCATCGAAAAGCGTCAAAATCAATCTTATGGGAACCCTCAAAGAGAGTTTCAGCTTTATCGCCGCGGCCGTTATGTTGAATTTAATCTGGTATGGGATAGAGGAACAATTTTTGGACTTCAAACAAATGGAAGAACAGAGTCAATCTTAATGTCTCTTCCACCTCTTGCTAGATGGGAATACGGCTACACAGCTGAAAATGGATCACGAGAGGAACTATTAACGGATGTTTTTACTAAACCTCAAGACTGGTTTTCTGATAGGACTTTAGAAGAAAAATGCCGTCCTTTGAATGCTCTTGATTAAATAAATCTTTGTTAGTCAAGCCAAAGGAAATTGCTTCAATAATCTTATTAGCTATTGCTTCAATAGTTTTTTCTCGTGTATTGATATTTCGCAACGCCATTTCTAAAGGACCTTCTAATTTCCCTATCTCAAGCAATCTGATCTGCCTTCTAGGACCACCAAGAACTCCTCGAAAAAATAGAGGATAACGGCCAAAACTTCTTGCTAATGATTCGTCTACATTATTCAAATGCGAAGAAAAAGGAGGAATTAGACCAGAGCCAAAACCATATTCACCATAAGCGTCAAAATGAATTTCAAGCGAATAACCTCCTTTTATTGCATGTCTAGCTCCTTGTGACCAATTTGTTCGTTTATCATTTGAATCTAGAATTGTTCGAATCCCTGGATCATAAAAACTTATTTTCAATCCTTTTTTCTTCCCTAAGCGAACTACAGCATTACATACTTTCAAATTCCAAAAAAGCTCATCTGTCATGCGATTATCCATTGCTGGTAAACCTTGCAAGTCAACAGCTTCACCAGAAGTGCCTGCACCTTCAATGGCTTGTGAATCGGCATGTCCAGCCAATATAAGAATAGGTATAGAAGGTGAGATGACCTTATTACCAATCCACAGGCTCTTTGGAGGGAATTTTTGTCCAAGATCTAAATTAATAGTTTCTTGTTCTAATGTGATTTCTTCTCCTAAGGGATGAAAGTAAAAAAAGATTCCAATGCAAAAGGTTGTGAATAAAAATGATCTTCTAAAAAAAGGTATTCTTAAGTTCATTAATTTTTCAAATTGGTGAGGAAACTAAAGATCCATCACTTTTCAAATCAAGTGTGGCCCCAAGCTCTAATTCGATAGCGATTAATTCGTCGCGATGTGCTCGCAAACGCAAAACGCTGGATGAATCTTCTGAAGCACTAATTAACTGAAGTTCTAAAAATTCCTTTCGAAAAGCACGTTGTCTATAAAATAATCCAGCCAGTGGCCCTAAAGAAATCAGCAACAATGGCCACCAAGCCAAATTTGGAGAGAGTTGACAAATGACTAAACCTAAACAACCACCACCTAATGCACATAAAACGGACAGAAAAATCACTAATAAAGGGCTATACAAAACATTTCCATAAAAGCGAAGAACTTTTCGGTCAATATCACCTCCTTCTCTTCGCCATCCTCTTTCTTCAAGCCAATTACTAATTCCAGTTAAAACTTCAATAGGAGGCAAAGAAGAATTAACATCTACAACCGTTGTCCTATCTTTACTGGCAGCACGAAGAAAAAACGCCAACCCAATTGCTAGGAGGATAGTCAGAATTAAAACGGAGGGGTTTGAAACAGGCATTTACAAGAAATTAAGTAACTGGAAAGTCTTTTAAAAATGGATGGGAGGGGAGTATTAAAAATAAGACTGTTTAAATGACTTTTATCAAGTTTTAAGAACCATTTCTTTCATAAGTAAATGAACCTCTCACTAATAAGAAAAAAGTTGCTCTACAATTTAATTTTAAATAGGTTTCTGCATTAGGAAAAAGATTTTTCCAAAATCCAACTTCTAACTTTAATTTATTCACTTAACTATGGCTCTATCACCTACCCCACCCAAATCTTTTAATATTTTTGACCATGATCTTAGTGAGGAGTGTGGCAGGATGTTTAATCACAAATCTGCATTAGCTATAGATACTGAAGCAATGGGGCTGATACATGGGCGGGATAGGTTATGTCTTGTTCAAATTTGTGACGACTCAGATAACGTTGCTTGTATAAGAATTGAGAGGAATCAAAAAAAAGCTCCAATATTGCAATCTTTGATGGAAAACCAATCTATTGAAAAGGTATTTCATTTTGCACGATTTGATGTTGCCGCATTGGCAAGTGATTTAGGTATCAAAGTAAATCCTATTTTCTGTACCAAAATAGCAAGCCGGCTTGGGCGAACATATAGTCCCAGACATGGTTTAAAAGAAGTTGTTATGGAGCTTGTAAATGTAGAGCTTGATAAACAGGCTCAAAGTAGTGATTGGGGCCAAGTTAATGAACTCAGTGAGAAACAATTAGCCTATGCTGCAAATGATGTTAGATATTTGCTACCAGCAAAAGAGAAACTGGAAAATATGCTTAAAAGAGAAGGCAGATGGGAACTAACAAAAAGATGCTTTCAGTGCATACCAGTGATGTCAGACTTAGATATTAATCGTTTTGGCAACATATTCGATCATTAAAAAAGAACTTTAATCTTCTACTAAAAAATTTTCTTCTTCAGCAAGTGCTTCCAATAAATTGTCTAACTGACGTGTGGTGGAAGATTCATCAGATACAGATAATTCCCTGGCCTCCTTAAGCATTGCTTCAGCTATTTCTTTTCGAGAAGATAGATCACGCGCACCTTGCTTGGCAGCCTCAAGATCGATTTTTTTGCCAGCAGCAGCAATGCTTATACTTAAGCAAGAAGCCAATGCAGCGCATATTTTCAAATAATCATGTTCCTTAATGCCTGCCATAGTTTTCAATTATTAATTTCTTATTAGTAAGTCTAAAACAAGGGATGCTAATGCCGCACTACCACCTCTATTCCCCATACGTTTGATACCTTTATAAGATAATTGTTTCCGAAGCGACTCATTACTAAGCAACGACTCAACATATTGAGCTAAATAGATAGGGTTTTCACAAGGAATCACTGATCCCCCAAGTAAACGGCTTTGACGAATAGCAAATGATTTTTTAAATTGAGGCCCTTCTCCTGGTAAAGATACACAAGGAATCCCAAGACCCACTAGTTGCTCAGTCGCTGTACCAGCATTTGCTAGACCAATCTCTGCAAAAGTTGCCCATTCTGCAAATTTACCAATACCAATAAATACGATAAATGAGCTGTTACGCCAACATGAATTTGCTGCTAAATGATTTTCCATTGCAATTTCTGGGGAAAACCCTAGTTCCTTTAAAACTTGTTCAATGTCTGACAATGTTGGCTCGGATCCTATTGCGACCAAGATAACTAATGGGGTTTGGCTTTTTATTTGTAAGGCAGCAATCATTAACCGTCTAAAATTCTTTATAGCCTCAGGCATTCGGCTGCCACAAAGCAATAACAAACGTCTAAATCTTTTTAAGTTGTCAGGGCAATCCATTCGAATAAAGCCATCCATCATTGGATTGCCTGGGGCGCAAGCATTGATTGATTTTCTTTGTAGACCTCTGGCAGTCAATTTATCCCTAACTCCAACAAACTTACATCGCGAGGAACTCATCATCACCCATTCCCAAGGGTCCCACTCGCTTCCTTTAATTCGATGGTAATTATCACTTAAAGAGTATTTAGAGAAAGTAGTCCATGTGTAATCACTTTTTGGAGTGCCTACAAATGCATAAAGCCCACCGCTACTCCATGCAAAGAACAAAGGTAAACAATCACCCACGGCAAGAATTACTTTGCCTTTCAATGCCTGCTTGCGAGCATATCTCCAATGCTTAAATGCAAAGTAAAAAAGGCCTGCAAAGATATCAGCAAATAACCCTTTTAAACTTTGATTACTAAAACCCCCACTAGGCAAGCGCAAAGAAGGACCTATTTTAATTAACCAATTTTCCAAAACGGCCGAATCAAAAGCCTTACCTTCACCTACTAATGGGAGCACTTCGAGATTTAAGTCTGGTTCTTTTAAATGAAGGGCCTCTAAAATACGTAAAGCTATAAGGTCTTCTCCATGTCCATTCGATAGAACCAAAACATCTTTATTCTTCTTACTGATACTATTCGCAAGGGTTATATTATTCATTTCAGCGGCGGCATGGCCAAGTGGTAAGGCAGAGGATTGCAAATCCTTTATCCCCAGTTCGAATCTGGGTGCCGCCTTTATTAATTTACGCTTTATTTTCTTGAGAACTCTTCCCAGCACTATGCTCCATGTGTAGTGGGTGGAAAGTTTCAAACGAATTTAACGATATCGGAGCGGCATGGGATTCCACTTCCCCGCTTTATAACTGCATTATTGCAAATCTTCAATAACTAAACTTTTTTAAAGGCAGTAAGTATTTGAAAATCTTGAACACAGACCTTCACCAACTGATCGGTGAATAGTCCAACATCCAGCAACCCAAATTAGGTAAGAGAAACATTGTTAAACTCCTCAACTGCTCTCATTAAAAGTGTTGGGGCTCACAATAGCTTATGCAAGCTTCAGCACTTCAGAGCAAAGAACACCTAACAGTTAAATTATCAAAGGCAAGCAACTAGATCACAAAATCAGTGCTCAACAGGGATTGCATGAATACTACTTCAAGCATTACGCTCACACCAGGTAGATAGACAACTAAGACTGAATGATTGGTATGGATACAAAACAACCTCAAATAGTTCAATCCTAGGTACGAAGACACACAAAACTAGGACTGATAGATCTGTGTACAGCAAAGAAGATCGTACATCCAAGAAAGTTTAGAAGTTATCACACTCTTAGTACATCACCCAAACTAATCAACAAAGACTTCTAGCTGATGCAGTTTCAGGATGTTTGAGAACGAACATTATATAGACACTAAAGATATATCAGCAAAAATTCAGAAACTTAGGTTGAAACATTTCTATCACTAATAGGTCAGTGAGCTTAAATCAATATCAAGATCTCTCCACTTGAATTCCTGCATAGAATTAACGTTATTTACTACGAAGATGTATAATAGACTTAAATAAAGTTTCAATGTCAATTCTAATAACTGGAGCAGCAGGCTTTATTGGGTATCACTTAGCAACCTTATACTCACAAAAAAGACAAAGAATTTATGTTGTAGATAACTTTGCAAGAGGTGATTCTGACTCATATTTTTCAAACCTTATAAATAAAAATAATGTAACTTTTTTAGAAGGAAACCTCTTATCTAGGGAATTTTGTCAATCTCTGCCGCATAAAGATATTAATACGTACTTCCACCTTGCAGCTATTAATGGCACTGCAAATTTCTACGAAAAATCATATGATGTTATAAAAGCTAATATATTAACTCTGACTAACATTCTGGATTCAATACCTGAGAATAAGAGTGCTAAGTTTATATACACATCTTCATCAGAGGCGTATGCTGGCTCAGTTGAAAAAGGCATAGCTCCTATTCCCACACCTGAAGAAGTACCTTTAACCATAATAGATCCAACAAATCCAAGATGGTCTTATGGAGCAAGCAAACTTCTTGCAGAAGTGACTCTTTTTTCATATTCAAAGTCTAGAAGAATTGAGCCATATGTTGTCAGGTTCCACAATATCTATGGACCTAGGATGGGCTTTAAGCATGTCATTCCTAATTTCATTGAAAAAATAATTAAAGCTAATAGCAAAGAAAAAAATAAAGGCATAGAAGTTTTAGGATCTCATCAGACAAGGGCCTTTTGTTATATTCAAGATACATTAAAAGCCTTAGAAATTATTGAAAGTGAAAAGATCCCTTCTGGCACGTATAATATAGGTAATGACAACGAAGAAATAGAGATTGGCGATCTTTTCAACCTAGTTTCTGAAGCTCTAAATGGCGAGGGGTTAAAAATAAAAGATAGTCCTGCTCCTAAAGGTTCTGTGAGCAGAAGATTACCAGATATAAGTAAATTAAAACAATATGGTTATATACCTAAAATAAGTCTTAAAGAAGGCCTTAAAGTTACTGTAGACTGGTATAGAGATGCCTTTAATAAATGAATACCATTATATATCACCATATTTATGGTTCATCTAGTTTTATAGCTAAAGAATATAAAAAATATGTACTAAATCAATCCAGAGAAAATATTGTTGAATACTCAAATACATTAAATGTTCAAAAAAAAGTATTAAATCAAGCCAAAAATATAAATCACGAGTCCATTAGACAAGATATCTGGTTGCACTTTGCGTCTATAGCGATAAAAACAAAAAATACTGACGAGATCTTTAAATGTATAGATGAAAATATTGCCAGACTTAGAGAATCTCTGTACGAATTCCAAAGACTAAAATCAATTAAAAAAAGATTTATATATATATCTTCTGATAGGGTAGGTTGTAAAAGTGGAGATTTTGATGAAAATAGAGTCCAATCTTGTCCAATAGACTCCTATGGATTATCAAAGCATCTTAGTGAAGAAGTTGTTAATTTTTTTTCAAATAATGACAAAGTTAATGAATATAGAATAGTGAGAATTACCAATGTAGTTGGGAAAGGTCAAAATAATGATCAACTAATTCCGAGAATTTTAAGGTTAGGGTTACAGGGTAAGAATCTAGATTTAGGTTTCATCAACGGGAAACGCTCTTTTATTGATATATCTGATGTAGTATCAGGACTCTATAAAGCGGCTAAATTCGATGAGGGAAATCCAAAAGTTTTGCATTTAAGTAGTGAATTAATAGAACTATCTGAAATTGTTGATTTGTGCTTTAATGCGATATACAAAGAAACTGGATTTAAGCCAGATAATATTTCAGGCAAAGACATCAATAATAGAGGCCAGGCCAGTCCAGACCTAGGAAATTGTGTAATGAAAGATAAGTATACAAGAGAGATATTAAGATGGAAACCCCTATTAGATATTCCCGATGCTATAGTAATAGCAGCAAAGCATTTAAGATTGCAGAATGAACAGAGATAATTTAATTGAATACATAAAATATAAATTAGAAGAAAATAATAAGGAAGCTGATTTCTTTTCTGTTGGGTATCCATGTTATGACCACAATGAAATAATTAATTGCATTGATACTCTTCTTGAACTAAGGCTTTCGCAAGGAAAATATGTTAAAAAATTTGAGAATGAATTCATAAATTACCTCAACTCTCCAGAAGGAAGCTATGGCTGTGCTTGCAATTCAGGATCTTCAGCTAATCTATTACTTTTTTCAACTTTGATAGCAGCTGGAGATATTAAAAGAGGAGATAAAATAATTGTTCCAGCTTCAACATTCGCCACTGTTGCTTCACCTTTGTATCAACTTGGTCTAGTGCCTGTATATGTTGACTGTGATCTAGAAACACATTGCATGAGTTCTAAACATATCGAAGAAGCAACTAAAGAATACTCGGATATAAAGGTATGTATGGTTGTGCATAACCTGGGTTTTTCAAGCAATATGAATAAACTGAAAGACTTATGTAATAAAGAAAATATTATGTTAGTTGAGGATTGCTGTGAAGCTCATGGTGGCTTATATGACAATAAAAAATTAGGTACTTTTGGTGATTACAGTACGTGGAGTTTTTTTGTTGCTCATAATATCACTACAGGTGAGGGGGGGTTAGTTGTATCAAATAATGGTAAGCACGAATCACTAATGAGATCAATAAGAGAGTTCGGAAGACGAACAAATGCAAAACAAAGGTATGAAGGGCAAAGTACTGACAGCTTAGGTATATATGATACTCGTTATATTTTTGATAGACTAGGTTATAACATTCGAATGACAGATTATGCTGCATCTATGGGATCTATACAACTATCAAAGTTAGATTCCTTAAATAATCAACGTAGAGTAAATGCAGAAAGGTTAAATAGTATTTTTAATAAACACAAAGAGGTCCTAAGTTATTTAAAACCAGAAAAATCTTTAACACCTGCTTACTATGGCTATCCAGTCTATGTGAAGGAAGGAAGTAATATAGGAAGGAATTCCTTATGTAAAAACTTAGAAGATAATCAAATAGAAACCAGACCTAATATGGGAGGCTGCTTGCCATGCCAACCTGGATTTAAGAACCTAGAGCATAAAATAATTGGAAATTTAGCTAATTCTACTATTGTAATGAAATCATCGTTTTTTATAGGTGTTCATAGTGGATTAAAAGATAGGCATTTTGAAATACTTGAAAATACCCTTGATAGTTATTTAAACTAAAGAAAGCACTTTTTCTTGACAATTGCTTTTATATCATCTACTGAGATGATAAGCAAAACAAAGTTCTTTGAGGATTCAATCCCTATGACATGAAAACAAGTAGGGCAAAGGAATTCCCACTTGAACAATGATATAGTTTGGTGTAAGTAATTCTTATGAAGATTAAGCTGCCATTATCAGGACCTAAAGTCTCTAATCATTATCATCCAGCCAAATAACCAGCCAAATAACCAGCCAACCAAGACTTACATACGTTAATATGGATTTTTTAATGGGTTATATATTTTATGAATCCGACGCAAGCAGATTCTCTTAAAGTAAGTGTTATCATCTGCACTAAAAATGTAGAAGAAAATATACGGGAAACTCTTGATACAGTATTTCTAAATAACCCACTAGAAGTAATACTAGTGGATGGCAAGTCAACTGATAGTACTCTTCAAATAGCTGAAGAATACGATGACATCCAGATATATTCAGATGAAGGTCTGGGACTCTCTTTTGCTAGAAGAATTGGTGTGGAGAAAGCTGAAGGTAAATATATTTTATATGTTGGGCCAGATAATTCTCTACCCAAAGACTTTATCAATAGATTAGTTCGGGCATTTGAGTCTTCAGATTATTCTGCTGCATCAGTTACAACAAAAGTAAAAGATCCATTGAATTATTGGGATCGAGGTTTAGATGTTCACAGAAACTTACTTTTGGGTAAGCCAGGGTATATTAAGGTTGCAGGTACTCCAAGCATATATATAAAAGAGTTGCTTCTAAAATATAATTTCCCTAAAGAGAATATTGGACCCAATGATGATACTCTAGTTGCAAAAAAACTAATTGAGTCTGGATATAAGATTGGACTTCTGCCGATTCCTGTATTTGATAAAAATGGTTCCACTATGATATCTACTTGGAAAAGATTTAGATGGTATGGTGAAGGAGATTATTATTTTTATAAGAAATGCTATTCTAAATGGACTATTTGGAGAAGGGTTCAATCACTAATCCATCCATTAAGGCAAGCAATAAAGCATTCGTCTATGATTATTTTTAGTTCGAAATTCTTATATATATTTTGGCTTTTCTTTGTAACGGTTGCTAGGTATAATGGGTGGGTAAAAACCTATTTAAAAATGAAATAAATAACATGAAGAATATAGCTATAGTTGGACTGGGTTTTGTAGGTCTTACATTGGCGGTCGTTTCTGCCAAGAAAGGGTATAAGGTGCATGGTATTGAAATTAATAATAAGGTCATTGAGTCCTTAAATGCTGGGAAAGCAGATTTTCATGAAGAAGGGATTAACGAGTCCATTAGATCCGTATTAGGGAGTCAATTAACTGTTAGCAAGGACCTAAACTCACTAGATCCAAAAACTATTGATTGTGTAATTATTACCGTTGGGACACCGTTGAATGAAGAAAAAGAAATAAACACTAACTATATTCTTTCGGCATTAGATTCTATAAAGCCTATTTATAATGGAGATCAATTAATTATCTTAAGGAGCACAGTTTCTGTTGGCTTAACTCGTGAAATCGTCGTTCCTTATCTTGCTAAAATGGTATCAATACAAAAAAGCCAAGTTAAAATAGCTTTTTGCCCAGAAAGAACTATTGAGGGTAATGCTATTAATGAATTAGAAATGTTACCTCAAATCATTGGAGCTTTAAATAATGAATCATACAATCTTGCTGAAGAATTTTTCAGAAAAATAACTCCAACTATTTTACAAGTTGATTCCCTTGAAGCTGCAGAATTGGTGAAATTATTCAATAATGCTTATAGAGATGTTGAATTCTCAGTGGGAAATTACTTTAACCATATAGCACAATCATTTGGTATTGATGGAGTTAAGTTAATCAAGGTGGCAAACTATCTTTACCCTCGTTCAAGGATAGCATTACCTGGACTAGTCGGTGGACCATGTCTAGAAAAAGATAGCTATATTTTAGTCGATAAGATGCCTAGCGATAAGGGCAAAAACTTTATACTAGGAGCCAGGAAACATAATGAGTCGATTGATAAAGATATTGCAGAATGGATTATTAATATAAGTCGAGAAAAGTCATATAAAAATATTGGAATTTCGGGCTTAGCATTTAAAGGTAAACCCGATACTTCAGATTTAAGAGGATCTCCTTCCTTAAATATAGTAAAATTATTAGAAGATAGTGGGATTAATGATATTAGTGTACACGACTTCCTAGTTCCAAATTCTGAATTATCAGTTTATGGAAGAGTTTTTAATGATTTCAAATCATTTGCAAATGGCCTGGAGTTATTGGTGATATTAACCAATAATAATAGATATAAACTTCTAAATATAAAGGATCTAGAAGATATTATGTCAACTAATTCAGCAATCTTTGATGCTTGGGGTGTATTAGAAAAGAACTATGATTCCAAAATTAAAATTGCAACATGTGGAAATATGTTTTTAAATAATTAATTATGTCTAATAAATTTATTTTTAATGCTGGACTATGTGAATTGATCAAAACTTTTAAAAACTATCAACAAGCCTCCAGTTGATCTTTACCTTTAATTTACTATAAGATCAATAAAATACCTACCCAAGGCTGGGGTTAAAAGTAACGCCTTATGGCCGTTTTCAATGATCTACCCATAGAGCATATACAGTTTTGTATTTTGATCGTATGTTTGAGCAAGTGATTCAGCAAAGACAAAACCCCTTTTTCATATCCCCCTTCACTCGGACGAGAGATATAAGGAGTAACCAACCAACCTTCATTGCCGCGGTGTTTCTTTAATCTCGTCCAAAACTTCACTGCATCAGGTCGATAGTGAGTTGTCTTATGGATTTCTCTATCGCCTTTGGTCTCTTCAAGAAGGCATTCGACACTCTTGGTACCAACAACCTTCTGAAACCATTCAATCCTTAATCGCCCCATATCCTCAACACGAAAATAAAAGAACCATTGGAGGTGAAGAGCGTCATAAAGATCAACCCAATTTCGCTGGTTCAGTCTGTTATCAATAGAAAATCCAGATTCTTGTATTCCTTCAAAGTGAGTTGCTCTTGAGCAACACCTACAGAAAGATCAATAACATTTTTCAAAAGAGCATCCCATTGATCTCTTCTTAAATGAGTTACCTGTTGGTACTGGGTTCTGATCGTTGGGAACTTAGGGAATGCATGACCTTGAAAATCATCCTGAGCAAGTTCCAAAAGTTTGTTGATCAGGGTTTTCATCTCCTTTTTTATTCCACTTCCATTTGTTCCTTTATTCTTTTGAGCACGCTTTTCCAGTAGATCGAAATACTCCTAATAATCCTTGTTCGAAATTGCGTTAACTGGTTTTTTTGCCCACGGTTGCTCAGAAATGCCGTAATGCGGTGCGACCCATTTACGTTCCTCTTCCCTCCTCCATTTTTTGTATCCCCTATCTCCACCTCGACGATCGCACTCAGGTTGGAAATATGCGTCCCAGTAATTAACTAATGCTTTTTGTGGTCTACCGCTTTGTTAATCTAACTTTTCTCGAAACTCGCGTTGCCTTTCAATAACCCATTTCACTGCTTTCTTTGCTGCCTCATAAGGATCTTGAGTCTTTAAAGATCCATCTACAGTTTTACGTTTCCCACTTTTGGAACGACCTCATTAAGTTGCTCTAATTTTATTCTCACAGTTTCCTACTGAAATTTCCAATCTCTTTTGAATCAAAAGACTGGAGACAAATTGAATTCTAAGTTCTTAATAAAATAAATTAAACACTACTTAATTGAAACTGAAAAAATTTGAAGGGCATCCCAAGTTCTTACAGATGCCCTTGAGTCAGGATCATTGTTGGGGTGCATCCCGACTCCTTCTTACTTTCTAGGAAAAAAATAACTATTAGTCAGTGAGTAGAAACTCCTGAATCACCACTTTCTAATCCTAAAAAAACATTAAAAAATGGGCGCCCTCAACGAGCAGCGCCCTTATGGACAATTGTGTGAGGAGTGTCCTTTTTCACTATACCAATCAGATACGTACTTATAACAATTTTTCGTTTTTTTACAGGAAATTCCCTTTACAAGGAAAATATTCTATTGATCCAAAGCAACTCCAATATCAATAAAAACGAATCCAGGGCAATTATCTTGATGCTGATGATGTGTATTTGACATTTTCTTATAAAGCATCTTCAAAACCCTTCTCCCAGAAATATAAAGAGTGATTTTTTTAAACCGTTCCCATTCGGAGTCCAAATACGCTCAATAATTCAATGAAATAAGAAGAATCAATGTTGCTGCAGGCATCTTGATAAATTCTTTCACTTCAATAAGTGGGTATTCTCAAAGTCGCAGCAAAAAAGTAAATAACTTGAAAATTATTAACAATTTGCTCTTGCATGGAAATCATCTTATAAAGTTAGTCACCTTCTTATAAAGTTATGGCGATTAAGTTCCAGCCTCAGGACAATCTGTATGGTCTTTTTGTAGCAGTTGTTATTTCTGCTTTCATTGTGGCTTCGCTTGGAGCTCTTCTGGGTTATGAGAAAGTTTTCTTCCCATTTTCAAATTAAAAGTCCAATATTAAGCACATGCTTATTTCAGTCAACTTTTGAGCATAGAAAGTATTTAGTAAATTAGTAATCACTATCAGATATACATTTTCCTAAGCATCTTATTCCGTTATTGCTAGTTCTCATGCAATGAAGGCAAAGCACTCGATTTTTATGTAAAATTTTTTCTTCATTTGAATCTTTAACTGATTTCTCCAAAGAAGTTAAGGAAGAAGAGCTAGGGGAGATGCATCCTTGAATTAAAGGGTTCATTCTTTTTAACTTATTTATCAGTTTTCATTATTATTATTAACTATTTGAACAACACTTTGAGACGGAAGATCTACTATTTTCACTTGAGATGAATCATCTGGAGATTTCTTGGTGTCTTCTTCCTCATTATTCATCAATTGATCTTCTTTCGCACAAGCCTCAAGCGCTTCTTTCAATAATGAATCAAAAGTTGCTCCGGGTAAACGGTGTCGAGCGATTTCTAAAAATGTTCGTGGTAAAGATTCAGTTGCAGCATCCTTTAAAGCAGGATTATTACTTCTATGTTCTTGCTCATCTTCAATAGCCCTAATAAATCTAAGGGTAACTTCATGTTTTGTGGAAGCCTTAATTAAAGTGTCATTATCTTTTGAAAGGTGATCATTATCATTTTCCAAGTCATTAATGCGGCGTTCTAGACTTGTAAGAACTTCTTCGGCTTCTTTAAAAATATGAGCCAGTTGACCATCAGAAAGATTAGGTAAATCAGCTACATAGACCTTCCCATGATCTCTCAAAGTTAAAAAGGTTGGTTTAGGCCCTTGCCGATTATCGACATTTGCAAAATTTGATAATGGGCGACGAGGTGGAACAGGCCCTGCTGAACTACGCCTGCGCGTTGAACGCTGTTGATTTTCAAAAGGCATTGAACTAATTCAAGATCTAGCTACGCAGCTTCCGAAAAAAAACATTCGGCTTGCATTGCTCAAATTTTAGTATCCAACATCAACAAATTAGGTTTAAAAGAGAATTGTCTTTTAACTCCGATGCAAATTACTCAAAAAATTAAACAACTTAAGGATTTGGACTGTTCTCATAAACCTAACAATCGTGCTTGAGATAGGCCTTGTTCTTGTACCTGTCCTATCAAATGTGCAGCAAAGCCAGTATTTTCACATATTTCTAAAGCTGATTGAACTTGTTCAGAGGAGACCACTAAACAAAACCCGATACCCATATTGAAAGTATTCCATAAATCATCTTCAGCGATCTGCCCTTGCTTTTCCAACCAAAGAAAAATTTCAGGAATATCCCAGCTCTTTTTATCAATACAAGCGCTCAATGAATTGGGTAGGCATCTTGGGAGATTTTCTGGCAAGCCACCTCCAGTAATGTGGGCCATTCCCTTAATAGGTATTTCTTCTTGCATCAGACTTTGAACTAAATCAACATATAAAGCCGTTGGCTTCAACAAATTCTCCATCAAAGGCAATTGATTTAAACCAAAAACTGTTTTGTCATTAGCTTTTGCCTTAGCAAGAACTTTTCGTACAAGGCTATAACCATTACTATGAACCCCACTACTTTGAATACCAATAATCTGATCTCCAGGCAGTATTTGACTACCATCAATTATTTTACTTTCTTCAACAACTGCCAAACAAAAACCTGCAATGTCATACCGACCTGCAGGATAAAAGCCAGGCATCTCAGCTGTTTCCCCGCCCAATAAAACACATTTAGTGCTTTTGCATGCATGAGAGATGCCTGAAATCACTTCAGATAAATCATTAGGAGCCAACTTGCCTGTTGCTATGTAATCCAAAAAAAGCAATGGCTCTGCCCCACTAGTTATTACATCATTGATACACATAGCAACTAAATCGATGCCAACTCCAAAGTGAGAATGGTAATCCTGAGCTAATTCCAATTTTGTTCCAACACCATCTGTCCCAGCAACTAATACTGGATTTTGCAAACCTTTAGGTAAACGCATAAATCCACCAAAACCACCTATACCCCCTATCACTTCTGGACGAGAAGTTTCGTTTACACTTGCCTTGATACTGTCAACGAATGCTCTACCAGCTTGAACATCCACACCAGCAGTTTTGTAATCCATAAGTGTTCTAAATCATCTGTTGCTCATCCTCTGATGTTCGTCTGAAGATGCTTTTGCACCCAGTATGCAATAAAAATGTATTTAGTATTGAAAGTAAGGATGCTATCGGGGAATTTCTAATGATTGGTATTCATTTATGGTAAGAATTCCTATTCTCCGATCAACATCAGAGCTCAGATGTTGGCGCGCACAGCTCAATAATCCGATGAATTTTGTGCCCACAATGGGCGCACTTCATAAAGGCCATAGGAAATTAATTGAATCTGCCAAAAACCTTTCAGGCAAAATGCCTAGAAATGTTTTGGTCAGCATTTTTGTCAATCCGCTGCAATTTGGAATTAATGAGGATTTCCAAAAATACCCTCGTGATTTCACAAATGACATCTCAATTGCTCATGCTGCAGGAGCAGATGCTATCTGGGCTCCTGACAATGAAGATATTTTTCCAGGAGGGCGAGAATCCAATTTTCAAATCAAGGCACCAGAAAATCTTCAAAGTAATTTATGTGGTGCATTTAGACCAGGTCATTTTGATGGAGTTTCAACAGTTATAATAAGATTATTAAAATTGACAAAGCCCGAATTCCTTTTTCTAGGGGAAAAGGATTGGCAACAATTAGTGATTATAAGAAAACTAATAAATGATCTTAATTTTCCAGTAAAAATTATAGGAGTTCCTACAGTAAGGGATCAAGATGGTCTAGCATATAGCTCAAGGAATATATACCTAAGCAAAAATGATAAGTTGAAAGCAATTGCTTTGCCTAATGAGCTAAAAAAAGCTTCCAAGAATTATGCTAACAATAAAAATATTAATATAAGAGAAATAAAAGCGTCGTTAAAACGTAATGGTTTAGAAATTGAATATATACAAACTGTACATCCTGAATCGCTAATTCCTGTTCCTCAATCTAAAAGATTATGCTTATTAGCCGCAGCAGTTCGTTGCGGGAATACTAGATTAATCGATCACACCTTTTTAATGAAAAGAAATCCCATTGTTGCTATAGATGGACCTGCTGGAGTGGGGAAAAGCTCAGTAACAAGAGCATTTTCTCAAAGGCTTGGCCTTCTCTATCTAGATACAGGGGCAATGTATAGAGCAGTAACTTGGGTTATTCAAGAAAAACAAATTGATGCAGAGAATGACAAACTTTTAGCCAAACTATTAGAAGGCTTAAAAATAGAACTCACAATATCTAAGTCTGGAGAACAAAATATCTTACTAAATGGCAAAAATATTAGTGAGGAAATTCGATCACCTGAAGTAACAGCAAAAGTACCTTTAATAGCAACTAAGAAAATTGTCAGAGAAAAGCTTACATCTCAACAAAAAGAGCTCGGTAAAAATGGGGGGCTAGTCGCCGAAGGTAGAGACATTGGAACTGCAGTCTTCCCTGATGCAGAATTAAAAATCTTTCTTAATGCAAGTCCTAAAGAAAGAGCACTAAGAAGATCAATAGACCTAAAGAATAGAGGGTTTGATGTGCCTGATTTAATTGATCTAGAGAATCAAATTAAAGAGCGTGATCAAGTTGATAGTTCTAGAGAAATTGCTCCTCTCAAAAAAGCAAGAGATGCCAAAGAAGTGTTCACTGATGGAATGAATATTGAGGAAGTTATAGAACATTTAATTGAACTGTTTCGATTAAACATACCAGAAGAAGTTTGGCCTACTCCATCGAATTAAGGTCAAAGAGTAAACCCTCAATAGCATCTTCAAGTAGATCTAATACATCATCAAAACCCTGCTCGCCACCATAATAAGGGTCAGGAACCTCGGTAAGTGATGTATTTCTGGCAAAACTTAGAATTGGTTTAACATCAGCTTTGGACGAACTGCCTGCTTGCTTTGAAAGAGCAGTAACATCTGCAAAATTAGAATTATCCATAGTTAGGATCAAATCAAAATTCATAAAATCATTTAAACCAATTTGTCTGGCTCTACTTTCCATTACAACGCCTCTTTCCAAGGCTGCCTTTCGCATTCTAGAGTCAGCTAATCTTCCAATATGCCACCCACCAGTACCTGCTGAATCAACGAAATATTTTCCTGGTTTATCTTCACTGCTTATTCGTTTGCAAAAAACTGCTTCTGCAGCAGGTGACCGACAAATATTGCCAAGGCATACAAATAAAATCTTTTTAGTCATCAGTAAATTAATAGGAAGCAAGCAAGCAACTTTAATTTAACTATACATCTATAAAATATAAATAATAAAATATAATCACACAATTACTTTTAGCAGGTTATTGTTACAAATCAAAAAGGACTTCATTTATATATCTCTCAGTCCAATCATTACCAAAGAAACGACTAAGCATTCCCCTTGCAGGATCTTTTTTTGCCCTGTAGTTAATATATGATTTTTGACCGGACAGTATTTTCAATGATCTTTCTTTAGAAACCGTCTTAGAATCTTTAATTAATTCAACATAAAATTGAAGATATTCCTGGAATGCAGGTCTAAGGTGCTCAGAAATAATTTGATCACCTTCACTTCCTAAAGGTAATCTTGTCCATAGAAAAGCTGGGGAGAAAAAAGATTCTGCTTCTTTCGGAATAGGCCCTCCTGATGGAAAAAAATCTTTCCAACGTTCATGAATCTTTAATAGTGTTGGCCAAACACTTTCATTATGAATTTGATCATCCTTTAAAGCAGGCTGTAAATCTAACGCTAAAAGGTGACCGGAAGGAAGAGTAACAAAATCAGCCCCAAAAAAAGGTAGCTCATAATGAGGGAATGGACTAAATACTATATTTAAAACCGAAGCTAACTCTCCAGCATATATACAGGCTGCGCGTGCTTGTCTAATTTTCTTAGTTGAACAAGCCCATGTTATAGCCTGAGTTTCTAACGTCTTTTCCTTGTATTTAATCTCCTCTTTTTTATAAAGGAAATCAGGGTGAATTGGGTAAGGACTTGTTCTAAATACTGATAGGGATTCAATGGCATCATTTAAAAATGGTAACCATTGATATTGAGAAATGGCTATAGGGTCAAGGCTACTTTTTCTAGATAAACTCATAATTATTTACATTTATTAGACTTCAAAAGAAGTTCTAGACTTACTATGAGGAAACAAAAATTCTGTCAAAAAACGATCTGACCATTGCTTCCCAAAATAACTCTTAAATAAACCATGGGCAGGATCTTTATCAGCACTATAAATGTCATATAAAATATGTAAATCCTTTATCTTATTTGACTTCATTTCACAACTATTTGATTCACCATGGCTTATAAGCTTCAAATAACTTTGCAGAAAATTAGTAAATACCAATGGCAAAGAAGACTGGGCTTCCTCATGCCCTCCTCTGCAAAATAATACCCATGGTGAAAAAAATTTGTTTAAATCATAAATTCTTGTATTTTTATTATTAAAGTCCAGGAAATTACTCTTCAAAAGCTTCAAGTCCTTATAATATTTATCAAAGTAACTTTTTTCTTGCACTAAAGGTTGAAAGTCTAAAACAGCTACCAACTTCTTTTTAACACCAAACCACAATAGATCTATACCCATAATTGGACATTCATTATTAAATTTAGGATATGCCACTGAATTAAATACTTGTAACTTGTCTCCTGCATCCATTCTGGTTATTCGCCATCGTCGGAAACCAGGTACATCCCACAACCAACTTCTAATTAATGCATCTCCCTTTGGAGATGCACAATGTCCTAAGCCATCTGGCAATTCAATAGTTTGACCTTTTTCTGAAATAAGGACTTCATTCAATTCATTTAGAAAAGGGTCAAACATTAAAATATCTTAGGTAAATGAAAATTAAGTACTCCCTGGCCTTTGTTTTCTTGTCAAAAAGCCAAAAAGCACTTTCCCAATAGCTGCAATTAAGTTACCTTCCAATTCTTGAAACATATCCATGTTATATTTAAACGCTAAATTAGCTTCCTCAACAATTAAATTAGCCATCTCCTGATCAATAGGTAAAGAATTCAAAGTTCTACTATATTTTTCCTTGAATTCCTTTTCATTATTAATAGTATCAAATTCATAAAAGTGCAATCCATTATTATCAGGTAAATTCATTGCCTTTTGGGCAATTTTCTTTAAAATCTGTCCTCCAGATAGATCACCGATATATCTAGTGTAATGATGGCCTATTAATAATTCAGGAGAATCCTTGGCAATATTGTGAATTCGATCTGCATATGCATTCGCAGAAGGGGAGATCTCAATGGCATTTAACCAATCACTTCCACAATAAAATAACAAATCTTTTTCAAGCGATTCTTTACGATTCAGTTCTTTGAAACCTATTGAAGCTACTACTGGATGTCCATCCTTTGTAAGTTTGCCAATTTCTTGCTCCATAGCTGAGTAAACAAAATATAGATCAGCTAACAAATTTTTATAGGTAGATTTGTCTACAACACCTTTTAGGAAACAACTTACAAACCCTGTATTCTCGGCCATTGTGTGAGACTTTCTTGTACCTTCTCGAAGTTGTGTTGCTAAATTGATTGACATATTCAAAAGCTTCCAAATTGATAGGTTGAATTCATATGTTCTTTCTACTCTAATAAGCCTTTGAAGAAAAACTAAGTTAGAGCCAGTGCAAGAATTTTTAAGGAAACAAATCAAATAAATCTCGACAAATGGAATGTAATTGAGCAATTTCAAAAGGTTGGGGTATATGCGAACCAGTAACATCCCAATCACCAACTGTCACCAAGCGCCATCTCTCTCCATCAAAGGTGATCCCCCTCACCACAATTCCTAGTAATTGCGGCAGTGCAGAATTGTTTTTTTTCGGAAATCCTCAACTGAATGAGTAGGCTCCTGCACTGAAGCCTGGGACTCCAACCTGGAAAATGAAAGGCCAAATCAACAGTCTCTTCTTCGCTCCAAAATCTCGTTTCAGGATCATCTCTCCAAGGAGTTAAATTTAAAGACGCTGCTGGAAAATAATTTCTAACTAAAGTCCCTATTGAAGCCAGAGCCCCTGCAAAATCAAGCGTTCGAACTTGTTCTAGAGCATTCACTGTGTAAACCTCAAGTTAAAACTAAAGATGCCAAGCAATTCAAATTTAGGCACATATATAACTCTCCTTTAAGGATCGGTTCTGATATGCCCATTTAAAAAAACAGACACCAAAAAGACATAGCCTCAAGCAAGACAGAGATTTAACTAGTTAAATTCTGATGAAGCAATTTGAGAAACTCATAGCACCCACCAAAGGGTCAAAAATCAATTTCTTTAATGGACTACCTGAAGTACCAAATAATCCAATTATTCCCTTCATTCGTGGAGATGGTACAGGAATAGATATATGGCCAGCGACACAAAAAGTACTAGATAAAGCCATTGAGAAGTCATATGGGAAAGATCGACAGATTGAATGGTTCAAAATTTATGCAGGAGATGAAGCCTGTGATTTATATGGGACCTATCAATACCTTCCAAATGACACAATCGAAGCAATCCGAGAATATGGAGTGGCTATTAAAGGGCCATTAACAACACCTGTAGGAGGCGGCATTAGATCGTTAAACGTAGCCCTTAGGCAATTATTTGATCTTTATAGTTGCGTAAGACCTTGCCGATATTACAAAGGAACCCCAAGTCCTCATAAACGCCCAGAGGACCTTGATGTCATAGTTTATAGAGAGAATACAGAAGATATTTATATGGGAATAGAATGGGAAGATAAAGACCCTATATGCAAAGAACTAATTCAACATATCAATAATAAAGTTATACCCTTTAGTCAAGGAATTAAGAACAGGAAGATACCTGAATGTGCAGGCATAGGTATTAAACCCGTTAGTAAGAGTGGCAGTCAAAGACATATCAGAAAAGCAATCCAACATGCACTGAAATTAAATGAACAGAAGAGGCATGTAACTTTAGTTCATAAGGGAAATATCATGAAATTCACTGAGGGTTCTTTCCGAGACTGGGGATATGAATTGGCTACTAATGAATTTCGTAATGTTTGTGTAACTGAAAGAGAAAGTTGGATCCTAGATAATCTTCAAAAAAATCCAAGCCTAAGTATTCTAGAGAATGCAAAAATGATTGATCCTGGATTTGAATCATTTACAAATGAAAAAAAAGAAATAATTTATGAAGAGGTTAAATCTGTTCTTTCAACTATCCATGAGACTCATGGGCAAGGGAAATGGAGAAAGATGGTCATGGTAGATGACAGAATTGCTGACAGTATTTTTCAACAAATCCAAACTAGGCCTGAGGATTATTCAATACTTGCGACGCTTAATCTAAATGGTGACTATATCTCAGATGCTGCAGCTGCGATTGTTGGTGGACTTGGGATGGCACCTGGAGCAAATATTGGAGACAATGCAGCAATTTTTGAAGCCACGCATGGTACTGCCCCAAAACACGCAGGTCTTGATCGTATTAACCCAGGTTCAGTAATTCTTAGTGGTGTGATGATGTTGGAATTTCTTGGCTGGGAAGAAGCAGCTAATTTGATTTCCAAAGGTATAAGTAAGGCAATTGAAGATCAAAAAGTTACATATGATCTAGCAAGGTTAATTGAACCACCAGTTGAGCCATTAAGTTGCAGTGGATTTGCCAATGCAATTATAGAAAGGTTCTAACTAAACTCTAGACAAGTCATCTAGATTCCATCCTTTCCCATAGTTCAAATAAAGTATTTTTATTACCTAAATTTCCTGGCAATGTAACTACCGGCAAACATCCACTTGTATTGCTTGAGAAAGCAGAAACCATTGATATGCCTGGCATTACTTGGCCAATTAAATGGACTAATTCTAAATTTAAACCTTTAGAAAGAAGTATCTGGCTAGTAATGCCCCCTTTGCTAATAATATACCCTATTCTATTTGATATTGAACCAGTTAAGCGAGCCATGATTTCCGCTAGTTGAAGACCAAAACTCATTCGTAAAGAAGAGGAAAGAAAAGTCAATTCTTGTCTACTTGTATAAAGAACTGGAGTTATGTCATTATCTAGGGCACTATTAATTTCTTTCAGCCAGGATCTCTCTAAGTCCGTTAACAATAAATCCAAAGGCTTCTCATCTAATGCCTTAGAGATTTGATCAACATTTAGCTTTATACCATGGAAATAATCTTTCTTTTGCAACAATGTTCCCAATTGTTCATCAGCAAGTTGAACATGAGAGCCTACAAGTATAAAACCGGGCAAAGGCTTACCATTTAATCCCTTAAGTCTTAATGAAGAAAATTCCTTAATTGGATTAGAATTTAAAGGGATACTTGAAAGCGCATTAATCAAGCTAGCTGCAGACCTAAATAAAAACCTCTTCTTGCCATATAAACTTTTAATTGCATCAGAAAATGTAATTAAATGAATAGGAAGCTGAGCATCTACTACAACGTGCTGATTAGATGATAATTTATACAAAAAATTTATCAGATTATTCATTCCTTCTTTCGTTTGAATTGCTGAGTTAAGTGTCTGAATTGAAACCATCTTTACCATACCTGACTTAATCTTCCCTTGACTTTTTTCTTCAATCCAGTCAGGCAAGTAACTTTTTGAGTAGCCAAATATCTTATCTTTAGCAAAGATAGATTTATGAACTGGAAGTTCATTCAATAGATGAATACCATTAACTGTAGTCCTTCCTCCTTCTAAAAAAGCAGGAACATGAAAAGTCGCATCAAAAGGACCAAGTTCCTGATTTAAAATATTTGGCTCCAGTATTCCATGACCTCTAAGAGTAGAATCTCCTCTACTAATAAAAAATATATCCTCAAGTCTTTGCTCACTTACTCTTAGATTTTTCAATAGAGATCGGCAAATTTTCCTTGTTTTCTCTTCAGCCAATTCAGGAGATAATGCCCTTGTGTTAGTCAATAAGAAAAGCAAATCAGATGGATTTTCAAGAGATCGAATGAGATTTTTATCACTAAATTCTAGAAGTAGAGTACAATTAAAAACTGTTTGAGAACCGGTGGGATCATCATCGAATACGATTATTTTCATAGTTATGACTACATCAGAAAGCTTATCTAAGCTGGATGATCTATATCCAATTACTAGGAATACTTATAAAGCTCTTATCTAACTTTTGAACCGAATCACATCCTAATAATTTCATTGTCCGCAATATATCAGTTTTAAGAATTTCAATTGATCTTGCAACTCCTGGTCCTCCAGCCGCTGCTAAACCATAAGCATAAGCCCTTCCAATTAATACTCCTTTAGCACCCAAGCAGAGGGCTTTTACAACATCACTTCCTCGTCTAATGCCTCCATCTAATAAAACATCAATTTGTCCATTTGCAGCTTCGACTATTTCAGGAAGGGCTCTAATCGTAGGGGCAACACTATCTAACTGACGCGCGCCATGATTTGAGACAACAATTGCATCAACCCCTAAATCAATTGCTTTTCGTGCGTCATCACCAATATGAACTCCTTTAACTATAATTTTCCCTCCCCAAGCTTCTCTAATCCAATTCAAATCTTCCCAGGTAACAACCGACTCCTCCAAAGCTGGGCCAATCTCTGTATAACCCATCGGTCCATTTTCAAGCTCAACATTAGGGAAGCTCATTAATCCCCCATCACCAAGCCATTGAGTTAGCCAGCAAGGTTTTATCAACATTTGGGAAAGATATGGAAACATCTTCAATGGATTACGAGAGAGCAATTCTTTCGTTCCATTTCGAACATCTCTTTCCCTCAGACCTGAGATAGGAGTGTCAATAGTCACAACTATTGCTGAGAATCCGGCTGACTTTGCTCTCTGAATAGTTTGCAATGCAACATCCTTGCCACCAAGCAAATAAAGCTGATACCAAGCAGGGCAATTGGTTGCTTCTTTAACTTCTTCTAATCTGCAACCAGATAAAGTTGAAAGTGCATAGCCTGTTCCAGCAATACCAGCTTCGCGTGCAGCAACAACCTCTCCTTTTGGATAAAACATCCTGCTACTGCCTACTGGAGCCAAAATAAAAGGAAGCTTAAAATCTTGATTAATTACTGAGATTGATAAATCACAAGATGGAGTGGCTACTGCACATCTTGGACGAAAAAATATTTCGTTATAAGCACTGCAGTTTTGAGATAAGGTTTGCTCTCTATCAGCCCCACTATCTATATAATCAAAGACCATTTGAGGCAGTCGACTCTTTGCCAGCAAACGAAGGTCACTAATATTGACAACTTTTGGAGAAGAAACATTGGCTCCCATAATTTTGATTGAATTAATTGGTCACAAACCTGCACTTAAAATCTTGATAAGCGCCTGGTTCTAAGAGAAGCATACGATCACCACTGATCAATGATCCACGTGGACTTGTCCAAGGCTCTAAACAAACCATTTTCCTAGGCGGGTCTGTCCATGTAACAACTAAATTAAAGGGAGGCTCATTATGCAACTTAATTTTTGCACCTGTTGAAGAATCAATCAAGGAAACTGTCTGCTCAGGAAAAGACAATAAATCAATGCCTTCATGCAGTATTTTCAATTGCTCCTGGGAAGGAACTTCAGACATATTCTTATGATTTAGAGAATCCTCAGGCAATCCATCTATAACAACATTCTCTAAATCACTTACCAGAAAATAAGGGTGCAAGCCAAAGCTAAAAGGCATTACCTTGTCTCCTTTATTTGTAATTAAAGTTTTAATTTCTAATGCATCTTCCAAGAGAGTAACTTGCATCTCTAAACAGAACTTAAAAGGGTAAGAAGTTCTAGAATCAGAATTATCAGTTAAATGCATTTTAAAACTATTTAAATTCTCAAGGAATTTTATTTTCCATTGCATATCTCTTGCAAATCCATGTTGCTTTAGAAAGAAATCTCCCTCATCTAAAGGCAGATTATTACTAGGTAAGTCACCACAAATTGGAAACAAGACAGGCATACCACCTCTTACACTTTTTGTTTCATCCTTGAAGCGGTCTAAATCCAGATAGAGTATCTCACGTCCATTCGACTTCCAGCTAGTTATTAATCCTCCGCGTTCTGGAACGACTCTTACACAATCACCATTTTCATTATTTAAGAATTCCCAGTGAGCATAAGGTTTTGACTTCTTACTAAAAGATATAGACATTTAATGAGGTTATTTAATTACTTAACCAGGCAAGCATTTCTTGATTAACAAGATCAGGTACTTCATCATGAGGGCAGTGGCCTGCTTTTAATAAAACTTCTTTGACATCCAAAGAAGCTTGTTTGGCAAAAGTGCGGAATTTTTCTTGCTTTGCTTTTGCATTCCTTAACCAAGGATCGCTATCACCCCATAACAAAAGCAAAGGAGCTTGCAAATCATTAAATAATTCATCAATTGGTTTACCTTTAAGTCCTCTAGCTTGAAAAACTTTTCGAAAAACCTGAAAAGCTCCTGGATCTAAAGAGGGCCTTCGAATCGACTCAATCAAATAATCATCTACATTTTTAGGATCAATATAGACTTGCTTTAAGGTATTTCTTATGACATTAGGTCTACGCAAATTCTCAAAAATCACTCTCTGCAATAAAGGATAAAAAAACCATTTAACCAAAAGATCTCTGGATAATCCCTTTCCAATATTCTGCCTCAACTTTGAAGCAAAGTCCTCTGGTTTAGAAGCAAATTTCTCATCACTAAAGTATCCAGCAGCATTAAGCAAAACAACACCTGCTGAATCTGATTCCAGTGCTGCACCTGCTGCAAGAGCCGCATATCCACCTAAAGAATTGCCAACAATAACTGTTGGCTTTCTAATGCGTTCTCGCACATATGCAACGACCTGTTCCTTCCAAAGCTCACCTCCATAGTCCAATTCTGACGGTTTTGCACTCCTACCAAAACCTAATAAATCAATTGCATGGACCTCATGTTTTTTTGCAAGCACAGGGATGTTATATCGCCAATGATCTGTAGAAGCGCCAAAACCGTGCACAAGCAAAACTACAGGTGCATTATTCTCCAAACTTTCTATTGGCTTTGAGCTAACTGAAAAGACTGCATGTCCTAGAAAGTTCCAAGGTGAGTTTGCTTGTGCAGCCAAAGTGTCCATGAGTATGAAAAATAAATTTCAAAGAAATAGAAAGAAATTAGAAGGTAAATATAAAAGAAAATACAATTTATACTTTTCTTCTACTTTCAGTCAATTTACTAGGGTTCTTCAAAATATTGCAAATTTACTAAATCAGACCTACAGGGTCTGCAGCTACCTCATCAGGAATTGAATTTCCTCCTCCAGGTTTTTTATCTTTCAAAACTAATCGCAATAAAACAGGTGCAAGAAAAGTTGTGCCTATAACCATCAACAAAATTGCAGCTTCTAAAGAAGGGGTTAATAAACCAGCACTAGTTCCAAGACCTAAAAATATTAAGCCAACTTCCCCCCTAGGCATCATTCCTAAACCAACAACCAACCTATTAGTAGGTTTGTCGATAACAAAAGACCACCCTGAAGCAATTTTTCCAATAATCGCAACAACCAAAAGGAATCCAGCAACAATTAATGCTGATCTGCTTGATGGATCCAAAGGGTTAATGACTGAAAGATCCATTCCAGCTCCAACTAAAACAAAGAAAATAGTTGCAAATAAAGAAACAAGAGGAAGTACAGATTGTTGAATCGCATGATTATTTTTTGAGCTACTTAGAATCAAACCTGCTGCGAAAGCTCCTAAAGCAGCCTCAAGGCCAATCGCAGTCGCTACAAAACAACTGAGAACTAGTATTACAAATGAAGCAACAACTACTGCACCTGGCGCTTTTAAACGATCAAGCAACCAATCAAAAGCTGGGGCAGCTGTCCTACT
The DNA here is from genome assembly GCA_003217035.1 of Prochlorococcus sp. AG-402-G22. Classification (GTDB taxonomy): domain Bacteria; phylum Cyanobacteriota; class Cyanobacteriia; order PCC-6307; family Cyanobiaceae; genus Prochlorococcus_D. The sequence goes on from QCHV01000007.1 coordinate 53,231, forward strand.
TAAAGCAATAGCAGCTATGACAAATACAGTTGCTGCCAATACAAGCTTTACTATCGGAGCAATTTCTAATGAGCCTCCTGTAGCCAAAGCAACTACTACAGCAAGAATAACAATCCCTAAAATGTCATCCAATACAGCGGCTCCTATAACTATTTGACCTTCTCGAGTTTTGAGATATCCAAGTTCTCCAAAAACACTGGCCGTAATTCCAATACTTGTAGCTGTCATTGAAGCCCCTGCAAAAATTGCAGGAATTAAATCCACTTGAAAAAGGAACATCAACCCAAAGGTTCCAAATGCAAAAGGCAAAATAACTCCTGCCATTGCAACAGTGAATGCCTGGGCACCAACAGCCACCAATTCCTCTAATTCACTTTCTAATCCAGTTAGAAAAAGAAGTGCGTATAAACCCAAAGTGGCTACTGCTTGCAAAGAGGGGAAAGTCTCAAAATACAAATCAGGAACTGCTTCTGGAGGTATAGAAGCAAGCGAACTAATTACATTTACAAAGCCTTCATTCAAAGCACTATGAGCACTGGGAGGTATAAGTAAGTGCAAACCGGAAGCCCCAATCAATACACCTGCCAACAATTCACCAACAATTGTTGGCAAGCTAAGCCTTACCAAAATTTCGGCCAATGTTCTTGCAGCTACAAAAATCAAGAGGAAACGAATTACTCCGATCAACGTTTCAGCAACTTCAACATCATGAGTACTTAATACTGAAAGCAAGGAGGAAATCATCATGAACAAACCAGTTAAAGCCTTTAGAAAAGATAGATTATTAAGACCCCAAAGATAAATGTTTCTTTTAGATTCATCATTAATTCCTAAATCTGGTGTTGATCTGAAGTCACTAGACGAATAGATAGAAAAAGGTTGGCTAGCGTCCTTCCATATATAAAACCGTTATGAGCAGCTCACAGCCAATAGAACTGCGTCTGCCAACTCCCGGTTGCTATGCAGATCCCATAAAAGCTGGCATTGATGCAGATGCAGTTTTTGATGGAATGACTGAGCATCTTTTTTTTACCCTTGGGAAACTAGCCACTACAGCTAGCCTTCGAGATCTATATATGGCTTTAAGTTATGCAGTCAGAGATAGATTAATGACCAGATATTTAGCTTCTCAAGAAGCAATTAGGGCTAAGCCTCAAAAAACCGTTGCATATCTTTCAGCCGAATTCTTAATTGGACCACAATTAAATAACAACCTATTAAATCTTGGAATTCAAAAGGAAGCAGAAGAAGCAGTTAAAAGATTTGGTATTGAATCACTAAATGACATTCTTGAGGTAGAAGAAGAACCTGGCCTCGGTAATGGAGGCCTTGGAAGACTAGCTGCCTGCTATATGGAATCACTTGCAAGTCTTCAGGTACCCGCAATAGGCTATGGGATTCGTTATGAATTTGGGATTTTCAATCAAATTATTAGGGATGGATGGCAAGTAGAAATAACTGATAAATGGCTCAAAGGAGGATGGCCATGGGAATTGCCTCAGCCTGACGAATCATGTTTTGTAGGCTTTGGAGGAAGGACTGAAAGCTATATCGACGACAAAGGTAATTATCGATCCAGATGGATCCCTTCAGAACATGCTATTGGAGTTCCTCATGACATTCCAATCCTTGGTTATCGAGTAAATAATTGTGATCGACTTCGCTTATGGAGAGCTGACGCAACGGAAAGTTTTGATTTTTATGCTTTTAATATCGGCGATTATTACGGTGCTGTAGAAGAAAAAGTTGCCTCAGAAACAATATCTAAAGTTCTTTATCCTAATGATGGAACTGATGAAGGAAGAAGATTAAGACTAAAACAACAACACTTCTTTGTTAGTTGTTCATTACAAGATATGCTTAGAAGTCTTGAAAAAAGAAATATCTGTATTGAAGATTTTCCTCAACATTGGTCAGTTCAACTAAATGATACTCACCCAGCTATTGCAGTCGCTGAATTAATGCGATTATTGATTGATAATCATCATCTTGAATGGGAAAGGGCATGGGATATTACTAATCGATCAGTTGCATATACTAACCATACTTTATTACCTGAAGCATTAGAGAAATGGGATCTCAATCTTTTTAATAGCCTACTTCCTAGACACTTAGAAATAATCTATGAAATCAATAGGAGATTCCTGCAACAAGTTAGATTACGTTATCCAGGTAATGATTCAATACTCAGGAAGCTTTCTATTATTGATGAAGAAGGTGGAAAAGCTGTACGAATGGCTCATTTGGCAACAATCGGTGCACATAATGTGAACGGAGTTGCTGCATTACATTCTGATCTCATAAAGCGTCAACTTATGCCTGAATTCGCAGATTTGTGGCCAGATAAATTTACTAATGTGACCAATGGTGTTACACCTAGACGATGGGTTGCTTTGGCAAACCCTGAGCTAGCAAACCTTCTAGATAAAGAAGTAGGTTCAAATTGGATCACTAATATGGACCTACTAACAAAATTAGAAAATAAAGAAAATGATCCAGAATTTTTACAACTTTTTGGTGCAACTAAACTTTCAGGGAAAAGAAAGCTTGCTGGATATATTCATAGACAAACAGGAATTTTAGTAGATCCAGTAAGTTTATTTGATGTACAAGTAAAAAGAATTCATCAATACAAAAGACAGCATCTAAATGCTCTACAAATTATCACACAGTATCTTCGTATCAAAAATGGAACTGCTGATGAAATAGCTCCTAGAACTGTGATTTTTGGTGGCAAGGCAGCTCCAGGGTATTTCATGGCTAAATTAATGATTAGATTTATAAATGGAATCGCAGAAGTTGTTAATGCAGATCCTGATATGGATGGAAGGTTACGAGTTGTTTTCCTCCCTGATTACAATGTGAAGCTAGGGGAACAAGTATATTCAGCCACTGACTTATCAGAACAGATTTCCACTGCTGGGAAAGAAGCTTCTGGCACAGGAAATATGAAATTCGCCATGAATGGTGCGTTGACCATTGGAACACTAGATGGGGCAAATATTGAGATTCGTGATCGCGTAGGAGAAGATAACTTTTTCCTTTTTGGCAAAACTGAATCAGAGATAGTGGAACTTAGAGAAAATGGATATGACCCTAATAAGTATATAGAAGAAAGCCAAGAGCTATCTGAAGCAATAAGGTTGATAGAGTTAGGTCACTTTAGCAATGGCGATAGTGAGTTATTCAAACCTCTATTAAATAGCCTTACAGGGTATGATCCATTTTTTGTAATGGCAGATTTCTCAGATTATCTAGTTGCCCAAGATAAAGTAAGCAAAGCCTGGAAAAATAAAGAAAAGTGGAATCGAATGTCTCTTCTAAATACAGCGAGATCTGGTTTTTTCTCTTCAGACAGATCTATAAGGGAATATTGTGATTCAATATGGAAGGTAAAGCCATTAGAAGTACAAATCACATGTGACGTTAATTAAGAACTTTCTTATTTAATTTCTATCAGGTAAATCTGGAGTCTGATGAAGAAGTCGATTCAACCTTAGTCGGTCAATATTCAAAGGATCAGGCGCTAGTTCTCCGGCTAACTCTCTAAACTTATTCTCTATAGATTCAGGAACTTTTACTTCAAATACCCTCTCCATTAAAACTTCTATTGAATAAAGATGAGCGTTAATATTTTCAAGATCAGTTAAAGCTTGTTGAATTTCTTCTTTTGAATATTCTTGATCACTAAAAGTAGGCGATTGATCTATCCGATCATCTGAGGTTTTTGATCCAAATTGCTTTTGCAAATCCTCTAATGCTCTACTTGCAAGAGTCCTAAAAGATTGAAGAGCCGCCCAATTAACCTCTTGCTGCTGTCGAAGAGTAGGGAACTCTCGAACAAAGCGGTCATGCTCTTTGTAGAACCTTTGACAATCAGGACATTGGCAGGGCTTATCAGGCACTGGCTGTCTAATGGGTTAAACCCATCATTACATCTTGACTGTCCTAGAAGCTGATCAAATCAAAATATCTTTAAGGCTCTTCCGACTCTTCAATGCTTTCGGGTATTGGAATTTCAATACTTGTTACAACCTGAATTACATCTCTTAGTCTCATTGAATCGGCAAACCATCCCATTGCCTGCTCTGTATCGCCTTTCCCTTCGGCTTCGCTTGCCTGATCCTCATGAGCTTCTGCTAAAAGAGCAAGCCAGCAAAGACATCTCGCCTGAACAATTGATAAATCCAAATCGGATTTTTGTGACTTAGCAATTTCCTCACTCTCTTGTTGAACCAAGAGTCGCAAGCGTAAATCCTGAAGCTGTGTCATTCAGACTATTTCACTGCACACACACTAGCGGGAGAGTTTGGTTTTTGCCCAACCACTATATGTAGTCTTTGAGACTTGTAAACAAATTAACGGGGCTGGCGGGACTTGAACCCACGGCCTACGGTTTAGGAAACCGTCGCTCTATCCAACTGAGCTACAGCCCCACTGGAATGAATTGTTCCTAGAAGGCATTATGGAATGTGAAAGCAGGAGAGGTGATCGCAATAATGATTTATTGCAAAAAGCGATGAATCATTATTGAGGAAAGTCCGGGCTCCACGATGGTCAAGCTTGCTGGGTAATTCCCAGTGCGGGTGACCGTGAGGATAGTGCCACAGAAACACACCGCCGATGGGTTTAAGGAAACTTAAAACACAGGCAAGGGTGCAAAGGTGCGGTAAGAGCGCACCAGCAGCATTGAGAGATGCTGGCTAGGTAAACCCCGGCTAGGAGCAAGGCAGAGGAGCAAAAATTGGCCATCAGCCGCTCCTTAAGAAAGCCGCTAGAGGCTCTCGGAAACGAAAGTCCCAGATAGATGATTGCCCGCTAACCTATTGGGAGAGCGAACAGAACCCGGCTTATGACCTGCTTTCACCCTTATTAATTAATAAACCTAAAAACTAAATTAGCCCGGCATACTCATCCGGGCAAGGATCATGACAGAACACCAAAAAGAAATACTCTCAAAAGAAAGAATAGCAAAAATCTATGAGTTACTTGACAAAATGGGGATGGAAAAGTTGGAGTTAAAACGAATAAGATCTAATGAGATATCTTGTTTACAGAAATTCAACGAAGCCCTAACACATACATCAGCAAATAGTAATAATAATCATGAAAGATTGGAATTTCTTGGCGATGCAGTTCTTAGATTAGCTGCATCAGAATATATACAAGAAAGGTTTCCTTTATTAAAAGTGGGGGATAGGTCAGCGTTAAGAGCCCAATTAGTAAGTGATGAATGGTTAGCGCAAGTTGGGGTCAAGATAAAAGTTAAAGAAGCAATGCTTATAGGACCAAAAGCAGCAAAGGATCATGCAGCATCTGCAACCTTACAGGCCGAAGCAATAGAAGCACTTATAGGAGCAATTTATGAATGTCTAAACGACATGAGTACTATTCGTAAATGGCTATCAACTTACTGGAATGAAACTAGCAAGAATGTTCTTGCAGATCCATATAGACTAAATTCAAAATCTGCACTTCAAGAATGGAGTCAAGGAAAAGGCTTGGAAAAACCAATCTATAACATAGAAGAAATTTCTCAGCAACATGGTGATCAAAAGAGATTCTTCTGTAGAGTATTTATAAACAATAAGGCCGTAGGAAATGGATGGGGTAGCTCGAGGAAAAAAGCAGAAAAGGAGGCTGCAAAAGTCGCACTAGAAACATTAAAAGAGCATTAAACAGGGTCTAAAAATTTCAACGGTATGGTTAATAATTTATCCCAATTCCCACCTTCAAAAAGTACTGCCGCACTTTCTTCAGTTATTCTCTGAACAAATCCTTTATAACCGTTATAAATTGAAGTGGGATCTTTTACTATTACTGATGATCCAGGTAGAATAACTTTTTCTGAATTCTGCACGACTGAAGAAAAACTATTTATAGGTTAATTATTTATCGATTAATTTTCACGAATGTCTAAACAAAATTCTTGGTTAACAGTTGGCAAGCTTGTATCAGCTCATGGACTAAAAGGAGAAGTAAAAGTGAATCCAAGTAGCGATTTTCCAGAAAGGTTTACCGAGCCTGGAGTTCGTTGGTTACAAAAAGACGATGAAGAGCCTTTGAAAACTAGTTTAAAGGCAGGCAGACAAGTTCCCGGGAGATCGACATACGTCATTTCGTTCAAAGGAATCAATAATCGTGATCAAGCTGAATCAATTGTTGGATTAAAGCTATTGGTTCAATCCACTAATAGGCCAAAGCTTAAAAAAGGAGAGTTTCATCTTTATGACCTGATTGGCTTAAAAGTTAAATATAGTCAGATTGAGCAACCTATTGGAGAGGTTATTGACTTAGCGACTGGTGGCAATGATCTTTTAAAAATCAAACTTCTAGATGGGAGATTTGTGCTAATACCTTTTGTCAGGGAAATAGTTCCTGAAATAAATCTAGAAAAAGGCTGGATAGTTATTTCTCCGCCACCCGGTTTACTAGACCTTTGAATGAGAAAAAACAATATTGCTATGTTTTATTCATTGATCGATTGAAAATAATGAGATGACAGATAGACCTCTACTTCCTGTAATCCTGTGCGGTGGATCTGGCACACGACTCTGGCCTTTATCAAGAGCTAGCTATCCAAAACAATATTGGACGCTATGTGGGAATGAAAATGAGACTTTGCTGCAACAAACCCAAAAAAGGCTCAATGGAATTCCTGAACTTCAAAAGCCTTTATTGATTTGCCATGAAGATCACAGATTTATCGTTGCTGAACAAATGCGAGAAATCAAGATAAAGCCTCAAGAAATTATTCTCGAGCCTGTTGGTCGTAATACTGCTCCTGCAATAACTGTGGCTGCTCTAAAAGCAACTCAAAGAGGTCTAGACCCTCTTTTGCTTGTTTTATCAGCTGATCATGAAATCCGAAACATTAAGAAGTTTCAAGAAGCTATAAATGCAGGTCGAATAGAAGCAGAAAAAGGAAGATTAATCACATTTGGGGTTATTCCAACCTCAGTAGAAACTGGCTACGGGTACATACAGGCAGAGCAACCTATCGGCAAGCAAGATATAGAAGGATCAAAAATAAATCGATTTTTTGAAAAGCCCAATAAAGAATTAGCGGAACAATTTATTTCTGATGGCCGCTTTAGCTGGAATAGTGGAATGTTTCTTTTTAAAGCAAGTACAATTCTTCATCAAATTGAGCTCTTAGCACCTACAATTCTTTCTTCATGCAAAGCATCTCTAGAGAACGAAGTAAAAGATTTGGAATTCGTAAGACTTGATAGGAATAAATTTATTAAATGCCCAGAAGTATCTATAGATGTTGCAGTGATGGAAAAAACTAAACTGGGTACAGTTTTCCCACTTGATGCTGAATGGAGTGATATAGGTAACTGGCATACATTGTGGAAAACATCAAAAAAGGATGAAAACAAAAATGTTATCAAAGGAAAAGTAATTCTAAAAAAAAGCAATAACTGTTATTGCAGAAGTGAGCATAGACTAATAGTTGGTCTTGGAGTTGAGGACCTCATAATTGTAGAAACTGATGACGCAGTCCTAATTGCAAATCAAGAAGAAACTCAAAATGTAAAAGATATAGTTAAGTTATTAGATCAAAAAAATTATTCTGAGAGTAAAGCTCATAGAAAAATCTATAGGCCATGGGGTAATTACACTTCAATAGTTGAAGATAAAAGATGGCAAGTGAAAAGAATTGAAGTCAAGCCTGGAGCCTATCTTTCACTTCAAATGCATCACCATAGAGCTGAACATTGGGTCATTGTTAAAGGAACGGCTTCAATAGAAAGAGATGGTAAGAAGGAATTATTGGGAGAAAATCAAAGCGCTTATATACCGTTAGGCTGCAAACATAGACTAGGTAACCCTGGTAAAATGCCACTTGAATTAATCGAAATTCAAAGCGGAGCATATATAGGTGAAGATGATATTTTACGCATAGAAGATCACTATGGTAGGGTAAATTAAACAAGCAAGGTAGAGCTAGTATCTATTATTCAACGGTTACACTCTTGGCCAAATTCCTAGGCTGATCAACATCCAAACCTCTTTGAGCAGCTATATAATAACTCAACAATTGCATTGGAATAACTGTTAACAAAGGACTAGCCCACTCGCTAACCTTTGGAATAGGTAATAAGAAGTCAAAAATTTCAGTTTCTGGTATTTTTGGACCAATGCCAATTAAAGTTGCATCTCTTGCTTTGGCTTCTTGGGCATTACTTAAGACCTTTTCAAAGACAACTCCAGGAGTAGCTATTGAAATAACAGGCACTCTTTGATCTAACAAAGCAATTGGACCATGCTTCATTTCACCAGCAGGGTATCCCTCTGCGTGGATATAACTAATTTCTTTAAGTTTTAAAGCTCCCTCAAGAGCAATAGGGTAGTTAATACCTCGACCTAGAAAAACAACATCTTCTGTATCTGCAAATCGATGAGCTAAAGATTCAGCCATTTGATTATGGTTTTTTATAAGATCTTTTATTTGACTGGGAATTGCTTTCAATTCTCTACAAAGATTTCTTATTTCTGTTCTTGAACGACTTTTCCTACGAGCCGCAATATTAATGGCTAGTCCATAAAAAGCTAATAATTGTCCTAGAAAGGTCTTAGTAGCTGCAACTCCAACTTCTATTCCTGCTCCAATATCAAGAATATTTGATACTTGCAATGCCAAAGAACTTTCTGGGCAATTGGTAATTCCCAACTGCAAAGAAGCAAACTCAATATTATTCAAAGATGTACGCCTTTGATGCTCCATTGCCAAAGCTGCAAGAGTATCTGCTGTTTCTCCTGATTGAGTAACACCAATAGTGAGTGTATTAGGTGATAAAGGAGGAGGGGCGTAACGAAATTCACTTGCAAAAAATACCGATGTTCTAATTCCTGCAAATTGCTCTAAAAGATATGCCCCAACCATCCCAGCATGGCGACTAGTGCCGCAAGCTAGGATCTGAATCTCTTCAATAGATTCAAAAATAGGAGCATCATATGGTCCTCCTAAAAAGGCTCCAGTTTCTAAATCATTTGACAAATACCTTGAAACCCATAATTCAGCAGTATCTGGTTGCTCATGAATTTCTTTAAGCATGAAATGTCGAAAGTTTTGTTTATCAATTACTTGATCAACCCCACTAAGAAATAAAGGACTCCGGTTTTTTCGTTGACCATTTACGTCATATAGCTCTATCCCCAAGGGTGTCAGTAAAGCCATCTCATCATCTTCCATTGGCAAAATTGTCCTAGTAAATCCTGTTAATGCGGGCATATCACTTGCACAAAAGAATTCACCTTCTCCAAGTCCTATAACTAAAGGAGTTTGCTTCTTAACAACAACCAAAGAATCAGGAGTCTTGGACCATATAACTGCTATTGCATATGCACCTTCTAAAAGTTTCATTACTTCTATAACTGCTTCTAATAAAACAGAACCACTTGGAAGCTTGCCTAGATCAAGAAGTCGCTGAAGTTCTTTGGATATTAAATGAGGGATAACTTCAGTATCTGTCTCTGAAAGGAAAGAAACCCCCTGCTTCTCAAGGTCTTGCCGCAAATAATTATGGTTTTCAATAATTCCATTTTGAACAACAGCAATATCTCCAGAAGCATCTCTATGTGGATGTGCATTATGCTCCTCTGGTTTGCCATGAGTAGCCCAACGCGTATGACCTATGCCTAAATGACCAGGTGCCCCAGATTGTTCAATTAATTCAACAAGATTTACCAATTTACCTTTTGCCCTTTTACAAGTTACAAAACCTTCTTTCTCATTTTCTCTAATGGTTACAGTTGCCAATCCAGCCGAGTCATAACCACGATATTCAAGCTTCCTCAACCCATCTAAAAGGAGAGGGGAGGCATCTCTTGAACCAATAAAAGCAACAATCCCACACATATCTGTTTATTAAAGCTATTTAAATAGCTCTTGTTTGGTTTATATAACGAACCTAACTCAAAAAAAGCAACTCAATAGGCCAAGCCCATGCTTCGAGTTGTTTCATCTCCAAGATAAACACGAATACTTAAGAAGTCGGTTGGACAAGCAGTTTCGCATCGTTTGCAGCCAACACAATCTTCTGTTCTAGGAGAAGATGCTATTTGGCCAGCCTTGCAACCATCCCAAGGGACCATTTCAAGAACATCCAAAGGGCAGGCTCTGACACACTGAGTGCATCCGATGCAAGTGTCGTAGATCTTTACTGCGTGGGACATAGCGCCCTATAAAAAAGCTTATGTAAAAAACTTTACTCAATTTGGTTCAACATAAAAAGATTCATGCAAGTCGCTTCACTCTTGTTAACTCGACGCCATTAGCCCGTAAGATGCATTTCGGATCTAAATAACGTATGTCTCAGGACACAATCCTCGAAAAAGTTCGTTCTATCGTTGTAGAACAACTTAGTGTTGATGCAGGCGAAGTAAAGCTTGAATCAAATTTCCAAAACGACCTTGGTGCAGACTCCCTCGACACTGTTGAGCTAGTCATGGCTCTTGAAGAAGCTTTTAACATCGAAATTCCTGATGAGGCTGCCGAAGGCATCACCACCGTTGGAGATGCCATTAAGTACATAGAAGACAAGCAAGGTTGAGGGGCAAATGATGGAGAATCTCCATCGAGTTGTAATAACCGGTCTTGGCGCTATTACGCCAATTGGCAATACCGTCGAAGATTATCTTGCTGGCCTGAAAGCAGGGGTAAATGGCGTTGGTCCAATTACCCTATTTGACGCATCTAACCATGCGTGCAGGTTTGGCGCGGAGATTAAAAATTTTGACCCAACTGGATTCTTAGAGCCAAAAGAATCAAAGAGATGGGATCGATTCTCAAAATTTGCAGTAATTGCTGCAAAAGAAGCTTTATCAGACTCTGGATTAATCATTGATGATCGGAATACATCCCGTATTGGGGTCATCATTGGTTCTGGCGTTGGTGGCTTACTTACGATGGAAACCCAAGCCCAAGTACTTTGCAAAAAAGGTCCAGGAAGAGTAAGTCCTTTTACTGTTCCTATGATGATACCCAATATGGCAACGGGTCTTACAGCAATTGCTTTAGGGGCTCAAGGGCCTAGTTCAGCTGTTGCAACAGCATGTGCAGCTGGTTCTAATGCAATCGGAGATTCATTTCGATTACTACAACTTGGCAAGGCTGATGCAATGATTTGCGGTGGTGCTGAAGCAAGTATTACTCCTTTAGGAGTAGCAGGTTTCTCAAGTGCGAAAGCTCTCTCATTTAGGAATGATGACCCTCAAAGCGCAAGTAGACCTTTTGATGCAGATCGAGATGGATTTGTAATCGGAGAGGGCTCAGGCGTATTAGTACTAGAAACACTTGAACATGCACAAAAAAGGAATGCCTCTATTTATGGAGAAATTGTTGGCTACGGAACAACATGTGATGCTCATCACATTACATCTCCTGCTCCAGGAGGGGCAGGAGGGGCTAGAGCCATGAAAGAAGCTCTTCTAGACGGAAAGCTTAATCCAAACGATATTGATTACATCAATGCCCATGGAACTAGCACTCCTGCCAATGACAGCAATGAAACATCAGCAATTAAAACTGCCCTAGGTGAAAGAGCTAATCAGATCCCTATTAGTTCAACAAAATCGATGACTGGGCATCTTCTTGGTGGGTCTGGAGGCATTGAAGCAGTAGCATGTGTTCTTTCAATGAAGCATGGACTAATTCCACCAACAATTAACTATTCAAACCCAGATCCGGCCTGCGATTTGGACTATGTTCCTAACACTGCTAGAGATAATCAAGTCAGTGTTGTACTTTCTAATTCGTTTGGCTTTGGTGGCCACAACGTTTGTCTGGCCTTTAGAAAATTCTCCTAACAGAATTTCCTACACCAACACAGCTGAAACTTACTAATCACAACTAAACAAAATGGTCGCTGCGCCCGCTTCACTCGATAATCTTTGCATTAACAGCATTAGAATGCTTGCAGTTGATGCAGTTAATAAATCCAACAGCGGCCATCCCGGTCTTCCAATGGGATGTGCGCCTATGGGATACGCCCTTTGGGATAAATTTTTAAGACACAACCCTAAAAATCCCAAATGGTTTAATCGAGATCGATTTGTCCTGTCTGCAGGTCATGGATGCATGCTGCTTTATGCGCTTTTACATTTAACTGGTTACGATTCAGTCACTATTGAAGATATAAAACAATTCAGACAATGGGGAGCCAGAACACCCGGTCACCCTGAAACTTTTGAGACTGCTGGAGTAGAAGTAACAGCAGGACCATTGGGAGCAGGAATTTCAAATGCAGTTGGACTGGCGATAGCAGAAACTCATCTAGCAGCAAAATTCAATAAGCCTGACGTCTCATTAGTTGATCATTTCACATATGTGATTATGGGAGATGGTTGCAATCAAGAAGGTGTTTCTTCAGAAGCATGTTCATTAGCAGGTCATCTTAAGCTAGGGAAATTAATAGCCTTATATGACGACAATCACATAACAATTGATGGGAAAACAGATGTTTCGTTTACAGAAGACGTTCTAAAAAGATATGAATCCTACGGCTGGCATATTCAACATGTTTCAGATGGCAATGGAGATGTCAATTCAATTGAAAAAGCAATCTCTTTAGCCAAGCAAGTAACAGATAAACCTTCAATTATTAAAATCACCACAACTATTGGCTTTGGTTCACCAAATAAAAGTGATACTGCTGGTGTACATGGAGCACCATTAGGGCAAGAAGAAGCAGAGCTAACAAGGGAAGCTCTGAACTGGCATTATGCGCCTTTTGAAATTCCACAAGAAGCATATGATCAATACCGAAAGGCAATTGAAAGAGGAGCAACATTAGAAAATAATTGGAATGAATCACTTGCCAAATACAGATCAAAATATCCTAATGAAGCAAAAGAGTTTGAGAGAATGTTGAGAGGAGAGCTCCCAGAGAACTGGGATAAAGATTTACCTGCTTACACATCTGAAGAAAAAGGTTTAGCAACTAGAAAACATTCTCAAATATGTCTTGGTGCTCTTGGACCAAATCTACCTGAACTTATTGGTGGTTCGGCAGACTTAACACACTCAAACTACACAGATATCAAGGGGGAAACAGGTTCTTTCCAGCCTGAAACTCCTGAAAAACGTTACCTTCATTTTGGAGTAAGGGAACATGCAATGGCTGCAATTCTCAATGGTATTGCTTATCACGACAGTGGTTTAATTCCCTATGGAGGAACATTCTTAGTTTTTGCAGATTATATGAGAGGGTCTATGAGACTTTCCGCCTTAAGCGAACTTGGGGTTATCTACGTATTAACTCATGACTCTATTGGTGTAGGAGAAGATGGACCCACTCATCAACCGATAGAGACAATTCCCTCACTCCGAGCAATGCCAAATATGCTGGTTTTCCGCCCTGGAGATGGCAATGAGACTACTGGATCGTACAGACTTGCAATTAAAAATCGCAAACGTCCAAGTTCACTATGCCTAAGCAGACAAGGCATGCCGAACCAAACAAATTCATCTAGTGAAAAAGTAGCATTTGGCGGCTATGTGCTTGAAGATTGCGAAGGAACTCCTGAACTTATACTTATAGGAACAGGAAGTGAATTAAACCTTTGTGTTGAAGCAGCAAAGAATTTGACAAGTAAAGGTAAGAAAGTACGGGTAGTATCTATGCCTTGCGTAGAACTATTTGAAGAACAGAGTGATAGTTATAAAGAAGAAGTTTTACCCACTAGTGTAAGAAAAAGAATTGTAGTAGAAGCTGCACAGTCGTTTGGATGGCACAAATATATTGGCCTTGATGGAGATAGCGTAACTATGAATAGTTTTGGCGCTTCCGCACCAGGAGGAACGTGTATGGAGAAATTTGGATTTACAGTCGAAAATGTATTAGGTAAAGCAAATAAATTATTAGGTTAATTAATAATCAGCAAAGCAGTTCGCTGAAGTCCCATCAAGATCAATACTGATCACTCATAAACCACTAACCTTATATATCCTTATTAAGTTTTACAGATTTGAGCTCTGATGCACCTTGAGATTTAATCACATCCTCTAAAGCATCTAGATCTTTTTCAGTAATTTTAGTTTGCATAGGGCAATGCTTTGGTCCACACATTGAACAAAATTCAGCTTGCTTATAAATATCTGCTGGCAAAGTTTCGTCATGATATTGACGTGCTCTTTCAGGATCCAAAGAAAGGTCAAATTGTTTATTCCAATCAAAGGCATATCTTGCTTTGCTTAACTCATCATCTCTATCACGAGCTCCAGAGCGATGTCTTGCGATATCAGCAGCGTGGGCTGCAATTTTATAAGCAATTAAGCCTTCTCTTACATCTTCAGGATTAGGTAAACCCAAATGCTCTTTTGGGGTTACATAACAAAGCATTGCAGTGCCATACCATCCAGCCATTGCCGCACCAATTGCACTTGTGATGTGGTCATAACCAGGAGCTATATCTGTAACTAGAGGGCCTAAGACATAAAATGGGGCTTCATCACAATCTTCCATTTGTTTGCGCACATTAAATTCAATTTGATCCATAGGAACATGTCCTGGTCCTTCAACCATTACTTGAATATTGTGATCCCAAGCTCGTTTTGTAAGTTCACCTAAAGTCTTGAGTTCAGCCAATTGAGCCTCATCAGAAGCGTCATGTAGACATCCAGGTCTAAGTGAATCCCCTAAGGAAAAACTGCAATCATATCTTTTAAAAATTTCGCATATATCATCAAATCTAGTGAACAAAGGATTCTGTTTGTGGTGATATAACATCCACTGAGCCAAAATCCCACCCCCTCTACTCACTATGCCCGTTAATCTGCCTTTTACTTTGGGTAAATGTTCAATAAGAAGACCCGCGTGGATAGTCTGATAATCAACACCTTGCTTGCAATGCTTCTCAATAATATGAAGAAAATCTTCCTCAGATAATTTTTCAATCGAGCCATGAACGCTTTCCAATGCTTGATATACAGGAACGGTGCCTATAGGAACAGGAGAAGCATTAATGATCGCAGTTCGAACTTCATCAAGGTTTACTCCACCTGTGGAGAGATCCATGACAGTGTCAGCACCGTATTTCACAGCAAGTTCTAGTTTTTCAAGCTCTTCACTGACATCACTAGCATTAGGAGACGCACCGATATTCGCATTAACTTTGCATTTTGAAGCTATCCCAATGGCCATTGGCTCGAGATTTATGTGGTTAATATTTGCTGGAATAATCATCCGTCCACGAGCAACCTCTTCCAAAATCAAAGATTCTGGAAGGCTTTCCCTTTTGGCGACATAAGCCATCTCTTCTGTAATTAATCCCTGACGAGCAAAATACAACTGAGAAACATTGCTCTTCCCCCTTCTGGAGGTAACCCATGAAGCTCTCATAACTAAAAATAAAAATTTAGAGGGGCATTATGGACTTTTGATCACGCTCTTTCACTTTCCTGCTAGGGATAATCCGAATCAGGTTCAGAGGGTGTGATCTCAGCCATAAAAGCCAATGCTTTAAGGCACCCCTAGTGATTATTTTTAAACTAGCTGTTTTTTTAAGAAAAAACCTAACTCTCAAATAAAGAATTAGTCCTTATTAGTTTCATTGGGTTTTTTTAATTCACTCAAAATTTTATTTCTCCTTTGTTTGCGTTCCAAAAGAGCCGAGTAAATCAAACCAAAACCAATAATAAAAACAGGAAAAGCTTGTATTCGATCATTACCATTGCGTTGCACAAAACCAACCAATCCAATCAAAACTAAAAATGGGCCAGCAAAGGTTATCCAAAAATTCTTAGAAGCTTTCATTGCTATGAATTCTTCTTGTCTTTCATCCAGGCCAAAAGTGTTCTCGATATCACTTCAATACCTATTTCAAGAGAGCTCTCATCTGGGCAAAAGTAACCACTGTGAAGAGGAGCACATCCTTCCAAACCTTTAACACCAAGTCTAAACATAGTTCCAGGAACATCTTTCAAAAATTCAGCAAAGTCCTCTGCTCCTAAAGATGGTTGATCCAAACGTAGAACATTAGAAGGACCCAAAAGAGATATGGCGCATTTTTCTAATAAGGATGTCAAACCAGAGTCGTTATAAACAGGAGGTGCTATCGAACGATATTTCACTTTTACCTCAGCCCCAAAACTTGCAGCAATACTCGTAACAGTATCTTGAATCCAAGCTGGCAAATTCTCATTTAATTTGGAATCTAAGCAACGAACTGTCCCTAAAAGCTTTACTCGATCTGCAATTACATTAAAAGCTTGGCCCCCTTGTATTTTTCCAAAACTAATCACTACAGGAGAAAGAGGGTCCAAGCATCTACTTATTGCTTCTTGAATGCCACTCATAATTCGTGCTGATATCCATATGGGATCTATTGATTGATGCGGACGTGCTCCATGCCCACCTTCACCAATAACCTCGATCTCCAACTCTGCTGCTGCTGCAGTTAAAATTCCAGTTTTGACTCCAATCTGACCAACTGGTAAGTCTGGGAATGCATGAACACCAAAAAGAGCATCTAGACCATCTATAGCTCCGTCATCTTTCATCCATTTTGCTCCTGAAGCAATTTCTTCAGCTGGCTGAAACAAAAGTCGTACGCCTGTCACTTGATCAAGATCTTTGGCCAAAAGTCTTGCCACACCTAGACCTATACAGGTATGAAGATCATGTCCACATGCATGCATTATCCCCTGATTTACAGATGCGAATGGTAGACCAGTTTTCTCTTCCACTGGCAAAGCATCCATATCAACTCTTACTCCCACAAAAGGTCCAGAAATATCCCCTAAATCAGCTATCAAACCAGTGCGCCCAACACCTTCTCTTACTTTCCATCCATATTTTTTTAATTCTCCAGAAATAATTGCAGCAGTTTGATATTCATGACCACTTAATTCTGGATGTGAATGCAGATGCCTCCTCAATTCAACCAATTCTGGTAAAAAATGTTTCAGGACACTTTGTTCTCGATTTAATAAGTTCATTATTTTTCTAGATCAATGAAAGTCAGCAGATCTTTAAGTGGAATAGATGGCCACCTTAAAGAATCTAAAAGCCAGTCTTTTTCTAAATATCTATTATTTAAACCTACAACTGCTATCCAATTACTCTCTGCCTCGCCAAACGATCCTTCTCGCCATAAAAGAGCTGATAGAGCCGCTCTTGAATCTACAAACATCGGATACTTACGAATGATGGATCGAAATTCATTTTCGGCCTGATCAAACTTCTTAAGTTGATATTTAGCTAAAGCCTTGCTAAATCGCGCTCTTACAAAATCTGATTGGGACATTGATGCTTTTTCAAATAAAGCCTCTGCTTGTACCCAATCACCTTGAGAACCTTTAACCCATCCCAAGTTATATAAAGCCCTAGCATTATCAGAGTCCCGGTCAAGAATCCAATTATAATCTTTAGCTGCTTCGTCGAAGTTACCTAAAACTTCTTCTGCAATTCCTTTATTAAAATAGGGATCAAATTCATTTGGCAAAAGATCTATTGCCTTTTGCTGGTCGAGAATATCGCCTTGTGCATCACCCAATATCAAACGAACATTACCTCTATTACTAAATGCAAGTGCATTATCTGGATTTAAGTTAATCAATTGATCCCAAGTTTCTAGAGCTTTTACAAAGTCACCAGCTCTACTTTCTTCCAGAGCTCTTTCAAAAATAAGCTGATAAGAATCTAAAGCATTAACGCCATTTGGGAGCAGAAGAAAGCAACTGCACCAAGAAATAAGTAGAACTGAAGATACTAATTTTAACAAGAAAGTTTTCATTTCTTTCCTAAGCTCCCAATAGATGTTTCTGGCCTTCAAGAGTTAAAATTCTCCCTCTTGGGGTTCTTTTTAAGAAACCTATCTGTAACAAAAAAGGTTCAACTACTGACTCCAAAGTTGCCGAATCTTCCCCCAAAGCAGCACTAAGAGTTTCTAACCCAACAGGACCTCCTTCATATGTATTGAATAATATTGATAAAAAACTTCTATCCAATTGATCTAACCCACGATCATCAACACGATGCATCTTTAAAGATTCATCCACCAAAGAAACATCTATATGGTTCATTCTTTGTTTCACAGTTGCAAAATCTCTAACTCTTCGCAAAAGTCGATTGGCAATTCTAGGTGTTCCACGACAACGTCTTGCAATTTCTAGGCTTGCATCATCAATAAGTGATAATCCAAGAAAACTTGCAGTTCTTTCAACAATCCCTTTCAGATCTTGTAATTGATAATAATCAAACCTTTGGGTAATTCCAAATCGATCTCGCAAAGGTGAACTAATTGAAGCAGGCCTAGTAGTTGCGCCAACTAGAGTAAACCGAGGAAGATCTATTGCTCTTGTTCGCGCAGTAGTGCCCTTGCCAATAGTTAAATCAAGTCGACAATCTTCCAAAGCTGTATATAAAAGCTCTTCCGCAGCGCTTGAAAGTCGATGGATTTCATCTACAAATAACAACTCATTTGTTTGCAAATTCATTAGCAATCCAACTATGTCACGAGGTCTCTCAAGGGCAGGGGCACTAGAGATTCTGCATTTCACACCAAGTTCGTTAGCAAGAACTAATGCCATGGTTGTTTTACCCAAACCAGGAGGTCCATACAGCAAAACATGATCTAATGCTTCTTTTCTATACAACGCCGCTTTGACTGAAATTTCTAATACTTCCTTTAAAGCTGATTGACCTATAAATTCATCTAACGATTTAGGTCGCAATGAATCTTCTTTTATAATTTTCGAATCTTCCTTAAGAGATGACGGATCTACTAATCTTGACTTCCTCTTAGCATCAGAGGAATTATCATGACTAAAGCCAGAAGACACAATTGCCATATTTGCAGGATAAAGCCCTGATGAAATTTCAAATTATTTAGTAAGAGAAATGGCTAAAACAAAACAAAACAAAACAAAGAAATCAAAAAATTCATTTGCAAATAGACCCTTGGCAGACAATCGACTGGCAAGGCATCAATATGAAATTCTAGAAAAGATTGAAACAGGTATCGAGTTGTTAGGAACCGAAGTGAAATCAATTAGAGCAGGTAATACAAATCTCAGAGATGGATTTTGTCTTATTCGGAAAGGAGAACTTCAATTACATAATGTTCATATTTCTCCATTAAATAATGCCGGTAACTTCTTTAATCACGAACCACTTAGAGTTAGAAGGTTACTAGCACATAGGAAAGAAATTAATAAATTAGAAGCTCAGGTGAATAAAAAAGGTTTGACACTAGTACCCTTAAGTATCACTCTAAAAGGATCCTGGATTAAAATAGTAGTTGGCTTAGGTAAAGGTAGAAAGCTGCATGACAAAAGAGAAAATGAAAAAAGAAAAACTGCCAATCGTGAAATCAAGTCAGAACTTGATAGGTATAAGTAGAATTAAAAACAATGACCAATCAGTAAAATGAGCAGGAAAGAGCAGTTGGACCTATTAAAGAAGCAAAGAGAAGAAATTATTCATGAGATAGAAAGTTTTTATCTAAAGATCTTCGATCGAGTATCAGAACTAAATCTAAATGAAAGAGATATTGCCAAACTTTCCCAACTCATACTTCAGTCAAAAGATGGAGCGATCACTCCAATGCAAAAAGAAATTGAAAAACAATTAATCACTCAATCAAATAATTGATATGGAACATTTTTTAAACCAGGAAGCTATTGCTTATAAACAATTAAATCAATATTTCATGTAATCAAAGGGTCACTGAAATTTAAGATCTCTAAGAAGGAGGCTCCAAGCTCACATTTTCAGGAGGAGGAGTTGGGTCAGGATCAGCTATCAACATATGCTGAAGAACTATTTCGGGACGCTCACTATCACGCCACCTAATTCGATATGCAGGCATCTTGGTACCTCGGCTAGTTGTTTGCTCTACTGGCTCCATGACCCAGCCGCGCCTTGATCGACCTTGCGGATTTCGTTTGACGACAGCATCTGCATGCTTAAAACGGAAACCGACTCGCTCTCCACTCATCTGAAGATCTTGCTCATAATCGCTCAATTATCCACTTTGATGGTGCATTTTTCTATTACTGAGAACCGGACTCTGGTCGAAGTAACGGAAAAGCAATCACATCACGAATAGATGGACTATCCGTCAAAAGCATTACCAAACGGTCGATTCCAATGCCCAGACCTCCTGTTGGAGGCATACCAACTTCTAAAGCATTAATAAAATCTTCATCAATTACATGAGCCTCTAGATCGCCAGCTTGTCTGCGAGATTGTTGTAAAAGAAGACGTTCACGCTGATCTATGGGGTCTATTAACTCACTAAAAGCATTTGCCATTTCACGACCAACGATAAACAATTCAAATCTCTCAACAAACCCTTCTTTAGTTCGATGTTTTCTAGCTAATGGCGAAATCTCTATTGGATAATCTAAAACAAAAGTAGGTTGAATAAGATTTGGTTCTACCGCTTGTTCAAAGGCCTCATTAAGCATTCTTCCAACACTATCTGCCTGATCAGAAACATCTAGGCTGCAGGTTTTCATTGCATTTTTTGCTTTACTAAGATCTGTGCCAAAAGTTTGGAAATCAAGACCGGTAACTTCAAGCACTAACTGATTCATAGTGGCTCTTCGCCAAGGAATTGAGAGATCAATTTCCTCACCTTGATATGAAATTTTTGTTGACCCACATATTTCTTTGCAAATGGCAGAAATCAGCTGTTCGGTTAACTCCATCATGTCTTGATAATCTGCAAAAGCCTGATAAATCTCAATTGATGTGAATTCGGGATTGTGCTTAGTACTAATACCCTCATTCCTAAAAATTCTGCCAAGCTCATAAACCTTTTCAAATCCACCAACTATTAGTCTTTTCAAATGAAGCTCAGTTGCAATTCTTAAATAAAGAGGGAGGTCAAAAGTATTGTGATGAGTAATAAATGGTCTTGCTTCTGCACCACCAGCTTCAGATTGCAGAACAGGAGTTTCTATTTCTAAAAATTGACGTTCATCCAACCATCTTCTAATTGAACTGACCATTAAAGCTCTACTTCTAAAAGTTTTCTTTGATTGAGGATTAACTATTAAATCCACATATCGCTGCCTGTAGCGTTTCTCGACATCAGCAAGACCATGCCACTTATCTGGAAGGGGTTGTAAAGATTTGCTCAACATGGACCAAGACAAAACCTTGATAGATAATTCTCCTCTATCCGTCCGGCGTAAAATGCCTTTTACTCCAATCCAATCCCCAGCGTCAACTAGATCTTTCAGCTGATTAAAGGCAGAAATAGCCTCTTTTTCTGCTGAAGATGAGGACTTGTCTAGGGTTGCTTTCTCTATAAAAAGCTGAATCAAACCTGTCTCATCTGCCAAGGTAAAAAAAGCCAGCTTTCCCATGACTCTCCTAGTAATAATTCGGCCTGCTATACAAACATCAATCTCACGCTCCTGACCGTTGGCCAAATCAGCATGATCAGCCTGTAAGACAGATGCCTTATGAGTAGGTTGGAAATTTATGCCATAAGGTCCATTACCAAGATTGCGCAAGGTCTTGGCTTTTTCTAAACGTGTTTCTCTTAAATCAGACAAAGCAGAAATGCTAACTCAAATCACATTGAGACTAGATATACATTTGCTTAAATCAAACCCTCCATTCTCAAGCAACAACAGTAGGGAACTCTCCAACCCTTTGAGATGAATACCCAATCCCTCTGACTGTAAGAATTAATTCAGGATTGCGCGGGTCGGGCTCCAGCTTGCCTCTAAGACGAGCTACATAAACATCTACAACTCTTAGATCAGCTGCTCTCCTAGGTGGGTAACCCCATAGTTGTTCAAGAATCTCAGCTCTTGGAACCACTTTCCCAGGATCCCGAAAAAGTAATTCAAGCAAACTAAATTCTGTATATGTCAAGCCAATTCTTTCGCCTGCTCGACTTACCTGTCTCCTATTTGTATCAACGACCAAATCGCCCAATTTCATTACTCCATGTCCTACAGGGATTTCTCTAGGCTCAGCAACCGTAGCCCCAGGGCCCATTCTCCTTAAAATAGTTGCTATACGGGCCTCTAGCTCCTTTGGACTAAATGGCTTGGATAAATAATCATCAGCGCCTAAATCAAGGCCTGCTACGCGCTCTGAGATGGCTTCAAGAGCGCTCAGGAAAATTATTGGTACTATTGATTCCCCTCTAATGCGTCTGCATACTGCAAAGCCATCCAGCTTTGGAAGCATTACATCTAAAACAACCAA
>QCHV01000008.1 GCA_003217035.1 Prochlorococcus sp. AG-402-G22
TTTTCTCGAATAGAATAGAAGACCTTTGTCCTACTATGCAATACGAACAAATGGTTGAAGCTGTAGATGAATATATATTGCAGATAAAGAATTTGTATGAAACCCATGGAGGGTGGAGTATCGTCTTTAGGTTGTATTTAAGTAATAGATCTTCAACAAATATAGAAACACTTAAATATTTAAAAATCATTAGCGATTTAAACAAGAGAATAGAAGACAACTTAGAAGTTATAGAGCAAGTAATATGGATAGATATACCCTTGGAGTCACTAGATTTTTTAGGGGAGGTAAATGATTCAAGACTTTGGTATTATGGCAAGTTTGTATATTCAAGAGCTTTTAGTGATTTATTAGCAACAAGAATTTCATCTTATATTATCTCTATACTAGGTAAGTCAATAAGAGCAATAGTTTTAGATCTTGATAATACATTGTGGAGTGGAGTTTTAGGTGAGGATGGCATAGATGGTATCTTGATAGGTGGAGACTATCCTGGAAATTGTTTCCATGATTTTCAGAAGGAACTTTTAAAACTTAGAAGTAGAGGTATAGCATTGGCAATAGTGAGTAAAAACGATGAAGACCTTGCATTAAAAGCTATTAAAGAGACTTCTATGCCAATAAGTTTAGAAAAGATTTCTTCACATAGAATTAGTTGGAGAAATAAATCTGAAACTATTCAGGAGATAGCAGAAGAATTAAACTTAGGTTTAGCTTCATTACTATTTATAGATGATAATCCCTTTGAGAGAGAACAGGTTAAGAGCTTTCTACCAGAAGTTAAAATCCTTGAATTATCTAATGACCCAGTCGACTATTCAAAAAACTTACTGGAAAATCCATTTATATCTTCCGCATTGGTCACATTAGAGGATAAGAGGAGGATTGATTCCTTAGAGCAATTAGTACAAATCAAGAGATCTAAATTTGATTCATTAAGTTATGAAAATTATCTTGCTTCATTAGATATTAAAGTTCACTTTTACCCTCTAAATCAAGATAATATAAACAGAGCAGCTCAACTGTGTCAGAAGACGAATCAATTCAATACAACAGTATTAAGGCATGATAGAAGTGATCTTCAAGAAATCCACAATACATTAGGAAGAGTTGTAGTTGTTGGATACGAGTCTAAAACAACGGAGTTGGAGAATATAGGATTAATGTTATTTATCCAATCCAACCAAGACTCTGCTCAAATTTCATTGGAATTATTTCTTTTGTCCTGTAGGGTTTTAGGAAGAGGATTGGAGAAGCTATGTATAGAATGGGCAATTAACGACTCTTTTGATAGAGGATATAAATCCATTTTAGGTAAACTTGTAAAAAACAAGAGAAATTTACCAGTACAATCGATATTTAAAGATTGTAAATTCTCTTCCTCGGATCAATTAACATGGATGAAAGACACAGGAGTAACAACATATTCTTCAAATTTCATTGAAATTATTGATCATTTTAAAGAAAATTAGTACTTGTACAATTATGCTAAATCGAGATCTTAAAATAAAATTCATTTTATTAGCGAATTTGTAATATGGCTAATTTTGACGAGCTTTTTAAGGAAGGTGATTATTTGAGTTTTTGCGAAAAGTACTCAAGTGAAGACTTTCAAGCCTTTGCGAACCTTTCGGGCGATAAAAACAAGTTACACCATGATACTAAATATTCTTTGGCTACAAGTTACAAAGAGCCGATAGTTCCACTCCATTTATCTATTGCGCCATTATCTCGGATTGCAGGAATGTATCTACCTGGAGAGCCTTCCTTATATCTTGGTCATACTATTAAGGCGTTGAGACCTGTTTTCTATGACCGCGAAACTTTTTATAATGCAAAAATTATTTCCATAAACTCTTCCAATAGAATCTTAACAATAAGAGTTTTGATAATTCAGGAATCCCTTATAAGAATTGAGGCAATAATGCGAGTCCAGTCAAGAGATTTTTGTTGGGAAAAGAAGGAAATAGATCAAAAGATTAAAAATTCAAAAGAAAAATCATATGCTTTGATTACAGGATCTACAGGCGAAATTGGCAGATCAGTAGCCCTTTCTTTAGCATCAAAAGGCTATGATCTACTTCTACATTATGGAAGTAATAATCAAAAAATAAAGTCTTTATCTGATTCGTTAGATAGATATAAATGTAATTATAAGTTTATTAAAGCTGATTTGCGGAAAGTAGTAGATAGGAAGAATTTAATAAAGGAACTCTCAGCACTAGGTACAAGTTTATCCACGATAGTTCATACAGCATCATCACCAGCAAATTCAAACTTGGATGACCTGATAAATACAAACTTTAAAGCTCTAAAGGAGATCTTTGAGGCTTCATTAGCCTCTTTTCTTTCACGTCAGAATGGGAGAGTGATATTTATTAGCTCTATCTATTTAGCTCAACCTGTACTTGGTTACACTGATTATATTGCAGTCAAATCTATGTGTACCTCTTACCTATCTAGGTTAAATAATTTCTACTCAAATTATGATATATTTTGTAACTCTATTTTACCATCGGTAGTAGATACTCCATATTCTCAGGAAGCTGAAAACATAACTAAACTTTTACCTGAGGAGGTCGCCGAGAAAGTTAAGGATATGATTTTAGAAGGTAGTCTTCAAAGCACTTTATATGATTTGAATGGAATTACGAAAGGAACCTATGGATTCACACCAGAATCTAAGTCAAAATTTTCTACAAATCATTTTAAAGATCAAAATAAAACTTCTAGTACAAGTTCAAACTCCTCTCAAAACACCAGCTCTAAATTTGAAAATAGCTCAAAAGAATTGCTAGATAATATTATTCGCAATATCTTAAACACCCCCCCAGAGTACGTTATTGAATCAGCAGCTTATGGTTCTACACCGGGTTGGGATTCTTTGGCCCAAATCCAATTGGTTGCAGAAATTGAAAATGTATTCAAAATCAGACTTAATTCAGACCAAATTGAAAAAGCGAATTCTTATAAGGAATTCCTATCTCTGATCTCAAGGCCTTAATATCTAACTCATTACTCTAAGACATCATTTTCTTTCAGTAATTGGTATTCTTTTACAACACTATTTAAGTTACTATTTATAATCTTACAAATATCAAAGATATTATTATTCCCATCTGAGTATGCTATTAAATTCATCCTCATTTCAGCAGGATGAATCTTACTTGCTTTGGAAATATTTGGATATAACCCCCTCTTTCCGAGTTGAGGTTCTCCTATTATTTTTGTTTTAGGATAAATACCTGTTTCGAATGCCATGACTATGCTTTTTAAAATTTCATAGGATTCATTCAGCCCCTTATTGGTTACGAGGTTTAGGTTGTCTGCATTTGTATGGTATTCGGGGTAACATCCAAATTTAGTTCTTGAAAATGTGCAAATAGGAAGTCTTAGACCAGGAGAGCAATATTGCCTTTCGTCAGAACCTCTATTTAAAAATGAATATACATTGACGTCTTCAATGTGGTTTAAAGCCCCTCTTAGTGCGAAGTCTGCGAGAGTATTTGCAAAAGGTGTATTTACATACGAGTAATTTCTCTCGTCTCCTACACAACTAAGATTAAACCCGCAAATGATTCTCTTTTTTAATACATCTGCATATTTTGACAAATAAGCTATAGAACCTATTGTTTCAGGCTGCATTATGAATCTGTAACTGTATTTAGGGGTTTTAAATTCTTTCTTTACATAGGCTAGCAATGCATTTAAAACTACGGGACCACTTAATTCATTATTTGCCATTGAGGGATGACAAATATATGAACTAAATAATATCTCTTTTTCTGATTTACCTTTTATTAATGCGTGGCTAAGTTCAAGTTTTCCATCTGATAGGGTTGAGTCTATATAAACTCTATAACGACCTTTTTTGATGCTTTTCTTATCTAACTCTGACATACAAAAACCCCAGTATTTTTTGTAGTAACTTGTTACATAAGGTATCCATTCTGGCTTGTCTTCCAATGTGTGAATCCTTGTCAATAGCTCCTCATAACTAACTTCTTTATTTACAGGTTCTGAGTAACCGACAACATGCAGATTGTCTTTTTTAAACTCAGCATATTTCTCCTTAGTATCTATATTTTCAATATATGCATCTTTTATATTCCATTCTTTAGGAATTTCCCAGTCCAGGACTTTGGAACCACTATTGAATTTTAACCTTTGGTATTCTTTGTGATAATCTTCAAAATACTCCAGAGTCTTTCTAGTGCCTTCACCGGTAAGGGACCTGCATATGGGAAATAACTCTTTTAAATGATCAATTAATTTGATATCATTGTATTCTAGTCTATTAGTCATTTCTGCTATTTTAACCTTACGACTATTATAGTCATTATTCAGTAAATGAGATGGGATTTTGTCGTTTCTTTTCCTGCAACTAATCTAATTAGAGATGATAGTTTTGAGTGTAAAGACCTCGATAAAGATTGTCTTCTTACTAATTTTTTTAAAATCTTCATAGATTCAGCACTTAAACCTATAGAGCTTAATTCAATCACCTTATAGATCAAGTCATATCTACCATATAAAGAGCATATTGTTATGTATTGGGGGACTTTATTGGGCAATCTGCTGCTAATATATTCAGGAGATCTAAGCCATAAACCATCTCCAAAAGCCATCTGCCCGTATGAGTTGTATTCATTCCTTTCCCATCTACAGAGATTTACAAAGTCAATAAAAACGAACTCTTTCTCAATTAAAAAGTTATTTAATTCACTAAAATTAGCAGCATTTTTGTATAACTTTGCAAATTGAATCTCTAATTCAAACCCAAGGCAGTTCTCGATTACTTCTTTAATACCTTTAAGCGCATTTAACTCAGCACCTTGAATATCGATCTTTATAAAATCTATCTGATTTCCTGAAAACTCTTTACTGATAGTTGATGTCTTTACGATTTTAGTTTCTACAATATCGTGTCGACTTGGATTGGGAAACTTGTCAAGAAACTCTCTGTTTGGTTCTAGAATTGATGAGCATGTTGGCTTTTTAGTAATAAAAAATTTAATATTCTTTTCTTCTTCCCATATAATCTTATCGAATGTTTCGTATTTATAGCATTTTCTTTTGTTTGAAAGAGCTGACTTGCTTCTGCTGTCTGGCTCTACTCCCAGGTAGTTTAAGTTTTTAGCTATTCCTGACCACCTAGGCTCTATATCCTTTGCAGCACCAATGTCTAGTAAGTTTATGTAATTATTTGATCCTTCAAAGCTATTAATCAGTTGACTGTCTGAGATTTCTGTGATTTTGTAAAATTTTTTAATTAGCAACTTTAAAAGATTCTTCATTGAAAGTAGAGCCTCTCTATCTAATCTCATATTAATCCTGAAAAATTGAATAACAGCTCAAATGAATGAAACATGTAATTCTGCAGTTCATACAATATAGCCTAGATTTGCTAGAAAAGTAGTATTTTTGATCACTCGCATTCTTTTATTGTCACTGCTTATCTCTTGATTTAGTTGTTTTTACAAGCTACAAACCTTAGTTAGGTTTAGACCCATTTTTCTAAGGTTTTCTTGTGCTACTTTAAATTCTTCAGAGTCTATATATCTAAATAAATATCCATTTCTAGGAGTTTGTTTATAGCGTATATTTATATTGTCAAATTCTTTGAGCGAACACTGTAATGCAATTTGCTCCAATATCTTATTTTCATACCCTCTACTAAATGTCCTACAACTAACTACCCATTGTGTTATATGGATTGTACGCCCTTCTTTAATAGCTAGCAGTACTGAGGTTAGTCCATATTCACAATATTCATCTTTCATGTATGAAACGTATTTTAAATCAAAATCATCTAAATTTGCCAGTGATATCTTTTCACCTGATAAATTGAATTGATTTGTTTTATTTATCAATTGTATAGATCTTGAAATGTCCTTCTCTTGTAATTTCTTTATTTCAACTTCTATAGGAATAATTACATCACCTCCTGTTAGGCCCTTTGGTTGCCCAGTTTTTTTGTCTAACAATTTTGATTCATAACTTTTAAATCTTCTTTCTGATTCTGGGTCTTCGTATAAGCTATTGAGCCATATATTATCCTGACAATTTTCAATATATAAACTTGGATCAGGACCTAAGCATATATTCTCAACTTCATTCATAGATATCGAAATTTCTTGGCATTCAATGTTTGAATTATCTATAAATATAGACTCGCTAGAACCTATTTTAAGTTGTGCGCAGATCTCCTTTAGAGTTTTTGATTTTGACTCCCAGGATAGATTTATGGAAACAAAATCCTCTCTTTTTAAGTGATGCCCCTCACCACTTAATAAATATTTTTCGACTTGAGGTTCATTCTTAGATATTAAGGCCAAAATAAATCCTTTATTTAAAAGACTTTTGATATAAACCTGAAATTCAGCATAGTACCTGTCGCGCGGATTTGCTAAATCAAGAAGGAAGTCATCCTGCTCTGTCTTTTCCCCAATTATACCAGGAGAAAGAGTTTCATCATAATCAATAGCTATAAGCTTTTTACCAAGACCATTTTTATATGCACATGTGGCAGCAATTATTTTTGAGCATCTAGCTTGGTTGTCCAAACTAAATGGAAAGCCATATGAAACCCAATCACTATATAGGCTATTCCTTTTTTGGCTTGAGAAATTATAAACTGGTATTACATAGCGATCATTTCTATTTTCTGATTGCTCTAGTTCATTAATAAGAGATATGAATTTTTTATAGTAACCATTATTAGGGCTAGAAATTGATACTCCTAAGATAGATCTTCTATCGATAAGGTAAAATATTGTTTTGTTTTTAAATGAATTTATCTTGTTTAGGAGTTCTTCTAGAGCATCAACCACCCCTCTACCATCTTTAATGCTATCTATAATTTCATATGGAGTAATTGGAACTATTATTACTTCCGATTTTCTAATATTTTCAAAAGTGTAAGGAAAATGAAGGCTTCTCCATAAAGGCTTCCAGTTATCATGAACAATTTCAGGGTATATCCCTATATTTTTAAAATAATGCTCAATAGCCTCATGGAATGGCCTTTCAAGAAAACCTCCCACTATACAAATAGAAGTATGAAGCTTTAAATCATCTTTTTGAAGGACCCTTGTGTTTTTTAATTCGGACAGCTTAGGGTAAGACATAAATAAAAGAGATACCCGTAAGAATTGTTTTTATTTATTATAACAAGGTTTACCTTGTTTATAGACTTAACACCACCTATGATTATCTCCTTTCTAATGCTTAAAAAATAGTTCCTTTAGTAAACCTGAACATAGCTGCTATAATTTATTTAATCATTAATTAAAAATGTACAATAGAGATAATCTGCTTGAGTCCCTGACTGAGATCTTTAAGGATACATTTGATGATTCAAGTATAGAACTTACTGATAAAACAACAGCTGATGATATAGAAGACTGGGATTCTTTGATGCAAATCAGATTGCTTATAGCAATAGAGCAAAAATTTAGCCTCAGATTTAACCCTATAGAGATCTCAGAATTGGAAAATGTAGGTCAAATGGTAAGTTTGTTGGAGAAGTTGTTAGTGAATTAATCGTGAAATATTTGGGTTCTTATAAAAAACTCTTTACCAGTGAGGAGATTATTTCCTTTTGTGCTCTAACTGGAGACACTAACCCCATACATACTAACAATGGATTCGCAAAGGATTCAGGGTTTGATGGATGTGTGGTTAACGGTGCTTTAGGCCTTTCTTTTGCAATAAGCTTTCTAATCGAGAAACTAGATAACAGTGAAGGAGTAGTTATTTTTGAAAGTAGATCTTTATACAAAAAGCCAGTAATTGTAGACACAGAACTCTACTTTCACATAGTTGAGGAAATGCTTGGGTTAGGCGGCTCAGTAGGTACGTATGTTGTATATTTATCGCCTCAAGAGACACTTGACCCCCAAAAGCTTGGAATATATTTTCACAAGCACTCAATTTCGTTGAAATTCGCTTAGTATTGCTTTTATGAATAGAATTCCCTGCTTTTAACGGTGAACGAGGTAATTCTTATTGCTCAGTCAAATATTGTTGATTATGAAGGCTACAACAGCTTGGCTATCAATCACCTTGATTTGTTTAAGTCATCTGTTTATCCCAGGATGGTCAGATTAGATGGGAAGTTTATATCTCATTTGGACTATATAAATCTTCAAGATTCAGGAAAAACATATTCGCAATCAGGTTATAGCAAACGAAGAGATATGTTGAATATATGGAATATGCCTAGTATGTCTGGAATTCATCTTCAAAACTATTTAACTATAAATAATTTCAAGCCACTTGTTATAAATAATATGGACTCCGAAATGGACTGGTTGTTAGAGTCAGTGAAATTGTATCCAACAGCACCAATTGTTATTTCAACAACATTTTACTTGCAATGGAAGGAAGTCGGCAGAATAGCATCTGAAGTACGTAAGCTTACTCAAGCACCTATTGTGATTGGAGGTGCATTTATCAATTCATTTGTTAATGAGAAAGGCAAAGAAAGGACTCTTGAGTATATGAAAAAATATAAAATAGAACATGCTATACATTCGTTTAATTCTGAACCAGACTTATTATCTCTTTTGAATGCTCTTTGCAGTAATCAAAAGGATAAGTTGAAAAATGTTAGCAATCTGATTTCAACTGACTTTAGTGAAGACTTTATAACGGAGGAAAAATGGAACAATCCACTTATAGAAGAGATTAAACCTATTTGGCATGATTTATCTATACCTTCACTTAAGTCAACACTGCAAATAAGAACAGCATCTGGCTGCCCTTTCTCCTGTGCTTTTTGTAGTTACCCTACAACTGCTAAGGTTTGGGAAACAAGTGATGCTAATGATGTTAGAGAGCACTTGGATTCTATTACTAGAATAAAAGGTCTGAAAAATATTATTTTTATTGATGATACTTTTAATGTGCCAGTAGAAAGATTTAGGCAATTGGTTGAGATATTTAAGGATTACGATTTTGGATGGTATTCATTTCTTAGAGTTCAGTTTATAGACGAAGAAATAGTTAGAAGTATGAAAGATAGTGGGTGCTTAGGTGTTTATTTAGGGATAGAATCCTCCTCCGACACAATACTAAAAAATATGAACAAGCAAGCTAGAAGGAGTGATTTTTATAGAGGTGTAACCCTTCTAAATAAGTATGATATTGATTATGTTGCAGCATTCGTTTTGGGTTTTCCTGGCGAGACAGAACAAACAATAAAAGAGAATATAAGTTTTATAGAAGAACTTCCTATTAAGTATTATGCATTAAAGGAATTTTATTATATGGAGAATACAAAGGTGCATACTCAGAGGGAGCTTTATGGTTTAACTGGTATGGGAGCAAAGTGGAGTCACAATACTATGTCATACGCACAGGCAACTGATTATAAACTAAGAATGTTTTTGACGATAAAAAATTCTGTTCATATAGATCCAGACAGCTCTTTATGGCATTTAGCCCATCTTCATGACCTAGGATATTCTCGTAAAGAGATATTGGATTACCAATTGGAAATCAATGAATTAATAAGAAAAGATTTAATCACTTATACAACAAGCAAACCATTCACTGAAGAAGAAATGTTAATCCCTGGCTAGGTTATATATATTCCTAGCGTTTATAAATAGTAACTATTAATAGATTTAATTAGTGTATATTTGTAGGTCTCAGGACTATTTATATGGTGAAGGTCAAAAGAAAATCGCTTATCTATAAAGTATCCATTGGGATCCTGAATTTCCTTGTAATTCTCAGTGTTATCAACAAACCACCAGCCCCTTTTTTGGGCGGTTTCAGATATTGCCTGGTTCACCATACTGGTCCAGCGAGCTCTTTCTTGATTTGAACCAAAAATTGTATAAGGATCATTCCTTTGATGTTCCAGAGCTGATTCCTTAGTGCAATTCGAAAGATTAATTCCCATTTCAGCTGAAGCAGGTGGAATTGATAGGTGGCCAATTGGTCCTACACCGCTTTTCTCTAGGTAATTAAAAATACCTTCGTTGATACTTATGTATGAGCGAAGTATTAGTTCGATTCCTTCATCTATAGAAGATATAGAATTAATAGAAAGTAGAAAACCGAGGGTAGTTCTTATATCAATATGACCTAGGCACATTACTATCATTATGTGTTTTTCTTTTGAAAGCCTATTGAGTTTTTCCTTCAACCAATCTTGTTGTTTTTTGTCAGTAGAGAAGCCCACCAGGGTCTTTGGACCAAGCCATAATGCCTTGGGGTGGATTGAACCCTGACCTTTAGAATTAATTTTTACCCTCGATAGAAACTCTACGTGGGAGTCTCCACAATATATAAATTCTTTAATGCCTTTGCTTCTTAAGGCATAGTCTGACTTGTATATCCAGAATGGCTCTTTTCTTAAGCTACTTCTTTCGGATTTACTAAAATTAACGCAATTAGAAATATTATTCAAAGCAATGTAAGAGAAATTACTTCTTCTAGGGTGAGTTGATCCTAGTAAATACATCTTAAGAATTTGCATTCCTTCTTTATAATTAGTGCTTGATCCTTCTTTAGACTTGCTTCTCTTTAAGAGGCTAAATAGTAAAAGATTATATGTCCAAGTGGTAAATTTATATATTATAGAAAATAGTATGACCTTTATTGTTAGTGCTAAATCAATTGATACTTCTTTTTTAAAATGAATTTTGATTGCCATGTTTTCGATTTCAAAGATAGTTAATGTTTAGCTGCTACGGAAATTTATTTCTTGAGCATACAATAGGCTACATACTTTCTTTCTAGAAGATGTTTCTTGCCAATTCTTTTGTTTATGTAAGTCGTATTAATGAGACCTGCTTCTTTAAAACTTTCTAGTGTTTCCCATGTGGCAATCGATTTATAGATTGGGTCACTTTTCCTTACATTCACCCATACATCATCACACATTATGATTGTATCTTTGTGACTAAGACTTATGGAATTTGTTATATCAGCACAAACAGCAGGATAGCCATGAGCTCCATCTATCCATATTAGATCTTGCTTGATTTGGTAAATATCAGTTTTCATTAGTCCTAAGGAATTGCATTGGATAAATCTAATATTCCTATGTTTAGAAAGTCTTTCATTTCTGATTTTAATAAAATCGGTTCTCTTGCTTTTATTCTCTCTTTCATATGAATTAGAAAACATTGGGTCATCATCATTAAGATCTAGAGTATAGATAGTTGCTTTAGGGAAAAGTTCTGACAATATAGTTGCTGTAACACCATCAAAAGTACCAATCTCCAGGATAGAGTTTATATTTATTTTGGAACTTGATAAGCATGCAAATACTATTAAATGTTCAGAATACATTCCATGATTTTCATCGTAGGAAGTTAAGCCCAACTTCCTAAGTGTTTTGTTAAGTTTATCTAAACCTTCAACTCTGTCCAGACCAATACATTCAAAGAGTTTTTGTTGCTTATGAAATCTCCTTTCAGTATTATCTATAATTTCAATTGCTTCTCTTCTAAAAAAATTGATCACTAGTTTAGGTATATATAGTAATTTAGCCTTTAATTTTTGCATTGAATAATAATTATGTAGTGTAATCATATCATTATTTACTTCATGAGTGAAATACATCAAAGTTGGTTTCTCCAATGCCTGGGTTCTTGAAAACAACACATCTACATATTGGCAGCAGAGAAATAAAAGACAAGCTTCCTTCGTATCCTTTTAATTCAATGTGTTCTATTCCAAAAGGTTTAATACTGATTTTTTTATCTAATCCCATTACTCCAAATTGACGACTTGTTACTACTTGTATTTCTAATAACTGATGGGTTGGATTGTTGAAGACAAGATGATATTTATTGTTAGCCTTGAAAATATAAATAGGAGTGTAACAAAACTCTTCATTCCTTAGGACAGCTGCAGAATATTTTACTTCCTCTGGATATATAGCACCGAAATTTCCGTGAACTATATTTCCCATACTAGCCTTTTCCTTTTTATATAATGTATAACCTCTATGTTGAATTCCAATCAATCTCTTCGATTTAACTTCTGAGAAAATATTTCCTATGGGATTGACTTCAATTGATTGATGAGTGAAAGATAGGTAGGGTTCACCGCTTTTTATTTTAGGAAGATTGATCTTAGAAATATAATTATCATCCTTGTGATTATAAATATTTATCAGCTGACCATATTTATTGAAAAATTTAAATGAATGAATTACTTCTACCTTGAATGATTTAATTAGAGCAAATATATTTTCTGCTATAAAAATATTTTGAAAGTAGTCAGAATTATATATAAAAAAATCACTATAAAGTTCCTTAGGTGAAATAAGAGAACTTAGCCTATGGGCTTGGAACTTTCGATTGAATAACCATGAGATTATTTGGCTATTTTTTATGCCAATTATTTGCTTTAACTTTCTTTTCATCCCTTTACCCAATTTCTCTTTAGCTTTCTTAATGCTTCACTTTTCGATAGTCCCCATAGCATTTCTGTCGGTGGATGAGTATGTTCAACGCTGATTTCATAGTTTTTCTGACTAATCCCAGCACTTAGAAATAAGGGTATAAATGTTGTAGTAGCGCAAGATATGAAAAGAAGTTCTTGACTTATTGAGATTCTTTCATTTAATCCAAAACCAAGTTCAATTACGCTAAATGTGTTTGATGAAATATCTATCTGAGCTATATCTTCTTTATTATATGGATTGTATATATTTACTCTGTGAGTTTCATTTTTGCGTGCATCTATTTCTAGATTCATTAATAATAAAAATGATTTACAATCAGCTTCTTGATTTAGCCTTAACGAGTCAAAGCTAAAGAAAGAGGATTTTTTAAGTGACGATATTGAATCTGGGTATTCGCCTTGGTAGGAAGAAGTGGAATTACATAGTGTAAAATTATAGGAACCTCTTTCTGCTATAGGACTTTTGTCTTTTCTTATTGAAAAAGGTCTTGGTAAGATATATGTTTCTTCTGGTAAGTCGGTCTTGTAAGAAGGAATGATTACCAACATTTTTTCGTTTTCTAAATTTACCTCCTCTCTTTTAAATTCTATATGGTGTCCAAATTTACATATTGACGCACTGTATTTTTTCCATTTAGTACCATTGAGATAATACAAATAATAGATTAGGTCTTTATCTCCCTGCTTTCTATTTAGGCTCTTCTTTAAGCAGTTATTAGGGTGGTTAATGAGTGTAACTGAGGATCTTATAACTTCCTTCTTGCTGCCGAAAGTTAAATCTATGTTCCTAGGAATTGGGAAGTAAGAGCTCATCTTTACCAGTATGGATCATATGAAAATTCTACTTTTAGTTTGTGAGATGTTGAATTCGGTATTGAACTTATACAAGCTCTTACTGTCTTTCCATTGACTTCTATTTCGCAAGCACCGCAGCTGCCATTAAGACACCCTGTAGGTATCTCTATTCCAACTTTAAAAGCTTCTTTTAACCAATCTTCTCCAATTTTGGATAAACTGCTTTGGCCGTTAGGCCAGTTGATTTCTGTTAAATTTCTATTCATATTAGGTTATTAAGGATAAGTCAATATGAGTTTTGAATGAATCCGATAGTCTGCTTATAACTTTATCTCGCTCATCTTTGTAATGTTCCTTTGAGGTTGGCAATAATGAGAGCCCCTTTCTCTTCCTTAGTTCATTAATCCAATGTCTTCTCCAATTGCCATTATCAAATATTCCATGAAGATATGTTCCCCCTATTATGCCTAAGTTTTTTTTGTTCATAACCCAACCTAGCGATGGATCTTTTGCAATGGGTTTTATTGAGTCACTAGTTGGAGCTTTTATGGTGCTGATTCCATGATGAATTTCAAAACCAGAAACTAAGCATGGTTGTGGCCAACAAGTCATTATCTCTCTATTTACTCGAGACTTTTCTGAGAGAAAGACGGTTTCAATAGGCAGCAAATTCAAGCCTTCTAATTTGCCCTTGAAATCTTTACTTGATGATCCTTCTTTGCCTTTAGGGTCATTTAGAGTTTTCCCGAGAATCTGAAGACCTCCACAAATACCAAACACATTTCCTCCATTTTTTGCATAGCTTTTTATTTGAGTGCTCAAGCTACTTGAATGTAGAGTTCGTAAATCTTTTAGAGTTTGTTTACTGCCAGGAAGAATTACAGCATCTGGATTCCCCAGGAAATCCCCTGGTTTTATCCAACGCAAACTAATAGTAGGTTCAGCTTCTAGAGGGTCTAGATCAGAAAAGTTACTCAATGAAGGTAGTTTTATAATTGCAAGCTCTATTTCTGCAGAATTTTTTTTAAGGTTTCTTTCCAGCAGATCTAGTGAATCTTCTGGAGGGAATACCTCGTTAAGCCATGGCATAATACCCAGCACGGGAATACTTGTTTCTTTTTCAATCCAATCTCGACCAGAGTCAAAGAGTGAAGAATCTCCTCTGAAGCGATTTATTATTATTCCTTTGATCAACTTCCTTTCATCTGGACTTAAGAGAGCAAGAGTTCCTATTAGTTGGGCAAATACACCTCCTCGTTCAATATCTGCAACTAGTATGCATTTCGCATTTAGATACTGAGCTATACGCAAGTTCGTTAGATCTCTTTCTTTCAGATTTATTTCAACAGGGCTACCTGCTCCTTCAATAACTAATCTTCCGTTTGGATATAATGCTTTTAATTCATTTAAACCTGTCTTGATTGACTGCCACCCAGGCTGGAACCAATCTTTATAATAGTCTTTTGCCTTTGTTGTTCCAACGCTTTTGCCAAGGTGAATTACTTCACTGGTGCAATCTCCAAGTGGCTTTAAAAGTATTGGATTCATATAGCAAATAGGATCCAATTTTGCTGCCCAAGCTTGAACAGCTTGAGAATATGCCATTTCTCCACCATTAATATCTATCCACGCATTATTGCTCATGTTTTGCCCCTTAAATGGGATGCATTGCTCACCTTGATTTGTGAGGAGTCTACAAATTGCAGCAGCCATTAAAGATTTTCCTGCACCACTTGAAGTGCCTAAAATCATTAAAGGTCTTATGGATGATGTATCTGTTTTCATTAGAGAACTATTTTTCTAATGAACCAATTTTTCAATCTTTCTTTAAAGCTTGCGTTCTTATTTGGCAATTCAGGATCACTTTGTAAGAGTTGTCTGCCTAAAGGAGTTAAGCGAACTTTTGAAGTCAATCCTTGTCCATCGACTTCTCTTCTAAGTACTCCAATGGTTATAAGCCATCTAAATGCAGCCTCTATGTTATTTACATTACTGAACCTAATAAAATGTTTAGTGAGGTATTTTTCTTTTTGTTTGAAAACTTTCTCTGCAGACAAACCACATAATTGGACATCTTTGTAAAACTTGCAATTGAGAGCAAGACATTTAATTGCTGTACTTGTTCTATTTAGAATGTGCTTATCAATTAATTCCATTGCAATAGAAGATAATTAGGATTTAAGATTTTTATTGAGAACATTAATTGATTGATTTCCCAAGTCTAAGATTTCATGGTTTTTATCCTTGCCTCGGCTTCTAAGGCCCGAAGTAGATTGCTTGATCAGGTCGATATTAAACATAAGGTAATGATAAGTGATGTGGATGAGAATCAATTCTCCATAAAAGATATTAAAGATTTGGTACAAGCTCTGTCCTTAGCAAAATCACAATCTGTAGTTTCAAAGATTTCTAATAATTTTGAATGTGGTTTGTATGACTCTAAATATTTTGCTGTTTTAGGATGTGATTCCCTTTTTCAATTTAACAATGAGATTTTTGGAAAGCCAAGTAATCCTGATGAGGCAGCTGAACGTTTATTTAGAATGTCTGGCAAATCTGGCATCCTTCATACTGGACACTCTATTGTCTACACCTCAAACTCAAAGAACAGTAATGAATTTTGTTTGAATATATCTAAAACAGTTGTTAGCACCAAAATCAATTTCTCTAGATTTACTGATTTAGAGGTAAAGCAGTATGTAAAAACAAATGAGCCTATGAAATGTGCAGGTGGTTTTACTCTGGAAGGTAAAGGGGCTGTTTTTATTGACTCTATAGAAGGGTGTTATAGCAATGTTATTGGTCTAAGTTTGCCTTGGTTAAGAAGTTTTTTTAATCAATCTAAGAATAATTTTTAAAGTAATTATCAATTTAATTAAAATATGTTCTTTCTACTCAAAATTCTTTGAATAAAAAAAGCCCTCAGTGAAAACTGAGGGCTTTTAACGGAATTTAAAATTTATTTAGTCTAGATCAGGCATTGACAAGGCTGGCTCGCTCTTGCGATCAAGTCCTTTTTCAAAGCCGCCAGCTGCCGCTCTGGCTCTTCCTGCATGCCATAAGTGGCCTACAAATGTGAACCAACCAAGGAAGAAATGTGCTGATGCAAGCCACTGACGAAGGTTAACAAAGTTAACTGCGTTAGGCTCAGTAATAATTCCACCAACAGAGTTGATAGAAGCATTAGGTGCATGAGTCATATATTCAGCGGCTCGACGAACTTGCCAAGGCTGAATATCGTTTTGGATTTTATCTAAACTTAATCCGTTTTCCCCTCTTAGTGGTTCTAGCCATGGGCCTCGGAAGTCCCAAAAGCGCATTGTTTCTCCACCGAAGATGATCTCACCAGTAGGTGATCTCATTAAGTACTTACCTAAACCTGTAGGACCCATTGTTGTTCCTACATTTGCACCAATTCTTTGGTCTCTTACAAGGAAAGTGAAGCTTTGAGCCTGAGATGCTTCAGCATTAGTAGGTCCATAAAACTCTGATGGATATGCAGTGTTATTGAACCAGACAAAAACTGACGCATAGAAACTAGCAACACATAATCCTCCTAATGCATAGCTAAGCAGAGCTTCACCATTCCAAATGAATGCTCTTCTAGCCCAGCCAAAAGGCTTGGTTTGCATATGGAAGTGCCCACCTATTAATTCAATGATTCCTAGGTAGTAATGGCCACCAACAATGTCTTCAACAGAATTAACCCCAACCATATTTCCTCCACCACCCCATGGGGTTTGGAAAAGGTATCCAAAAATAATTCCTGGATCAGTTGTTGGAGTGACTAATCTAACTTCACCGCCTCCTGGAGCCCAGGTGTCATAAAGACCTCCTAGGAACTGCCAATTAACTGCAAAAGCTACAGCACCTAAGCCAAGAACGCATAGATGACGACCAAGGATGGTTGTCATTTGATCCTTGTCTCTCCAGTCTGTTGAGAAAAAAGGGAAAGCTTCTTCTAGCTTTTCAGGGCCAGCAAGTGCATGATAAATACCACCAAATCCAAGGACTGCAGAAGCCACAAGGTGAACTACCCCTGCTTGGAAATAAGGCATTACATCAACAACTTCTCCTCCTGGACCAATTCCATAGCCAAACATTGCTACGTGAGGAAGAAGGATGAGACCTTGCTCCCACATTGGTTTATCAAAGGTGAAGTGACTCACCTCATAAAGCATCATTGCTCCGGCCCAGAAGACCATTAGGCCTGTGTGGGCTATGTGAGCTCCAAGCAATCTTCCTGAAAGGTTGATTAAACGTGCATTGCCTACATACCAGGCATAGCCAGTCTCTTCAATACTTTGATTGGGAGCTTTTAAAAGACTATTAAAGGGCGTTTCCACGTGGGAGTACCTCCTCAGGGAATACAAAGTTTTCGTGTGGCTGATCCACAGAAGACATCCAGGCTCTCATACCTTCGTTTAAAAGAATGTTTTTGGTATAGAACGTTTCAAATTCAGGGTCTTCTGCAGCGCGAATTTCTTGGCTAACAAAGTCATATGCCCTCAAGTTAAGAGCAAGTCCGACAATGCCAATTGCAGCACACCACATACCCATAACAGGTACGAAGAGCATCAAGAAATGAAGGAAACGCTTGTTTGAGAAGGCAATTCCAAAAATCTGACTCCAGAAACGGTTTGCAGTAACCATGGAGTAAGTCTCTTCTTCTTGAGTTGGGTCAAAAGCTCTAAAAGTTGTACTTTGAGTTTTCCCCCCTGTATAGACACTTGTGTCTTCATAAAGAGTGTTTTGAACAGTGGCTCCATGTATTGCACAAAGAAGAGCACCGCCAAGTATTCCAGCAACGCCCATCATGTGAAATGGATTCAATGTGATGTTGTGGAAGCCTTGAATAAACAAGATGAAGCGGAAAATTGCTGCAACCCCAAAAGAAGGAGCAAAGAAGAAGCTGTGCTGACCTAATGGGTAGATGAGGAAACAAGCTGTATAAACGGCAATTACAGCTGAAAATGCAAGGGCATTGTAAGGACGAATTCCAACAAGTCTTGCAATTTCAAATTGACGAAGCATAAAGCCAATAAGGCTGAATATTCCATGGAGAACTACGAAGTTCCACAGACCACCTAATTGCAACCAGCGAACAAGACTGCCTTGGGCCTCAGGTCCCCAAAGGAACAGAAGGCTATGGCCCATGGCGTCGCCAGGGGTACTAACAGCTGCAGTAAGGAAATTGCAACCTTCCAAATATGAGCTGGCAACACCATGGGTGTACCAGGAAGTAACAAAGGTTGTGCCTAAGAACCATCCACCAATTGCCAGGTAGGCAGTAGGGAAAAGTAGAAGGCCTGACCAACCAACAAATACGAATCGGTCGCGCTTAAGCCAGTCATCGAGGACGTCAAACCATCCTCTTTCTTGGGCGCCACCAACAGCTATCGTCATGAGAGCAACGTTGCTTAGCTTTTGGGATACGCCGAGACTTTAACAATTCCGGAGACTTCTCGGGGCATATTTTTATCAGATGAAATCCGTTGTTGTATTGCTAATCATTCAAAAAACTGTTTTTTATGGATTTTGCAGGCTATTTATTAGACAATAGTTTTCAGTAAGGACAAGCCATGTCAGCAGATTCTCAGGAGATCGTCGGTTCGGAAAACTCTTCCGAAACCTGTCTTGAACAAAGTATTAAGGGTTCTAAAAAATTATCCAATTATTTGGTTGGTTCAATGCTCACTATCGGCGGAATTGGTTTTTCGCTTGCAGCACTTTCAAGTTATTTCGGTAAAGATTTCCTCCCTTTAGGCAATCCCTCAACTTTGATTTTTGTTCCGCAAGGTTTGGTTATGGGCCTTTATGGCATTGCAGCATCACTCATGGCCACCTAT
This sequence comes from Prochlorococcus sp. AG-402-G22, assembly GCA_003217035.1. GTDB lineage: Bacteria > Cyanobacteriota > Cyanobacteriia > PCC-6307 > Cyanobiaceae > Prochlorococcus_D. The sequence goes on from QCHV01000008.1 coordinate 19,077, forward strand.
CTCTGGTTTTTGATTTCAGTTGATTTTGGCTCTGGGGTTAATGTTTTTGATAAAGAGAAAGGATCTTTATTCCTTTCCAGAAAAGGTTTTTTTAAAGAAGTGGCTGTTGAGATCCCCCTGAAAGATGTAAAGGCAGTAAAAATGGAAATCAAAGAAGGGTTTAATGCCAGTAGAAAAATATGCCTAAGAATTCAAGGTAGAAAAGATTTGCCTCTTAATGGAGGAGGGGAACCTCGTCCACTACTGGAATTAGAACAGGAAGGTGCTGAATTAGCGAGGTTTTTAGGCGTCAACTTGGAAGGTTTAGTTAATTAAGCTTTTAGAAATTTCAAGATGCGTTCCTTCTCCTTAATTCTTTGGTCGATAACTCTAAGTTCTTGTTTGGTCTCTTGTGGTAACTCTAATAGAGAATATACGTCTATTAAGTTCTGCTCTATTAGTCCTTTTGAATGTATTAAAGAAAAAAGAAATATTGAAATGCTAACTAACAAAGGTAAAATTACTTTGCAAATTGATGGAAGCTATTCACCACTAACTGCGGGTAATTTCTTGGATTTAATTAAAAGGGGTGTTTATCAAAACACCGTTTTCCATAGAGTTATTGCAGACCCTATACCCTTTATAGTTCAAGGTGGAGACCCATTAACAAAAGGTCAAACAGAAAATCAGAATCTTGTAGGTACTGGTAGTTATATAGACCCAAGTACAGGAACTATTCGATTAATCCCACTTGAAATAAGTTTGAAGAATGAATCTATTCCAAGATATAATCAACTGTTATCTAGTCAAGATAATTTCAACAAGATAGTGCTTACACATAAAAGAGGTTCTTTAGCAATGGCAAGAGCTCAAGCTCTTGGTTCTGCAAGCTCTCAGTTTTATATATCTTTAAGAGATCTTCCAGAATTAGATGGGAGATATGCAGTTTTTGGTAGAGTAGTAAAAGGCATGAAAATAGTAGACTCTTTAAGAGAAGGTGATTATATTTTGCGCTTTCGAGAAATCGACTAATTGTTTATGATTTCTTTTGGGTTGTTTTTAATCAAGCTGGTAGGTTTATACCAGTAGATGTAGACTTTAGCATTTCAGTGTTAACCCCAGAGGCTCTTTTAAGAGCGACTTTTCCTGTTCTGGCTATCTCAACTATGCCATAAGGTTTAAGAAGTTTTTCTAATGCAACAAGCTTCCCTGGATCACCAACAACTTCTAGAATTAGCGCTTCGTCAGATACGTCTACAACTTTTGCTCTAAACACTTGAACTAAATCAAGGATTTCTTTTCGCTGGTCTGACTTTGCGGAGACTTTTAAAAGCATTAATTCTCTCTCTACAGCAGGAAGTCTTGTAAGGTCAATGACATTTAGGACGTTCACTAATTTGTCGAGTTGTTTGGTCATTTGTTGGAGAGTTTGATCATCTCCTTCAACGACCATTGTTAAACGAGAAATTCCTTTCGCTTCTGCAGGTCCTACAGCTAGGCTTTCAATATTGAAACCTCTTCGGGCAAATAAGCCTGAGATCCTGCTAAGAGCACCTGATTGGTCTTCTACTAGTACAGAAAGTGTGTGCTTCATAAGCTTGAGAAAATCTTATAAATTTACTTTCAACCAATTTAAAACGTATTGATTGAAGCTATGAGGAGATTCGTCATGAGGACAATGTCCTGTATTATCCAATACTAATAATTCCAGCCAAGGGTACTGCTTTCTTATTCTTTTACCAACAATTAAAGGTACTAATTTATCTTGTCTGCCCCATATAAGAAGAGCTGGTAAGCGATCGCCTCTATTTTCCAGGACTTTCAGTAGCTTTGGAGCAGTGTCTTCTGGCTTTCTTGTAGACATTCCAATACACATAGCTCGCAGGGCTCTTGCAGCAGTTTTTCTTTTGGCAGGTTGTTTAACAATTTTTTGTAGATCATCATCTGAAGCTATCGAGTGATAGTAGGCAAGTTGAAGAGCCTTTTTAATTAAGTTTGTTCTTATAATTAAAGGAATGATGATTTCAATTGGCAAGAATTTGAAAAAAACATGAATGAGAATATCTCTAAGCCTAGTAATGTATTTTGGTAACTTTAGTTTAAGAGATTGCATTAAAACTGGGTCAGGCAATGGAGCTGCAATCACTGCCTCAACCAATTTTGGTTCTAAAGCTGCTGTTGTAATAGCAGTAAGCCCACCGATTGAATTACCTATAAGGATTACTTTCTCATGTTTGTTTTTTTGAACTATCTCTCGAATAAAGTCTGCAACTTGCTTTGACCAAACATTGTTATTTAGATAACTTAGTTTCTTTGAGTGTGGTTGTTCAGATTTTCCAAACCCAATTAAATCTAATCCATAAACTCGAAAGCCTGCATTGGCAAAATAACCAGCATTGTTCCGCCAATGCTCACAGCTTGCTCCAAAACCATGAATAAACACGATTGATTTTTTATCCCCCCCCCTAAGAATCTCCAGTAGCAATAAAGTCCATTCCAATTCCATAAGTTTTCTTCTCCCCACTGAGGGTTCTTGTTGTTAGATTTCAACATTTGATCAATAGCTTTTATGTCTTTAAAGCTTGGTTTTCTTTTGGATTTAAATGTTAGGTGTTTAAATTGTCAAATGAATTATATTGATGAAATGGCTTCAGAGATTTTTGGTACCGCTGCAGTGTTCTGGGTATTGATTCCAGTTGGTTTGCTAGGTGGGGCACTTTTGCTAAAACTGCAAGAAAATTGATTATCTCGCCAATATGTAGCTCTTCCATTTAAGCTGTTCACTCAGCTTTGCTTTTCAATGCAAGTTCTGATTATTGGTGGGACAGGAACACTTGGGCGGCAGATAGCCAAAAAGGCTATAGATTCTGGCCACCAAGTGCGGTGCATGGTTCGCAGGCCGAGAAATGCCGCCTTCCTTCAGGAATGGGGGTGTGAGCTTACTCAGGGAGACTTGCTATTCCAAGAAGATATTGAATATGCCCTTAAAGGTATTGATGCTGTTATCGATTCTTCAACTAGCAGGCCAGAGGATCCAAGAAGTGTTTATGAGACAGATTGGGAAGGAAAATTAAATCTTTTTAGAGCTTGCGAAAATTCATCTGTTAAAAGAGTTGTTTTTCTTTCTTTGTTTGCAGCAAAAAGGTTTAGGAGTGTTCCTCTCATGGATATTAAATATTGCACTGAATGTTTGCTTTCAGAATCTTCTCTTGATTACACCATCCTTCAAGGAGTTGCTTTCATGCAAGGGGTAATCGGACAGTTCGCCATTCCAATCTTAGACAGCCAGGCGGTTTGGATTAGTGGAACTGCAAGCCCTATTGCCTACATGAATACTCAAGATATGGCTCGATTCGCTATTGCGGCTTTGTCTAAGCCAGAAACAATTCGTAAGAGCTTCCCTGTTGTAGGTCCAAAGGCTTGGACATCTGAAGAGCTTATTCAATTGTGCGAGGGCATTAGCAATAAGAGAGCCAGGGTCCTTAGGGTGTCTCCTTTCTTAATTGATGTTGCCAAAACAATGGTTTCATTTTTCGAGCCCACATTAAATGTTGCAGAGCGCTTGGCTTTCGCAGACGTAAGTGCAAGTGGCTTTCCGCTGGACTCACCCATGGATGATACATATCAGCTTTTTGGCTTAGACCCTTCTGAGACAAGCACTGTTGAGTCATATATCAAAGAATATTATGACTTAATCCTTAAGAGTTTAAGAGATATGGAGGCAGACTTGAGCAAAGAACAGAGAAAGAAACTCCCTTTCTAAGCCCCTCGCACTTGCTTTTTTATAGTTTATTTGTACTATCAGTTTGTTATGAGTTTTTTTATGTCTGTTGTTCAAATAAAGAATCTAAATAGAAGATTGGATAATCTATATTTCGAAGCAGCTAAAGAGCTTGATAAAACCTGTGGCAATGAGCTGTGGAAAAAAATTGGCTTTGATGCGTTTGATGGTTTAGAGGATTCTGAGCTAAGAGCTAGAGCTAATTATTATTATGGGCAGTTGCAAACTGTCAGAGAACTTCAAGAAGTGTTGGGTTAGGTTTTAATATTGCTCTTGACATCAAGTTTTTAATAGAATTGAGATAATCCAAAAATGCATGTTTAAAAAGAATGATAGAAACTTCAGGGGTTATTGAAAAGGAACAAGGCAATGGCTTTTATTTGGTTACACTCGAGCAGCCTGAGGGCCATCAATGCTTATGTCGTGCAGCTGGAAAATTGACCAAGTTTAGAATTAAGTTACTTGCTGGAGATAAAGTACTTGTTGAGATAAGTCCTTATGATTTAACAAGAGGAAGAATAACTTACAGAGAAAGGAATGCAGGTGGTGGAGGCAGAGGTCATAGGTCTGGGAATCGTCCTGGAGGTCCGAAAAGGAGATAGCTTAGTTTTATTTGCTTTTTATAAGATTATTAATTGCTTCTTTAAAAAGACTTCTTTGTTTCACCCCTTTCCATTCTTTATATAGTTTCTTTGATTTAAAAAGTTGAATAGTAGGAGTACCTTTAATTCCTGCTTGTAAAGCTATTTCTTGATCTTTTTCAATGTCAATTTCAATACCCAAGGCCTTTCCTTCTAATTCGCTTAGGACTCTTTTTAATTGAGGCTTTAATACATGGCATGGACCACAATTTTGTGATGTATAGACAACTAAAAGTGGTTTTTGACTTTCATGATAAAGCTTCCTAAGTGGATAACTGCCTTTTTGCCATATTGTATCTTCGTTAAAAGTTTCCTCGTTTGTATTCTCATTTATTTTTTCTTTTGGACTTAGTTCAGGTTCAGTAGTTTGCCTTTTGATTGGCGAGGAAAGATTGTTCTCACTAAGCCATCTTTCTGCTGCAAGTGCAGCCTTGCAACCACTCCCTGCAGCAGTTACGCCTTGCCGCCATTCGGAATCAGCCACATCTCCTGCAGCAAATACACCTTCAATTGAAGTTTCTGGTCTCCCAGGGTTCGTAAAAATGTACCCTTTGGCGTCTGTTTTTAATTGATCTTTAATTAGATCTGTATTGGGGGTGTGACCTATCGCATAAAAAAGACCTTTTACATTGATAATTTTCTCTTCAGGAGTATTTTTGCTTTTTATTCGAATAGCTTTTAGCCAGTCGGAACCTTCAATATCAACCAGTACAGATTCGAAATGCACGGTAATTTGATCATTAGATATAACCCGATCAGCCATTGCGGCAGTTGCCTTTAATTGCTTTGATCGAACTAGAAGATGAACGTGACTTCCATATTTAGTTAGATATACTGCTTCTTCACATGCTGAATCGCCTCCACCTACAACGGCTAATTCTTCATCCCTAAATTGAGGGGTAGAACCATCACATATTGCACAAGCACTTATACCATTCCCCCAGAACAGGCTCTCTTTTTGTATGCCAAGCCTATTTGCACTAGCACCTGTTGCGATAATTAAGGAATTAGTAGAGATAGTGCCAGTTGATGTTTTAACAATAAAAGGCCTTTGATTTAGAGTTATTTCTTCTGCATCTTCTTCTAAGAGCTTTGTTCCCCATCTAACAGCTTGGGCTTTTATTAGATCCATCAAGTCTGGTCCTCTAACTCCATCAGGAAACCCTGGGAAGTTTTCTACGAATGTTGTCGTCATTAGCTGCCCACCTGGAATACCCCCTTTCTCAAATCCAGTTATTAGTAATGGCTGCAAATTTGCTCTTGCTGCATATATCGCTGCTGTATAGCCTGCTGGACCTGATCCAATGATTAAAAGATTTTCGGTTTGGAGGTTGGTTTTTTTGTTTTGATCGCCCATAACTAATGGCAAAGCCATTTGTTTTTAAGACTTAAGATAATCTAATTCGAGATTGAATGCGAAATTTATGGGCAAGCTGACTTTCGCCATGAATTCAAAACCGAGTGAACATTTATATTTATTTTATAATTCAAGCAGCTCATCTCTTTCGCTTGCTTCTGCTTTTTTGGAATTAATAATTGCTTCTGGAAATTGAAGAATTGAGGAAGTTAACTGATCTGACTTGCTTTCAAGGCAAATAATCCATTCTTTAAACTCTTGTGTAATTGCATAACTATCTTCATAGCTCTCAATGCTATCTAAAAGTGCAATTCTGCTAGAGGCCCAGCAGGTAGCAATGTCTACTCTTCTTTTGAAAGATTGATCCATAAATAAGCCCCAACGACCATACCTTTACACAAGGGACCCCCAAAACTTGTCTCTTTTTGTACAAAATTGCATTTTGTCTACAAATAGAATTATTGCCTTAATAAATTCTTTATATATTCAATGAATTTACTGGGATCTCAGATTGTCTGACGTTTTCTGTTTAATGTTTTTTTAATTAATTTCTGACGTGAATGTTAATCGGTTTCTTAGACGGCTTCAGTATGGTTTAAGAGTAGTTTCTCAACTTCATTAATTCCTTCGTTGGCAGATTTCCTTGCGAGATCAAAATCACCATTCGCTTCTTCTAAAAGATTTTCGGCTAAACGATCTAAGAGCTCTTCTTTCTTTTCTTCAAGCATAGCCATGATCTCTTTTTCAATTAACAAGTGAACAGCTTTTGAACGAAGTCCGTCATTTGTTGCTTCGGCAAATGTTCCTTGAACTAATTCTTGAATAAATAACCGGTGAACTTCACTACTTCGAAGAAAGCTTTCAGTTGCATTGATTATTCCTTCTACTAGTGCTTCGTCAGGCTCTGAGTCTTTATCAGAAAGTTTGAATTCCCAATCCAGATGACGTCTTTGCCAGCCAGAAGAATGAAGACTTGGCATTACTGTCTGAGAAAAAGTATCTACTGACATCTCATATATTCTTTCAGCCAATCTTTCGCACCATTCTTTTCCATGGCTTTGTAGATTCTTTTGCATTGCTGTGCGAGGAACAGCATGGCCACCATGATGACTATGGCAAACACCATCAGGACATTCGATTGCTGTAAGGCCCATTTTCAAGTGGATATATAAGGTTCCATTTTCTTCTTAGCTAAAAACCTCATGAAGGAAAACCTTTTTTCACACAAAGTCCTGGTCTTAGAACCTTCCGGGTCTTAATCTCAACATGTAAATAACCTCATGATCTTGCCGAGATTATTAATTCCCGTTGAATCAGTGCCAGGGGAAACCCGTGTTGCTGCAACGCCTGAAACATCAAAAAAATTTGTCGAAGCAGGCTGTAATGTCTTTGTGCAACAAGGCGCAGGGAAGTTGGCTGGTTTTGCAGATGAAAGTTATTTAAATGCTGGAGCTAAAGTCGTCGCTTTAGATGATCTGAATTTGTTTGATGAGATTGACTCGGTTCTTTGTGTTAATGCTCCGGAAACAGATCTGTTGTCAAAGTTAAGTCCTGAAACATTACTTGTTGGGTTGCTTTCCCCGTATGGCAATACTGCATTGGAAAAATCATTAAAGACATATAAGCTTTCAGCTTTGTCTCTAGAGCTTCTTCCAAGGATTAGTAGGGCTCAGTCGGCAGATGCATTGTCTTCCCAAGCTAATATTGCTGGCTATAAAGGTGTTTTGTTGGCAGCAAGTGCTCTGGATAGATATTTCCCAATGCTTATGACAGCAGCAGGAACAGTACAGCCAGCAAAAGTTGTTGTTTTAGGTGCAGGGGTTGCGGGATTACAAGCTATTGCAACTGCCAAAAGGCTTGGAGCGGTTGTTTATGTAAGCGATATCCGGCCAGCAGTAAAAGAGCAAGTTGAGTCTTTGGGTGCAAGGTTTATTAACCCTCCAGATATTAATCAGAGTGCAAGTGAATCAGGGGGATATGCGCGTCAATCTTCAGAGGAATTTCTTGCAGCACAGCGTCAGAAGCTAACTAAACATCTGGCTGAAGCAGATGTTGCTATCTGCACAGCACAAGTGCCTGGGAAGAAAGCACCTCGTTTATTAAGTGAGGAAATGCTAGATCAAATGAGACCAGGCTCTGTTGTCCTTGACCTTGCAGTTTCACAAGGTGGTAATTGCATAGGAACTAAACCTGGAGAAACAATTATCAGGAAAGGAGTGAATCTTATTGGTGCTTCTGATTTGCCATGTACTGTGCCTAATCATGCAAGTGTTTTGTATTCTAGGAATTTGTTTTCTTTGCTTCACCCTTTACTCAGTGAAGGAGAATTGCGTCTTGATACAAGCGATGAACTAATTGATGGTTCTTTGATCAGTCAAAATGGCATTATTCGACATCAGACTATTTTCAATTCAGGAGAAACAAACTAATGTCTTTTTTTAGTGAAGCTTTATGGATTCTCCTCCTTGGAAGCCTTTTGGGATTGGAGTTGATTGGCAAAGTGCCTCCAACTTTGCATACACCATTAATGAGTGGTGCTAATGCGATTTCTGGTATTACCGTTCTGGCTGCTCTTACTTTGATAATTACATCAGGCGACAACCTGCCCATGTTAATTATTGGTGCTATTTCTCTTGGATTTGCTCTGTTCAATGTTGTTGGTGGCTTCTTGGTTACTGACAGGATGCTGGCAATGTTTAGTCGCAAGTCCCAACGTAAATAGGAGAATTGTTGATGAACATTACTGAAATTCTTAAATACACCATTGACCTTGTTGCTGTGCTCTTGCTGGCTTTAGGTATTAAAGGTCTATCAAAAGTCCGTTCGGCAAGAGAGGCTAATAGACTTGCTGCTATTGCAATGCTCTTGGCTGTTGTTGGTGTCTTGTTTAATTACCTTGGTGGGACTGGAATATCTTTAAGTGCATGGATTTGGATATTTATAGGAACAATTATTGGCGGTTCATTAGGAATGATCACTGCTAAGAGGGTCCCCATGACAGCAATGCCAGAGACGGTTGCTTTGTTCAATGGTTGTGGCGGAATGTCATCTTTACTTGTTGCTATGGCAGTTGCCCTTTTCTCAGGAACAAGAATGGGATTGAATAATGGAATTGTTGAGAAAATATCTATTGCCATTTCTGTTTTCGTAGGTGCGATTACATTCTCGGGGTCAATTGTTGCAATGGCAAAATTGCAAGGTTGGCTTTCCACTCCGTCATGGATGCAAAGCAAGGCACGTCATTTCATTAATATTGCTTTAGCTGTCTTATCTTTAATAGCTTTTATAGAAGTTATCACTGGTGGTGGAAGCGGACTTTTCTTATTACTCATTGGATCTAGCTTGCTTGGTATAGGCGTCACATTGTCGATTGGTGGTGCTGATATGCCAGTAGTTATTTCACTTTTGAATAGCTACTCAGGAGTGGCAGCTGCAGCTGCAGGGTTTGTCGTTCGTAGTCAATTGTTGATAGTGGCGGGAGCAATGGTTGGAGCGGCTGGATTAATTCTTACTCAAGTTATGTGTAAAGGTATGAATAGGTCTTTAATTTCTGTTCTCTTTGGAGGTGCGCTTGGTGCAAGTTCAGGTTCAGGAAGTAGTCCAGGCGAGTATGAAAATATTACAAGCTGCAGTGTAGAAGAATGTGCTTTAACCTTAGAAGCTGCAGAAAGAGTAGTTATAGTCCCAGGTTATGGTCTTGCTGTAGCACAGGCACAGCATACTCTCAGAGAGGTTACTAGATCTTTAGAAGCAAGTGGTATTGATGTTACTTATGCAATTCATCCTGTTGCAGGTCGCATGCCTGGCCATATGAATGTACTCTTGGCTGAAGCAGACGTACCCTATGAACAGCTCAAGGAAATGGACATTATCAATCCAGAGTTTCCTGCAACCGATGTTGTATTAGTCCTTGGAGCAAATGATGTGGTAAATCCTCAAGCTAAAAATGATTCAAGCTCTCCTTTATATGGGATGCCAGTGCTTGATGTTCAAGAGGCGCGTACTGTATTTGTGGTAAAACGAGGTATGAGTGCTGGATACTCAGGGATTAAGAACGATTTATTTGAGTTATCAAATACATCAATGGTCTTCGGAGATGCAAAAAAAGTTTTAGGTGATCTTTTAGTTGAACTTAAGGAATTAGGTGTTGGATCTAAAGGATGACATTGGATTGGAGTTTACTAAGAAAGTTGAGATAAGCCCTTTTGTTCAAAGGTTTCCTTGGATTGGGGGAGACTTACAAACACTTAGAGATACTTTCGTGAAAGATGAATTGCTTTCGGAAACAGGTGAGATTGTAAAGATCAAAGTCCCTTCAATGCCTAATGGTTTTAATAAGTCTGGATATTTATTGGCATTGTTGAACAGACCTCAAGAAACCAATCAATGTCATGGTTTAGTTTTGATGCTTCATGGTTTAGGTGGTTCTAGTAACAGAAGAGGCTTGAGACGTATGGCTTTAAAACTTATCAATGCTGGATTTGCCGTTTTGAGATTGAATCTTAGAGGAGCTATACCTGGTAGAGGTTTTGCGTCTGGAACCTATTCAGCTAAATGTAATAGTGATTTAGAACCTGCCATAAGAAAGGCTAAAGAGATTGCGATGTTTTTAGAGTCTGAAAAACTTGGGTCGGGAAAACCTGTACCTCTTTTTGGAGTTGGTATTTCTCTTGGCGGGACGATTTTGTTAAATAGTTGTTTGGAATTAATTGGCTTACGATCTAAGGAGGTCTCGTTGTTAGATGGCTTGATTTGTATTAGCAGCCCTCTTGATTTAATCGATTGTAGTGCTGAGATCGAAAAGCCTCGTAATTGGTTTTATCAAAGGTGGCTCTTGCAGCGACTAATAAGACAAACTCTTGCAGACCCCTTTGGGATTAAAGATTCTGAAAGAGATGCTTTGTTGATGAAACAAAATCTACTCTTTTCAAAAGTTTCTTCTATAAGAGCATTTGACTCTTTAATTACAGCCCCGCGATGGGGGTTTAATGATGTAGATGATTACTATGCCAATGCTTCTCCATTCAAATCTCTTTTAGAGAATTCCTTTAAAATGCCTCATACACTATTCATTCAATCTGTTGATGATCCTTGGGTCCCCTTTAAGGCGACTAGAAAACTATTTGAAAAAGTTAACTCACTAGGAGGTGATACAAGGTTAGAAGTATGTTTAACGTCTCATGGAGGGCATAATGGCTTTCATGGTATTAATGGATGCTGGGGCGATGATCTTGTGGAACATTGGCTCTTAAAGCTTGTTGGTTGAGTGTTGCTAGGCGAAGTTTTGTAGAGGTGTTTGCTTAAGGATGTATTTACTCAAAGGGATACCTTTGAGTAGGTGCTTTTTTACTATTTCCTCGATTAATTGTGGAGAAACATTCTTATACCAAATTCCATCAGGCCAAATTAATAAGATAGGACCATTGGTGCAGACACGTAGACAATCAACCTTACTTCTTAAAACAACTCCTTCTGGGCGACTGGGATTCTCAAGATTGAGTTCATGTAAAACCTGCTTAAGCTTTTCCCAGCTTTTAAGTCCTTTGTCAGATGTACAACAAAGGGCTTTTTTAGGTGATGCGCATAAAAGGAGATGGTGACTAACTTTCAGAGTCATTGTGTTTTAGGGACTACTGCAAACTGATCTGAATTCCTTTCTACAGTCTCTCTAACTATTTTACGAGCCCAATTATCTACCAAAATCACATCATTGAGTTGAGGTTCATCTTTAAAGTCATTTTTATGTTTTTCACAGGCCGTTTCAATGACTCTTGGGATATTTATAAAATTAATTTTCTCTTCTAAGAAAAGAGCAACAGCTTGTTCATTTGCGGCATTCAATACTGCAGGCATAGTGCCCCCAAATCTTCCAGCTGCGAATGCGAGCTCCATACATGGATATTTAACCGTATCTGGTTTTTCGAAAGTGAGTTTTCCTATTTCTGGAAGATTTAGTCTTTTCCAATCTGTTTGAATTCTATTTGGCCAGCTCATTGCATAAAGGAGAGGCAATTTCATGTCAGGCCATCCCATTTGAGCTAAAACTGATGAGTCTGCGAGTTCTATCATTGAATGAATAATACTTTGTGGATGAATCACTATCTCTATGTGGTCGTAACTCAAGCCAAATAAATAATGGGCTTCTATTACTTCCAGGCCTTTGTTCATAAGAGTTGCTGAATCGACAGTAATTTTTCGGCCCATACTCCAGTTTGGATGACTAGTTGCATCTTCAACAGTCGCGTTTTTCAATTGATCAATAGACCAATCACGAAAAGCCCCTCCAGAGGCAGTAAGTTGTATATTCCTGAGCCCAGGTGTTGGTACGCCTGTTGAAAGTATTGCATTCTCAGCCCAAGGAGTGCCCTGAAGACATTGAAATATCGCAGAATGTTCTGAATCTGCAGGCAGCAAGCGGCTACCACTTCGTTTTAATTCAGGAAGCACAACTGGGCCAGCGGCTATAAGTGTTTCTTTGTTTGCCAGGGCTATATCTTTGCCTGCTTTTATGGCTGCAAGAGTAGGGAGAAGACCAGCGCATCCAACGATTCCTGTCACAACAAGATCCGCATTTTCCCAAGAGGCTGCAATGTCTAGACCCTTTGCACCGCCAATGATTTGTGGAGGTTGTAGCTTTTGCCCTTCCAGATTTGATTGGCTTAGGCGTTCCTGGAGTTCTTTTATATCACTTTCATCAGCAACTGAAACAACCTCAGGATTATGTTGTTTGATTTGCTCAACAAGAAGCTTTAGATTTTTGCCTGCTGTAAGTGCTACTACTTTGAATTGCTCTGGGAATTCCTCTGCTATTTGAAGAGTCTGGGTGCCAATCGAACCAGTAGAGCCCAGCACGCTAATGGCTTTCACGATTTTCAGGTATTTATAATTAAGTCTCTCACTTTATGGTTGATTTCAGGACCTAAAGTCAATTATCTGGAAGGTAATGACAAGAAAATTAAATTCTGATCCAATCGGTTACACCACCACCTTTGTCAACCAACTCGATCCCCTTATCTTTTAGGGCTTCTCTTATTCTATCTGCCGCTTCAAAGTCTTTCGCTAATTTGGCAGCATTTCGCTCTTTAATTGCTTGTTTAATCTCATTCAGATTTGGATTTAGCTTGCTTCCCTCAGTTGATTCTTCAATAGGTTCTCCTTCGAGTCCAAGAACACTTGCTAACTGAACAAGAGTTAACCATCTTGAATAATTCTTTTGAGCCTCTGCTTTGGGAATCAACTTGATATTTCCACGTTGAATTTTGTTGGAAATAGATTTCAATGGGCGAGCCAAGTCGAAAAGTACAGCCACTGCTGCTGAGGTATTTAGGTCATCATTTAGAGCATCTACAAAACGTTGTCGTATTAGATTGCACTCTTCTCCCAAAGATTCTGATGATAATTTATTTTTCTGGTGATTCTTTTGAAGAGTTGTTTTAGGCCAATTTAGTGCTTCATAATCACTGTTGCCTAAGCACAGAGCTTCATTTAATCTATTCCATCCAGAAGCTGCAGCGTTAAGTGCCTTAGGGGTAAAGTCAATGGGTTTACGATAATGGGCTTGGAGAATAAAGAGCCTTACTGTCATTGCTGACAGGCCATCTTTTAAAAGTGCTCTTATTGTTGTGAAGTTGCCAATTGATTTACTCATTTTCTTTCCTCCAACATTAACCATTCCGTTATGTAGCCAATAGTTGGCTAATTTTTTGCCAGTTGCAATCTCAGATTGTGCCATCTCATTTTCATGATGAGGAAACACTAAATCGGCACCTCCAAGATGAATATCAATTGTCTCTCCTAGCTCTTGAAGAACCATGGCTGAGCATTCGATATGCCAGCCTGGCCGTCCATCCCCCCAGGGGGATGGAAAACTTGGTTCGTTATTTTTTACGCCTTTCCATAATGCAAAATCAAAAGGGTTCTGTTTGCGCTCTTTTTCTTTGTCAGTGATTCGACCATCTGCATTTAGTTGTTGTTTTGCAAGATCCCTTCCACTAAGTTTTCCATAACCCTTATGCTTCATTACTGCAAAATAAACATCACCATCTGTTGAATATGCAGCCCCTTTCCTTTCTAATTGACTAATCATTGAACGTATTTGATCTAGGCATTTTGTAGCTCGCGGCATCTTGTCTGGGCGTAAGATGCCAAGGTTATCCATGTCTTTATGAAACTCTTTAATATTACGCTCGCTGACTTCACTCATAGTTGTGTTTTCTTCTGCAGCTCGATTTAGGATTTTGTCGTCTATGTCAGTGAAGTTTTGAACAAAAGTCACGCTATATCCATTCCATATCAAGTACCTACGTAATACATCCCATACGATATAGCTCCGTGCATGGCCAATATGACAGAGGTCATAGACAGTGACCCCACAACAATAAATGCTGACTTTTCCTTTTTGTATTGACTGAAAGGCTTCTTTGCGTCCAGTTAGAGTGTTTGTTAGCTTCAGTGACACTTGATTATAGGAATGGGTTTAGAAGGTAAAGCATTATTATTTATCTTCTCATTTTGCTTCCATCCAATTATTCCCTACGGCTGCTTCTACGACTAGTGGAACACTAAGTTTGATGGCGTTTTCCATGGTTGTAACCACTAGCTCTTTGACTTGTTTTGTTATAGAGGGGTCTACTTCTAAAACTAATTCGTCATGTACTTGCAAAAGAAGGTTTGCAGCCAAACTCGCTTTCTTGAGTTCTTGATCAAGTTGAACCATTGCGACTTTAATAATGTCTGCACTGGAGCCTTGAATTGGCGCATTGGCTGCAGCTCGTAATTGCTGTGCTTCCATGCCAGCTCTTCTGGCTAGTTTAAGGTCTATCTCGAGAGGGCTTTTCCCTAAAAGACGACCTAATCCATTTTTGTCGAAATGAAAGTACCTTCGTCTCCCAAGTAATGTTTCTACATAGCCTTTGCTAAGAGCAAGTCTTTCTTGTAGCTCTAGAAAAGAAAAGACTTTTGTATAGCGCTCCTTAAACCGTTCTAAGAATTCTTTCGCTTGAGCTTGTGAAACCCCTGTAGAGCGAGCAAAGCGTTGCGCTCCCATTCCATATATGACGCCAAAGTTAATTGTCTTTCCCAAACGCCTTTCTTCAGGACTAATTGATTCCTTTTCTAGTAGAAGCTTTGCAGTTAATTCATGAACATCATCTCCTTTTCTATAAGCTTCTTGAAGAACTTTCTCACCCGAAAGATGAGCTAATATACGAAGTTCTATTTGAGAATAATCAGCACTTAGTAATTCCCAGCCTTCTCTTGGGAGGAATGCTTTCCTGATTCGTCTACTGAAGTCGGTACGTATTGGTATATTTTGTAAGTTTGGATTACTACTACTTAATCTACCAGTTGTTGTCACGGCTTGGTTGAAGTCTGTATGCACCCTTCCAGTATCTCTTTCAACTAATTGAGGTAATGCATCCACGTAAGTGCTCAGAAGTTTGCTTAGCGTTCGATGTTCTACAACAAGAGGAACTATCTCATGATCTCTTTCAAGTTTCTCAAGGACATTTGCATCAGTACTCCAACCTGTTTTTGTTTTTCGAGACTTCTTTGTGTCAAGTTCAAGTTTCTCAAAGAGGAGTTCTCCTAGTTGTTTGGGAGAACTCATGTTGAATTCTATGCCTGCAATTTTAAAAGTCTTTTCTTCTATGTTCTTAAGGGTTCTTTTTAATTCGATAGAAAGTTCTTGGAGGTAAGGAATATCTATTCTTATACCTCTTGCTTCCATGTCTGCAAGTATTGGTTCTAGAGGTAACTCTACTTTCTCTAAAAGGTTAACCAGTGGTCTGCCTAGTTCATTTAATTGATCTTTTAATCGAAAGAAAAGCCTTCTTGTAAGAAAAACATCCATACCGCAATACATGCTCGCAGTATGAATATCAACATTTCTAAAGTTTTCCCCTTTGCCGACTATTTCCTTAAAACTTTGAGGAGTGAATTGAAACTCTCTCTTTGATATCTCTTCCAGGCTATGTTTTTTACTGGCATCTCGAATGTAGTCGCCAAGGAGTGTATCCATAACTACACCTTCAAGAGGGATACCATACTGAAGAAGGATTAGTCTGTCATACTTTGCATTTTGAAGAACTTTTGGATGCTTTCTACTGCCAAGCCAGGGTGAAAGAATTTCTATAACTTCTGACAATGGTAGTTGTTGTATATTTTGGCCAATTAACAACTTTTCATAGCTGTGTCCTATGGGAATGTAAGCTATCTCTTTTGGGTTTTCGCCCCAGCAAAGGCCTACTCCAACCAACTCTGCTTTGCAAGGGTTTAGATCGGTTGTTTCTGTATCAATCGCGACAGGTTGTTGTGGATCAATACATCTCATTAGGGTCCTAAGGAGTTTTACAAGAGATTGGTTTGTATTGATTACCGTAGGCTTTATTTCTGGCATTAAAGACTTTTTATTGATCAATGGTTTTAGGCTCTCCATTGAAGTTGATGCATCGATAACTTCAAGGTTGTTTTTGGTTTTTTTGTTAATAGAAAAACCACCAGTTGAAAATGCCGCTATAAATTCTGGTAGTTGACGATAAAGACTATTTAACTCAAGGTCTTGTAGAGATTTAGCTAGATTTTCTTTGTTTATAGTTTTTAATTCAAATTCTGGAGTATTTGTTATAGGAATCTCGATTAATATTTCAGCTAATTCTCTAGAAAGGTAGGCATTTTCTTTACCTTCTCTAAGCTTTTTCTTTACAGCTCCTTTAATAGCACCTTGAAAGGCTTTGTCGCCCTGTATTTCTAGTCTTTCTAATAATTTAAATACTCCATCTAGGTCATTGCTCTCATTGAGGAGGTTTACAGCTGTTTTTGGTCCTACGCCTTTAACTCCAGGTATATTGTCTGAGCTGTCTCCAGTAAGAGCTTTGAAGTCAATTACTTTTGTAGGAGTAACTCCTAGTTTTGCTTTTACACCTTCTTCGTTTACGAGTATTGGGCTCCCACTTTTTGCATAAGGACCTCCCCCCATATACATAACAGCTATATCTCGCTGATCATCAACCAATTGAAAAAGGTCTCTATCCCCTGAAAGAATGCGTACTTTCCACCCGTCATTAGCGGCTTTATTGGCTAGTGTTCCTAGAACATCATCGGCTTCAAATCCTGGCGCAGTACATATGGGAATTTGGAGGCCTTCTTGAAGGATTGTTTGTAATTGTTCAAGGTCTTGAAAAAAGATAGGTGGAGCGACATCTCTGTTCGCTTTGTAGTTTGGATCGGCTTTATGACGGAACGTAGGCTCTGCAGTGTCAAATGCAATTGTTACGCCTTGAGGACTAAGGGACTTGCAATTATCTAGAAGACTTTTTAAAAACCCATATGTAACACTTGTTGGCAAGCCTTCCTTTGTAGTTAATCCACCTTCTCCACCTTTGCTAAAGGCATAGAAACTTCTAAAAGCTAATGAATGACCATCTACTAGAAGTAATGTCGGTTTTTGCTTGACTTCGTACATGAATTTAAGTTTTAGATTTGAGAGCTTTTTTTAATCCGTCTTTTGTTTGCCCCATGGTGGTAGATCAATAAATATTTGATCTCCAGGACTTACTCCTTTGATAATTGCAGTTTTGCTACCGCTGCTAGACCCAAGTTCTACTTTTTGGAATTTAGGCTGATTGTTTTCCCCAACCACTAATAAACCTGGTATGCCGTCTCTTGTAACTATTGCAACAGTTGGGACAAGTGTCTTTAGTTTGCTCTTACCTGTTTGGAATTCAATGTCAGCAGTCATACCAATCCTTAATTTTTCAGGAGGTTCAACCAATGCAAGGGTTACTTCAAAAGAAGTGACGTTGTTGTCTTTTATGGCTCGAGGTGCAATCTTTTTGACGATTGCTTCGAACCTTTCGTCTGGGAAAGCTTCAACACGTACATAGGCTTCTCCTTCTTGTTTGATGCGTCCTATATCACTCTCAGGGACCTTTGCGATTACTTGAAGTCCTTGCGAGATTTCCACAACAGCACTTTTTATAGAGCTTGAATTTGCCGTAGATCTGGAGTTTGGAGAAACATAAGAGCCTGGTTCTGCATAGCGTGCTGTAATAACACCTTTAAAAGGGGCTCGAATAAAAAGTTCATCCCCTTCAACATTTATTTGATCTAAGCGAGCTTTGCTGGTTAAGAAATCTTTTTGAAACTCGTTGTAGTTTTCTTTGCTTATGGCACCTTCCTTATAAAGTTCTTTTCTTCTTTCAAACGCTAGTTTTTTGTTTTCATATTGAGCTTTTATTTCACTAAGACGAAAGGGGAAGTCTCGATCATTGATTTTTGCAATTAATTGGTTTGCAATAACATAGTCCCCTTCTATGACATAAATCTCTTCAATAATTCCTTGACGGTGGGGGTTAACATTAATGCTTTTTTCCGCTTCCAGCTCACCACTGGCACTAATGATTGCTGAGAGCTTCCCTTGTTCAGCACTCATTGTGTAATTGGTGATATTCCTAGTGCTCCCTTTCCCTGGTCCTAGTTTCCATAGCCATGAACAAGCCACTATGAATAAAAGGAGGCCAAAGAAGCTAATTGCTTTCTTGTGTTGGAAATTTGACCTAATAATGCTTTGGAACATTTCAAGGCTTTTTTGTTTCTCTATAGTCAATTGAGGAAAGCTTAGTTTTTGACATTGTGGTATTAAGTATATTTTGCTTGTTTTGGGATGTTTTGGACAGATTAAGCTTCCGCATATTCTTTTTTGAGAAGTTTATTTATGCTTAAAGCTGGTATCGTTGGCCTTCCAAATGTTGGAAAGTCAACTCTATTCAATGCCCTTGTGGCCAATGCTAAGGCGCAAGCTGCTAATTTCCCTTTTTGTACAATTGAGCCGAATATTGGGACGGTATCAGTCCCTGACGAAAGACTAGGAGAATTGGCAAAGCTTAGTTCTAGTAAGGAAAGCATCCCCACACGAATTGAGTTTGTTGATATAGCAGGCCTTGTTAAGGG
This sequence comes from Prochlorococcus sp. AG-402-G22, assembly GCA_003217035.1. Taxonomy (GTDB): domain Bacteria; phylum Cyanobacteriota; class Cyanobacteriia; order PCC-6307; family Cyanobiaceae; genus Prochlorococcus_D. The sequence goes on from QCHV01000008.1 coordinate 37,783, forward strand.
TGCTAGTCAGGGAGAAGGCTTGGGCAATAAGTTCTTATCGAATATTCGTGAAGTTGATGCAATCGTTCATGTTGTACGTTGTTTCGAAGATGATGATGTCATACATGTGTCTGGCTCTGTTGATCCTATTAGAGATATTGAGATAATAAATCTGGAACTTGGGTTGTCTGATATTAGTCAAATAGAAAAAAGGAGAGAAAGGTTAAAAAAACAAGTAAGAATAAATAAGGAAGCCAAGCTTGAAGATGAAGCCTTAGAAAAATTATATTCGGCTCTTCATCAAGGTTTGGCGGCAAGGAGTGTAGAACTTGCAGATGAAGAGATTTTATTAATCAAACCACTTGGACTTCTTACACGTAAACCAGTGATTTATGCAATTAATCTAAGTGAAGATGATCTTTCTTCAGGCAACTCTTTTTCTTTGAAGGTAACTGATTTGGCTAATTTAGAATGTGCAAAGACTGTTATGGTATCTGCGCAGGTTGAATCAGAATTAATAGATTTGGGGGATATAGAAAGGCAAGACTATTTAGATGGTTTAGGAGTTAAAGAAGGGGGACTGAAAAGTCTTATTAAGGCTTCTTATAACCTTTTGGGTTTAAGAACTTATTTTACGACTGGGGAAAAAGAGAGTCGAGCATGGACAATAAAAGCTGGAATGACAGCTCCCCAGGCTGCTGGTGTTATTCATACTGACTTTGAAAGAGGATTTATTCGTGCGCAGTCAATTGGCTATAAAAAACTTTTAGAAGCTGGCTCTTTGGGTGAAGCCAAGAATCGAGGCTGGGTAAGAAGTGAAGGTAAAGAGTATGTAGTAGAAGAAGGAGATGTAATGGAATTCTTATTTAATGTATAAGCATAATCATTCCTCTGCAGTGGAACTAGTGATCTTTTTTTAGTCTTTTGGTCATTATCTAAAAGTATTCCCCTTGGAGAAACCTCTCCATGCATATGGTTTGACAATCACTCATGCTTTCATCAGTCGAACAGAAAGACGTGCATTCAAAGTAATCATCTATAGCTTCTCTCTCTCTTACAGGACTGGTCTCATTAACAGTGTTTTCCATAACCGTTTCTCCGCTTACTATTTACAACGTATCTAATCGATAACTAAATGACATCAGCATTACTTCCTAAAGTGATAAATGCTGCATTTTGCAGAAAAGCTGTTCAAATCTCATGACTTATATAGTTCTATATGTAGCGGCCATAGTTTCCATATGGTGGATTTACCGTGTTGGTTGGTCTGATGCTCTTAAAAAAATTCTCAGTATTTTGATCCCATCGGTATTGATCATTCTTTTTAATGCAAAAGCGGGTCGATTGCTTTTTAGAAACCCAATAATAGGAATTGTTAGTATTCTGCCAACTGCAGTCTTTATTTTTAAAGCATCTGAGCCACTAGTAGTTGTTATTAATAGTTGGATAGATAGGAGAAAGGATAACTTCGTTGGCATGAAAGATGTAGTTGATGCCGAAGTGATTTCAAAGGAGGACTGTTGAAGTGATTAGAAATATAGAAAGAAATGTTGATGACGACTCTTATGATGAAATGGAAGAACTTCTCAAAGAGATAGATCCAGATGAAGAAGATCAGCCTTATTTTCCACCTGAAGAATCTAAACCTCCCCATTACTAATGGCTTTAACTGCATATAGGAAACACAAAATTTATTTAGCAGCGATTATGAATTATGCTCTTGGCACAAATGATCTAGAAGAAGTTGAGTTCTATAACAAAATAAAAGAAGAGATGAAAGACGATAAGAATACAAGACATCTGGGAGTTCCCAGAGAAGATTGATTTAGACCCATTTCCTTCGAGGAGTTTGCTGCATGTAGATCAATGGTCCTTCTACGGTTAGTTACTCTCTGACTATTAATTGAAAGAATAAACGTGGAAATTTTCTGCTAAATGTTTTGTACCACTTGCACTAGAAGACTTTAAAGGCCTTAATTCAAAGATAAAGCAGCAAATATATTTTGGTTGTGTTAGATGAGTAATACGTCTACTTCTCCTTTAGATGCTCTAATGCTTAAGGCCCTTAAATTTGGCAGTCCTAAAGAGGTGGGCGATGGATAAATTATTGGTAATTCTGCTTATGGCATTTATCACGTCTATCGATATAACAAGCAAAGCAGCAGTTTTTTTTATGCCAGCACGTTGCCCAAGGATTATTTCTGACGAGAAGATGATAGAACTTACTCCTTACCTCTATGGAGAATTGCTTAGGCATAATAATTATTGCGATGATTATCTTCCTAAACCTATTGACCTCTCTATTTTTAGGTTGCGTAATAATAGAAAAGTTGCTTAGTATCTATGGATTGGGAATCTGCTAAAAAACATTGTATTGACAGAAATTGGCAATGGTCATTGGAAGTTTTAAATCAAGCTCATGATGAGATGAAAGAATTAGAAGGAAGACTTAAAAAGTGCGAAGATCAACAGAAGGCTCAACGCTTATATAACTCCTGTAACTATTAATAAATCATGTGTAAAAGAATCAACTATTTCCGTTGACAAACCAATTATCAGAAAGATTTTTTTGCATAGTGCGTACTTAAAAGTCATTGTTTTCTGTATCATGTTGGCTGTATCTACAAGTGTATCGCTGCTCTCCTTAGGAGTACCGTTCTGCATAAAATGATCTTGTGTGAGGTATCAAAATGAAGTTTTTCCAGCAATTGTGGTTGACTCCAGCTGCTTTGGGCCTCTTGACTCCGCTTGGGGCCATTGCTTTTGATATCAACAATATTGATGTTAAAAGAAGTCATACTGATCAGATCAGCATGACTTCTTACCCCCTAAAGATTATTCCATCGGAGTTATCGTATGCCCAGTTTTATGATTTTGGAGAGCATCATAATTGTTCCGTTGGTAATAATAATCAGCTGCTGAGATCAAACCTAATTCCATCAAATCAAGAGAGTTTCTTATTAGGTGGATCTTGCTTTGATAGTGGTTTAATTGCTAACGGCGAAAGTTTGGAGCCAGAGGATCAGCAAGTTGTTGATGAGTTTGTTTCTGAAATGACTAAACTTAAAAATCGCATAGATCTTCTTGAGGGTAAGTTCAATCAGTTAAGCGCTAATCAGTTTTCATCGACTACTAAGTTGTCTGGTAATGCAACATTTACTTTTGGAGCTTCTACTTGGGAGAGAGGTTCTACTGATAGTGAAGCTTTTCATAGTAACTATTCATACAAATTATTTCTTAATACTAGTTTTAGTGGAAATGACTTCCTTCGTCTATCTCTTGAAGCTGGAAACTACTCTGCAACAAGCCCTTTGCTTTTAGAAAGTATTGCCAGTACTGGTAATGAATTCAGAGTGGAATCTTTGTATTATTCCTTCCCATTCGGAGAATTCACTGTTGCAGCAGGCCCTTTATATGAACTAGATAAACTATCTGCTATTACTTCAACTTATAGCAATAGCTTCTTTTTTAATGGTTATTACATAGGGCCTAATTCATTCTCCTCACCTATTGGTATTTCAGGTACAGGTGCAGGCTTTTCATATTTGGGTAAGAACGGATTTTCCTTCGGGACTAGTTTTGCTGCAGTTGATGGATCTAATGCTGAACTAGGGATTGGAACTAACGATGGTAATGATGCTCTATCTATTTCAGCAGGATATAACTCAACAAGTTTTGGTGGTGGCCTTACATACGCCAAGCTTGACAGTCCCACTGGTGCTATATCAGAACTTGCTTTTAGTCTTACTGGGTTGAACTTTGATGAGAATCCCGAGGCATTTGGGATTGGCTTTTATTGGACCCCCACTGAGAATTTTGATATTAGTGCTGGTATTGATTTCTTAGACGTTGGTATAAGTGGTTATGAAGATGGCATGACCTTTTCTATTGGAGCCGACTTAGATCTATTGTCTGGTGTGCTTAGTGCAGGTATAGCTAGTGTGCCCGACTGGGATGCTAATAATAACTATGACCCGGCCGGTATGGCTTATGAACTGTATTACAGCTATAAGATTTCTGAGGCGATTTCTATTAAGCCAGGCCTTATGATTACTACTTTTGATAGAGATCAAGGATTTGATTCAATTAGGTACGCAATTGAAACAACATTTCAATTCTAATTTTGTCTATTTATAGTTGTCGTAAAAGTTTGTTTTGAGCTGGTTTTTTGTATGCTTACAGTACAATCACTCTCCTTCTTGCGATGTAGAGATTCTTTATTCTTATTCTTTTGGGGTTCTTATAAATAATTAGGTGTAATGACGGACTTGATTGATTTTTGTATGTACTGCATATTCTGTTTAATTGCTTTCCATTACATGACCTCAAGAGCTCTAGATGACTTCATTGACGATTGTTTTATAGAGAAAGATTCCATTTGTGATTTAAAGACAGAAGATTCCCTTTGGCTTGATCATTATGCCTCCCAATTAATTGCGGGAACTAATGAGCAAACTGAATAATCTCAAATTTAATTAACAACAATTTTAGAGGTTTAGCTCTTATTGCTACTCGCCCCCTTCTTGCTTCGGATTTTTATACTTAATTTATATAGCCCTGTTCCTAGGGATACGAGTTATAAAGTTCTTTTTGTTTATGCTGAGAAACATAATTAAACAAGAGAAACCTAGCAAGAAAGCAGTAGTTAAGATCAAAAGGAATCCAATGAAATTGTAGTCAGCTCTAAAAAAAGTAGCTGACTCTGCTATTTGCTTTAAGTAGGCTGAGTTTAGGTAACTCATATCAATCTGTCTTCATGGGTGTGAGCAATTCCTAGTTCATGCATCCGTGCATGCTCATCAATACTGTCTTTTAAGCTATTTGCTCCAGGACCAAAAGTGTTATACATGCCATAAGCAACTGAGCCAAATAAAAAAAACAAGATAAACCCTATCATTAAATAAGGAGATGGATGAAGGTTTGAGGTTTCCAAAGAAAAAAAAGCTTGTAACTTCAACATATTGATTTATTACCATCAACTTATCAATAAAATCTTTTACTATTCAATGCATATTTCTTTTCAAAAAGAGACTTTTTTTATCTATATAGCTGTTTCAATTGTTTCATTAGGGCTATTGTCTAGCTATAGTTAGATAATTGATCAATTTTTCGTTCATATGTATCAGGATAACCTTCCTGAAGTATTTAATTAGACTCTCCTTTTATGAGTTATGTGTAGTTTGGATGTGTATTATTTATCAAATCACAAAAATGCAATTTAATCTGCTGGGTCTTGTTTCTTCTGAACTTGGGGTTTCTACCTCCACCATAAATATAGTCGTCACGTTTGCTACGTTCATTGTTTTAGTACTGCCTTTGCTATTGGTTCTTCGATCAAAGAAAGATGTTCGTAAGGTGACTCTTTAAGACCGTTTTCCCTAATTGAGTTGAATGAATATAGAAATACCATTTTTAACACCTGTTGATATTTTTTCAGCTTATTGACTCTATTTATTAGACGTTTCTCCTATGGGAAACTTAAGTTCTATTTTCTATGAAGTTCGATGTATTGGTTTTATTAGATCCATCCTCATGTGACTTATAGGTGGTTTGAAATCAGAAGGTGTTTTTGTTTAGATAAGTAGTTGTTTTCGTTCGTAACACTCTAATGACGACTTGTATAAATCCATTTAAACATTTCTTGTATAATCAATTGAATCGGTTTTTCTAATTTATCAATAACTACTATTACCAATTTCGTCGACTTTAAAGACTCTTCGTGGCGGCTTTTTATTTTTTATAACAAGCCTTATTTAGGGTGAACCAAGTTTTTCACTATATTACAAACACTTTCAATAATAAAGATAACTAGGGTGTTGAAAACATGAGAACATCATTGCTTTTGTGAGAGAATTGAAAGAATTAATAGAATTTAATGAATATAAATGATGTCTCCTGGGAAGCAGAGTTGGACTTAAAGCTTGTAGAAAGCTCATTTAACAAAGCAATTGAAAGCAAAAAATTATTTAGATATCAATTTAAGAATGCACCTAGTTTCGTAAATCTTTTCGAGAAGGAAATACGAGATTATGTAGGCACGGATTTTGCTCTAGGAGTATCTTCGGCTACCAGTGCTATTTTTCTGGCTTTAAAAGCTACAGGAGTTACCTCTAGTTCTAAAGTTTTAATTCCTGCATTTACTTTTACTGCAGTGCCTAGTGCTGTGATGCAATGTGGCGCAGAGCCCGTTTTGGTAGACATTACTGAAAATTATGTAATTGATTTTGATGATCTTGAAGCAAAGATTATTTCTTCTGGAGCTAAATACCTCCTCCTCTCTCATATGCGAGGACATGTTTGCAACATGGATAAAGTAATTAGTATTTGCAAACAATATTCAATCTCATTGATAGAAGATGCAGCTCATGCTCTTGGTGTCAAATGGAAAGACAAACATGCAGGTACATTTGGATTGGCTGGAATTTATTCACTACAATCATACAAAATAATAAACGCTGGAGAAGGTGGTGTTCTAGTCACTGAAGATCCGAACATTTTTTGGAAATCAGTTTTCATGTCTGGATCCTATGAAAATAACTATTTACTTCACTCCTCTGAGCAACTAGATATTGCGAGCCAATATAAGAATAAATTACCTGTATTTAACCTTAGAATGAGTAATATAACCGCTTCTATTGCGACTCCACAGGTTGAATGTATAGAGTCTACAATTAAAAAACTAAATGATAATTACAATCAACTTATAATCTTATTATCGAATAATAAGTCTATATCTTTCGTGCCTGAAAGTGATAGTATTAGACCCGTAAGAGACTCCATTCAAATTAGGATCTTAATAGATGAAGCTAAGCGATCCAAGCTTCACTCTAAATTAAACAGCTTTAAAATACCAATAAGTTATTTTGGAGGTCTTAATAACACCAATGCTCGTTTGTACAAAAATTGGCAATTTATTAATACTAATAAGTATCCTCTTCAAAACACTGTAAGGAATCTATCTGAAGTATTTGACTTACGTTTGCCTATTCACTTTACACCAGAAATTATTGAAATAATAGCAAAAGAATTGCTGAAAATAATTGATGGCATTTAATACTAAGTTTTACCAAATTATCTTGTCCTTAACGATAAAATAACATTATATTTTTTAGAGAACTTGACTAAAGAATCATAGTCTAAAGAGTTAATCGACTTATTCAATGCTATTGATGGTTGATATTATTTTTAGCTAGATTAAAGTCATTCCAAAGTGAATATGAGTGTTCTGCGACCATTTTCGCTCAGCTTGCTATTGCAAATATCCTTAAAACTGTAATTATTAAATTAACAGTTGTCTTTATTTATGGAACAATTAACTAAAAGTTGGAACGAATTGAGTGAAGACAACCAACTGCTTATCAAGAAATGTTCCGCAGCGGGCCTTGGACTTTACATCATTCTTTTGGCTGTTCATGACTTGCTACCATATCTGTTGATTGCAGCTAGTGGTCTTTTCTTGTTTAAATTGACGAGAGAAAAATTAGAAAACTAAGCTTCACAAACAATACTATTGCATCCATGGGATATCAATTGCTTGGACCAACCGAACCTATTGGCATACTTATTTTGTTAATAGGGTTTTTTTTTACAGGAATGATTCTATTTATTTTCTACAATGTTAATCAAAATTCCGATTCGATAGCTGATCAAAAAGCGAAAGAGTTTGCAAAACTAAAGCAAGAGGAAAAAATAGCGAGTCTTTATCCAAAGAAAAAGCGACAATAGTACTCCATTACCCTTTGCAACCCTAAGTATTATGCTCAAGCGTATTGGCAAGCAGAATCTGTTAATAGATTATTTAGTTTGAGTACTAACCTTTAGTTAGACTTTTGCGGACGATTTCTTGCCATCTTTTAAAAACTTTCTATATGTCTTGTCATTCCAGTAGCAGTCTTCGTAAAAGCTGAAAATGGACATCGCAACTCCAGCAAAAAGAAAAGCTCCGATCACAAGGATGAAGTGAAGAATGTTATCGGAGGGCTTCCAGACTGCTGAGAGTTGGGTCAGAAAGAAAAAATAATTCATACCTATAGCCTGGCTTCTTCGTAGAGCAAAAACAAACTGAAAGAAATACTCAAAAAATATTGTCAGAAAGATCTATCGCACCTCTCTAGCCGCTTGAACACTCTGATTTGAGGTCGTTTTATGTTACGTGTCTTCTGCGTACTTAGCTCCCTAGGTTTAGTGTTTGCAGCCTCTGCCTCCTTGTTTTTTTGCTGTAGCAGCTTTTGGCCCGTTTTTTCTTGATTGCCTTTTTAGGTGCTGCTTTCTTGGTAACCATGCCGTTGCGTGTTCGGGGAGAAAGAGGCAAGGCTCAATTCTCAAAATTCATGCTCGTCGGTTAACCTTCTCTAACTACATCTACCAGGCTTTGGCTACTTACCTGAAGTGGTCGATTGTAGTTAGACGCAGCCTTGACTTATGTAAGATGCATGTTCGATTGCTTGCCACCATGCTTTCCTCCGCAGCGTCTTGCCATTGCTATTAATGACTCTTTTTCTAGGTTTACGAAATAGCTACTTAAGAATCGGTATGCATCCAACTTTTCTTTTGCTGAACAGCCTTTGCATACCTTGTCTGAGATTAGAGTAAGGAGGTCAAAATTATTCATACAGGATCTCCGAATTGATGGTTGATCTGCTCCCAGTCATGCCCTACAAGTTCATTCCAGGTCTCATTGGCTAAATTGAGAGGAACCCTTGTCCGTTCAATAAATTCGCTTGGAGTACCTGAAGAAGACGCAACCCATTTGTCCATGTAGAAGTACGGAACCCTTTGGTCTGACAGAGAATCTTTGTGGAAAAGGATCAAGCGTTTCTCTTTAGGATTTACCAACCATCCCTCTGGTGTCATAAAAAAATATCAGTACATATGTATTAGCGGTAATGGTTGAGGTTTGTCAATGCCCATAGCTGTCGATCACGATCTACTTATCTATTCGATGCAAAGCTTTGACGTGTAGTCTATTTCTTCTTACCAGCTTAGCTTCAAGTGAGTTGATGACTTGGATTTGTAAGAGCTAAAAGCGTGTATATATCACTGTTAAGTTGTTGGCTGGCATTTTAATTACTTCTTCAAACTTAAATCTATGAGTTTTAGCAATTTCATTTACATCTTCTATGTTTCGTACTCCCCAGGATTGATTGCTATCTCTTAGAGACTTATCGAATACTTCATTGCTTTTAGCTGTGTGCACACCACTTATTTTGAATGGTCCATAAAGAATTAACTGAAAGCCTTTGCTTAGATATTTTTCGCCTCCAGTAAACAATGCTTTTGTGCAATTCCAGTGAGATATGTGGAGCATGTTTATGCATACTATTCCACAAAGTTGAGAACTTTCCTTTTCAGGTAGAGGCCACTTTTTTTGTTCTACATCTAAGTCAAGAGGGGGAGGCATCTTTTTTTCTAAACCTTCGTAGTCAATCCAGGCAGCAATACTTTTTCGGTATGCGCTATTAGGGTCACTTGCTTGCCAGATTATTCCAGGTAAGAGTTTCTGGAAAGCAACACCATGTTCTCCACTACCACTTGCAATTTCAAGTAAGCAACCTTGTTCAGGAAGGTATTCCTTTAGAACTTCTCCAATCGCATTGCGATTTCGTTTTGTTGCCGGAAAAAACAAACGTTTGTCAGGTGTCTTCATTGAATTTATATTTTCCGTAAAATTGATCTCAGCAGTTCTATTGGCTATTTTGGCATTTACCGAATTTATTTTATTGTCCCCTAGTCAGGAAAACATTTGTTAGTGGGTTGTAATGACTTAAACCCAGAGGTTTCACTAAAGAAAAGTCCTGTACTTGCATATAGTTGGCAATTTGCATGAACTTGTTTCAATGGCTGACTAAAAAAGGATATAGGTGTGGCTAAAGACAATATCAGAATAAAAATTTTTGGTCGCATGTCTCGCACCCCCCCCCATGTGTAAGTTGTTTTTTTATTAATTGGCTGGTATGAATTTTGGCGGGATTAAGTTGCGAATTTGATGGGCAACTCTTTTGCAGGAAGTATCTTTTTTTAGATGAGGCTCATCACTCCTAATCTCAATTGAACATTGCCTAAGAGCTTTATCTTTCCAGGAAATTAAAACCTTTACCTTTGAGTCTGGCTTACCAAGTCTTAGATCTTTTTCAGCAAAAACTTGAGAGTGATTACTGAATTCATTAAGAACTTGTAGGCCTGCTTCTTCAAGTAAGCTTTTGAAGCTGCCTGTTAGGCAATCATTTTCGACTTCACTTAGGTAGTGGAAATAAGCCATTAAAATTTTATTGGACTTTGCCAATTAGTTATGATTAATGCATTTATACCCATTTAAGGGTATTCCCCTGCATTACTTATAGTTAGTTTGCTGGCTCTTTGCCGGTTTCTTAACGCCTTCTAAAGAAATAATGAAAAAAAGTGATTTTTGATATGTATAAATGTTCTTATGAAATGTTTTGGAGTTTATGGACTTTGCCTGAAGATCGTTTCACGCCCTTAGCTTAGGTATTCTATTTGAGTTTTAAACTTAGATTACCAAGGAAGGATTTCTCCATTTGAATGCCAGAAAGAACCTGAATTTTCAATAGTAAGTGAATCTATTCTAGAAAGAAGACCAGTAACAGATTCTTTGGTTGATATCCCACTTTTTGTAAAAGATGTCATTTGAGTGCTAACTAAACCAGGATGCAAAATTGCTATAGAAATCCCATGACTTCTTAAATCAAGTGATAAAGACTTGCCAGCCATGCAAAGGGCGACTTTTGACATTCTGTATCCATATGATCCTCCTGAAGTGTTGTCATCAATCGATCCCATTCTGCTAGTCATAAGAACCACTTTTGAGCCAGCACGAAGATTATTTAGAAATGCATGAACAAAACATAAAGGACTCAAGGCATTGACTTGAAATTGGCGCAAAACACTTTCCGGATCCAAGTTAGATAAGGAGTTGAATTCGGCAATTCCTGCATTTTGAATTAAGACGTCTATTTTTAGCCCATTTAACTTTTCTCTAAGACTTATAACTGATTCACCAGATGTCACGTCCACGCCTGGCTCTACTCTGACATCAAGCTTGTCTAATTCAGGCGAAGAAGATCTACATGTAGCTATAACATCATGTCCTTTAGCTTTCAATTGCCTACAATATTCAAGCCCTATTCCACGATTGGAACCAGTAATTAGATAAGTTGCCAATTATTTATTAGTAACTTGCTAAATTATATGCCTACAACAACGAATCCAGAATTAGTTCGCTGAGCTTTGATAATGAAATTTACTATTATTAGACATGACGGCATACATGACACAATAACCAACCAAGAGTTTGATCATTATGATGATGCGTACGATTTATTAGAAGAGATCTATGCAGACTTATGCTGCTCAGATGCAGATTATGAGGACCGCCCATATTATGAAATAGTTGAGATACAAGATTAATACCACCTGTGAATTTATATTTATAAGGATTTGACTAGGATTTCTAGCAACAGCTAATTTTTAATGTCTGAAAACTCATTTGGGTTTGTTGGTTTGGGAGCCTTGGGTTTACCTATAGCTGCAAATTTGCTTAGGGCAGGCCACTCTCTTAAAGTTTATGCAAGAAAATTTGAACAGTCGAAATTTAACAAATTAAAAGCAGCCAAGTTTTGCAAAAGTGCTGAGGAGGCTGCGATAGACAGTAATGTTTTTTTTATTTGTGTCAGTGACGACAAAGCAGTTGAAGAAGTTCTTTTTAGCTCAGAGGGAGCATATAAGAGTCTTGAGAAAGGCTCCATTGTCATAGACTTATCAACTATTAGTCCATCCAAGGCTAGAAGCATTTCCAAAAGACTTGCTGAAAAAAACATCGAATATTGCGATGCTCCTGTTTCAGGAGGGACTGAGGGTGCAGAAGAAGGAACATTGACAATGTTTTTAGGGTGTAATATTCAAACAATTGAGAGAGTGCGAAAAGTTATTAAATCAATAGCAAGCAATATTTATTGTTTTGGGAAGGTTGGTAAAGGACAAGAGGTTAAAGCAATCAACCAAATACTTGTAGCAGGAAGTTATATGGCAGTAGCAGAAGCAATCTCTTTAGGAGAAGCCTTGGAATTACCAATGGATATTGTTATAGAAGCACTTCAGAAAGGAGCTGCTAGCTCATGGGCTTTAACACATAGATCTAAAGCCATGCTTGAAGACAATTATCCATTAGGTTTTAAATTAGCTCTTCATCATAAAGATTTATCCATTGCACTTAATACAGCTGAAGAAACTGGCCTTACTCTTCCAATTACAAAAAAGGTTAGAGAGATTGAGAAAAGCCTTATTCGCAAGGGATATGGAGATCATGATGTATCTGTAATTAAACGCTTCCTTTTGGAACGATGTAATGACTAGAATCTATTTTACATTAGACAAATTAACCTTTTGGTATTTATCATCGAAACATAATTAATGTTAGCTTACTCTTTAAATATTCTTTGATAATTACAATAGTATTTATAACCAAGCCCTATGACAAGAATTAATTTAATAACTCCTCTAGAGTTGTCTGATCAACATTTAATTGCAGAGTATAGAGAGATTTTTATGGTTGGATCTGCTTTACAAAGGTCAATGAGATCTACTAATTGGAATAACATAAAGAATAGTATCCCTAAAGAATTCACCCTGAATAAGGGTCATGTAAAGTTCTTTTATAACAAAGGAAAGTATTTGCACAAAAGATACTTAGAAATAGTATCGGAAATGAAGAGAAGAGGAATGAGTCCTAATCCTCAAAGAAAATTTAAAAAAGAACAATGGCCTGAATATATGTATAATGATTGGCAGCCTAACAATAGAGATATTCAAATTATAAAAGAAAGAATACGTCAGAAAATATTAAAAAAACCTCATTGGTATAGGTGGTCAAATTAAGATCATTCAGTGTCAATTGAACTTACTTTTAGCGCTTAGATTCAACTTAGGGAATAAATGTCAAGGTAATATATGTTTGCAGTGCCCTCAAGCTTGAAATTTATATGTATATAAAGAGCCAAAGAGGTTGCAAACTTTTCATAGGAAACTACCCCTCCTTTAATTATGATGCTAGTGGCGGTGGAGGACACGCCTCTTGCTTTACGTCTCAAAATAGTAGCCTTGTTAGAGTTCATTTTGACCCTGATAAATTTTCTATCCCTCCTTTGTCATGGCGCACTGCACGATTCCTAGGACTCCCTTTGTTACCCTGCTTGATTATTCGGATGCGCATGGAGAAATTAGGTGGATATATAAATAAAGTAAATGGAGAAGTTTCACTTGATTTTGTCGCAAAGTTCTTTTTTAAAATATGGCCAATATATTCTTTCCCAGCTTTGATTGTTTCAACGAACTTGATTACAGGGAAACTGGCTACTGATATAAATAACCTACAAGGCATGCCTATTAATAAGAAAGGTAGGTCGAAATTGGTAGGCTCTGCTCTTATCCAACCAACTTCAAATAAATTACTTAACGCGTTTCTTGGATTACCTAATAAAGCTATTGCTGTCCTGGAATGTGAATTCAAGGACATTGATTTTTGAGATTATGAATAAAAGAGAATCACCATGCCTTTTTTTGAGTAATGAGACTCTCTTTCTTCTCTACTAAGGTCTAAACCAACTTCAAGTCCTTCCTTTAAGGCATCTTCATATGATGTCGTTGAGAAACTTGTTTCGTGGTTTTTGCATAAGGCTGCTATTCCAATTGGAGTTACATGCCACAGGAATTTTGTGGTTTGGCCTATAGCAGGCTCTTTAAGAGAATCTTCTAATAATTCTTGATTGGACATCTAATTGAAAAATTCTTTTTAATAGCTTCGCAAGGATTTGATAAAAGTGAGACTATTACTTTGCTTTCAGAACAATTGAACTAATACACTTATGAAATAAAGCTCATTGTCAAAAACAATCAAAGAAAACCATAAAGGATTTACCCCCCTAGGCCGAAGAAAGAATTGGCGATAAAGAGTAGGCTAAATACAATGAGAAAAACCAAGCCGATTTTTGATAGTAACGTCATAAAAGAGCCATAACGGTACTTACTTTGAACCAGTGGGCTATTTAGAGTATCCATTGCCATCCAAGCAAATATAGGAGCAGTTAAAAAACTTCCTGTCATTGCACTGAAAACAAAGTCTTTAACTCCAATACCTCCAGATTTTGCAATTAATAGCGCACTTAAGGCAGTGAAAATGTGAATTACAACCCAAATTTGCAAACGTTTGTTCTCTGAGCTTGATGATGATTGATCGTTGCCTCTTTTTAAGAGAAGGCCTTGAGAAGCTGAAATACTTCTTGGATATGCATCTAAGCAGGTGAGTGTTGTGCTAAACATTGCAGCAAAGGCCGAAGGAACAATTATCCATTTAGACCAACCACCCATAGCTTCTGTATAAAGTCGAATAAGGTTTTGAGCGAATGAAACCCCACTACCAGAAAGCATTCCTTCGCCAGTACCATACATAGTAAAAGCGCCCAAAATCACAAAGAAAATAGCAGTAATTACAGTGATTAAATACCCGAGATTAAAGTCAAACTCTGCTTCTTTTAAATTTGGTTTGTAATTAATATCTTTTGATCTAGAGAACATCCACAGAGATGGCCATACACATAATTCAACTGGTCCTGGCATCCACCCCATTAATGGAATCAAAAAAGATAAATTAGTCAATGTCCATGGGCTTGGGTCACTATTTATCCAACTGCTACCAACATCTCCTAACGGACCACGAGTTATTAAAGATATTACGGCTATACCAGTAAATAATGTCAGTAATGTTACTAGTACTTTTGAGATCCGATCCAGAGCTCGATATTGACCTAGCAAGAGAATTAACCCACTAACAACTAATATTCCAATAGATAAATCCATAGGAGGGAAGGAAGAAAAAATAGGAATATTTTTTAGTAAGAGACCAGTTACAAAGCTAACTGCAGCAATAGTGAATGTGCCTGTGATTAAACTTACGACCAAGTAAATAGGCAAGTAAAAACGGTTTCGAGCTTTAAACCCTTCTAATAGGGAGAGGCCTGTTGCAGAAGTAAAACGAGTGCCAATAAGCAAGAATGGATATTTGAATAAATTCGTAAGTAATATCAGAAATATCAAGGCAAATCCAAACTTTGCACCTGCAGTTGTTGACGACATTAAATGTGAACCGCCTATACAAGCTCCTGCCAATAAAATTCCAGGCCCTAAACTTTTTTGAATTCCTTTCCTAGAGAGTTCCATCGTCAAATAACGGTTTAGATTATCTTGATCAAGGGAACTCTATTTGTGTAAAAGAAATAACAAAAATAGATGATATTAAAAATTAAGAGAGGTTCTAATTCCAATAATTAATTGGGAATCTCGAAAAATTGATATGGATTTCATGTTTTATACACTTAGCAATTGATTGAATGTTTATTCCAATTAAAAGAATCCTCAGGAAAGTGTTGAAATACTATTAATATCTGTTTCCTTTATTTCACTATAAGTTTTCCAATTAAAAAAGATCTAAATAATTAAAGTTAAACACTAAAGTAGACTTATTAAGTTTCCTGTAATAACAAATGAAAGCCACATAAAAGCTACAAGAGATATTACAAAGAATAGTATTTGATCATATGTACCCATTTGAATTACTTACTTTTAAACCACACCTCTACGAATAAATTGCATAGCAAAAATAGCTCCTAGAAAAAAAACAGTGGGTATTCCAAGAAGATTCACTGCCAGAGTTCTAACAGTAAAGACTGGATAACCTTCTGAAGGTCTTCCAGAAGTTGGGACAACAGCTGTATCTTCCCAATTTTGATAGTTTTCTAGGCTTGGAAACCCAGGCAGTGTCTGATTGTCCCACTTAAGAACTTCCCATTTGCTAAGCCAAAAAACTGTTGACAAGGCGGAAATGATTACAGGAGCAAGTACGATTAGGGTCTTCAATAGCATTTCAAGAAAGGCCTACTAAATATCTAATATTTATTTAGCATCATTATGAAATCAGAAGGCAATCATTTCTGAGTCCCTGATGTATAAATCAATACCTGGTAATCCCTTATTCTTTATTGTGTAGTAAATGATTTAGCAGATGAAATCTTTATCTAGCAAGCGGTGTAAAAAAAGGCAATATTCCTTGCTTTAAATTTTATTCAAGTCTTTTACTTTGCTTTACAAAGAAAGTTATTATTAGCCCTAATGCAACTAGCGGCATAGTGTTTTTTATTCCAGTAGTTAAAACTAAGAACATTGCTTGAACGGTCAAATCAACCTCCTATTTATGAGAGCTCATTAGTTGAATGTAATTTCATCCAAAGGGCTTTACTCCCATTAATGGACTAACAAATAAGAATTCCATAACAGTTCCTGTTATGGCCATTGGTAGAACCCATACGGTTAAAAAGCGAGCACCAAAAAACCTTATAGACTTTGAGTTTTCAAAAGCATCTTTAGTTGCTGTATAAATTGTTGCTGATTTTTTAACAGAATATTCAGTGTCTCGGTAAGGCCTCACAGGATTTAAAGAGCGAATAGAACCTGTCGCCCTTGTAATAGCAACAAAAGGCAAGGCCCATATGGCCATAAAACGAGGACCAAGCCAATATCTAGGATGAGGAAAGGCATACTCCTCAGTTGTTTTTTGTTTAGGGAAAGCCTCCTCTATAGCTGTAAAAACTTTCTCAAATTGATTGACATCTGCTGCTTCTAGTGAAGAGTTTATGCTTATTGCTTCGCGCCTTTCCTCTGTAGCCGTATTTGATTGATTAATAGTTTCCTTTTCTGAAGCATCTTCCACTTCAGTAAAACTATCTGTATTAAAGGCTGCTTCTACAGGCGAGGAAATTTCCAGGTCATCGGTTTTTTCAATCTTGGGCGCCTCATCTTTTCTATTTTCCATATTTAACTAAAAAACACAACCTAGTGTCATTTCACGCCCTGAAGCATACTTATGTTTCTTTCTTAAGTATCAATGAGCTCAACATGAAGTTAAAGTTTAAACTCTGCTTAGTTTGATTTGTATTTACTCAAATAAGACTCTAGACAGATTAAGATCTGATTGTATTAGTGAACTATATCTAATGTAAATTTAAATATTAATATAAAGTTGTTAAATTTATATTAATATGAAATAATTAATTATAGAGATTTGGAGTTCAATAGATTCATTATTAATATATATATACTAATTAATATTGGTACCGACTCCATATTATCTTTGTTTTGTTGTCACTAAGCTCTTGTAAATTAGATAACAGTTATTTTAGAAAGGCAGATAGATCTGCTAACTTTATATAGCAACTCTGCCTTATTATGAAAGTCAACGTTACCAAAACAGTAGTTGAGAACTCAGCTGGTCAAAATAAGACCCTAGGAGAATACTCAGGTAAAGTATTGCTAATAGTTAATGTTGCCAGTCAATGTGGCAACACTCCACAATATGAAGGATTGCAAGATCTAGAAGATAAATACAAATCGAGAGGTTTTTGCGTGCTTGGCTTCCCTTGTAATGATTTTGGCTCACAAGAGCCAGGTTCATTGGCAGAAATCAAAGCATTTTGCTCGTCAAAATTTGGAGCAAAATTTGAGATTTTCAGCAAAGTGCATGCAAAAGGAAATACCACTGAACCTTACACAACTCTCAACAAAGCAGAACCCGCCGGTGATGTTAGTTGGAATTTTGAGAAGTTTTTAATAAATAAGAACGGAGATGTTGTTGCTCGATTTCAACCTGCTGTCCATCCTACTAATAGAGATTTAATAGATGCTATTGAGAAGGCTTTGGATTCTTAATGACAAGACAGAAGTTTATATTTAGCCTATCAGAAATTTTAAATAATCTATTTATACCTATGAAGTCTCCCCCCCTTAAGTTTATATTAAGCCATTTTTATCACTGTCTTGTGTATCTTTATCTAGCCTTGAAGGCCACTGGTGGAATGATTCTCGATTTTTCTAGCGATGAGGATCAGCAGAATACGTTCAAACCCTACACACTTCGCAATATTATGTGTTACAGTTCTTAATGACACGTTAAGTGTTGATTTCTGCTTGAAGTAAGGCTTGCTTATTATCAATCCGTATTCAAATTGGTTTTTAAAACACTTAAAAGATTATTTAAGGCCTCTTTATCTGGATATCAATCTTCTTTTGTCTTTCATTAACTACTTAACTTAAACAATCATTTTATTCTAATGGAATTAAACCCTTTTAAGCCTTTGAAGCAGTTTTTTCAGAAGTTAGGAAAAAGAGCAGCTTAAATATTCTTGTTAAGCCTTCTTGCTAAAGTGATTTGGCAGAATAATCGTTGCTTATATAAATTCATTGTGTTTCAGGAATATCTTAATTAACGCCCTTTATTGCACTTAATCACTCTTTCTCCAAAGCTTAGATTTCTCTCGTCGGAGAGGGCTAATTCTTTTACGCATTCATTTACGTTGTATGTCCACTTTGCAATAGGAGCCAACATAGAAACACCTATTACCAAAGCTATTGTGCTTATTGCTGAAAGGGATGTATGGATAATTTTCCTAGGTGTGAGTTTCTTTTCTTCCTCTCTTATCTTCCTCTCTCTATCTTCAGCCCGCTTCTCAGCTGCTATCTTTGCTGACTCCGTTGCATTTCTTTCTTCTATCATCCTTGCTCTTTCGTCAGCCCTTTGTTTTTGAGATCTAATATTCGCTTCTTTTTTTGCTTCTGCTTGGCGCCTTTGAACCTCGCTCAAATATTTCCCTCCAAGGGCAATACCAAGTGCAACCGGAGCTATGATTATTTTTTGAATGAATGGCAAGGACTCCCTTACTTCTTTTAATAAGGGTTTGACTTCCTCAGAGAATTTATTTTGATCTTCATTCATCATCTTGGCTTTGACTCCTAACTCTAATCTGAGCCCTTTTTACGAGGATAACCACCTAAAAAACATAAAAAATGACAAAATAAATAGCTGTTAATCTCCTTCAGTCTTCGCCTATTAGCCGTATATGGAAAATCAGAAGGAGTGATTCATTCACCGACACAGGAAATTTGATTTCATTCATGGCTTTTGAGTAATTATCACAGATAGCGCCTAAGGCTGTTAGCCGATAAAACTTGTTAAGAAGTTAAGTCTTAAAATGTTTCATAGTATCTTCTTGCAAATCCTTTTGACTTTGCTTGGTTTGACTTTGATCTTGCGATTTTCTAAGTAAATTTGGGATTTCTTATTATGCAGCCTACAAATGAGAGCACAGATCCAACCAAGAAACATCTAGAGGATCTCGACGAGGCTCAAGATCAGAGGCTTGAGAATATGTTTGAAGAGCTTGAACAATGTAATATTGAGCGATTATCAGTAATAGATTCTAGAGACAATTGATTGATAATTATTCTAGAGATTTTTGTAAATTAATTTCGAAAGTGATATTTTAAGTTTTATTCTTTATGTATATTTAATATGAAATCTCTAATTTTGACTTGCAGATCAAAACCTGATTTTTTTTATTATGATAATCTCATCCTAGTTGTTTATTTATGTCTCTAAAAGATTATGAAGGCTTCATTCGAAAGGTCGATCAATTAAATAGATTAATTGATTTTTTAGATGCCAATCCAAAGCTTAAACAAGAGCTGATAAAGTGTAGTCAACATGATCAAGTTGTTTCCCTTGCCAAGGCTTGGGGTTTTGAAATAGGTAAAAGATGGGGTGAGACTTGCTAAGCCATTCTTACTTTCTAAAACATCATGTTTAATTAAATGATTATTTAAATGTCTAATTACTTTATTGTACTCGGATTATTATTCTTCATAATTAGCTCATATTTTTGGAAGGACTGGGCTTCAGGTTTGGTAGGTTTTATTTATGGTTCTTTTATTTATATTATTATTATATTTATTCTTAAAATCATTAGCAAAACTACAAGATAGTATATCATTTTAAATAATTTAATTTTTCTGTGTCTAGGATAGATAAATTATTTTTTAGTTACAGTTATACATGAAGCTGATTGATCAGCTTTTTTTCTGGCTTCCTCAATTGACTTGCCTTTAGCAAGAGATACGCCCATCCTCCTGCCTTTTTTGCAGTTAGGTTTCCCAAACAATAGTACTTTAGTCCCTTTCTTTTCTAAAGAACTTTCCACACCTGTATAAGCAACATCACTAAGTTTTTCTTGAGCTAAAATCACTCTGCTAGCTGATGGACTTTCAATTGTTATTTCTGGTATAGGAATACCTAGAATTGCTCGAAGATGCAGTTCAAATTCGTTTAAATTCTGACTAATAATAGTAACTAGACCAGTGTCATGCGGGCGAGGAGATAATTCTGAAAAAACAACCTTGTCTTTTGTTATGAAAAACTCAACACCAAAAATACCTACACCTCCTAGAGCTTCAGTGACTAGTTTTGCCATTGATTTAGCTTGAATTAATTGATCTTCTCTCAGTTCTGCTGGTTGCCAGCTTGTTTGATAATCTCCATCTGTTTGCTCATGGCCAATAGGTGGGCAAAACAATGTAGAACCATCTTTTTGGCGAATTGTTAGCAAAGTAATCTCGAGATCAAATTTTATAAACTCTTCAATAATTACCTGTTGTGATGTTCCTCTTGATTCTTCCATTGCGATAACCCAGGCTTTATCAAGATCTTGTGCTGTTTTTACTAAGGATTGACCTTTCCCTGAAGAGCTCATTACTGGCTTAACTAAAAGAGGGAAACCAAGTGGTCGTGATACTTCTTTTAGCTCACTCCTGCTAGAAGCATAAGCAAAGTTTGCTGTTTGAAGCCCTAATTGATTACTAGCCAAGTTCCTTATTTTGTCTCTATTCATAGTGATTTCAGTAGCTCTTGCAGTTGGTATTACAGTAATCCCTTCATTCTCTATTTCAGCTAAAGCATCTACAGCTAGCGCTTCTATCTCTGGGATAACAGCATCTGGCTTGTGTTTACGAATAACTTCTTTAAGAGCCATTGAATTTGTCATGTCCAAAACTTCTGAAATATCAGCAGTTTGCATTGCAGGAGCATTTGAATATCTATCGCAGGCAATGATTCTGCAACCTAGTCTTTGTGCTGCTATTGCCACTTCTTTCCCCAGCTCTCCACTACCTAATAGCATCAATGTTTTTGGAAACATTTTCATCAAAATCAATTAATTACCCTTTTATGCTCCCATGATTAAAAAGAGCTAGAACATAGTTTATAGATTGCTTATTTATGATTAAACTTTTTTCGATTGCTCTAGGCCTTAACCCACTGGAGTTGGGAGTGATTTTATTTGCTGGCTTTGGTTTTGTAGTAATGTTTGCGATTAGTTCAGCTAAAGGTGGATATCAGGACCTGATTAAAACTACTTTGAAAAATGATGAGATGGCCAGAAAAAGGAAATAAGCCATTCACTAATGATCCATTCCAAGACTGACTTTGGATGCATCTGATGAATTATCAAATTAAATCCAAGTTTAATACTTATTAGCTAAAGAGCTTTTGTAATTGCTTAACAATAAAGACAAGTCCTATCGTCATAAAAACAAACGTGAAAAGAGTCTTTAGCAAGAAAGTTAGTAGTACAAACCCTGAAACAACCAAAAAAACGTAAATTGCATTTGGAAAAATCTGCTTAGCCTCGGTACCGTCTTCACTACTTACTGGAATTATTTCAGGTTCAATTGCCAATGAATTAACAAAAATGAAGAATTTTACGATAATTCAAATTGAATAGAAGGCCAATCAATAAGCACTATAGTCAATCATTCTTAAAAATATCTTTATATTCGACCTATTCCCCCGCTTGAAAATTGACTCTTATCCTTAGGGAAGGGTGTGCCTTTTTCATTGCTGCCACTGTTGTTATTAGTATTTAAAAAAGCTCGTTATAATTTATGTTAGTGAATACTTTTTTAAGTGAACTTTAAGACTTCGTTTTTAGCTGCTTCTTTGGCATTGGGTTCTTTAGGTTCCCCTGCATTGGCTGATGCCTACTATGGCGACCTTTCTGAAGATATTGGCGAAAGTCAATCAGCTGATTCTTCTGGTTTGTATATGTCAATTGGAGTAGGTGCTTCTACTACTAATGATGTAAAACACAGCTCACTTAACCACACTACTTCTGGTAATTGGACTGGAGAGACAGGTATAGGCTATAGATTTAACAAGAACTTTAGGCTTGAAGGCTCATATGCTTTTAACCATTTTCAAGTTGACAATTCAAACTTGATTGAAGACGTATCTGTCCATTCAAAGCTTGTAACTGCGTATTATGATTTTACAAGTGAAAGCAATTGGGTTCCTTACGTTGGCTTTGGTCTTGGAAGTAGCGTAGTTGTTACTGATGCTAGTTATGACGGGGTTGAGGGTACTGGAATCAAGCAAGTAAAACTTGGTGTTACCCATGACACATCATCAAATATTGATTTATTTGGAGAAATTGTTTGGCAGTCTCTAGACGAAGTTAATGTCGCTAGAGATAACACAGCTACTAGAAATGGTAATGACGATACAGTTAATATGGATAGTTTTGATCAGTGGAAAGCCCTAGTAGGTTTGAGATACTCATTCTAAAGTTAAAGAATAAGGTAATAAAAACATCTATTTAGAATTAAACTCCCATGTTTTCAATAACTGGGAGTTTTTTATTGATTTAAGTTTTCTCAAAGTTGTAACTATTTTCAGGACAATTTGATTTGATATTACAAAAATCACCCTAGGTAAAAAGTGATGAAAAAACCAAGACCCCAATCACTGGGAACCTAATATAATGATCACTCTTATTTATTTAGGTGTAGAGCAGATTACTCAAACTCTATAAATATAGGCATTGAAGTTCATTGAGAGAAGCATCTAATACTCATAGGGTGGATTTAAGCTTTAGATTTAAATCAAGCCAAAAAATAAGAACTATAGCCTTGACCTTTTGTGGGACCTTCCCCGAAAAATTATAATAAATTCACTTTTAAGACTGTAATTAGCTTCTTCTATTCCGTCTTCTTTGCTGAAGCTTTCTTTTATATTTCTCGACTGGAGTCTCATGATGGCGAAGTCTTTTTAATTCGCCGAAAATTCCGGCTTTTGATACTTGGCGTTTGAACCTCCGAAGTGCTGATTCAATGCCTTCGTTTTCACCAACAGTTACTTGAGTCAAAAAAATATCCTAGTAAGCTAACAACTTAACACTTGGCTGAAAACAATTCATATAGATAATCAAAAGAAGGTAATCAAAAGCAACGTGTGAATTGAACTCCTTCATGCTTTCGAAAGCTAATGCTCCAAAGGCTTTTGCATAAAGAGTTTAAATTCGAGATCAATTCTTTGTGATTTCCTTTAGCAATCCATTCCACTTTTATTTTTGGTAGTTCTTCTTGCATTGCTTGAAGAGGTATTTCTAAAAGCAGGAAGCTTTCTTTTCCGGCCACTTGTTTTATGAGACCTTTCTCACTTCTCTCCATAACTCTTAGAAGCAACTCCAAAGATGCTTCTTTGCCATTTTCGCCAGGCCCATATTGAGAATTTAAAGGCTTGTTAAGGGACTTACCACCTAATGGCATATGCCTTTTGCCTTCTTGCTCAATTAAGCCAATGCATACCAAGTATGAAGTATCTTCCATGGATATGATTGATGTAAATCATATTTAGCATTGATTCGATTAATTATTTTGAAATTAATTTAAATTAGACATATGGCATTAAAAGACCTCAAGGCTTTCCTCAAAACAATTGATTCCGATCCTTCTCTAAAGGAGAAAGTTTTGAATTCAGCAACTGCCGATGATATTGCGCAGATAGCGCTAGGGCTAGGCTACGAATTTTCAGGGGATGAGTTGTTAAGGCTCTCGGGTAAGAAAGTAGGAAGAGTTACTGTTAGAAAGAATGATATCCCAGGAGAATATAATTAGTTTTAAAAGAAATTTCAGGAAATCATTTAATTTGATTTTTGTTGACTATGCTATTAGGCAAACACTTTAAATTGTATATAATTACATTTAGGTATTTCACAATTATTTCTTAGGGAATCTCTAAATGGCCTTAAAGGAAAAATCTAAAAAAATTTATCAGGGTAAAGATTGCACTACAGAATTCAGAGATGCCTATGAAAATCGTTATACATGGGAACCTGACTTCTCTGGATATAAAGGTGAGTTTAGATTTTCTTCTGAAGATAAATCTTATGAGGGCTCATTTGTTTTAGGGGAAGATAAGAAACCTCAACTGTATAATTTGAATGATAGTCAAGTAAAGAGTTTAGTTGCTTCCCAATTATTCGAAGTAGCAATCCATAGAGTAAGAAGACCTTTTGAAACTGTGCATAGTCAAAATACTTTTACTTATGGTGATATAGATGAAATAGGAGCTGAAGTGATAGTTGGAGGGAAAAATATAGGTGACAAATATCGTATTAAAGATAATGTTGTTAGCATGGTTTATCGTCATATTCACGGAAGCTTGATCCGTATATATACTCAGGAAACCATTAATACTGGAAGGGGTTACCTAAGTAATATTTATACAAGTCAATATCTAGATCCTAAAACAAAGAAAGAGTTGGGTCCTAAGAAGAAATTCCATGATCAATTCGAGCCTCTCTATAAAGGAGGCCCATGGGTTCTAATTAGTAGAAGTATTGAAAAGGAAATATCGTCTGAACAGAATCTATTAATAGAGAAGTACTCCTTTTTTAATTTATATGAAATAAATTAATGCTAAGTTGATAAAGTAATTAATAGGTCTTAGTTTTTCATGTCAAAAGAAGAGCTTACTTCAGATGTAAGTAAAAGGATTTGTTCTCATATGAATCTTGATCACAAGCAAACATTAAGAGCATTTGCAGAATTCTATGGAGGATTTAAAGATGCAAAGGATGTAAGTATGATTGAAATAAATACTAAGCTAATAAAATTAGAAGTTGACGCACATCTTATAGAAATATCTTTTGACCATGAACTTACTGATAGTCAAGATGCCCATCAAACCATAGTATCAATGAGTAAGTCTTTACCAAAAAGACTGTCCTAACTTCTTTCTCTTTTGATAATATAAGAAGTGTATTTCTTGTTTGGTTAGTTGTTGTAGTCCATCATAAAAACCTCTTTAAACGTATAATTTATTTACTTTGGAATGGATTACTGGGCATCTTTTCCTGACACTCTTCTTTAAGTCGATCTAATTCACTTACTTCTTCTTCCCCCAGGTCCCAATCACTTGCAAGTGCAGCATCTTTTGCTTGTGATGGATTCCTTATTCCTGGTATAGGATTTGTTCCATGCGCTCGACACCAATTTAGGGCGACTTGAGCCTGAGAAGAACACCTTTCAGCTGCGATTTTGCTTAATGCTCCTCTTAATTTTTTTGAAGGTGCTAATAACCTCTTTGTAATTCTATTTCTTAAGAATGTTTTGTTTAGTTTTGATGTTTCTGGAGGGATGCTAAGTACCCCAAAGGCTAAAGGACTATACGCAATGATTTCAATGTCTAGCTCTTGGCAAACAGTTTGAATTTGTTTAGATTTTATTGAATTTGGAGATAATAAGGAAAACTGAATTTGCAAACTCTTTAAATGAACGCCCCTTTTTGAGAGTCTTTTGTAAAACCAAATTAATCTTTTAGGCCCCATATTAGAAACTCCCACTTCTTTAACTAGTCCCTCTTGCACAAGATCACCAAGACCATCTATTAGTTGAACTTCCTGCCAAGGCGCATATCTTTTAGTGCTCCAATGTAATTGAACCCTCTTAAGGTTGCCTCTAAGTCTTTCTTTGCTTTTTTGAAAAGCATGTCTAAACCCATTCCTGCCAACTCTCCATGGATATGGGGCTAATTTTGTTGCAATAGTTAGTTTCTTTTTAGTTAATGGAGGGAGCTTTTGGGTGAATTGACCAAGTAATTGCTCACTTCGTCCATTTAGGTGTCCTATCCCATATGAATCGGCTGTATCTATAAAATTCAACCCCCTGCTTACAGCCTCATTAAAGGATGCTTCTAGAATTTCATCCTCTTTTTCAGGGTCATAGCCCCATAGGAATTTATTTCCCCATGCCCATGTGCCAAAGCCAATAAAAGTCAATTAACAGAACTTTCTTTCACTCATGATAGCTATATTCAATTTGATTAAGAGAGACTTGGAGTAAATCTTATTTTGCTTAGTTCAGTAAACTCATTGCAATAAATATAATCCCAATTCTTTAATGTTCTAATGACTTTAAAAGCAACCTATTTTGGATCAAGCGGTTGGCTTATTGAATTTGGAGGCTTTCGGGTTTTAGTTGACCCTTGGCTTACTGGCGACCTTTCTTTTTTGCCTGGGAAGTGGTTCTTTCATGGTCGTTTAAATAAAGAGTTCCAATTGCCTGAAAAAATAAACCTTTTACTTCTTACTCAGGGATTACCTGATCATTCGCACCCAGCTTCTCTTAAGCTTCTTTCTAGTTCAATAGAAGTAGTTGCATCTTTCTCGGCTGGATCTGTTGCAAAGAAAATCGGATTTCAGAAAATTAATAAAATCAAGCCAGGAGATAACTTGGAATTTGGTCATTTAAAGATAGAGGCGACTAGAGGCGCACCTGTACCTAACGTTGAAAATGGTTATATATTAAGTCATCCTGAAGGTTCACTATATCTTGAACCTCATGGTTTCTTTGATGAAAGTTTAGCGACTAGAAAACTTGATGCAGTTATTACACCTGTATTGGATATAAGATTACCCTTGGCAGGAAGAATTATTAAGGGAAAAGCTGCACTTTCACAATTAATTGAGAAGTTTACCCCTAGGACTGTACTCGCTAGTACTACTGGAGGCGACTCAACTTTTTCAGGTTTTCTTAACAGTTTAATGAAAGTTGAAGGGTCTATTAACCAAGCAAGAGACTCTGTAAGTAAAGATGTATCTTTTATAGAGCCTATACCAGGTGAAACCTATTTAATTAATACAAATTAACTAAGTTCCTAGAGTAATTACTTACTTCTAAAGTATAGAATTAACCCTTTAATTTAGTTCTTCTTTTTACTCTTACTTCTTAAACTCGTACCCTATAAATGTTCCAAGCTTAGAATCTTTATAGCCATTTGCGGCTGCATTTGGATTGTCTTTGTTATGTGACCTAGCTGCTAAAATTATCATTCCAAAAGGAATTAAAATCAAGAAGAAAAATAAATGAACTAAGTACATATCTCCTGGTATCCCATCTGGGTATTCAGGAAAGAAAAGTAAGGTCATCAAGGTGAGATTGATATCCATATAAAAAAAATGCTTTATCTATTATTATCGCATACCTTTCCTTGTAGGAGCGATAGCCCTTGCATAAGATTGCTTTGGTTTAATCTAAAGAAATAAAATTTCGAAGTTGATTTTATGATCTCTTGATGCTTACAAGAATTTCTTTTAGAACTAAACTTCAATAAATTGAGGAACGAATTGTATAGTTGTTAGTATTGACGCTCTGCGTGGTTACATAAGTACATTGATCTGATAAATAATAATACATTTGAGTACCACTTCTTTGAGAGAATCAGTTTATAAATTACTTAAAGATACAAATGTCAGCAGAACAAATTCAGTACCTGAGTGAAACTATCTCTGCTCACCCCCCAGTAATAATAGCCACTCTCTGTGTATTCATGTACATCAGAGGGAGATTCTTATATTCAGAAGGTGTCAACAAGTCATAAAAACCTTAATTTACTTTTTAATCCAATTTCAGTATTTAAATGGAAACTTTCAAATTTCTTCTATTTGGCATTAGTGGTTTAAGTATGATCTTTTGGGTGGCTGTAATTGCCATGTGGCACACTTATATGTTCCCAAGATTTTTTAGAGAAGATTATGAGAAAAAGCCTGACGCAGGACAATATCTCTCAAGTCAAGCGATTAGTGATTCTGGACTTTTTAATAGAGGAAAGTATTCAAGTCAATCATTTGTTATTGCTGATTTTAACCCTGTAGAAAATGGCTATGGAGTTAACAGACTTTATACAACAATGCTTCTCAGCCTAGGTTTTATGAGCTTTCTTTTAATTACTTATGGGTTGCACAGTGGGTTTGCTTTATATGGAATCTCTTAGATAAGCTTTGAATTTAAGGTAATAAACAATTTTTTGAAACTAATTCATTGAAATTTATAGATATTTATTTCCCTTGTGAAATTGCTCTGTGGAAGAAATCGCACAATCCTTCATCTGTTAAATCTGGTATGGTCCAGATTTCATCTTGATCAAAAGACTCTTCTGTTAACCATTCTTTGAATTCTGACTCAAGAGAAGCTTTATCTTCTTGTTTAAGAGTAGATAGCCTCAGACGAACGAAGTCTCGAATGACCCTGTAGCCTTCGTCCAAATTTTCTTTTGGATACACCATGCTTTAAGGATTTCTTTATATTCTACACGTGTCTGTTGCCGTGAACCCTTTTGTGATTTTTAAATTGACTTTGCAACCCTTGCTTTTAGGCGATTGAACTATTTTTAAGTTGATCTTCCTGTGTGCTTAAAAAATAAATTGGTTTTTCAAGCATAGTCAGGCAATCAGGCCTTTAATACTATTCGAATCTTTATCTTTACCTTGCTTACTCAGTGAGTTGATTTATTGCAGTGTCTGCAAAGGTTTAGTTTTCAGACCCTATATAGACCGGTTGCATCATTCCACCACCTTCATCGTCGTCATCCTCGTTGTCCACAAAAAACACGAACACTATTGCCAACGCTGCCAATGAATAAGATAGAGCTAGAGTCTGTAATTCGT
This sequence comes from Prochlorococcus sp. AG-402-G22, assembly GCA_003217035.1. GTDB lineage: Bacteria > Cyanobacteriota > Cyanobacteriia > PCC-6307 > Cyanobiaceae > Prochlorococcus_D. The sequence continues at coordinate 66,435 of QCHV01000008.1, forward strand.
TCAACAGTTAATTTAAAAATTCTTGAGATTATACTTGATTGATGCTTCTAATAGTTGGGTTGTTTATTTTTTAAAATTTTTGTTTACATTTTTAGTTTTATTATCTTTTGATTGATTTGATAGAAAAGGGCTTATTGCTTGGTTTTAAGGATTTAAGCATCTAATTTATAAACCTTTTTTCTAACCTATTTGCTTATCACTTTCCTCCTTTAATAATCTTTTATATATTCCTTCTATTCGCTGTCTGTTAACTCCCAGGTCAGAAGCTCCATATCTAGATGCAGATCTTATTTGAATAATACCTTTTGCCCCTCCTTTCCTTAATTTTAATATTTCCAAATCGTCTGGAAAACGAAATATTAGGCTTCTACATACTCCATGCCAATAGTTTTCATCTTGTTCCAAGATCGTAGTTCTTGGTATACACGATGCTATTTCTATTAATTGATTAAATTTCTTGTTTACGTCTTTGAATTCCCATTCTTGAAATTCACAATTGGTCTGACTCATGCATTTAGTCAGACCAACATTTTTTTGTGAAGACATTTCTTTAGTGTTTTGTTATAGCTATATCCATAACTTATTATTTTAGAAGAATCCTGGGACTATCCATCCAAAAATAGTGTAATTAATTATTGCAGCAAACAATCCAATCATGGCCAGTCTGCCATTGGTTGCCTCTGCATTTTTCCAATAATTATTATTCATCAGAAAATACCTGGAATGATTTGCCCAGTTGCCAAATAAGCGCCTATCAGGGCTATAAATCCAATCATGGCCCACCTTCCATTAGCCTTTTCTGCTTCTTCAATGTATGTTGAATAGTTTTCAATAAGTTCTGGCTTCGCTTCCACTGGAAAGACGTTTTGGCGATCGCCTGATTCGGTTGTTATTTGAGAAGAGGTCATATGATTAAAAAGGTTAGAAGATTCCTGGAATAATTTGTCCGGTAGTTACGTAGGCGCCAAATGCTGCAACAAAGCCAATCATTGCTGCCCAGCCGTTGAACTTTTCTGCTTCAGGGGTCATTGTTAAGTAGGATTTACTATGTAAAGCAATGTAACACATTTCATTAAGTAATGTGAACCTTTGTAGCTGGGAGATTTCTTTAGATTTAGAAAAACCAACTTTTTGGCCATATTTCAAAATCCTTTTTTCTAATGAATTTCGTCTTTCTTATTAAAAACTTGATTTTTGTAACTATGTTTTTTTATGGGTTTTTTCTTTTTATAGGCTTTTGGGGAAGAAGGAAGAATCTTTCAGCTCAAGAGCTAGATCAAAAAAAATGAGTGTTAGCAAGTCCCTCTCAGATCAAATTAATGAGTTTTCGGTAGACCTAAAAGAAGTCACAGGATGTCTTGATGAAGATATAGATCTATTTACCTCAGTGATTCTGGATCTAGATGGACTTCAAGATCTAAGTTCACTTGAGGGAATTTGATGATTCCTCTTAGAAGCCCTGAAAAGCTTGTTTTTAGTATTAATAACAACAAATAAAGGTTCAGTAAATAAAGACCTTTAACTATTCCGACCATATCAATTCAGACGAATGTAGTGTTGGGGTAGGTATATAGCCTTCATTTTTAAAAATTATGCAGACCTACGGAAACCCAGATGTCACCTATGGGTGGTGGGTTGGTAATTCTGTAGTAACCAACCGTGCAGGCCGATTTATTGGTTCTCATGTTGGACATACAGGAATTATTTGCTTCGCAACAGGTGCAAGTTGTCTATGGGAACTTGCGCGATTTGATCCTTCAGTATCCATGGGGCATCAAAGCTCCATCTATCTCTCTCATTTGGCATCATTAGGCATAGGGTTTGATGAAGCCGGTGTTTGGACAGGAGCAGGTGTTGCAACAATCGCAATATTTCATCTGATCTTTTCTGCTGTCTACGGCACCGCAGGACTAGCTCATTCATTGCTTTTCGACCCTGACCTACAAGGTGGACCTATTGGCCGTGTGGATAAGTTCAAGCTTGAATGGGACAACCCTGACAACCTGACTTTTATTCTTGGCCATCATTTGATCTTTTTAGGCGTAGCCAATATTTGGTTCGTTGAATGGGCAAGAGTTCATGGTATTTACGATCCAGCCATAGGAGCTGTCCGTACAATTTTCCCTGGATATGGGGATTTTGGAATGGTTTGGGGCCATCAATTTGATTTCATTAGAATTGACAGCCTTGAGGATGTAATGAGTGGCCATGCATTTTTAGCTTTCTTGCAGATAAGTGGGGGAGCATGGCATATAGCAACCCGTCAAATTGGTGAATACACCAAATTTAAGGGCGATGGCTTGCTTTCATCAGAAGCTGTTTTGTCTTGGTCATTAGCTGGTCTTTTTCTAATGGGTGTAGTCGCTGCATTTTGGGCGGCTTCTAATACAACTGTTTATCCAACAGAATGGTATGGAGAACCATTAGAGCTTAAGTTCGGGATTTCCCCTTATTGGGCGGATACCGGAGACACCTCTGATTGCAAATACTTTTTGGGACATACCACCCGAGCTGCACTTGTAAATGTTCAGTATTACTTTGCTTTCTTCTGTCTTCAGGGCCATCTATGGCATGCCTTAAGAGCTCTTGGATTTGACTTTAGAAGGATTGCTAAAGCTATAGGAGGCTTGACTGAGTCAACCGCTTCTTAAGAAGAATCTTTAGCACTTAATAAAAAAGCCTCGCCTTTAAAAAGGCGAGGCTTTTTTTTGATTTCTATCAAAGAATAAAAAACCTTTCTTCAACTCAAAAGCCAATTTATATAAGCGTTTTTGAATTGTATGTAAATTGGTTTTTAGAATTCAATTGGTAGAATTCCGCTTAGTTTTTAGTCTTTCTTGGCCCAAGGGTCAATTCTTTTGGAGTCGTCAGAATAGTAAAAGAATTGAGACGCACCAAAGAATGCTCCTAATCCACATAAAGCAGCTCCAAAATTAAATCCCCCTGAAGGCTTGATTATTCCTATATCAGAAGGGTGAGGAAGTTGCGTAGCGAAATCGAGAAGGTGATTTGGATCAATCATTTAGTTTGGAGATCAGGTTTTTTATTGATAACCCAGGTGGCCACTTTGCCCAACCCGTGCCGATTGACTTTACATCAGCATTTAAAAAGCAAAAGATTTTTGCCAGAAGATTGACAA